>JAFCDZ010000014.1 GCA_017609405.1 Candidatus Pacearchaeota archaeon
TGTTCAGTTAGGCAGAGTTTGGGCAACAATTTTAAGAGAATTTTTTATAATGTTTCTCATTCTGTTCAACCTAACAAACTAAAACATTTATAAACCAAACCAGAAATGTTGAACTCTGATTCTAAAAATTTTCTATTAACTCTTTTTTAAGTCAAATTTTTTCAATAGAGCTGAATAAGGAAAAAAATAAAAGAGCTCGTAGTTAATTAATTTTATGAAAGAATACTTGTATTATTCAAGGCATGCAAGAACTTCTGGAAATTTTGATATGAATAATCTAATGAAAGCTGGAAGAATGGATATTGCATGCCAGATAATAATTAGTAGTTTTTTCTTGTCTCATGATATAAGAAAAGATGTCAAACTTCATCTTGTTTTTGATGGCCCTCCAGACCCTCCAAAACATCTGGAATTATTTCCAGGAGAGAATCTAAAGGCTAATAACGAGAATAAAATAATTCATTTTAGTAAGAAAGATGTTGCTTGGGTTATCAAAAAGGTGCTTTATGGTTATGAAAAATACAAAAAGAGAAAGAAAGATAATGAAAAAGTAACTGTGGTCCCAGGATATTATGTTGAGAAAAAACCTTTAGAAAGTGTTGTTGACCAATTTATTGAAGAGGGAAAGACAGTTTTTATCTTAGACAGAAAAGGGGAAGATATTAGAAATGTAAAAAAATTAGATAATGTTGTATTTATAATAGGGGACCAAGATGGAATCCCAAAAGATAAAATAAGAAGAATAAAGAAAAAGGGAGCAAAATTAATAAGCATTGGTCCAAAAACATATTTTGCTTCTCAAGTTTTGACAATAATTCAAAATGAACTTGATAGAAGGGAAATTTAAGAAAATTAGTAAGGTATAAAAATTAAAAAAGAGTGTTATAAATATGAAAAAAAGAGGGCAGATTTATCTGATTGCAGGGATTATTATACTTTCTATATTAATTGGATTTGTCTCAATAAAAACATATGTAAAACAAGATAATAAAACTTATGATTTAACAAAAGAATTTGGATTTGAAAGTGGAAAAGTTTTGGAGTTTGGAGAAGTAAATGTGCTTAATGAAACTGAAATGTCAGAATTATTAGAGCATTTTAGTGCAGCATATTCTACCTATGCTGGAGAGAACACTGAGATAATATATATTTTTGGTGATGAAAATGAAATAAAGGCATATGTTCCAGAAGAAGACCAAAATGGAGAGGTTTCTATTGGTTTTTTAGGAAGAAGCACAATAGCAATAAAAAATAAGAAAGTTTCAAAGTTAGATAATGATAAGATAACAAGAAAGGGAGAGAAAGTTATTGTAAATTACAACGGAAAGGAATATAAATTCAAGTTAAAAAAAGGATATAATTTTTACTTTGTTATAAAAAGAAAAGTTGGAGAGGAGGTTTATTCAGGCAGAGGATAAAATGAAAAGAGGTGTTAGTGTTGTCATAGGTTATGTGTTACTAATTGCATTAACAGTTGTTATGGGTAGTATTGTTTATTTATGGTTAAAGACATATGTTCCAACAGATATTGAAAAATGTCCTGAAGGGGTTTCTATCATGATAGAGAATATAAGCTGTAATGATGATGATATTTCCATTAAAGTAAAAAATAATGGAAGATTTAGTATAAATGCTTTTTATATAAAAGCTGTTACAGACCCAAATAAAGATGTGGCAACAGTTTCATTGAAAAGAGATTCTGGAAATTATGGGAGAATTCCGATTTATGTATTAAATAGAGATTTAAAGCCGTCTGAGAAAATAAGATTATATCTTCAAAAACCGGGAATTGGAATATATAAAATAGAGGTAACACCAATAAAATTCAAAAATGAAAACTCAGTAAAAAAGAGAGTTGTCTGCTCAAATTCAAAAGCAATTGAAGAAGCACCTGCGGAGTGTCATAGTTAAAATTTATAAACTAAGAAAACATAAAAGAAATATGAAAAAAGGGGTATCGCCAGTAATTGCAACAGTTCTTTTAATAGGAATTGTAATTGTTTTAATTTCAATAGTATGGTTATTTATGATGGGATTTAAAAAAGAAGCAATAACAAAATTTGGAAATGAAAATATTGAACTAACCTGTCAAAAAGTTGATTTAGAAGTAGAATATCTTGGAAATAGTTTAATAATTTCAAATAATGGAGAGGTTCCTATAGCAGGAATAAAAATTAAAAAAATATCCCCAAGTGAGAGTAAAATAGAGAATTTAGAATCATTTAATGGATTAATAAGTGGTGAATCTGGAGAGTATTCTATTTCAATAGACAATGATGTAAACAAAATAATTGTTTATCCTGTTTTAAGGGGAAATTCAAATTCAGGTGTAAAAGATTATATGTGTGAAAATGGAGTTGAAATTGAAATCTAAAAAAGGTTTGTCTGCAGTAATTGGAACAGTTATATTAATTGCATTAGTATTAGTTGCAATTTCATTATTATGGCTTTTTGTTAGTAACATGCTCAATGAAAAATTATCTACATCTGCTTCATGTTTTAGTGTATTAGATAAAGTTCATTTTAATAGAGAATTTACATGCTATAATTCAAGCGGAAACCTTTCTGTTTATATAGAAGTAAAAGATGTTGAGATTGATTCAATTATTATAAGTATTTATGGAAGTGATGGATCAAAAAGTTATAAAATAGAAAAAAATAATAAAGGAGACCCTGGAGTATATGTGATGAGTGGAAATGTTAGTATTCCTTCAAAAAATGGAGGAAAAAAATATTTAATAGACATCAGTTCTGAAAATTTAGGCGCTATATCAAAAATAGAGCTTCTCCCAGTTGTTTCTGGAACACAATGTAATCCCACAGACATTATTAAGAATGTTCCATTATGTTAAGCTCCATTAATATATAAATCAACAAGTGCCAGACACTTCTTTTGATTTTCCCAAGTTAATTTCTCAATTGCTTTTTTAAAATCAAACCATTTATACCCTGAATGCTCCTTTGTGTCGAGTTTTATTTTCTTATTATCCCTAACTTCTGCAGAAAAAAGAGTATATCTCTGTCCGATTATTCCTTTTCTGTCGCTCAGCATTTTCTTATAATTGTATTTTCCTTTTATATTAAATTTTTTTATTTTAATGGGGTGCAACCCTGTTTCTTCAAATACTTCTCTTTTCACAGCGTTGAGTAAAGATTCCCCTTTTTCAACACCACCTTTAGGAAACTCCCAACCCCTCCAGTGAAGTTTTCTTTTTAATAAAAGATATTTAGTCTCATCGTCATTTTTTTTGTATACAACAACAAAAACACAATTCCTATACTTTCCCATGAAAAAAATAGAGAAAGATATTTTTTAAGATTTACTCTCTGTGCAGTTTCCATTAGAACATTCGCAGGAGATATTCCTACAATTATAAACTGCAGGGCAGACTATATCTTTTGGGCAATTTTTTAATTTTTCTTGGTAAAAAGATACTTTTTCCTTGGGAATACACTTCTCAATACCACCCATACTGCAAGGGCAACAAGAAACCTGTTGAAGAACACATTCAGAATCTTTACTGCACTCACTATTCTCATCTGAAATATTAAAAGTAATAAAAAGCCCAATAGCTAAGAAAAGAATTGCTAATGTTATGAAAATTATTTTTTTGTGTTTCATTCTAAAATTGCTTTTATTCTTCTTACTCCTGCTGATGATGATTCCTCTTTAATGATTTTGAATTTTCCTAATTCTTTTGTGTTTGATACATGAGGTCCAGCACAAATTTCTTTGCTGAATGGGGCTTCATCAGGCCCAATTGTATATACAGAAACTTTTTCTCCATATTTGTTTTCAAAAACACCTATTGCTCCTTTTGCTTTTGCTTCTTCAAGAGTCATTTCCTCTCTTTTTACTTCCAACCCTTCTTTTATTTTTTCATTCACAAGAGCTTCAACAGCTTCAAGCTCTTCTTTTGTTAATTTTCTTGGAAAAGAAAAATCAAATCTTAATCTTTCTGAAGTGATATTTGAACCTTTTTGAATTATGTTTTCGTCTTTTAGGACTTTTCTTAAAGCAGCTAATAAGAGGTGTGTTGCTGTATGAAGTTTTGTTGTTGCTTCTGAGTTGTCTGCTAATCCTGATTTAAATCTTCCTTCTGACGCTGTTCTTGAAAGCTCTTGGTGTTTTTTTAGTTCTTCTTTAAACCCTTTTTCATCTACTTTAATTCCTCTTTCTTTTGCTAGCTCAATTGTCATTTCAAGAGGGAATCCATAACTTTGATATAATAAGAAAGCATCTTTTCCAGAAATTTCTTCTTTTGATTCATTTGCTATTTTCTCGAAAATTTTAATTCCTTTTTCAAGAGTTTTCAGGAATTTTTCTTCTTCTTTTTTAAGTTCTTGAATTATCTTTTTTTTATTTTTTTTAAGGAGCTCATAATCATTGTAAATTTCAAAAACAGGCTCTGCTATTTTTGTTGTGAAATTTTGGATTCCAAGAATTCTTCCATATCTTATTGCTCTCCTTATTAATCTTCTTAAGACATATCCTTGCTCAATGTTTGAGGGGATTATCCCATCTGCAATTATAAAAACTGATGCTTTAATATGGTCTGCAATTATTCTCATTGCTCGAGTATCTTCTTTGTCTTCGCCATATTTTTTTCCAGACAATTCTTCTATTTTCTTTATTATTGGTAAAAAACAGTCAGTAAGATAATTATCTTCTAATCCATTTAAGACTGCTATTGTTCTTTCAACTCCCATTCCAGTATCGACATTTTTTTGTTTTGCAGGGATAATATTTCCTTTTTCATTTTTATAATACTGCATAAAGACATCATTCCAAATCTCTACCCATCTTTTGTCGTCGGGGTCAAATTCTTCTGGTGCTGGAATATCATTTGGTTTCCAATAGAACATTTCTGTATCTGGACCGCAAGGACCAACTTTGCCTGCAGGGCCCCACCAATTATTTTTTTTAGGAAGAAAAGCAATTCTTTTTTCTGGTATTCCTAATGAGCTCCATATTTTTGCAGATTCTTCGTCTCTTGGAGCATCTTTATCTCCAGCAAAGCAAGATACTGCAAGTCTTTCAATTGGAAGTTTAAGGACTTTTGTTAGGAATTCAAAACTGAATTTTATTGCATCTTCTTTAAAATAATCTCCTAAACTCCAGTTTCCAAGCATTTCAAAGAAAGTATGGTGATAGCTATCTCCTACTTCTTCAATATCTTGAGTTCTTATACATCTTTGAACATTACAAAGCCTTTTTCCAAGAGGATGTTTTTCTCCTAATAGAAACGGGACTAAAGGATGCATTCCTGCTGTTGTAAATAATACTGTTGGATCATTTTCTGGAATAAGAGAAGCATTTGAAATTTTCTTATGCTCTTTTGATTCAAAAAATTCAATAAATTTTTCAATTAATTCTTTTCTGTTCATAATGACAGATAGAGTTCTTAGTTTTTAAAATTGACTATGCTTATAAAGAATTAAGCTTTTCTTTTATTCTTCTTAACTCCATTTCAATTGAATCTTCTTCAACATTTCCTTGTGAAATTTTAGAAAGAGATTCAAAAGATTCAAGAGATTCTTTTTTCTTTTCAACATACTCTTTTTTTAATAATTTTGGCATTGTTTTTAATGAAGGTAAAGTCCGCATAAGAAGATTTATTTTTCTTATTAAACCCTTCATAATTTTTGCAGCTTCTTCTTTCAATAAAAGTTCTTGTGAGCGAAGAAGTTTGTATTTTGAAAGAGCCCTTCTAATCCTCAAAAGATTTATTTCTGATAGAAGCAATTCCTTTTTTCTTTCTCTTGCTTCAGAATTCTCAAATAAGACATAAGTTATATCTTCTGTTGCCATTTTTATTCAATTTTTGAAAAAAACTCCTCATCTATCTTGGCAATCTTCTTTTTAGATTCTTCCACCTCTTTTTCCCAGAGAGACAGTTCCTTTTCTTCTTCAAGCCGTACCTTTTTTATCTCTTCTAGGAATTTTTCAATATGAACTAAATCCTTTTTTATAGAATCTAATATTTCTAAACTTTCCTCAAATTTATCCAATCTTACAAAAACAGGATTTCCCTCATCTGCCTTGTATCCAATTCTTTGAGTTCGAGGGTTAATGGGTGTTAAATTATCTTCATCAAATTCTTCGGGCTCTTCATCATCACTCTCTACTGCTTCCTTAATAACTCTTTGAGAGAATTTATCACTTACTGAACCAGAAGAAAAATTTGGAAGTTTATGAATCTGTGTTGGATGCTCTGGCATTTGCACTGCCTGTTTTTTTGAAGGCTCTTGTTTTGGATGCAAGTTAGAGGAATCTATCTTCGGAAAATCAAGAGATGGTAGTGATGGCAACTTAGGCAATTCAGGAATTTTCTCAGAACTTTGTTTTTTGTCCTCTTTTTTAAACCAACCCATGTAATTTATAAATAAAAAGCCTTTAAAAACTTTACTAAAAATCAAGAAAATTTTTAATTTCTCAAGAATTCCGACGATGCAAGATGGATAATTTAGATTGTTTTAAGTGTTGTTTCAATTAGTATTTCATCCTTTTTTCATACTCTTTATGATTAAACCATTCAAGAATTGCAGAAATTAATCTAACTTCATTTTCAGGAGTTACTGTATAAAGTAATCTCCAGCCCTTTGGCAAGTCATATTTCCATAAATTATTAATACTATATTTTTGTATACATTCTCTTGGAATTAACCTCTTTGGAATTTGAATTCCGGCAAACGCGTTTTTCTGTAAATCCTTTATTGCTCTAACAATCCTTTTTTAATTGGGTCTTTTTCACTTAAAGAATAAAAACACTTCTCTAACTTATCATTTATAAAGACGACTTTAGAAGGCTTTATCATACTTTTACCTCTCTTCTTGACTTCAACCTTTTAGAAAGTGTAGGATTCCAAATATAAACAATCTTCCCTTCTCTGTCTATTGCAATTTTATTTATGCTCTCAAGATACTCAAGGATAATAAGATATGTTTGCCACATTACCTTTTTAGGCAACTTCTTCCAAAGAGCTGTTCGATTATATTCTCCGCTGTATTTATCAATAATTCTTTCTACCATAAGAACTGTCTCAAGAGTTGGGGACCTTGCAAAAGGATTTTTTAATTTTTGTGTCATCATAAGGGAATATATCAATTGATATATTTAAATTTTTCTAAAAGTAGTTTTTCTACCTCTTAATCATATTATCAGAATATTTTACCCAAAAAAAGTTTAATATTATCAAAAAACAAAACCGAAAGATATTTATTTGGTATTTTTCTGAAATAAATCATGAACAAAGATATTTTAAAAGAGGTTATAAAGCATATTGTTGGAAAATATGAAGAACTCGTCGATATTATTTCAAAAAAGAAACCTGTAAATGAGTTCACAATAGCAAAAAAATTAAAATTAACACCAAATCAGATGAGAAACATTCTTTACAGATTACTTGACGGAGGAATTGTATCTTTTATTAGAAAAAAAGATGAAAAGAAAGGTTGGTACACTTATTATTGGAAAATAGAAACAAGGAAGGCGCTAGAATATTGGTTAAAACATTTGTATCAGAAAAAAAAGCAAATCGAAGAACAAATAAAAAGAAGAGAAACTGAAAGATACTATATTTGTGATACATGCAACATTGAATTAAGTGAGAGTGATGCTCTTCTATATGAATTCACATGTCCTGAATGTGGGGAGCCTTTTAGGTTGAAGGATAATAAAAAATTAATTAGAGAATTAAATAAGAAAAAAAATAAAGTAGAAGAGGACATCAAAATTGTTGAAGGGGAGATTGAGAAAGAAAAAAAGAAAAGAGAAGCAGAAATAGAAAAAGAAAGGGAAAGAGAAAAGGAAGAAAGAAGAAAAAGAAGAGAGGAGAGAAAAAAACAAAAAGAAAAAGAAGAAAGAAAGCTTAAAAAGAAGAAAACTAAAAAGAGTTCAAAAAAATCTAAAACAAAAAGCAAAAAAAGAGTTTCCTCAAAGAAGAAAACTAAAAAAGTTTCTTTAAAGAAGAAAACTAAAAAGAGTTCTAAGAAGAAAAAATGAGATATCAAAGAAGATATATAGAATTAAGCGTAAATAGTATATTAATAATCTTCAATATTATTTTTTTTATAATTGTATTAATATTGATGGGTTTTTTTGGGTTAGATTTTAAATATATTGCATTAAACCCAAAAAATATCTTAGAAGGAAAATATATTTGGACATTATTAACAAGTATGTTTATGCATAGTCCATCAAGCATATTTCACCTATTTGTTAATATGCTTTCATTATTTTTTATTGGGAGTTTTGTTGAGAGAATTATTGGCTCAAAGAGATATTTGAAATTCTATCTCGCTTCAGGAATTTTTTCAGGAATATTTTTTGTTTTATGGTCCTTTTTATTTAATACTGATTTGAATGTTTATGCAGTTGGAGCATCTGGAGCAATTTTTTCTCTTGTTGGATTGTTAGTGATATTAACCCCTAATATTCCTGTTTATATCATGTTTATTCCATATCCAATTAAAATAAAATATGCTGCACCAGGATTATTATTGTTATTATGGATTATCTCAATTGCAGGAAATATTCCTATTGGAAATTCTGCACACCTTGGGGGATTATTATTTGGTTTAGGTTATGGGCTCTTCCTTAAAACTAAATTTAAAAGAAAGACGAGGATATTAAATGAGTATTTTAGGTGATATAAAAAAAGAATACAAAGAGTATTTTAGAAAAATAAAAGAATCAAAAAAAGAGATATCTTGGATTATAACTATTTTTATCATTGCTGCAATTTTTGGTATATTGATTCCCCTTCCAGAAGTTGTCTTAAAAATAATTCTTGATAGGTTAAGAGAAATTTTAGAGATGTTTGAAGGAAAAAATCTTATAGAAACTGTTTTGTTAATCTTTTTTAATAATTCTTGGATATCTTTATTAGGTCTTATTTTTGGGGTCTTATTGGGAATTTTACCTATTTTATATTCAATACAAAATGGGTTTTTTTTAGGCTTTGTTATGAAAATGTCTATTGAAAAAAGAGGAATCTTATCTCTGTGGAGGATTCTTCCTCATGGAATATTTGAACTTCCTGCAGTGTGGATTTCATTAGGGCTTGGTTTAAAACTTGGAAAGACATTTATTAAAAACAGAAAGAAATTAAAACAAGAGTTTATAGAATCTTTGAAAGTTTTTTTGTTTGTTGTTATACCTCTCTTGTTTATTGCTGCAATTATAGAAGGGGTTTTAATATTTTATCTTAGGTGATTTTATTTTCCTTTTCTTCCTCCAGCTCTTACAGAGGGCCTTGATTTGTTAGTAGGATGTTTATCTCTTAATCCTCTTGATTTCTTTGCTGCAGAAGTTAATCCTCTTAATGCTCTCTTTTGATTAAATTTTTTAGTCACCCAATTTATTGTTTTATCATTTTTTATCTCTGGTCTTTGAGGGTCAACACAAATTACCTCATAAAAATAGTATTGTCCATCTTTTCCAACCATATATGAATTTATAACAACAAGATTTGTGTATTTTCTTTCAACCCTTTGTTCTGCAATCCATTTATAGGACATTTTTAATGGCTTTCTTATTGTTAATCTCTTACTCCTTCTTCCTTTGTTTGGCCTTGGTTTTTTGTGGCCTCCCCTTCTCACCCGAACTCTTATTACTACAAAGCCTTTTTTTGCTTTATACCCTAATGCTCTTGCTCTATCGAGTCTTAAGGGCTTTTCGACTTTTTGAAAAACAGGTGCTCTTCTCCATTCCACCATTCTCTCTCTAAGAGTTTTCTTATCAGGCTTTTTCCATGCCTCTCTTAGATAGTGATATAATCCCTTAACCATGGTTTATTTAGAAAATATTGATTTAAAAAGCTTAGGGTTGCTTTGAAAATAAGAAAGTTATTTATTTTTTCCCCAAGCAACATATCCTATTGCAATTAAATAAGGGAGAATTCCAAAGAGCCATAGTTCAGGAGCCAATAAAAATAATAAAGATAATGCCAACCATTCTGGATATCTTAAGGATTTAAAAATTCTCCAATGAGCAATAGTAAGAAAAATTAAGAATCCTATAAATATTGCAAAAGATAAAACTATTGAGGTACTCATACCAATAGCATACACTAAAAAATGTCTTTTTGATAATGGAAGGATTATAAATGTAAGAATAAAACTTAAAAAAGGTATTAGAAGTAAAAATACCCATTTCCAGTTAAATCCTCCTAATTGTAGCAGTAAACCAATATTAGCAAAAGGTATCCAAGCTAGCCACGGATAGGGATGATTCTTCTTCTTTGCAATAGCCATCCATGCTAAAGAAGTATAGATATAGACAGCAATGAAAACAATTACAAAAGTTAAAATCACCCATAAAGAATTATTGTTTAAGGTAATTAATTGCTGAAACATTTTTTATTCTTTTATTAGTTTAACTTTTTTATTTAAATGCTTTTTCCTGTGTAAACCCATTGATATTTTGTTGTTTTGAGTTAAATGAGCCTGCGCGGATTTGGGCCTCATATCAAAGATATTCGACCTAGTTCGTCTACTCCTTTCAGTCGTAGCCAAACTAAACCGCGAGCGATTCAAATTAAATGAGCCTGCGCGGATTTGAACCGCGGACCCCCAGCTCTCTCAGACGAATCCAAGAGGCAATAATCCTAACGGATTATCGTCATATAAGACTGGTGCTCTAACCTGGCTGAGCTACAGGCTCATTGTTTTAGTAGCCAGACGGGTTTTAGCGGAATCTTTGATTCCAGCCTAACCTGGCTGAGCTACAGGCTCATGTTTATGGATGAGCTTCTATTAAAACAAATATTAAAGCATTTATAAAATTTATGAGATAGGAGAATTTACATCAAAATCAAGAATCAGCTTGTTTCCTCTTAAACTCTTGCTAATTAGATTAAATCTCAGAGGGATGGTTTTAATATAGACCTCTTTATCTGAAACAGCCTTTATTTCAAGACTTTTTTCAAGCTTTCTCATTAAAACATCCTTTAATGACTTAACACCTGGAACATGAAGCTCATAGGATACTCTGTCAGAAAGCCTTTTTATTTTTGTTTTAGGCTCTTTCTTAGGTAATCTAGACATTTTCTCAATTAAAGCCCTTGTCTTTTCTAAATTATTGGGTTGTTGTAGTTCACTCTTTGCTTCTTTCTTTTGATTGTCAAGATTTATTTCTCTACCATTAATAAAGAGTTTTATATTTTTTGAAGGTTGAGTAAATTGGCTTTGAGGGTTTATTTTTTCTAACTCTGCTTCAAGAATTCTAAAAGCACTACCAACCATTTTGTTTATGAGATTATCAAAGGGCGAAAGAGGGGCAAAAGAATTCTCTATGCTTGGATGATCTGTTTTACCAAGTAATCCATAATCTCTTGCTTCTTCTTCAGGCTCTTTTAATCTTGAGCCACAATAAGGACAAAAAGAATAACTATCCTTTATAGTCTTTCCACAAAATTTACATTTCTTTTTCTTAAACATGATAATATCACAAAATAAGAGTTTATAATTTTTTAGGTATTACATCTCTGTTAAAAATAGGGTATTAAAGAAATTAAAATCCTTAATTTAACAAAAAAAGATTTTCTATGTAAAATCCAGAAAAATGGTAAGATTTATAAATCCAGGAATCTTTTTTATAAAAAGGGGTTTAGAAGATAAAACCACTAAAAACCATGAAATAAAAGGTTTAAGGATTGAAGTAGAATCTGAAGCTAAGGATTCAATAAGAAATCCAAAGAACCCATACGAAAAAAAGCCGCTCTACGAACGGCTTCAGGAAGAAACAAACACAGATTATGATACTTGGTGCAGACACTCTGATTAATAATAATTGTAAAATGGGTTCTTTCTTATTTTTTCCAGCTAGTTCTATAACCCAATTAAAAGAAGATGTTTTTAATTTAATACATATATATGGAGGAAAATATTATCTTAGACGCCCACATATAGAAGTATATCTTGCTCAACCCCACAAAGCAAATGTTAGAAGTAACAGAGTAAATTTTTCAGATTCAGATTATGGATCAATACTTGAATCCCTTATAGAAAAAAAGATTATTTTTAGGTCAGAATTAAAAAAAGAATTCCCTTTCAATAAAGAAAAAATTTTAGAGGCGATTCAAAAAAAACCAACTACCCTTCCAAGAACATTAAATATAGGAGAGGTTACCTTAGAATTAATACAATCTTGCCCCTATTCTTGTGAAGGGTGTTTTAGGGAAGTTGCAAGAGAGGGTCTAACACCAATACAAAGATTAGAAAGATTAGTATCTGAGTTATCAGAGATGGGTCTTTCAAAAATATCTTTAAGTGGTGGAGAGATAACAGCCTCAGATAGGGGTTTTGAAAGATTTTCCCAAATTGCTTCATATGCAAAATCTGAAGGTATAAGGGTCAGGCTGCTGACAACAGGATACAATCCAGATAGAGTAGAAAATGCATTAAAATATATAGACGAGATACAAATATCTATAGATGGTCTAGAGGAAACACATGATTCATATAAAGGAAGGAAAGGTTCTTTTGAAAGAGCGATAGAATCTTCAAAAAGGGCTCTCAAAAATGGAAAAGTTAAGATTACAACTAACACAGTAGTTTCTATGCTGAATTATAGGGAAGTTCCAGATTTAATTGATTTTCTATCTCAATTTAAAATTGATACAGTTAGAATAACCAAGATGATGACTCCAAAGAGAAAATTAAAGTTAGGTTTAAAAGAAGCTATTGAATTATGCCTCCAGGTTAGGGAAAAACAAGAAGAATATCCTAACCAGAAGATCATAAATGCTTTTGGTGATTGTAGCGATGTTCTAAACTGTACTGGAGGGGTAGTTTATGCACATATCGGAGCAACAGGAAATGTTTTTGCTTGTGATTATGACGTTGAGAATATAGCAGGGAATATAAACTATGCAACATTTCAAGATATCTGGACAAACTCTCCAATTATAAAAGATTATAGAAGGATTACGCCCATCCAAGGAGAGTGTCTTAATTGCACTTCAAGAGTTTTTTGTTTTGGAAATTGTAGAATTGATAAAGAATATGTAGCAAAGGCAGGAACATGTAAAAATGAAAATTGATAAATCATTTATAATTAAGAGATACAAGAATAAGAAAAGACTTGAAAGTTATGTCCTTAAGGCAAAAGAAGGTCTTTGGAAAGAAGAAGAGATTCTCGTTAAAAAATACCTTAATAAAAAGGATAAAGTATTAATTGTTGGTTGTGGAACAGGTAGAGAAATAATTGGATTAAAAAAGCTTGGCTTTAATAATCTTGTTGGTGTTGATATATCTCCTGATATGATCAGAGAAGCCAAAAAATTATTGCCTGATGTTAAATTAATTACCTCTAATATAATTGAATTTAAACCAACAAGAAAATATGACGCAATATTATATTTTAATAATATAATTGAACAAATTCCTAATAAAAAGGATAGAGTTAAAGCAATATTAAAACCAAAACAACTCTTAAATAAAAAAGGAAAAATTATTTTGACATCTCACTCTTGTTTTGTACATAAAAATTTTCTCGAATTAATTAAAAGTTTTATCCTCTACATTCTTTTTAGATTAAAAATAAATAAGAAAAATCCTTTTGAGTATATCAACAAAGAAGAATTTATTTATGCTAATTACTCTAACCCTTTTAGGATAAAAAATCTTCTGATAAAGAATAATTTCTTAATTAATGAAATTAATTCTAAAAAATTTATACTAAAAAACAAAAAACCAGGGATAAGATATATTTTTAGTGAACCAATCTATTATGTTGCAAGGTTAAAATGATAAAAACTGAACTAGTATGTTCTAGGGAGTATAATAAAAGATTAAACCCTGATTTTTCTTGTAATGATTGGAACAGATTAATTAAAGTCGCTAAAAGATTTGAAAGGCATTATTTGTATAGGATGCAAATAGTTTTAGAAAGAATTCCCCATTATACAGGTCTTAACTGGCCTAATATTTACATCCCAATTTATCTTGTAGATTACGAGGGTCCTTCAAGAACAAACCCTATAACGATAAAGATAGATTCTAATAGAAACATGTTAGTCAAATTAATCCATGAATTATTGCATGTTAATTTTCCAATTCCAAAAAGTTTGAATTATGAAATTTATGAAGATGCTATAAATCAAGTTACTGAAAAAATTGCACAAGAAATTGGAACAAGATCTTGTGGTTCACTTGAAAAGATTATAGAATATCGTAGGAGAATGACTAGAAAAGGATCATTAATTAAAAGGATTCCCTTAGAAGCTATTAATCTTTCACAATATTTTGGTCTTCAAAAAGGGTAGATATTATTGGTTTATTTAAAATCAAGATGGTTATCTAAATTAAGATTTATTAGTAATCTTAATCTAATTAGATAGTAAAATACGCCACCTATTTAAAATAAAACCAGAAATCTTTCCTAAAGTTAAAATAGGTTATTGCCTCAAATATCTTCCTATTGAAGAAATCTGACGAAACTCTTCATGAATTGAGGAAGGAAACTCTCTTATAACAAAATGCTCTATCTCTTTTATGCTTTTTTTCTTTTTTACTCTTACTTCCTTTATTCTTGGGGCAAAGATAATTATTGAGAGAAGTCTTAGCAGTGTGCTAATTATAAAGATAAGGAATATTGGTTGTATAAAGGAGGTATTTAAATATTTTATAAGAAGGCTTCCTGCTCCTGCCCCAAAAAAGATTCCAATCCCATTAAGCAAATTGAAATAAGAGAGAACAAGGCCTCTTTTTTCCCTTGAAACATTATCATAAATCATGTTTTGTGATGCTAAATTAAAACCAGCCCACCCAATACCTGAGATTAATGAAGGAACAAATAAAAGATAAAAGATATTCGGTGAAAGGGAATAAAGAACAGGTATAAAGGATATTGGAATTGAGGTTATTATTAAAATCTTATAATTTCCAAAAACATCTATTAGCTTTCCCCATAAGTCTAAAGCAATTATTGAAAAAAATGTTCCAGACAATACAATGAGCATATAATCTGTATAAGACAATTTAAGAAATCTTAGAAGATAAACAGTTATTAAAGAGCCTGCTATAGATGTTGAGAAAAAGAAAAAGGCTCTGAAAAAGGTGAATTTCCCGAAATTAGATTTAGGCGCTTTTTTTAAAAAATCAAGGAAAGAAAATTCTATTTTTTTATCTATTTTTATTTTTGGCTCGTATTGTTTATGAAAAATTCTCCAAGAGATTAAACGAGAAAGCATTGCAAGAAGAAAAAGAATAATAAAACCATAAAATACAAAATTGTTTTTCTTCATAAAATCAAGGAAAAAGGATGATAAGAGAGTAAAAATTATAGATATGAAACTAAGTATTGTGTTTCTCTTTGAGAACCATCTACCACGATATTCCTCATCAACAATATCGCCCATCCAAGAAAACCAGGCAGGAGATGGAATATTTATAATAATTGTATAATAAATAAAAAAAGCTATAAAGAGTATTGGAATTGAGGTTATTATAATATTATTCAAATATAAAAAAGCAATAAAAACCAAGAATAAAAAAGATAATGCTTCAAGAAGAACAAATTTTGTAACTATTTTTTTTCTTGATTGTTTTTCCATTAGTTTTGAACCAAAAATTTGACTAATTGGGCCAAACAAACCTGAAATTGAACTAAGAAAAGCTACTAAAGAATTGCTTAAACCCAAGGCAATTGCAAAAGGAGATATATACCTATCTCCAAAGGAGCTTTTTATTGTTGCAAAAATTCCTTCTTGAATAGACCTCCTTCGAGCAGAGTGCTTTAACTCATCCTCTTTTTTCATAATAGTTTATAAAATTTTGAATATATAAATTTTACAGTGAAATTAGAAAACTATATAAGTTAGAAGGTATTATATGGATAATGAGAAGAAATAATTCTTTTAGAGATTACTTCCATAAAAACAGACGTGTGCGCAGAAGAACAGAAGAGTATCGAAAGAAGAAGATGTATAATAAGTCTAATAAGTATCTGACAAGTGAAGAAGGACCTGTGGATAGAGATTCAGAAGAAATCTATGATCCTGTTGGAGATCATTTAGTTGGAAAAATAAGATCTAACAAGCCAT
Source organism: Candidatus Pacearchaeota archaeon (assembly GCA_017609405.1). Classification (GTDB taxonomy): domain Archaea; phylum Nanobdellota; class Nanobdellia; order Pacearchaeales; family GW2011-AR1; genus JAFCDZ01. The sequence goes on from JAFCDZ010000014.1 coordinate 16,051, forward strand.
CAAAACTTGAAGAATAGGTTACCTTCCCCTTACCAAAAAACTTAAATACCACTTATTAGTAGTTATATTAATGGGTGCATCCAAGAGTCTGGAGTATGATAATGAAGTTTGTGAAAGCCCTGATAGAATTAGAGGGTTTTTAGATAGAG
>JAFCDZ010000023.1 GCA_017609405.1 Candidatus Pacearchaeota archaeon
ATGGTTAAAATTCCAAAAGGTATAACAATAAAAGAATTTTTTGAGAATAGTGGAATTTGCCAAAAATGTGGATGTAAATTAAAAGGAAGCACAGATGAATAAAAAAGCAATACTTTGGGGTTTGATTAGGTTTGTTATTAGTGCAGCAATCTTTATTGGTTTAATTTATTTTTTTATTAAACATTATGATGTTCAAGCAGTTTTTGAATGTCTATTCAAAACTTGTATAAAATGAAAACTAATCTTCAGAAATGGGGGATGAGAATAATCTTAATTGGAGGTTGCTTAATCATGTTAATTATGTTAATCATGTTAATTGGATTAAATCAAAGCAACCAATTATTTAAAACTTTATTGAAAACTGATTTAGAATGGTCAGATGTTTCAATAAATTCTCAAAAGGCAAATAATTATTATCAATTAGCAGGTTTATCTTATGAAGATTCTGATTATAAAAATGTAGAGTATTATTCTAAGATGGCTCAAGGAGAATATTTTAATACAATCCAAGGTTTTAGAAAAATCAAAATAGAATTAGAAAATTGTGGGATTAAACATGAGTTGATTGATTTAAAAATTCAAATTTTAAAAGAATTTATTGAGGCAAAAAGTAATATGTATGAAGCATGTGAACATTTTGAATCTGTTGGAAGATATTATTACAAATACTATAATGAAAATACAAATTTTCAAGATTATGAAATGGGGACAAATGAAGTTAAATTAATGAATGAAAAAGTAAGTGCCAGAGATAATGCTATTGAAAGATATAATGATTTATTATCAAAGATGAATCAAAAAATAAGTGAGATGGTATAAATGAAAATAAATAAAAAATTGGCTGATGGAATAAAAATCTCAAATGGAGATTTAGAAATGGTAATAGCAGTTCGTAAACCAAATGCTAACACAAAAATAACTCATGCTCTTTACTTTAAAGGTGTTGCAGCTGATTTTAGGAGGAAAATGTTAATTCCAAGAGAAGAACTTAAAGAAGTAGTGGATAAATTAGATGATAAAGAGATTAACCAAATACTTGATGAATATTATAAAAAGGAAATGAAAAGGATTAATCCAAACTCCCAGCAAAACTTTTTCACCATCCAATTAGATAAAGAAAAGTGCACACCCAGTTCAGTGCCAAGTTCTGGAGTGGATTGAAGTTGGGCACTCATTTAATAAGAAAAAGGAGTTTAAATAAATTATGTTAATAGAAAAAAAACTTGATTTGGGATTTAAAATCGGATTGATTTCAGGAGTTTTATTAATTTTAGTTGGACTTTTCACAACAGCAATCGCGCTAGGAATAATTGCTGGCGAATTAACTCATCATGGCGCGATTGCTGTTGTAATTGCTGGAATAATAGTAGGTTTTGGAATAGGAACAATTTGGTTAACATTAAAGAGGTATGAATTAGTATGAAACTTAAAGGAGTTTAAATAAATTATGTTAATAGAAAAAAAACTTGATTGGAGATTTGTAATTGGGATAACCTTATCTATTATCTTATTTTTAGCAGGATTACTTTCAAGAGAATTGGTGGATAAAAATTTCAATTATGCAGCAATAGGGATAGGAGTATCAGGAGTACTTATGGGTTTTAGTTTATTTTCAATTTGGTTAATGTTGAGGATGTATGAATTAATATGAAAAAAAGAAAAGAAAAAGGGAATTATGTCTTCCCATCAATCATGGCGAAGATGATGAAAGGGATAAGTCAAAGAACACAATATGAAGCAACTATGATGGCTATTATTTTTATTTTATTTGGGATTATAACTATGACTATTGTTACAGTTTTTTTTACTGAGTTAAGTTTATTTATTAAGATAATGGCGATAATTAATGCAGGAGCTGCATTTGTTTTTTTATCCTCCATGCTTGTAACCCAATTCCAACAATATCAAAATTATCTTGCAGTGATGGGAGTTATAGAAGATGATGATTATAATACTGACATTCCACAGGAGATAAATGAATCATCAACCCAGTCTCCTATGGAAACAAATAAATTTTTAGGAGGTTCAAATGAAGAAAAAAAATCTATATGAAGATGATGATTTTGATGAAGAAGAAACTGAAGATGTAGAGGAAGAAAAGAGACCTGTTGGAAGGCCTAAGAAAAGGTTACCAAAATCTTTTAGAGAAGATGAGGGTGAAGATGAAGAAATGGAAACAGATAAAAATTGGTTAGTCCAAAGAATACCAGAAACTCTAAGAGTAATTAATCCACAAACAAAGAAAGTAATAGCACAAGCAGGTTCAGTTGAAGAGTTAGTTCTTCAATTACAAGTATTAGCAACCCAGTATGCTTCAGAAGCAGCGAGGAATACAAGATGAAAAGTAGAGGGGAACAACTAATTGAAGCAAAGGGGAATAAGAGGAAATATTTATCTTATTTCCTTTTATCTTTCCCAAGTTTTATCATTATAGTTTTAGGAATTGTAATGGAGAATCCATTAGTTTTTTTAGCAGTAGCATCAATAGTTGGTTTTTTCCAAATTGTAATAATTAAAAATTTTTTGGATTTATACTATGATTAAGTTAGTATTTTCAATTAATCGGGAAGTGTTTAGGATTACTATCAATAAAAAACAAATTTGGTATTTTGATAGGAAATGGAAAAAGCAAATAAGATTAGTTCCTAAAGACGAAGATTTTATTAGAAAAATCAAAATGAGTAGAAATTCCATTCCAAATTCTTTGATTAGTTTATTTACACTTACAAAGAAAGAACAAGAAGAATATGATAATGCAAAAACAGATGAAGAACTTGCAAAAATTGTAATTAAAGATTGTAGAATGAAAGGAGGAAGATTATTGAAAGAGGAAAATGACTTTTGATTCTGTTTTAAATGTTATTATCCCTTGGATAATTGCTGCTATTGGAATAGGAATATTTTATAGGGCATTCAAACCAATAATAGAAAATCTTACTGATTTGTTTAAAAGAATTTTTAGGAAGTTTAAAAAAGAACCTGAATCAGAATTTGCAGGAGGACTTGATTATGAATAAAATTAGCATAATAGGATATGTTACAGGAATTATAGCAATCATATTAGCGATTCAGCGATACTGGTTTGTTTATGATGACCCATTTAAAATGATTTTAGGGATAGGAA
>JAFCDZ010000003.1 GCA_017609405.1 Candidatus Pacearchaeota archaeon
ACTCTCAGAATCTTTGGCAATTGTCTTTAAAACTTCTTTCATATTAAGAGATTTAACTCTCTTGTTGTCTACAATCTTACCTTCTCTTAAGATTTGGTTAAAGTCAGTCATTTTTCTCTAACTCCTTTTTCATGAAATCTTCAACTTTTCGTGAGAGAATTATATGGCGTTCTTCACAGTATCTTTTATATTTTTCGTAAACTTCCTCATCCAAACTTAAGGCAACTGTTTTTCTACCCATATGTATCCATATAGATTCATATATTTATAAATCTTACGCACACTTGTCCAGTAGATAGTGGAAATACTCTTTTTTTATAATTTCCCGCCCACGCCTCGCTTCTGTTTCTTTTTCAGAGAAAGAAGCAAAAATAAAAGCCCTATTCTTTGATATTTTTCTCATTCCAACCATAAACTTTATATATTTATATTTATCAATATATTAATATGAGGGAATCTCTAAAGATATTCAAGGCATTATGTGATGAGACAAGATTAAAAATAGTTGAATTTCTTCTTAATGGAGAAAAGTGTGTTTGTGAAATTGTTCCGCTTACAGGAAGAACTCAATCAACAGTATCAGTTCATTTATCAAAGCTTGAAAACTTGGGAATTGTTGAGTCAAGAAAAGAAGGAAAAAGCGTTTATTATAAAATTAAAAATAAAAAAGTTAGAAAAATACTCAGAATACTAAACGATAAAATGAATTAAAGATAATCAAAAATCTAAAATATTATCGGAGGATATCATGTTGAGAGATGTAGAGTGTAAATGTCAAATCATTAAGAACTTTACACCATCTTGGTTTGCAAGTGTCATGGGAACAGGAATACTGGCTATTACTAGCTTATTCTATGCCCAGTATGTTCCTTTTCTGAAAAATTTATCTTACCTATTATTTTACTTTAATATTATTCTTTTCTTTACTTTATTAATCCCATGGGGTCTTAGATGGTTATTCTTTAGAAAAGAAGCATTAAGAGATTTGGAGCATCCTGTGCTCTCAAACTTCTATGCCACAATAGCAATAGGTATGCTTGTTTTAGCAGCAGATTTTATTGTAATCGGCAGAAATATGGAGATAGGAAAGGTATTCTGGTTTATCGGGACACTTTTCACGATATTCTTCAGCATACTAACACCATACTTAATGTTTAGGGGTGAGCATATTAAACTCGATCATATAAACCCTGCATGGTTTATTCCTCCAGTTGGGCTTATTGTAATTCCTATTGCAGGAAGTTTAATTATCCCACATGTTTCAGGAATGGTGCAAGAGTTTGTTATATTCCTCAACTATTTTGGGTGGGGTGCTGGCTTTTTCATTTATCTTGCTCTATTGGCAATATCAATGTATCGCTTTATTCTTCATCATCCTCTACCAAACACCCTTGCACCAACTATCTGGATAAATCTTGGACCTATCGGAGCGGGAACTGTTGCATTGGTTAATCTAATCAAAAATTCATCTTTTATAGTAGTTAAGGAACCTTTCTTTGTATTTGGATTTCTATTCTGGGGATTTGGTATCTGGTGGGTTGTAATGGCAATTATATTGACTTTATACTACATCAAAAGGCTGAGTCTTCCCTATGCAATGTCCTGGTGGGCTTTTACATTTCCTCTTGGAGCATATGTGGCTGCAAGTCATACAATTTCCTCATTATTTAAAATTCAACTAATAGATTACATTGGTTTTTCCTTATATTGGCTCTTAGTTATTTTCTGGCTGATTACTTTTATAAAAACTTTTATACACGCATATCATGGGACATTGTTTAAGAATTAATGGTTATGAAGATGTTTAAAAATCTGTGATAATATACCTCAAATTAGGATAAGTTTAGAGAATGAAGATAGCATTTGCAAGTGAAGAAAATAAAGGAATTGAAAGCATGTTAGCACATCATTTTGGAAGATGCCCCTACTATGTTTTTGTTGAAACAGAAAATAAAAAAATAATTTCTATTGATACTAAAGAAAATCCCTTTTTTAATCAACATAAGCCTGGAGAAATCCCCCAGTTTATAGCAGAAGAAAAAACAGATACTATAATTGCTGGTGGAATGGGCCCTAAAGCTATTGAATGGTTTGAAAAATTAGGAGTAAAAGCAATAACTACCCCTCCAAAAAAAGTAAAAGACATTTTAACAGATTATTTTGCGGGTAAATTAGTTGGAGCAGAATCCTGTAATGTTAGATAATGTTTTAGATGGAACTGGTTTGATAGATTTGATATAAAAATAGGAAGTAAAAAATAAAGAACAATTAAAACAGATTTATTTTTTATGTAATTCTAATAGTTTTCTTGAAGCTTCTTTTAGAACTTTATTAACTTTTTTTGAATTTTTTTTATCCTGTGCAACTTTAAAAAATACTGCCCTAAATTCAATTAGACTTTCGTAATTCTCCTTAAATGGAAAATTTCCTTTTTCAAAACCTTTTAAGAAATCTATAATATGTTTTAATTCTTCTTTATCTTCACCTATAGTTTCAAGAAATTTTATTCCTTCAATAAGATTCTTTAATATTTCTCCTTTTTTTTCTTTTATCTTTTCATAAACTTTTTTTCCTTTATAAGTTATAGAATAAATTTTTTTATTTTTGTTTTTTTTACAAGTTACTAATCCCTTTTTTAATAAATCATTCATTAAAGGATATATCGAGCCTGGAGACGGTTTCCAAAATCCTGTTTGACTTTCGATTTCTTTTATTAACCCTTGCCCGGTGAGACTCTTTTCACCAAGAATTTTTAATACAATTACTTTTAAACCCCCTTTAATTTCCATATTTATTATTAGCACCGATAGTTTTTAAATTCTTTTAAATTTTTTTATTTTTCTATTTTTATAAATTAATAATGATATTAGGATAATAAGAATTCCTGTAATAATTAAACTGCCAATTTTTAAGAAATCCTCTGTAATTTTTTTAGATTCATGGACCTTGATAGGAATTGTTTCATCTGAAATTAGCACATTTTCATCATAGACTGTTCTTATTTGAATATCTAATAAATAATTTGTTGGAATCGCATCTTTATCCACATTAAATTTAAGAATAGCTGTTCCGGTTTCTTTAGGTTTAAGAGTTCCTATATAGTTTGTTTTTTCCTCAAATTCAAACGGCTGATCTGATTTTTCAAATACTTTAATTGAAGTATCTTTTCCTTCTTTTTCACCAATATTTTTAAGCCTAATTTTTAGAACAACTGAATCTCCTTGCGCAACTTCTGTTGGTTCTGTTTTAATATCATTAATTAGGAACTGAGGAATGCCATAAACAGGCAAATCAATTTCTAAATCTTTTGTTTTTTTATCAACTCCTTTTTTATAGTCTAAATGAATTTTTGCATTATATAAATCAGGTTTAAGTATTTTTTCAGTATCAATATAAAAAAACGCTTCTTTGGTTCCTCCTGCTTTGATTGTTCCAAGATTTGCAATGTCTGAATAAGAATTAGAAGGTGAAAATCCCGGTGGTAATTCTAATTTAGCTTTTACATATTTTGCATCGACATCTCCCGTATTTTGAATTTCTACTGTTAGTTTTATATCTTTCATATCTGGTAAGATTGTAGTAGGATCACTTTGTAAATTTCCGATAATAAATTCTGCTTTATCAGATTTAACTTCTATTTTAAATTCATCTTTGTAATCCTCTTTGTTATCTTTAATTTTAAACTTCATTTTGTAATCATCTGAATCAGCATCTTCATCTATTTCAACTCTAAAATTCTTCGTGGCACTTTCCCCTATGTTTAATTCTTCAATATTCCAATCATCATCCCCCACAAGTTTAAAAGGATACTCTTCATCAAATTTGAATCTCACATTTTCTTTATTTTCATTATCTTCATTTGTTATTGTAACAGTTAAGGTAAATCTTTCCCCTGCAATTATATCATCCTCATTATAAGCGTATTCTATATCATATTCGCCAAGATTAACAAAATTAGATCTTGCACCGACTACATTTACACCATTAAGCAAGATAATTCCGAATAGAAAAACTGTTAAGACTAATTTTATTTCATATTTATTTATTTTGTATTCCATACATTATCGGTTCCGATAGTTATTTATAAATATTTCTCTACTCTAAAATATAGATTTAAAATAAAAACAGGTTTATTTTTTTCTTAATTGTTTTGCTTCTTTCTTTGCTTTTTCTTTTAACCTTTTGTTAGCTTCGTTTTCTACTTCTTTTAGGCTAACTAATCCTTTAACTAAAGCTTCCCTTGCTATATCAGAAATTTTTATTAAAGAATCCTTTGTTACGTCTATTGAAGTGTTTCTTGCTACCACTGCTTTTTTCATCAGATGATAAACCGGTTCTGGAACTTCAAAAGTTATTTTCTTTTTCTTTATCTTTGTTTTTTTCATGTTCTTATTCTCCTTTTTACTTATTATCTTAAAATAAGACAATAAGAGTTTATAAATCTTTCTATTTAATAGTGTTGTTTGGAAAAATATCTATTTTAAAAATTAAAAAAGAAAATAAAAAAGAAAATAAAAAATTTAAGAAAAATTAAATTTTTTCTTCTTTATGTAACCACCAAAGCACCCCACCAATAATTACTACAACTGCTACGATTACCCCTCCTATGACATAAGGGTTGGTTAAACTTATCCCTGCTATCTCGGGTACTGCCATTTTATTTATTTCCTCCTTTCAATTTTGTTGAATATTCTCTAGCGATTTTTCTAAGATTTTCTATATTTAGTGAAGCCACACTTTCCATAGTTTTTGAAAACACTAAAATTCCTTTATCTAATTTTTTATATTCATTTATCATTCTATGAATATTTTTTTTGATAGCAGCATCTTCTATTTTATTTAAATTTTTAGACAAAGATTCAATTAAGGGTTTAATCTCAGTCTCAAGAAAATTCTTTATTATTTTATTAAACCCTTTAATTAAAGAAGCATTTGTGGAATAATAGAATTCTTTGCCTTTTTTAATCGTAAAAATCATATTTAACTCTTTTAGTTTTTTTAAACTTCTACTAACAAGCCCTCTGCTGTATTGTGTGCCTTTTTCTATCTCTTTTTGTGTTATAGGTTTTGATTTAAATAACAAAAACCCCCATACCTTTCCGACAGGTTCTCCTATCCCCCATTGTTTGGATATTTTTCCAAATGAAGATAATATCTTTTTTATACTCTTTTCATTCATCTTTTTCCTCCAAATACTCTTTTTTCCAAATTGGTTCTGTTTTCTTGTTTAGTTCTTCATCGAATTCTTTTAATGTTCTATTATACTCTTCAGATTCTAATGCCTGTTTTGCATGCTCATCTTCTGGCTTACTGTTTTTAGTAAGAATCTTGTCTCTAAAATCAATCCAATGGTCTCTAATAGAACAAGGCATCAACCAATTTTTAGGTTTTTTTGTATTATTTAATCCATATTCCTGTTGCCACTTTCTTCCTCTAACAAACAGTTCAGAAAATAGAGCATCAGCCAATTTTTTATTTTGCTTATATAATTCCTTAATATTGTCCTCATAATATGGAACAAAAACACAGGGCATAATATTCCCATTCCAATCAATATATAGGTAACCTCCATTCCTGCCATAAGCAATACATCCATTTGATAAAACTCCAGAATTCCAAAAATCAGCAATGCAATATTTTTTTTCTTTTAATAAATATTCCCATTTTCTATAAAGTTTCACTCTTTGTTCAGCAGTTATCATCAATTCTTCTGCATCTTTTGCTTGTCCTATTGGCATTAATTGAAACATCCACATATAACTTGCTCCCAATTCCTGAAAAATAAAATCATAAAATTTATCGTCTAAGAGAATATCAATATTTTTTTTAGTTACTGTAATTGAGGCTCCAAATGGAACACCAACTTCTTTTAAATTATCTGCTGCTTCTAAAATTTTTTTAAAAATTCCTTTTCCCCTTCTTTCATCTGTTTCTTTTTCAAAACCTTCTATTGAAATTGCAGGAGTAACATTTCCTAATTCTGACAATTTCTTAGCATTTTCTTTATTTATCAAGGTTCCATTAGTATAAACAAGAAAAAACATTTCATCATATTTTTTCCAAATATCAAATAAAGTTTTTCCATTATCTTTATACATAAAAGGTTCTCCTCCAGAGATAGTCATAAATCTGTTACTCCATTCATTATAAACTTCATCACATATTTTATCTACAATTTCATAAGAAAGGGCAGGAGCATTAATTGTTGAAGAGGCATAACATCCTATACAATGTAAATTACATTTTTGAGTTGGAGATAAAACTATAAATGAAGGAGGAAGTACACCATATTTTTCTTTAAATTTTTTGCCTAAATCTCTTTGTATAAAACCATATTTTACAAGAGTATTGATTACTCTTTCTGCAACTTTTTTAGAAATATTGCCTTTATCAAGATTGTTTAATGTACTATAAAGCATAGCCATCATATATTCATATTTTTTTTCTTGAACTTGCTTTGGAAAATTTTTATTATTTTCAACTAAATCAGAGTGAAATTTTTTTTCAAATTGTTTTAAAAATTGATTTCTTATTATTGGAGGAGAAAAAACTATTTTTTTTATTAAAAAAGTATACATTCTCTCTTTTGTTTTATTGATTTGTTCTTTCATTTTACTTTTTACTAAAATGTAAAAAGACTATTTAAATTTTTTTATTTTTTACTTTTTTAAGAACTCTTTTATATTCTTTTTTCTTAAAGATATTATGAAAAAGCTTATGTATATTTCATTGCTGTTAGGGTTTGTTTTTTTATTTTTATCAATTGATATAACTTTTACAGGAGCAGTTATTGGAACAAGAATAAAAATTGAGAAGAATGCTCTTTTTATTTTTAGTTTAATCTTTTTTATGGTTTCGCTCATTTTATTTATTAGTGAGAAATCTCTTGAATCTTTGGTTATACCAACAGGAACTTTAAAGGCTGATAGAAAAAGAGTTGAAACAGTTATGAGGAGTTATGCAAGAACAAAAGATAAGCCTTATATTCTTATTACTGGGAAATTCAAAGGGGCAATAGGGGGAGGCCAGAAAAAGAATCTCAACAATATTCAATTTATAAAGAATTAAGAAAGCATTATGGATTACAGCCTAAGGCTCTAATTATTGAAGGAAAGTCCAGAGATACCTTAGAAAATTTTCTATACTCAATAAGAAAGCTTAAAAAAAGAGGTGTTAAGCATATGAAAATCGCAACAAATCCAACACATTATTGGAGATTTAAATTATTTGAAAGAGAGGCAAAAAGAGAGGGGCTTATTGATGATTCTTTTGAAATTGAACCAATTTATACTCCTGAAACATTTAAAGAATTTATTTACGGTGTTTTGGCGTATATTAAGGATTATATTAGAGTAAAATCTGCTGGTTCTTTGGAAAAAGCAGAAAAACAAAAAAGCAGTAGTTTTGGAAATTTCCTGAAAAATGTTAAATAATTCTGAAAGGAAAAAGTAAAATGTAAAGACTTTTTTAAAAAGAAATATCTCTCTTTATTTAAAGAACTCATAAAACAAACATTTTTTAATGCATATGTCTATTATATTTTATGGCAAGTGTGGAGCAAATTATTGGAAAGGTTAACCCCCTTCTTTATGCTGAGAATGGGAAGGAATTGTTGAAGAAATATGGCTCTCCTGAAAAAATTCCTGCTTCAGAGATAAAACCAAAATTGCTAAATATCAAGACTGATGAAGGAGATATTGACCTCACATATTATTTTGGAAAAGATAGTAATGACCCTGTATCTGAGCATAAACTTGTTTATCAATCTACTGCTGAAGCAATTGAATCAATTTACTTTTTTATCTTAGATTTACTTCAAGAGGGAGGGTATTCTATTGAAAAGCTTATTGATAATTTTACCTCTACACCAGGGGGCTCACATTTTTCTGAGGTGGGATTAAAATCTGCAAGGCTTCAAGAAGAAGCGTCTAAGATAATGGGAAATATTAATGTTGTTGTCAAAAGTATCCTGAATATTGTTTATGATTTAAAAGAATTTAAGATGAGACTACAAGCTTATGATAACCTTCGTTCAAAAGATCCAGAGGTAAGAAAATCTGCTTTACTCTCTTTAAAACAAATTTGGTTAGATAAAGTAGATATTCAAAAAGGAAATACCTCTATAAAGATGATGACTTTTGGACAAGGAGGATTTACAACCCTTCTTGATGCTTTTTTAGTTGTTGAGAATGAACATGATGTTTCAAAACTTGACTTAAATGATAGGGTAAAAAGGGTTTTATATTCGAGGATTGCTGAGTTTAATATTTGGTTGAAAGAATCTGAGGCAGAGCTTAGAAAGAGATATGCTCTACAGAAAAGTTATTTGAAAAGCCAGATGAGTAGCTTAAAATTATATATACGATGGGTTAGACCGTATTTAAAAACAATAAATCAACTTGAGATGAAAGATAGAAAAAGAGATGCTTCATTAATTAATGTTTTTAATACTGTTGTTTTTGAGATTGTTTTATTAGGTAAGAAAAGTGTGAGTATTGAAAGTGGTATTGCTGAAGGTTTCCTTCCAACATCTTTCTCAAAGATTAAACCAAGAAGAAAATATTATTCTTGTATTCTTGTTAGTTTTAATTTTAGAGGGATTCCGAGACAAGGAGCCCCTTTTGTTGGTCGCTCAGAGGTGACTTTTAAAGGATATGCGTTGAATGAAGACGAATTGAAAAAATTGGATGAAGAATTGGAAAAAGATGACCTTAATGAGGCTTTTAAATTAGTTGAGGAGGCAACTAATGAGAGTATAGAAGCTCTTTTAGAAGAAGTTAAATCTTTTTTAGATGAGAAAGATGAGAACAATGATTCTGGAAGTTCTGAATCTAATAAAAAGAAGAAAGTTTCTGATGAAGTTTTCAGCCCATTTAAGGGTCTTGTTGAACCTTTTAAAGGTTTGAAGATTAAAAAAGAAAGTTCTTCAGATAAGACAAAAAATTATCTTGAGGAAGAGTGGTATGAGAAAGAATATCTTCGTCCAATGGCTGCAAATAGCGCTGTTATGATGGCTTTTAAATTCTTTGAAATTTATAAAAAAGCTCATGGAATGCCTGCATATCCATAAAGAATAAATATCTCTTTTTCTTATTAATAATATGAAAAAGAAGAAAGAAGAATCAAACAAAGAAAGCAATTCTGAGGAAGAGGAAACAGAAGAATCTGAAGGAGATATTATAGAGGATTTTCCAGAAGATGCTGATTCTGTTGCAGAGGAATTGTCTCCTGATGTTTTGGAGTTTTTAGAGACACGAGGAGGTGTTTCTGCACCTTCTTTAGAAGGAGTTTTAACAGAGCAAGATGGTGATGTTATAATTGCAGCTCCTTCTCGTTCGAGTGTGGATGAAGGTGAAGAAGAGGTTTCTTATGTAGAGAGAAAAGCAGAACAATATGATGCTGATGATGCAAATAAAAGGAGTTATGAAAAAAATTTAGAAAAAGGTGTTGGCGAAAGTTATATTCCTTCAGAAATTCAAGCAAGAGAGAATGTTGAATCTCAAGGATTTTCTCCAATTAAAGAAGAAAAAATAAAGGGGATTGTTCATATGCCAGAGTCTTTAGAACAATCAAGGGAAAAGACACGAGATTATGTTCTTAGTGAAGATTCAATCCAAAACCCTGATTTAGATAAACCTTTTGAGGATAAGAAATATAAACCCTTATAACTATCTTTTTTTATGACAAAAGAGGGATATGAAATTAAGGATATCTATCAAGGGAGCTATTCTCCTTTTGATACACTTTATTTAGGTTATAATGCTCGATTAAGTGAAATTGGTTCTCCTACAAGTATAAGAACTGCAAATCAATTAAAAGAAATAAATCAAAGAATAAGCGAGGGTGTTGTTCCAATAGAGCTTCAGCCATTAAGTAATGATGTTTTTGAGCAAATTCCAAAGCAAGACCTTAAAGAAGCACAACGTTTGGCTGAATTAACTGGAGCAAAATTATCTCTACATGCTCCAATTATTGATCCTTCTGGTTTTGGTGAGAGAGGGTGGTCTGAGATTCAAAAGAAAGAAGCTGAAGAAAGATTGAAATCTGTTTTGGAGAGAGCTTTAGATTTAGATAAAAAAGGAAATGTTCCTGTAGTTATTCATGCTTCTGCTGCTCCAGGTTCTGAATTTATAATGACTCCTGAAGGAAAGAAAGCAGAGAAAATTGTTGCAATTAATCAAGAAACTGGAGAGCTTACACAATCTACGCGAGAAATTAAGTATTATCCTCTTGGAGAGAAAGGAGTTACTAAACAGGAGATGACTCCAGAATCAGGAATAAGGAGTATTAATAATACTAAATGGGAAAATACTCTTTTAGAGACTGTTAAAGAATTAGAAGATGTTAAAACAATTGTTAAAAGAAATTATCCTGTTGTTAAAGATATTTTAAAAGGTGTTGCTGAGGGAAGGTATCCTCCTGATGTTTTGAATGATACTGAAAAAAAAGCTATAATTGAACTTCAAAAAGTTGAAGGGGTTTATTTAGAAGACCTTCAATTAAAATTAAATTCTATGTTTAATCAGGCATATAAATATTATGATAATCCAAAAGCAAAAAAAGAATTAGAAAAGTTAGCTGAAGAGTATTCAAAAAGAGTTAAGGAAATATCGAAAAAAATGTCTAAGGTTCCTGCATTGGCTATATCAGACCAAATTAATGCTGTAAATGATTTTATTAGAAATATTAATGTTGTTTCAAGAGAATATGGAGCTCCTCAAGTTTTTGTTCCAATTGAGAAATTTGCTGTAGAGAAAGCTTCAGATACTTTTGCTAATGCAGCTTTACATGCTTTTGAAATTGCAAAGAAAAAGAAAAAAGAGGCACCAGTTCTTGCAATAGAGAATCTCTATCAAGGAATGGCTTTTTCACAATCAGAAGATTTGAAAAAACTTATTGAAACTTCACAAGAGAAATTTGCAAAAAAATTAGTTAAAAAAGGGTATTCAAAAGATTTTGCAGAAGAACAAGCAAGAAAGATTATTGGAGCAACTCTTGATGTTGGTCATCTGAATATTTCAAGGAAAAAAGGGTTTAGTGAGGAAGATTTGAGAGAGGAGGCAAAGAGAATTGCTAAGCATGTTAAACACATTCATCTAACAGATAACTTTGGATTTACAGATAGCCATCTTGCACCTGGAATGGGTAATGTTCCTATTAAAGAGATTCTTCAGGAATTGGATAAAGCAGGGGTTAAAGCAAGAAAAATTGTTGAGGCAGGTGGTTTTGTTATGAATTTTGAGCGTTCGCCTTTGTCTTATACTCTTGAGGCTTTAGGGTCTTCAATCTATGCAGATGGCCGAGGTCCTTTTTGGAATTATAACACTGGTTTGTTTGAGGGCTATTATGGTGGAATGGGTCCTATTTTACCAAATATAAATTATAGCACTTTTGGAGCAGGATTTTCACAATTGCCAATGGACTTAGGAGGGTCTAATCAAGGAAGCGGAAGTAGGTTTAGTGGCAGGCCTATGGAATAATTAACTTTATAAATGATATAAACCTTTTATTTAAAAAGAGGGAAGATGGCAAGGAAGAGTGTTAAAAAAACAAAAAAGAAAACTTCTGCAAAAAAAACTTCTCAATCTGTAAAAACTCTGAAATTTGAAGGGGATAGGGATATTGCAATGGATTTTGCTCTAAAAGTTTATAAGAAATTTGATACTGCTGTTAAATCAATTCTCTTGTTTGGTTCTGCTGCTAAGCACACACAAGAAGCTAATTCAGATATTGATATTGTGATTATTGTTGATGATGCTTCTATTAAGTGGGATACTGAATTAATTGCATGGTACAGAGAAGAGCTTGAGAAAATACTTGAAAAATGCGATTATGAGAAAACACTTCATATTAATACAATAAAATTAACAACATGGTGGAATGATTTAATTAAAGGAGACCCAGTTGTTTTGAATATTCTTAGATATGGTGATGTTTTAGTTGATTCTGGAGGGTTTTTCAAGCCATTAAAGTTGCTTTTGTTGAATGGAATGATTCGTTCTACTCCTGAGGCAGTTTATGCAGCTCTTTCAAGAGCTCCTGTTAGATTAACAAGAAGTAGAATTGCTGAGTTATCTAGTCTTGAGGAAGTTTACTGGGCAATGGTTGATACATCTCAGGCAATTTTAATTGCTTTAAATGTTATACCACCTTCACCAGAGCATTTATTTTTTCAATTAAAAGAAAACCTTGTTGATAGAGGTCTTCTTAAAGAAAAATATCTTCTTTGGTTTAGAGACCTTAGTTTTATACATAAGAAGATAGCTCATAATGAGCTTAAAGACCTTTCAGGAATAAATTTAGATAGCTGGCGTGATAGAGCAGAAGAATATTTTGAAGTAGTTACTGCACTAATAAAGAAAATTTTGAAGATTTAGGTTCTTTATTCTTTTGAGTTGTCTCCAAGCTGTTCGAATACTCCTTCAATTTGTCTTGCTCTTCTTCCAAGGTCTACTTTTTTAGCAATATTTAGTGCTTCTGCTAATAAGTAGTCTCCCATAAGTAATCCAAGAGCTTGTTGTGCTAAGCTTAATCTTTTTTTGTCCTCATCACTTAATAAATCTTCATCAAGTGTTCCTTCTTCTTTTTTCATTATTTCTTCAACTACTTCACTATATGACTTCTTTTTCCATTCTTCAGGGATTTCTGGAGGAGTTCTCGTGAATCCTTCTTTTCCATCATATTTTTCTTCTATTAATTCTTCTATTTCTCCGTATGTTAATTGCTGAATAGTGTTTTGAAATATTTCATTTATTTTTTTAAATGCTTCTTCATATGATGGGTCTGCAAAAGGATTTCCTTTCCAGGTTCTTTCTTCTCCACCCTCTTTTATTTTTTTTACTATTCCATTATCTTCTCCCCACTCTCGAACTATTTCACCTAATGTTTGTCTGCCCTCATCTATACCTGTCTTACCAAAATAATTAAGATATTCTTCATTTCTCCCTTCTGCAAGCTCTCTTGCAGCGATTACTCTTCCATAGTTTCTTATTCTATCTAAATTTGCTTCTTTATAATCATCAGCCATGATTTATATTAGAATTTAGGGTTTATAAATCTTTCGTTTTTGTTATTACTCTGTAGAAATAACAATTTTATTTCTTTTCAAGGACTTTTGTTACAAATCCTGTTTTACAAGGTAGTTTTGGTTTTATTTTTTTAAGTATCTCTCTTGCTATTTTTTCACCTTTCTCATCAACTACTGCTATTGTGAATATTTCTTTTCCTTTTTTTACAATTGCTGCAAGGTTCATTGTTTTTCCAAAAGAAAGCTGCATTCCTGTCTGCATTCTGTCAGCACCAGCCCCTGTGAGCATTCTATTTTCTCTTTGTATATGATGTGGGTGAACTTTTACTTGGAAAAAATATTGCTTTGCTAATTGAGCCTCTAATTTTTTATTTATATATTGTCTGCAAGCTTCTAATGCAAAATCCCTTATCTGAACATCTTCTTTTGAAACTAATGAAACTTCATAAGAAAGTTTTCCTTGCCTATATAAATCAGAATTACCCATTTGGAATTTTACTAATTTCTTATTTGGGACTGTTTTTATATATGATTTGCTTCTTTTCTTGCTCTTTCGAGTATAAGGAACAACTCTGTGTTTTGAATATGCTGATGCTTTTCTTGCTTGTGCCATTTTATTCTTTTACCTCTACTTCTGTTGTTATTGCTTGCCCTGGAAGACCTTTTTCAAAAATAGCTCTTACAAGGCCTTTATTTCCATGAGGAGCAGATATTTTTCCTTTTATTATTTTTCCACTTGGGGTTTTCCATTCTACTTCTTTTCCAACAAATTTCTCTGCTTTTTCTCTTGAATCAATCCCATTAATTTCAATTATGAAATGTCTCTCATGAACTGTGTGCCTTCCTCTTCTGAATTGTATAACTTTGCCTTTTGTCATAATATTCTCATGATAAAATTAGTTTAAAAAGATTATGTTCTTGTAATTTATATAGGTTTTTAAAAATATTGAAAATCAAAACCTCTTAATAATGCTTCTAAACTTTCTTTTGTTTGTTGTTCTAATCTCTTTTGTTTTAAATTTTCAAATCTATCTAAAGGCATAAGAGAATTATCTTCTATTTCAGATGGTAACCTATTAATTTTAATTTCCTTTAATTCATCATAAATCTCTTTTTCCCTTCCGTTACCTCTAGATTGATCCAATACATATACTTTCATTCCATCATAGTCTCTCAATATAATATAAACTTCATCATCTTCTCCAAAAAAAGCAATGAAATATCCTCTTCTAATACTTTGTGTGATTTCAGAAACTTCGACTCTTTCAGATACTCCAAACATTTTACCTTATTAATTTTATTGTGAAATTTCCGTAATACTGGTTAAGAAGTTTTATTTGAGTATAATTTAAATCAGTTATTCTTTTTTCCTTGTTTTTTTCAAGTTCTTCAATAACTTCCTCCATATTTGATTTTTCTACTTTATTGCTTATTTTGAGGACATTTTCTTTTTCAATCACAAAAAGATTCTCTCCAGTTAAGATTAATTCTGCAGTTTCTTTTTGTTCACTTTTAGAATATTCTAATAACATTTTTTTATTTTTGTTTTCTTCTATGTCTTTGATTTGAATATATGTTTGGAGGCCATTAATTAGGTTTGCAGACTCTTTTCTTATCTCATCAACTTTCTGGAATCCAATATTTTTCTTTTTTATTTCTGATTTAGCTTTTATTATTTTATTAAGAGCTTCTAATTGTCTTGCTGTGAAGACACCTTTTTTTACAAACTCTTTTTCAAACTCTTCTAAAAGGGCTTTTTTTGTTTTCTTTTTGAATATTTTTTCAAGAAGTTCAAAAACTTGTTCATATAAATTTTCAATTGTTCTTTCTTCTGCCTTTTTTTCTATTTCTTTTCTTAATTCTTTTAATCTTTCTAAATACTCTTCAGTATTTTTCAAGAGCCTATCAATTTCTTTTCCACTTATTTCTTTTAATCTTCCATGCTCATAATCTTTGTAAAGCTTTACAACTTCTGCAAGAGTATCAATGTATTTTTTTTCGAGAATTTTTTCTTTTTTTAAGAAAACTCTTTCCATTTCTTTTACTGTTTGTTTTGGTGTTGGTGGTGCTAATCCATACAACATTAAGATTCCTTGGCTTGGGGTTAATGCACTCCAATAAATATCATGAACAAGAATATCCATTAGTGCTCTATGAGCTCTTTTTGTTCCTTGGTCTCCAGAAGACATAAACATATTTATTGCTTCTGGGCTTGGTTTTAGCTTTCCCATTCTTAGTAGGGCTTTCCATGGAAGGAATGTCCCTCTGTCATGGAGCGGGAAGCCATCTCTTATGAATGTAAACATAACTGGAACAGCATCTTTTACACTATCCCAGAATTCTGTTAGTAAATATATCTGTGGCTCTAATTTATTTTTTGCTCCAGCAAGGAAGGAAGCTTCACTTACCATCTGGTATATTTGAGCTCTTAGTCTTTCCTTTAACTCTATTCTTGACATTCTTTTTACATCTGTGTCATTGATTATAATGAAAACATCTACATCAGAGGTCTTTGTTGCTTCTCCTCTTACTAAACTTCCTGCAATAACATAACTTACAACATATTTATCAAATTTTTTTAATACAAGTGCTTTATGTATTTCTGCTACTCTTAAAGCATCAAGGAAACCAGTGTCATAGATTGGGAAGGATAATCCAATTGCATTTACTAATTCAAACCTACTGTCAAGACATGCTTCAAATACATCAACAGGGGTTTTTATCTGTAGCCATATTTTTCTATCTTTTTTTTCTTCTATTTTTCTAATAATATCTTCTTTTATTTTTGGGATATCTTTATAATGTTTTTCAGGAATTAACATGTATAGGTGAATGTGTTTCTCTGTTTCTTTTGGAACTTCTTCTTCCTCAATAAAAAGGTCTATGCTTTGCGGTGGTAAAATACTAAGAGAAAGGGTGAAAGGATATTTTTTTATAATGTATTTTTTTAATTCTTCAAGTTCTTTTTTTGTTTTTTCCAATTCATCCTTTGCTTTTATGTTATTTGTCGGAAGCTCTGGTATTTTCGGGTTTTTGTAATTTTCTATCTTTTCATCCATATCTTAATTATGGATTATGTGTTTTTAAATGTTTTTTATTAAACTTTTGTCCTAAAAAGGATATTATAAAGAAAGGGTTAATATCTAATTACCTTATGGCAAGGTTCAGCAAAGATAATCAAAAAAGTACAGAATTCAAATTTTTTAATTAATTTTTAAACTTTTAAACTAACAATCTTACTTATTCCTTTATTTATGCTTACTCCGTAAAGTGCTGTTGCGTTTCTAATTATTTCATCATTATGGGATATTATTATGTATTGTCCTTTTTGAATATATTTTTTTAACCATTCTGCTAATCTGCTTGAGTTTCTTTTGTCAAGTGCTGCATCAATTTCATCAAGGATATAAAAATAATAAGGTTTTAGTTCCTGTATTGCAAAAATAAGGGATAAAGATACAAGGGTCTGTTCCCCTCCTGACAATGATGTTACATCAAAATACTTTCCTTGTCCCATTTTAACAACAATGTCAACCCCTCCTTCAAAAGGATTTTTTGAATTTTCTAGTTCGAGATAGACCTCTCCCTTTGAACTTAATTTTGAGAAATTTTTTGAGAAATGTTCATTAATTGAATTGAATGTGTTAAGGAATGTTTTTTTCTTTTTTACATCAATTTCATGAATAACTTTTAGAATTTTTTCCTTCTCTTTTTCAATTGTTTCGACTCTTTGTTTAACTGCTTCGTATTCTTTTTTTATCTCTTCATAGACCTCTAATGCTCTTAAATTTACTGAGCCTATTTTTTCTAAGGCTTCTTTTGTTTTTTGTAGTCTTTTTATAAGAGAGTCCTTTTTATCTCTTATAAATTCTATTCCTTGGAATTCAAGCAATTCTTTTTCTAAATTCTCTATCTCTGCATTTATCCTTGCTTCTTCTATTTTTAACATATTACGTTTTTCTTCGTTGCTTCTTATCTCTGTTTGTATCTTCATTATTTGCCTTTCGTGTTTTCTAATCTCTTCATGAAGGGCATCTCTTTTTTCTATTAATTTTTTGAATTTTTTTGATAATTCTTCCTCTTCTTTAAGCATCTTTTCAAGAAGTTTTTCCTTTTTTTCTAAGTCCTTTTTCATTAGTTCTAATTCCTCTTCTGCTTCTTGTTCTTCTCTTTTTAGTTGTTTTAATGATGCTTCAATTCTATTTTTTTCTCTTCTTTTGAACGCAATTTCAGAATCAAGGTTCTGCTCACTAATTAATGCTATCTCATCAATTTCTATTTTTAGTTGCTCGTACTTTTCTTCAACATCTTTATTTTTACTTAGGGATTCTTGGAGAAAAGTTTGTTTTTGTCTTAATTCCCCTATCTCTTTAAAATCTTGTTTTATTTTTTCTTTTATCTTTTTAATTTGTTCAGTTTTTTCATTTATTATCTTTAATTTAATAATGTCTGACTCTCTTTTTCTTATCTCTTCTACTACTTCTTTTTCTTTTTCAATCAGTGTTTCTATTTTATTTTTTATTTCCTTAAGTTCTTTTAGATTCCTCTCTTTTTTATTTTCTTGTTCTAATATTTGTGGTTCAGTTTCTCTTTTAATTGATGCTATGTGCTCTTCTGTTATCTTGTTCTTGCATAAAGGGCAAACATCTAAGCTTGCAATTTTTTCAATTAATTTTTTTAACCTTTCTATCTCGCTTTCAGAAAAATTTATTTCTCTTTTTATTTTTTCTTCCAATTCTTCAAGATTTTTTATTTCCTGATTTAATTTTTCCTCTTTTATTTTTAGTTCTTTTATTTTCTCTTCAGAAGAATTAATATCAAAAAGTTCTTTGGTTAATGTTTCTATTTGCTCCACTAAAAAATCTGCTTCCTTGTTTTGTTGCTTCAAAAGAAACTCTTTTTCTTCAATTCTCTCTTTTACAGTTTTTAGTTCTGTTTTTGTTATGTAATATTTTTTTCTCCTTATTTCAAGCTCTTCAAGCTGTTTTTTCTTTTTTTCAAATTCTTTTTGCTTCATTGAGACTGTTGGTGTGTTTACCTCTAACTCTCTTATTTCATTTTCTAATTCAATGCTCTTGTTCTCAATGTCTTGTTTTTTGTTTTGTGTTTCAATAAGCTTTGATTCCAGATTTTCTATCCTGACATTTAATCCCGCTATCTCTGCTCTGATATTAGCAATTTCTCTGTTCAATTGTTCCTGTTCTAATCCAGTTGAACTTTGAATTTTTGAATTAAGTTCATTTATCTTTTCTTTTAGAGAGTTAATTTCTTTTTCATAAGATATTATTTTTTCTTTTAACTTGTTTATCTTATTGTTATGCAAGTCTATTTCAGAGGTTATCTTTTTACTCTCTTTTTTTCGGTTATTTAAGTCATGAAATAATATGCTTGCTTTTAATCTTTTTACATCGCTCTCTAATTTTTTGAATCTTAATGCTTGTTGCCTCTCTTTTTCAAGATTATTTAAATAAGATGTTCTTTCTCTTAATATTGCAGAGATTTCTTTTAATTTTTCTTCTGTTTTCTCAAGTTCTCTAAGTGCTTTTTCTTTTCTTACTTCATAAACTGAAATTCCTGATATCTCTTCGATAATTTTTCTCCTTTCTTCCCCTTTCATTTTTGTAAATCTTTGTATCTCTCCTTGGAGAATTATGTTGAATCCATTTGGATCTATTCCTGCTTGAGCTAAAAGCATTAAAACTTCTTGTCTTGTTTTTGTCTCATTATTTATCTTGTATGTGCTCTGCCCATTTCGCTTTATTATCCTTTTTAAGGTGATTTCGTCTCTATCTATTGCAAAAACCCTTCCTTCATTATCAAATACAACTTCTACATAGGCCTCTTTTGCAGGTTTTATTCCCTCTGAACCCATGAATAAGAGATTCTTTGCTTTTGACGCTCTCATGGATTTTGCACTTAATCTTCCCAGTACAAAACATAAAGCATCAGATATGTTTGATTTTCCTGAGCCATTTAGACCAACAATAACATTTATGTTTTTTGTGAATTCAATCTCTGTTTTTTTAGCAAAACTCTTGAAACCTTGCATCACCAACTTTTTAATGTAGGTCATGAATAATAAAAGACGAAATTATTTTTAAAGATTGGTGTTTTAAACTCTTAAAACAACTTCATCTGCTCTGAATCTCTTTTTGCTCTTTGAAATGTTTCCCAAGATTTTCTAAATATTCCGTCGTCTTTGTATTTTTGGAGGTATTTTTCAAGAAACTTTGCTGTTATTGGGTCTGAAGCATATCCTGAACCAATTTCAATACCGTATTTTTCTTTTAACTTCTCCATTTCTTCTTCTCTTTTTGTTTTTGCTAAAATAGATGCTGCTGAGACCGGGATATGGTTTTTATCTGCTTTATGCTCGCAAACTATTTCAAGATTTCTTAAATCATTTATTTTTAATTTTAATTCATCTGTCCAAGAGATTATAGATACTGATGGGCAATCCACAACAACCCTTATTTTTTGCTCAGGGTTTCTTTCTATAATTTTGTTGATTATCTCTGCTGTTTTTATTGCCTCAATAGTATTCAGGTTTGTTCTGTTTTCCATGAAGTTATCCAATTCCTCTGGATGCGTTAGAATTATTTCAAAATCTTCTGCAATTTCTAATATTTTCTCTTTCAAGAATAATCTTCTTTTTTGTGTTAGCTCTTTAGAATCCTTTACTCCTAATTTGAATAAATAATCAAAATGTTCTTCTCTGATTAAACAGCCAGCTAAGACCATGGGTCCAATAACAGGCCCTCTTCCAGCATCATCAATTCCTAAAACTATCATGGAAGAATTAGATTCTTTTCTTTTAAAAAAGTTTGTTGTCTTTTTTTGCAATTAAAAAATAAAAAAGAAAAAAGGGTGAGATTTAGTAATAGCTCTCACCCAAGTCTTCTTTTGGCTGTCTTCTTGTTAGTAACACAATTAAAACAGCCACTAAAACAACAAATACAACTGCTAAAATAACAGTTATAATTGTTAAAGGGTCTACAGAGTTGTCTTCTTCAGCACTAAGGCTGTAAGCAACTTCATTGATTAAATCGTTGCCTGCGAAAACTTTCACATTAAAGGTGTAGTCCCCTTCTTTAGCTGCATTTGCTGTAATGGTAATTGACCTGCTTGAACCAGCTGGAACAACTACAAGGCTATCACTAGCACTAACTTCTAAGTTCTTTGAGCTTTCTGGAACAATTCTATAAACCTTTATGTTGCTTGTAGGGTTTATTAATAATAGCTCAAAGTCTACATTTTCATCTGTTCCAGCTTTTTTTCTATCTGTTGGAACAATTGTGTTTCCAGGGAATTCATTTTGGATTGTTATTGATTTAACAATTCCCTGTTGTAGGTCGTCTCCACTAACAACAACTTCCATGTTATAAATTCCAGGTTTTGTGTCATCTGGAATTCTTAAAGAAATTGTTCTGCTTACTGTGTCTGTTTCATCACAGTCTTCATCACAGCTTGGGTCAATTGGAACAAGGTCTCCTAAATAAGCAGACCTATCTAAACCAAGTGCAGGAATTCTTACTGTTAGATAAAGGTCATTTATGTCATTATATCCTCTATTTTTCACAACAACATTGACCTTCATGTATTCTCCTGATTTTACAGGACTTTCAACAGAGACTGACTTAATCTCTGCGTTGTATGAAGGTCTCTGCACTCTAACAACAAATTCTCTTTCAGTTTTGAAGTCTCCATTCCATATCTTTAAGTTAAGAGTTGCATGGTCTGAAACTTCATCCCATAATTCATATGGAACCTTGAGAACAAGGCTTTTTCTGTAGCTTATGTTTGCTTCAACGTCAAAAGAAGGTGTTCTGACAACAGCGTCAGTTTTTTCACCTTCTAATTCAGCCTTTATTCTCACGTCTGTTGCGTTTGTGAGTGCAGTGAAGTACACATCAATTACAACATTACTTCCTGCAGTTACAGACACCTCATTGTGAGTAAATGCATTAACATCATCAATATAGACTGAAGAGATGTCTGCTATTTCAGCAGCACTAACTGAAACCATTACAGCCAAGATGCTTACTAGTGCAAAAAGCACTTTACTTATTATTTTTGTTTCCATCTTGACTTGTTTTTATTATAAAATTTAATTTAACAGAAAACAAAGTTTTCTGTATCTTTATTATCCCTAAATTATTTATAAACTTTATGGTAACAACAGAATATATTAATTTTAAAGTTACTACTTGTTTGAACAGGTAGTTACTTATTTAATTTTTCTAGAATTCTCATTCCTTCAATTGCGTCAGCTACTGGAGCAGGAGACTCATTTATTATTGTTATTTCTTTTTTTGGTAAATTCTTAAAAAGAAGCCTCCATTCTCTTGGCTTTGTTATTGTGTGATACTTTTCACCTTTTTCTCCATAAACAATTCCTGAGAAATGAATGTGTAATTTTTTTTCTTTTTTGAATAATTCAAATACTTCCCTGAATTTATATTCTCCATATCTTGCTAATATATGCGCGAAGTCGATACAAGGTCTTATTTTTGTTTCTTTTACTAATTTTGAAATCTCCTCTATTGAGCCGAATACATTTTTTTTACCCATTGTCTCGACACAGAGTTCTACTTTCCATGAATTCTTTTTACAAATATTTTTCATATCTACAATTGCTCTTTTTATATTCTCAAAAGCTTCTTCTTTTGTTCTCTTTCCGTAATATCCAGGGTGAAATACAACACACTTTGCTCCAAGATAATTGGCAATTTTACAACAATCTAAAATTCTTTTTTTTGAAGCCTCTATTTTTTCTTTCTCTTCTGAGTTTAGATTGATATAGTAAGGAGAATGTATGCTTAAGCCTACTCCTAATTTTTTTGCGATTTTTCCAATTCTTATAGCATCTTCTTTTTTCTTTATATAGATGCTATGGGTAAATGCTATCTCACATGCTTTTATCCCTAATTTAGAATATTCTTTTAGAGTTTTTTCTGCTCTGCTTACTGGGCCAAGTCCTGCAGGACCAATTCTTATCATCTTCTTAGAAAACTTTTGTTATATTATTTAAATTTTCTTCAGAGAACTCTGTGAGTAACAAGTCATATAATTTTTTTATTATTATGCTTTGCATTTCTTCTTTGAGCCTTCCACTACATCTTTCCAGTTTTGATTCTGGAGGGTCTGTAGAACCCATAGGTGCTGAGCAGACCATTTCTTTGTCTACTAATTTAAGTTTTTCTATATTTCCTTTTTTTACTTGTATTACTTTTACTTGTATTTTGCAAAAACCTTCTTCTTTTCCTATTATTCTATATCTTACAGTTACTCCATTTTTATCAAAAATATATTCTGCAGGAATACATCTCTTTTGTGCATTAACAAAACATTCTGTGCTTTCGCATTTTTTAAAACTAATTTCGTTATTTCTTATTAGAGAAATCATAACTAACAGTAAGATAATCATGATTATTGATAGAATACTTATAATTATCACCCTCTTTTTTTCCATATTATTAAAACTTTTAAGGAGTATTTAAATGTTTTTGGTTTCTCGGTTTTATAATAATAAAGTTTTGTGAAAATTTAAAAGGAAAAATATTCAATAAGGATTCTGTACCCAAGGTTCTTTTTAGTGCCATGAGGTAAAGGAGTTGATAATATTCTTTTTCGTCTTTTTTCAAATTCTCCATCTGTATAAATTTTTCCCATAGCAACTCGAGCATTTCCTGGATAATATGGTTTAGCATTTTTAAAAATATGTCTTATTGTTGACTCTATAATTTTAAGAGGTTTTAAATCTGTGTGCAGTGCTACTCTCCAATTTCGTGGTACATTTCATTTTCTACTTGTTTTTCTAGTATCCTTTTTGGCATGAATTTATTTGGATTTATTTTCAGTATAAAATGTTTTGTTAAAATTAGGGCTTTTTTACTTTGCTCCTGTCTTTGTTCCGAACTTTTAATCTTAGATACTTTAAATTAGTTTGAAATTCTTATCGAAATAATTTCAATATAAGCGTGAGAGTTTTGAATCACTAAAAAATTGAGTTCTGAGCATATGATTTATTATTAACTTTTTAGTAGTATCTATAAAAAGGTTTATATATTTATTATTTTTAATTAAGATATGGCTAGTCCAGAATCAGAATGCGATCCTAATGACATTTTTGAGTTTGGAAAGGTTGTTGGAGCAATGAAAATTTCCTTAAAAAGGTCTATAGAAGTTTTTGAATTGGCAGTTTATGATAATGAAAGCAGAAGAGAAGAAGCTGCAAGATTACCTAATCAAATAGAAGAGGTCCGAAAAATAATAAGAAAGCTAGGTAACGAATATAATTGGTTGTCTTCTGCAGAAAAAGAAAAAAATTCTTTAAAGGATTTGTTAGGAAGATTAGAAGATCTTGCACTTCCTTATTATAAATTACCTTTTTAATAAATACGATTGTTTTTCAATCTAAAATTACGAGTATTTTTTTAATTATTTCAAAACTTAAAGATACATTTAACTATTCTATGCTGATTAAATTTAACATCTTTTAACAAAACATTTATAAATGGTTTTTTTCTTATGTTGCTATGGACGATGAAGATAAAGAAGTTAAGGTATCTAAATCAAAGGAATTTTTAGACAAATCAAAAGAACATCTTTCTAAAGTTGCTTCAAAAGCTTCTAAAAAAGTTAAGAGGGGAGTTCCTTTTAGTAAATGGCTTATGGAAAATCCTTGGAGAACTGCTGCAGGGGTGCTTGCGATTATCACTGTTGTCCTTTATTTTGTTATGGCATCTTCTTCTTGTAGCGGAATTTCAAAATCTGAGGCAGGAAATATTATGCTTGATTTATTAAAGTCAAGAGTTGGTGATGCTGTGAAAGTAGATAGTATTAAGGAAATGGGAAATAGTTTATATGAAGTTGATGTTGTTTATCAAGGAGGAACTGTTCCTCTTTATATTACTTCAGATGGAAAATACATTGTATCAGCTGTTTTGCCTGTGACAACTTTACAAGAAAATAAAAATAATAATCCACAAACTCAGGAAATTGAGAAATCAGATAAACCAAAAATTGAGCTTTTTGTGATGACTTATTGTCCTTATGGAACACAGATGGAAAAAGGAATACTACCTGTTCTTAAAACATTAGGAAATAAAATAGATGCTACCATAAGGTTTGTTCATTACTTTATGCACGGAGATAAAGAAGAGCAAGAAACATACAGACAGCTATGTATAAGAGAAGAGCAACCTTCAAAGTTCCTTGATTATTTATCTTGCTTTTTAGAGGATGGTAATGCATCAAGATGCATGAATAAAGTTGGAGTAGATATTAATAAGGTAAAGGAATGCGAAGATAATGGAAATGCTAAGAAGTATTATGAGAAAGATTCTGAGCTAAGTCAAAAATATGGTGTTCAGGGGTCTCCTACTTTGATAATAAATGAAAAAGAGATTTCAAGTGGAAGAAGCTCTTCTGCTTTATTGTCTACAATTTGTTCAGCATTCAATAATGAGCCATCAGAGTGTTCAGAAGAACTATCTGCAGAAACACCTTCTCCAGGTTTTGGTTACTCTGAGTCTAGTTCTGGAGCAAGCGGAAGTTGTGGATAATTCTTTTTTAAGATGAATCCTGAAATTTCTATCATTATCCCTTGTTATAATGTTGAAGCTTTTCTTGAAGAAACAATTAATTCTTATTTGTCCCAGAGTTTTGACAATTTTGAATTAATTCTTATTGATGATGCTTCATTGGATAATACTCGGGAAATAATAAAAAAGTTCGCTGAAAGAGACGAGAGAATTAAATCTGTTTTTTTATCAAAAAATATTGGAAAGGCAGGAGCAGTTAATGAAGGATTTAAGTTTGTTAGGGGCGGATATATTTCTATTTTTGATTCTGATGATATTGTTATGCCTAATAAATTGGCTATGCAGTATGATTTTCTTGAAGAGAATAGCGAAATTGATTTTGTTTATGGAGATTTTATTGTGTTTGATGCAAAAGGGGATAAAAAAATTATTGAAGCAGTTGATTTTCGCGATTTAGAAGAGCCTTTGCTTAGATTAAAGACTTTTTTTGCTCATCTAAGAAAAGTTAAATATACTTTTCAAATTCTCGATGAAAAAAAATTTATTCCAGCTTCTTCTAATTTGTTTAGAAGAAAGATAATTGATGAAGGATTGAAGATGGATGTTAATTTAAGAAATAGTGAAGATTATGATTTTTGGTTCCAAATTATTGGAGCAGGATATAAAATAAAAAGAATGCCTTTTATAACTTATAAATATAGGGAACATGAGAATCAAAAATCTAAAAATTTAAAAAAAATGGATATTGCGAGAGATTATATTCTTAATAAACTAAAAAAAGGAGAGTATTTTAAATGAGGGTTTTGATATTTTCCACTATCTTTTTTCCAGAGGTTTCTGGTCCTTCTGTTTATGTTAGAGAAGTTTCCAAGGTTCTTGCAAAAAAAGGTTTCTCTGTTGATATTCTCTGTCCAGGAGAATATATCTCTTTTGAGAATTTCGGAAAAATAAAAATTAATAGATTTAAGAAACCAAAGAATGTTAATGGAATTAAGAATTTATATCAATGGTATAAAAATCATTCAGAAGAAATCCTATCTCTCGTTGGTTTGGATTATGATTTTATTATTACTACAACTCATTTGATGTTAGGAGGATTGAAGAAGCGTTTTCTTAATGCTCAAATTTTTTGGAAAATCCCCTCTTTGATGCTGTTTTCAGAAGATTTTACGACAAGAAAAGAAATCAATGAAAATATTAAATTAATAAAAGAGCTCTCAAAAGGAGTTATTCTTATTTTTCCAAGTGAATTTTTGAGAAAAGAATTTTTTATCAAAATAAAAGCAAAAAGGGAATCATATGTCATTCCTAATGGTGTTGACTTCAATAGGTTTAAACCAGGTTTTTTAAGAAAAAATTGGGTGATTTATCTTGGACGTTTTTCGAGAGAAAAAAACCTTTCTGTTTTATCAGATGTTTTTAAAGAAGTTGGGCAGAACTCAAAAATAGTTCTTGTTGGCGAATTAATTGATAACTACAAAAAAATGTTTGAAAGATTAATCTCGTCTCTGGGTAATAGGGTTTTTTTGTTCAGAAAAACACCTCATCCTGAGAATTATCTGAAAAAATCAAGGATTTTAGTTCTTCCTTCTTTATACGAGTCTTTTGGGAATGTTCTGCTTGAAGCTATGGCTTGCGGGGTTCCAAGTGTTGCTTTTATGCCTGATGGGGATAAAATTAAAACAGCTTCTAATGAACTTATAATTAATGGTAAAAATGGTTTTCTTGTTAAAGACAAAAAGGAGATGGCTGAAAAAATAAATCTTCTATTAAAGGATAAAAAACTTTGGAAAAAAATGTCAAAAGATTCTATTAAATTATCTAAAAAATATTCCTGGGAAAACCATGTTAATAATATTCTGAATATCTTCAAAACCAAAAACTAGAATAACCAACTACAGAAGTTTTTTCTCCTATTATATCCCCAGAATTTTTGTATTCAATTAATTTTGGTTTCCATTTTTTTATTTTGCATATGTTCATCATAATTAATAATGGAAAAACTCCACAAGCATCTATTTGTTCAGCTTTTTCTATTTCTAAATTTTCAATTATTTTTATTGTTCTTAAATCTCTTTCAATTGCAGTTTCATAGTCAAAGAAATGAGATAAATCAGTTGAAAAAACAAAAATAGTTTTATCATCTTTAAATTTCAGGATTTCTTCTGCTATTTTTTTTGATTGTTCTAAACTTAATTGCCCAACGACTATTGGCAAAATTTTATTTATACCTATTTTTTGAAGAAAAGGGATTTGGTTATCTATTGAATGCTCGTAATTTAATCCATGAAGTTCTTTTATCTCAGAATTAATTATCTCTGGCTCTCCAAAAGGAGTTTTTATTTTTGGAATTTTTGCTATTCCATAAAATCCGAACTGATGTGAAGGTCCAAAAATAATTGCTTTTTCAAATCCTTTGTTTTTTAAGAGTGCGAAAGCTTTTCCTGCAATTTTTCCAGAGTATTCATATCCTGCATGAGGAACAATAACTCCGTGAATTTCCTTTACTTGTTGTTCAGTTTCTAAAAATTTTTCCAATAATTCATCTAATTCTTCTTTATTTTTGGGATACCAGTTTAGCATAATCTATTTAATATCCTTTTGTTTATATATTTTAATGAAAGAAGCAAAATTATATGTTAGAAAAAAAGGGAATAATGTCCAGTGTCTTGCTTGCCCTCATAAATGCCTAATTTCAGAAGACAATTTTGGAATTTGCGGAGTTAGAAAAAATGTTAAAGGAAAACTTTTTCTTCTTGTTTATGGGAAGCCGGTTGCTGTTCATGTTGATCCAATAGAAAAGAAACCATTTTATAATTTTCTTCCTGGAACTTATTCTTATTCTATTGGAACTTTTGGATGCAATTTTAGATGCTCATTTTGTCAGAATTATGATATTTCTCAGTTTAGAGAGTTTTATTTGGATTTTGAAGAGACAATAAAAAAACTTCCATATGTTTCTCCAAATGAAATTGTAAAAAATGCTTTAAATGAAAACTGCTCATCAATTGCTTACACTTATAATGAGCCATCAATTTTTGTTGAGTATGTAAGAGATATTGCTGTTTTAGCAAGAAAAGAAGGATTAAAAAATCTTCTTGTAACAAATGGGTATTTTTCAAAAGAAAGTTTTGAATATGTTTCAAAATATATTGATGCTATGAATGTTGATTTAAAATCTTTTAGAGACGAGTTTTATCAAAAAATTTGTGGAGCAAAATTAAAGCCTGTTTTAGAGACCATTAAAAGAGCTTATGAAAAAGGAATTCATCTTGAATTAACTACACTTATTATTCCAGAAGAAAATGATTCTGATGACGAGTTAAAATCTATTGCTGAGTTTATCGCCTCAATTGATAAAAATATCCCTTGGCATATTTCAAGATTTTTTCCAATGTATAAAATGCAAGATGAACCTATAACTCCTTTTAAAACTTTAAAGAGAGCAAAAAAAATAGGGCGCTCAGTTGGATTAAAGTATGTTTATATAGGGAATGTTTAGGAAGTCTTAGGGAAAGGGAAGCACCAAGCACCATCTATTAGCAGAAAATTATCAAAACATCTTTTTACTTCTCTATAACAAGGGGTTCCGGGATGATGAGTTATCATTTTAAATCTTTACCTAACACTTCTTTAAAAAAATTATTCTGTATTTTATCAAAATCTCCAAATACTTCCTTAAAAGCAACAAATTCATTTTTTTCTTTTATTTTTCTAAGAAATTCTATAATTCTTTTATCCCCTCCATAATTTTTTGAAAGAAACTTAAAAAATTCTGCTGCTTGTCCATAAGGATGAAATTTTTCCCATAATGATTTATCATAACTTAATTTTTTTAAATCTCTGACTTTTTCTATCTTAAAATTATAATCCCTAAATGCAAAGTACTGGCATATTCCTTCTTCTATCCATCTAAAAGTGTTTTTAGGATCAAGCATTCTTTTGATAAAAATGTGGCATAATTCATGCACTATAACTTTTTTGAATTCGTTCTTTGAATGGTTTCTTTTTTCGAACAAATTTTTATTTAAAATAAAAAGTCTTCCGTTTTTCGCATAAAAGCCTATAACATACTCAGGAGGTTCTTTATCATACTCTTTGATATAAATATCTATAAATTTCTCTATTGAATTCAAAATAGATACTTCTATTTTGTAAGGAGAAATGTTTGTTGGATTAAATTGGAAAACTTCAAGTAAGTAATTAAAAGACCTCTTTATAATTTTTTTATCTTCTAACTTATCTGAATTAATTATTAAACCTCTCAATGACATTAAAAAGTTGCAGAGATTTTAATTCAGTATAGATTAAATCTCTTTGCATTGTATATAGATACTCAACATTTTTTTAAATTTTTTGGTTTTCATAACTATAAAGTTATAATTCCTTATCTCTCTTTTCATTCCATCTTCTTCACCAACTCGGCTACAATTTCTATATGTGGAGTATGTGGAAAAAAATCAAATAGTGCAATACTTTTGAGTTCATATTCATTAAATTCTTTTAATTCTTCTGAAAATTTTTTTGGATTGCATGAAACATAAATAATTAATTCTGGAACTCTTTTTTTAATTTCATTTATTGTTTTTTTGTGCATTCCTTTTCTTGGAGGGTCTGTAATAATTATTGAATTCTCGTCGAATTTTAATTCTTTTAATTCTTTTGCATCAAGCTCAACAATTTTTGCATTTTTTATTTTGTTTTCTTTTATGTTTTCTTCTGCGTATTTTACGCAATCTGGAAAATTTTCAAGTATTAAAACTTCTTTGAATAATTCAGAGTTTATTATTCCAAAGCATCCAACACCACTGTATAAATCAATTAATGTTTTGTTTTTTGTTTCATATTTTTTTAACAATGAATTTACATATTTGTGCATTTCTTCTGTTAGAGCTGAATTTGTCTGAAAAAAACCTTGTGCTGAAAAATAGAAAGTTTTTCCTAGAAATTTTTCTTTTAATTTCCCGTTTCCTTTTATTATTTTGAATTCTTCTGAAATACTTACTGGACTTTTCCTTGGAACATAAGTTATTAAAATATTTTCAGCTGAAATTTCTTCAGCCAATTTTTTTATTTCTCCTTCTGCTTTTTCAAGCTCTTCAGAATCTTTGTTTAATACAAATGAAACAGATGAAGAATAGCGCGGAGCTCTTATCACAATATTTTTTAGAGTTCCTTGTTTTGTTCTCTCATCAAATGGTTTTATTTTATCAACAGATTTTTTTGTTTGTTTTATTAATTCATTTATTTTTTTATTTGAGATTAAACATTCATCTATATTAATTACTTTATCCCAATTTCCTTTTTCTTTTAATCCTATTCCTTTTTCTGAAACAGCAAAATCCATACGATTTCTATAGAAAAAAGGCTCTCCTGAAAAAACTTTTATTTCTTTAATTCCAAGAAGCTCTTGTATTTCTTTTTTCTTTTTTTCAAGTTGCTCTTTGTATTCAATATCTTGATATTTACATCCCCCGCATTTTCCGAAATATTTGCATTTTTCCATTTCATTATTCTTTTTTTAAGCTTTATAAACTCTTTTTATTTTATTCTAATATGAAATTAACAGAGTTGGCGAGAAAAACTCTTGAAGCTTCTTTTAATAATGAAAAATTTGAGCCAGATGCGGAAACAAAGAAAAAATATTCTGAAAAAAGGGCTTGTTTTGTTACACTTACTTTAAATGGAGAGTTAAGAGGTTGTGTCGGAAGTTTGGAAGCACATCAAGAGCTTTGGAAAGATGTTCAGGATAATGCAATTAATGCAGCTTTTTATGACACCAGATTTTTTCCTTTAACAAAAGAGGAATTAGACAAAATAAAAATTGAGGTTTCTGTTTTATCTCCTTCTGAGAGAATTGAGTTTAGCTCTCCTCAAGAGCTTTTAGAAAAAATTGATAATAAAATGGGTATTATTTTGAAAAAGAATTTTCATACTGCTACTTTTTTGCCTCAAGTTTGGGAGCAAATTCCTGATAAAATAAGATTTTTAGAAGAGCTTAGTTTAAAAGCAGGATTAAATAAAGATGCTTGGAAAGATGCTGAAATTTGGTTTTATAGGGTGAGTGTAGAGGAAGAAAGTTAAATAAATTCAAAAGGATTTTCTTCAGAATCACCAAAAATTTTTTCTAATCTTCTCCGATGTTTCTCAACTTCCTCTAAATTTTGCCTTATTCTCATATCTCTTTCTTGCACCAATCTTCTATCAAGAGAATTTATCCACGAAAAATATCTTATTATTTCCCCACTAAGAATCATTTCTATGGAGAAATTTAAATACTCTCCCTTATATCCATTTTTTAATAAAAAATATGTTGCCAAAGCTCCCCCAATAGTGAGTATATTTGGAATAAATTGCCTCCATACTCTCTCTTTTCTTCTCTCCCTTTTTGTTTCTCTGAGTTTTAACATTAATTTTTCAGGGTCAAGAATATATTCGCTTAAAAAATTTTCATAATCTCTTTTTATGTCAGTTCCAAGAAAATATTCTTCAAGTTTCCTTAATAATCTCTTTTGATTCATTTTATTAAATATTCCTGTCATATTTTTTATATCCCCTCAATTCTGCTTCTGGTCCAGCTGTTTCATAGCCTTGTGTTTTATATCTTTCAACTAATTGGGCGTATCTATTGATTAATTCGTCTCTTTTTACACCAGTAGAATTCCTTATTTCTTCCTTAAGTTTTTTAAATTCTTTTACTGCTTCATCAGGAAGTTGTTTTTCATTACATAGCCCTAATATTCTTAATAAAGAGTTCATTTTTCCTCCATTAGATAAGCTATTTCATCTTCATCTAATCTTAATTCTTCTTGGATTTTTTCGTTATTTTTTATTATCTCCTTTATTATTGGGAATTCTCTCAATGCTCTTTTTACTCCAATATGAACATACTGAGCATATTTCTCTGCAATTTTTTTCTTTTTTTCTGCTTTTTGATTAGCCATCCACATTTTTAAAACCCTCATTGGATTTTTATATTTTGTAAAGCCTTGTTTTGGTTGTCTTTTTGATGCAGAGATACCATAGCTTAGAAAAATATTTTCATAAACTAAAAATCTCCAGTATTGTTGTTTATAGATTCTTCCTCTGAAGATGTCTGCTTTGCTTAACATTTCTATGGCTCTTGCTAATTCTTCTTCTTTATACTCTTCTGGGATATTCTCTTCAATCCATAGGAAAATTCTTTCAAGAGGTTCACTTGTAAAATCAAAAATATTCAATAGCTCCTCTCTTGGCTTATCTTTAAATATTGTTTTTAATATCTGAAAGATGCTTTCTTCTTTGTTTCTTTCACTCAATTCTTCATGATTTATTTCTTCTACTTTTGCTATTGTTTGTAAATCATTTATGGCTGCTCTTAAGTCTCCTTTTGCTTTTGCAGCTATGCTTGAAATTATATCAATGTTAATAAACAACCCCTCTTTTTTTAATATCTGTATCAAGGTATCCTTTATTTCTTTGTAATTTAACTCTTTTAATTCAACAAACTCACAAACTTTTCTTAATTCATTAAATTTCTTGTCCCAGATTTTATTTGCAGTGAGTATAACAGGATAATTTGTTGTTTTAATTAATCTTAATAATTCTGTTAGTCCCCCCCTATCAACAGCAGATATTCCATCCACTTCATCTATTAAAATTAATTTCCCTTTGTTGAAGAAAGATTGTTGATTCATTGAGGGCTTTAATACTTCATCAAGTTTGTTTTTATTTCTTAGATCTGATGCATTTAATTCAAATAATTCAAGGTCATTCTCTTTTGCTGCTACATAAGCGATTGTTGTTTTTCCTGTTCCAGGAGGTCCTGCGAGAAGAATTGCTTTTTTTGCTTTGGGTAATTTGTTGAAGTTTCCTATAAACTCTCTTACTTTTTGAACAGTTTCTTCTTGTCCAACTATTTCTAAAAATTTAGATGGACGATATTTTTCTACCCAGAGCATATCTTAGATAAGTGCCTTTAATTTATAAGGTTTTATGAGGTTTTAGTTATATCTTCATTCTTTTCCTAATCCTGCTAAAACAAAGCTTGCTAAAAGAGCTTCTAATTGAATGAAAGGGTCTGAGCCTTCGACTATTCTAAATTCTATCTCCCCTGTTTTTTCAGTTAATTTGACCTTTATTTCTGGTTCAACAGGAAGATTCCAAATTTCTTTTTGAATTGCTTTTATTACATCCTGTCCAGAAATAGATTCTTTTAACATTATATCAAGAAGTTTATCTTTTGCTTCTCTGAAATCTCCTGCTAAAGCGTAATCAAGGACAACTCTTATGTCTTTTGGTTTTGCATTTGAGATAATTGTTCTTACTAATTCAGGAGTTATATTTTGAGAAATAGATGCTGTTGCCTGTAAGATATTTGTGGCTCTACGACAGTCTCCTTCACTACCCTCATAAATCTCATCAATTGCTTCTGGAGAGATTGTTAAATTTTCAGCTTCTGCAATTTTCATAAGATATTTTTCAATATCTTTTTTTTCTAATAATTTAAATCTAAAAATAGCACATCTTGATTGTATTGGGTCAATAATTTTGCTTGAATAGTTGCAAGATAAAATAAACCTACATGTTGAAGAATAATTTTCCATTGTTCTTCTTAATGCTTGTTGTGCTTCAGGTGTCAAAGCATCTGCTTCATCTAAAAAAATTACTTTGAATGAAACTTCACCAATTGACTTTGTTCTTGCAAAATTTTTTACTTTTTCTCTTACAATGTTTATTCCCCTCTCATCAGAAGCATTTAGTTCTAAATAATTTTCTCTCCATTTATCTCCGTAAAGAGTTTTAACAATAATCAGAGCCATTGTTGATTTTCCTGTTCCAGCAGGTCCTGCAAACAATAAATGAGGGATGTTTAGGGAATCTGTTAATGACTTTACTCTTTTTACAACTTCTTCCTGACCTACAACTTCCTCAAAAGTCGATGGTCTGTATTTTTCAGTCCAGATTTCACTGACAGCCATGTTAGAATTAGTTTTCTTTTGCTTATAAATATTGTTGTATTATAAAACTATTTAGCTCTTTCTCTTTTTAATCTTCTCTTTCTTTTAGCTTTTCTAAGCTTTTTTCTTTGCCATTTCCATCTCATCTGGCCTTTTTTCTTCCATCTCCTTGAGCTTCTTTTCATAGTTTGATTTAGATTGTTAGCTTTTAAAGGTTTTTGGTTTCTTAATAGGGTTAGTATTGAAAGAAAAACTCTTCGATAAGTTTATAAAAAAGTGCGAGTATTTATCTATAGATGAGATTAAACTTATGGTTAAAAGCGCTTGGAACATACCCTCAAAAGGAATTTGAATATAAATTTAGAAATTCTTTCAGAGGTTTTATTTTCAATCTTCTAAAAGATACAAAATATTCCAAAGTACATGATGAATCCTTAAAACCTTTTTGCTTTGGAAATTTATATCCAATAAAAAATCAAGAAATTGTTGAAGGAAAAACTTATAGGGTAACAATCAGCAGCCCGTTCACTAATCTTTTAGAAGAGATATTCTTTAAACTATTTCCAAATCAACAAATAAATCTGGGAGAAACATCTTTTAATCTTGTTAAAATAACTACTTCATCGAAAAAAATTCGCCCTTTTTCTCTAATTCAGCCAACAAATTTTATTTCATTAAAAGATAAGGATGATAAATTTATCTTATTTAATGAAAATCCCTCTAAATTTATAGAAGCTTTAGAAAAGAATCTTCTAAAAAAATATTCTTTTTTTAAAAAAGACAAAATTCCTCCAAAAAATATTTTTAGCAATATCAAGATTATAGGAGATAGCGAAAATCCTTCTTTTGCATTGCCATTAGAATTGGTAAAAGAAGAAAAGATAATTAAATTAACTCTTAAAGGTTCAAATGTAAAAATTTTATTTGGAAATATAACAAAAGAGCAAGAGGAATTTTTCAATTTTATGTTTGATTTAGGTTTTGGCTCTTATAATTCTTATGGTATTGGGTTTATGATAATCCCCTAACAAAGAAAAGTTTAAATAAATACCATGGTTATTAAAGACAATGGAAATTGATGAGGTTGGAAATATAACTCTAAGCGAAAAGGAAAAACTAACTTTATCTGCTCTTTTCCATGATTTGGGGAAGTCTTCTTGGAGAAGGCTTCCAGAAGAAGTATTGAGAACGAAAAAAGGTATCTTGAATCATGAAGCCCTCAATAAAGATTTTATTGAAAAACTTCCAGAAGGGTTACGATCTTTTAAGGAAATAATAAACGATAAAACATCTATTTTAAGAAAGAT
The DNA here is from genome assembly GCA_017609405.1 of Candidatus Pacearchaeota archaeon. Lineage (GTDB taxonomy): Archaea > Nanobdellota > Nanobdellia > Pacearchaeales > GW2011-AR1 > JAFCDZ01. The sequence continues at coordinate 34,820 of JAFCDZ010000003.1, forward strand.
ATATAAAGTAGGAGATTGGATAGCGGCACAACAAAGAGAATCTTTAGATGATGTAAACGAAGAATATTTAAGAGAGAGCGTTAAAAAAAGACCTTTAAAAAACATCTTTAATAGGGAATATTACTATAGAGATTCCTCCTTATCCACAAAATTTGAAAATTTCTTTGTTAAAAAGGATATAGAATTTGAAGGTTTTAGAAAAGAATTAGATAAAAAATTTAAAAAAGAAATAAGCTTAGTGAGGTTGAAAGGAATTGACTTTGATGAACTTATAGTCATCTTAGCTTCTATCATTCAAAAATATACAATCACAATCCCTGAAGGGGCTTATAAAACAGAACCTCTTGTTGATTTATTCACCCATACTAAACTTACAACTGCTTTAACTATTGCGCTTTATGAATACTATAAAGAAACTGGAGAAAAAGAAAAAATAGAAGAATTATATGAAAAATTAAATGAAATATTTAATAAAATCTTAGAGATTCAAAAAGAAAAAAAAGAGATTCAAAAAAAGATAAGTGAAACCCTTATGGAAGAAAAAAATACAATTTTTGGAAAATTTAAACCTTTTTTATCAATTAGGGGGGATTTGTCTGGAATACAGAACTTCATTTTTAATATAAAAGGGAGTAAAGCATTAAAAAATCTAAAGTGGAGATCTTTTTTTATTTCTTTTTTAATGGATGTTATATCACAAAATTTAGCAAAAAAACTTGGAATGACTTATTTAAATATCCTTTTTTGTTCTGGAGGAAATTTTGAAATAATCGCGCATAATACAAAAAAAAGTAAAGATATAATTGAAAAATTTGGTGAAGAAATAAATAAATTTCTGTTTGATAAATTTAGGGGGATTTTGTTTTTAGATTTATCTTATGAAGAATTAAGTGCTTATGATTTCTCATCTGCAAAGAGTAATGAGATTACTTTCCAAGGTAATAGACTTAACAAAAAAAATCGTAAATTTATAGAAATTTTAGATTTTGTTTTAAAAGGAGATGATGTTAAAACAAGATGTGAAATTTGTGATGCTCCAATTAGTAATAAAAATAATGAAGGGTTATGTAATTTATGTTTAAAATTAGGCAAATTAAATCCTAAGGAGATCTATGAATTTTTAGATTATAAAAATTTATTAAAAAAATTCTTTGGAAAAAATCCTCTTGAGAAAGATTTGTTTATAAGAAAAATAAACATTAATAACTTTAATGCATATCCGTTCAAATTTTATGGAGGGATTCCCCCCTACACTAGAGAAAGTGGTAAGAGAGACTATCTTAATATTGATGATGAGGGAGTAGTAGGGGATTATCTTGGAGCAGCGAAATTAGATGTTGATAATTTGGGAAAATTGTTTAGAAGAGGGGGGGAATCTCTAATTAATATTTTTATGAATGAGACTATAAGGTCTCGATTGAGTTTTAATTTATATTGGTTTTTTGAAGGAATAATTTTAGATATTCATAAGGGTAAGAATAATGAAAATGAAAAAAATTATCATGAAAAAGTATCAATAATATTCTCAGGGGGGGATGACTTGTTTATTATAGGACAGTGGGATTATGTTCTTGAATTTTTAAATAGATTATATAAAGAATGGAAAAAATTTGTTGGGTTTAACGAAAAGATAACTCTTTCTGCATCATTTAATATTTTTAGAAAAAAATATCCTATAAAAAAAATTGCAGAGGAATTAGAAGAAGAATTAGAAAATGCTAAAGAATTTCCGGAAAAAAATAGAATCTCAATAATGAGCAATGTTTTCAGATGGGGCTTATTTGAAGAATCTGTTAATAACAAAAGAGAAGATGAATTTAAAATGATTATTAAATTAAAAAAACAATTGGGGAATATACTTAAAAAAGAAAAGAAAAAAGGATTTTTAAACAGGATAATTGAAATAACCCTGCAGATAATTAAATCTAAACAAAGAAAGGATTTGCCGAAGATATGGGCTATAAGATACTATGTTTATAGGTCATTTAAAAAGCTTGATAAAGAAACACGGGAATTTCTAAGGAGTTATGATGGATTTTTAAGAGATTGGTATCTGAATACCGATAAAAATATAAATCCTTATGTATTTATTATTTCAGCAAAACTTGTTGAGTTAGAAAGTAGAAAATGAGAAATAATATGAGTAGGGGCTTACGATATCATGAAAAAATGGACTTAACAAAAATTTTTGAAGTCGATGAACTTGAGTGTATAGACGTTGCTAAGAAATTTGTTAAAGATAACATAAAAGGAGGTAATAAAAATAAAACAACACAATTAAGAAAATTTTATGATATCATTGTAAGCTTAGAGGAAGGTAAGGAAAATAAAGATAAACTAGCAAAGTTAAAGATATTACTAGTATACAGTTACGCAAGGAAAAATATTTCAAAAAGTTTTTATGAGAGTCTTTTGCGATTGATAGATGAAGTTGCAAAAGATACCGAAAAAATTAAAAGATTCAAAGAATTTATGGAAGCAGTTATAGCATATATGAAAATAGAGGAGAAATAAGATGGAAAAAGATAATGAAGTGATTGAAAATAAAGGATTACAATATGAGATAAAAAAAGTGGTAATAACCGTACTTACAGGACTTCATATTGGTGGAAGTAGAGAAACAAAGATAGGAGGGGTTGATTCCCCTGTAATAAAAATTTATGATGAAGAATTAAATATGGAACTCCCATATATTCCAGGTAGTTCTTTAAAGGGGAAATTAAGGGCTTTATTAGAAGAATATTATCAAAATAGGGATAAAGAAGAAATCAAATTAACATTTGGTACTCCTGCTGGAGATAATCAAAATAATTGGCATACGTTAATCTTTAGGGATTTGTTCTTATCTAAAAAAATAATAGAGAGGCTAAAAGAAATGGATTATGAACAAAGGTCTGATTTTTTATATGAAGTAAAGTTCGAGAATACAATTAATCGAGAAAGCGGTAAATCAGAAAATTTAAGACAAATTGAGAGAGTAAATCCAGGAATAATCTTTGAAGGGGAAATTGTGATAAGATATAAAGATAATGAGGAATTAAATAAGAGTGAGGAAATATTAGATAAAGGTGTTGAATTGCTTGAAAAAGATTATCTTGGGGGTAATGGGACAAGGGGTTATGGAAGAATAACCATAGAAATAAAGGATTGATAAATTAGTTAAATTCTAAAATGAAAGTAATAAAACTATATCCAAAGAAAGGATCCTTTTTTAGTTTTGGTGGATTTGGTTTTAAAAGGGATTTAATATTTCATTCAGATAGCTTAATCTCTGCATTAGCTTGGAACAGTGAAAATCCTAAAGAATTTATAGAAAAAATAATTGAAGATAATTTGAGAATATCTTCATTATTTATTGGAATTGAAAAAAATAATAATGAAATCTTTTTTATACCAAGACCGATAACTTCAAATAGAGAGATAATTGAGGATGTATTTGGGGGTTTATATTTGAGAGATAGAAAGATCTTTAAGAAAAACGAGTTCATATCGTTTGGGATTCTGAATAAAATAATAAATGAAAATAGGATTAAAAAAGAAGAGGTAAAATTTATCCACGGAAAAAAATTTATGTGTTTAAAAGAAGAATTGCCTGTTGAAATTGACAATTTATTTACAATAATTAAAAGAGACAGAATTAAAATTCCAAGGAGTTTTGATAATGGTAAAACCGAATTATTTAATTTAGAAGGATTCGTTCCTAAAAAAGACGTTTTTTTCTATTTCATTTTAGATGGAAAAACAAACCTCATTGAAAAACCCTTACAGAATTTAATAAATTCTTCAGGGATTGGAGGGGACATCTCTATAGGGGGAGGGGTTATTGAAAGATATCTAATAAATGAATTCAACTTTTACAAAACTAATAAAATAAACCCTCCATTTATGTCTTTATCACTTGTTTATCCGACAGATGAAGAAATAGAAGATATAAAGAAAAATAATTCAGAATATAAATTAATAAATAGAGGAGGTTTTATATTTAATTCAGGTTTTAGGAGGAGAACTATTTATATGTTATCTGAAGGATCTGTATTTAACTCGCCCGTTAAAGGAACTATAGAAAAAGTTTATGATAACCCTCCTTCGGTTAAATTTGGAATCTCTTTTTTAATAAATTTAAATAATCCTAAAAATGAACTATGAAGAATTAAAGATAGAATTAGAAACATTAACCCCTATTTCTATAAAGGATGGTGGGGAGAGAGGAGAAATAATTCCTATAGAGTATTATATTGATGGAAACAATTTAATCATAATCGATTTTGATGATTTTATAAAAAAATTATTAAAAAAGGGTATTGATCTTGAAGAAGTTATAAAATACATTGAAGAAAATATAGATAATCGGTTTGAGATTAATTTTAAAAATCTTGCTGAAAAATTTGGAATTGCTCCAAGGGATGTGCTAGAAAGATTTATTTTACCCGTAACTAAAAAATTTAAACTAGCCAAACTTGAATTAAATAAATTTGTACTCAAAACTCAAGGAGGGGAAATTAAAAGAATCCCCTATATTCCGGGAAGTTCAATTAAAGGTGCTATCGATACCCTAAGTGAATTTAAATACCGAAATGAAATTTTGAAACTAAAAAGAGATATCAAAGAACAATGGAGAGGGGATAGAAGATACATATGGGAGTATAAAAGAGAGATGAAAAAGTCTTTTAATGGATTATGGAGGCACATTTTTATAGAGGATGTTTTTTTAGATAAACTCACAAATTATATTGAAGAAACAGGTTATATTTTTCCAAGGAATAAAAAAGTTAGTAGCCTAATTTTTCAGGAATTTATTGAAGGAAAAGGAAAATTTAAGATTAAACTTCCTGAAGAAAATATAACGATCCGAACAAAATTTTCTATCAAACAATTAGGATTCAATAAAGAGGACTTAATTAAATATTCAAAAGAATATTATTCAAGAGTTATACAGATGATAGAACTAATAGTAAAAAAGATTTCTCTAGATGAATCAATAAAGGAGGATATACTTAAGCAGGTATATTTCCTAAAAGAAGAGGTTTATAACTTAAAGGAGAATGAATTCATATTGAATGTTGGATCAGGAGGCTCAAAATATTCAAAAACATTAAATTTCATAGATGATAATGTAAAAACAATAAAACTTGCTGGAAAAAATTTGTTGGGATGGATAAAATGCAGAATCGTAAATTGATTTTGGTTATAACCTTAGGAAATAAGGACATCCAAATAGATGAAAGGAATTTCAAAAAGATAACAAACGTTTTGTTATTAAAAGATATGTTTATTAAACTTAATGGGAAATATCTAATAAACAAGAATAATTTTAGGGAATCTACAGAAAGGATTTTAGAAAAGGAAATTTTTGATAATATAAAGGGTTCAATTGAACTGCCAATAATTTTTCCGTTCTTGGAAAAATTTAGGGATTACTCAAAGATATTCCTTCTTTCTACAGACCAACAAGATAAAAATAAAACAGACACTGTTTATTCAGCAGAAATAATTAAAAGATATCTTGAAGAAAAAGGTTTTTCTTCTATTGAAATTTTGAAAATTACACATAATCCAACAGACATAAAAGAAAATTTAGAATTTATAATAAGAGAAGTCGGATATCTTTTAAAGGAAGAAAATTCTCATATAAGTTTTTTAGCATCTTCTGGAACACCACAATTAAAAGAAGCAATAATGCTTTTCAAAATATTCAAAAAAAATGTCCGAATTTATGAAGCTTCTAATGGAGAAGTTTATGAAAAAAATAGTGAATATCTTGAAAAATATATTCTATACTCAAAAATTCTTGATGCTTTAAATTCTTCAAATTACAATCTGATTAATAATTTTAAGGAATTTCTTGGAGAAGATTTTTTAGAAAAGTTTAATGAGCTTTACAAATATTATTTATTTACTGAGTTACCGAAGGATCCTGATTTAATTAGGGATTATCAAGAAAAACTAAACCTTTTGTTAAGCCATATTTTTGATAGGATAAATGCAAGAGAAGGCAATGTCGTTGTCGGAGAGATTTATGTTTTGTTTCAAAATATGATATATCTTTTGTTTCTAAGATTATCTAAGAAATTAGAACTTATAGAAGGAGGGGAATTAAAATATCTTGGAGAATCTGGAGAAAAAAAAGATAAAATAAAAAAAGTAATGAGGAATTGTTTTGTTGAATGGATGAGGCTTATTTTTAAACGGCTTGAAATAAACGAGGAAGCATTATTAGATGAAAAGGATATAAAAATAACTGCTTCTGGAAAATTTTTAAAAAAATTTAATGAACTAACTTCAGAAATAGAGACTGAAAATATTGATAGAAATAGATTTCTTAGGTTGGAGGAGCTTTATGATAAAATAGAAAAAATTCTTTCGCTAAGGAATAGAACAATTTTAGCTCATGATTTAAGAGGATTCACCCTAAGAGAAATTTTAGAAGAAGCAGATTTTATTAGCGAGAATGAATTAAAAAATTTCCTAATAAAACATTTTGAGAATATTGTTGGTGTAGGGTTTAGAGATGTATTTTTTGAAAAAAAGGAAGAACTTAAGAAAATTCTCAAAGAAGATATAATGAAATGAGGGAGGATCTTTATATTAACAAACCAGGATTATTAAAAAGAAATGGAAACACTTTAAAATTGGAATCAAAAGATTTTTCAAGATTTTATCCTATTGAAAATATAAACTCAATACATATATTTTCAGAGGTAACTATGAATTCTAAATTAATGAGATTTCTGGGAAATAAGATGATACCAATCTATTTTTATAGTTATTATGGAACAAACGTTGGAAAATTTATTCCAAAAAAGAACCATTTTTCTGGAAAGTTGTTTTTAAAACAAGCGGGTTTTTATAAAAGCTTTGAAAGAATTGAAATTGCTAAAGAGATTGTTAAATCTACAATTCTTAATGAAGGGTATCTCTTGAAAAAAAATAAAATAGAAATAGGTGATAAATTGAGTAAGATAATAGGGGAAATTGAAAAATGTAGAAAAGTGGATACTCTTCGTGCTTATGAGGGTAACTTTAAGAAATTTTATTTGAAAAAGATTAATAGTCTCATAAGGAAATCTGAGTTTAAATTTAAGGGGAGGGAAAAAAATCCTCCTACTGATTTATTCAATTCTCTTTTAAGTTTAGGTAATACTTTGCTTTATAATGTTGTTTTAACAGAGATATTAAAAACAAAAATATCCCCTTTTATTTCATATGTTCATGAACCTTCTGATAATGGATATACCCTTCAATTGGACCTTGCAGATATCTTCAAACCATTATTAGTTGACGCACTCATTCTTAATTTAATAAATACAGGAACAATAAAAAAAGATAATTTTGAAACAATAGAAAAGAGAGGAATTCAAACATATCGCTTGAATAAGGAAGGGCTAAGAATATTCATAAATTATTTTTATCAAGGGACAAGGTTTAGATTCTTTTGTAAAAAGAAAAGAAATTATTTTTCTGTAAGATATTTTATAAGGCTTGATGTTTATAAGATAATTGAATATCTTGAAAAGAAAATTCATAAATTAAACTTTTTTAATTGGGAGAGTATTGAATAATGTACATTATTCTTATTTATGATGTAAATCAATCAAGAGTGGGAAAGTTTTTAAAGACTTGTAGAAAATACCTTCATTGGATACAGAATTCTGTTTTTGAAGGAGAACTTAGTGATTCAAAGTTGAAAAAGTTGGAGGAAGAACTCTTAAAGAATACAAAAGGTAATGATTCAATTATCCTTTTTAAATTATGGGCTTCTTATAATATCGTAGAACGCAAAATAATTGGAAAAGAAAAAAATAAAATAGATTTTATTGTTGATTGAATAGTCTATTAGGATATGTGTAATAAATAAAAACCTTTAAAAAACCCCTCTTTTTTATATTGATACTCACTTAAAGGTTAAAATTTGGCTATCTCAGCGCGTTTAAAAAGAACTATAATAGTATAGAAACGTTTGTTTTGTTTGTTTCCATTTTATTTATATTGATATTGTTTAAAAAGAACTATAATAGTATAGAAACTGGAATAGTTCTTTGTAGTTATTCATTTTATATAAGATTGTTTAAAAAGAACTATAATAGTATAGAAACCTTTTTTAAGAGTATAAAAATTAATATCTCTTATATCAGTTTAAAAAGAACTATAATAGTATAGAAACTCTTACAGAAGTTATCGAACTCCTGCAAAAGGATTGGTTTAAAAAGAACTATAATAGTATAGAAACTTGTTCTACTTGATATTTATGTTTATGACTATTATTGTTTAAAAAGAACTATAATAGTATAGAAACATCAAATAAATAAATTATATGAGAATTTTTAAAAAAGTTTAAAAAGAACTATAATAGTATAGAAACAGTTACATAAAATCTGCTTTTTCCTTTGTAATCCCATTCATGTTTAAAAAGAACTATAATAGTATAGAAACTCCCATTAAAAACATCTAATCTTTTAATTTCCCCGTTTAGTTTAAAAAGAACTATAATAGTATAGAAACTTGAATATATACTGATTTCTCTTTTTTATTTAGTTCTTGGTTTAAAAAGAACTATAATAGTATAGAAACTCTTCCCCCACGATGCGAACCTCATGGGGTGTTAGTTTAAAAAGAACTATAATAGTATAGAAACTTAAATCATAATCTACACCATAAAGATTTAATAAACTTAGTTTAAAAAGAACTATAATAGTATAGAAACCTCTTTTCCGATCCACTCTTTCCATTCCATAATGTCATAGTTTAAAAAGAACTATAATAGTATAGAAACCCTTTAAATATTCAAAATCATTTTTTGGTTTCCACTCGTTTAAAAAGAACTATAATAGTATAGAAACTTTAAATTTAATTTTTTTAAATCCTCTTCACTGATAATGTTTAAAAAGAACTATAATAGTATAGAAACTTTGCTCTTGCAATAGCAAGTTTCTTTTTTGAAAATCCTGTTTAAAAAGAACTATAATAGTATAGAAACTGAAATATTCAAGCATCTTTATTTCTTCTTCAGTTAAGTTTAAAAAGAACTATAATAGTATAGAAACTTTAATGATGAAAATAATTCATTTATGTTTTTATCAATAGTTTAAAAAGAACTATAATAGTATAGAAACTCTTTATTATTAGTTTTAAAATGTATCCAATCATTATTAGTTTAAAAAGAACTATAATAGTATAGAAACTCATAAACTCCCAATATCTCTAAATAATATTTGCTTGTTTAAAAAGAACTATAATAGTATAGAAACATTTGCCATAGAACCCAAATTTACTTCTCCTTCTCCTTCTTGTTTAAAAAGAACTATAATAGTATAGAAACCCTAATTTTATAAAGCCAAATCTAAAATAAACTCGTTTATTGTTTAAAAAGAACTATAATAGTATAGAAACTTTCTGTATGGCTCATCCTTGTAATCTGAATACTCTAAAGTTTAAAAAGAACTATAATAGTATAGAAACATTTTTTTAAGGTTTGTTGTCTGACTAAGAAGTCCAAGTTTAAAAAGAACTATAATAGTATAGAAACCGTTATATATTAGAAAGAATTTATTATTTATAAATAATAGTTTGAAAAGAACTATTCTCGTTTCTAATTTATCCGATTAAATAAAAACTTTTTTATACTTCTTTTTTTTATTTTATTCATGAAGGAGAATATTTACGATAAATATAATCTTTTTATTTTATTAATAACTTCTTTTATCTTGATTTGTTTTGAGATATACTCTTTAGGCAGGAATAGCCATTATAAATATGATTTTATTTTTTTGATGCTGTTGCTTTTTGGAGTCTATTTTTTCAAAGATAAAATAAAACTCCACCCTTTCCATTATTTTTTATTTTCTATTTTTCTTATTCTTCATAACCTTGGGGTTTTTGGTTTTTATAGTCGTTTTTATTTTGGTATTGAATATGATTTTTATGTTCACACTTTTTTTGGGATTGTTAGTTCATTGATTCTTTATAGAACTTATAATCTTATTGGTCCATATAAGGGATGGTTTAAATATATTGTAATTATTGCAGTTGTTCTTGGATTTTCTGCTTTTCATGAATTATTTGAGTATGCTGGAGCAGTTTTGCTTGGAAAGGGTGAAGGTGTTTTGTTTGTTGGTGCAGGGGATATTGATCCTTGGGATACTCAAAAGGACATGAGAAACAACCTCTTTGGGGCTTTAATTGGTTTGGGGTTTTATTGGGTGAAATCTAAATTCTCCAAAGGATAGTTTTAAAAAATTCTTTTTTTCTTTATGTTATATAGCCCTGTAGTACAGCGGTCAAGTATGCGGGATTCTGGCTCCCGTGACCCAGGTTCGAATCCTGGCAGGGCTATTTTTTTAAAAAAACGGAAAAATTGTTGGTATTCTCTTATCAATAAATTTAAAAACTTTGATATCTTTAAAAAAACATGGAAAAAGAAGTTGGCAGAGTTTTTGATTATTTTTCTAAAGTAGGTGTTGCAGCAATTAAATTAACAGACTCTCTTAAGGTGGGGGATAGAATTCATATAAAAGGGAGCACTACTGATTTTGAAACAACAGTTGAAAGCATGCAGATTAATCGGGAAAGTATCTCTGAAGCAAATGCTGGAGATGATGTTGGTATAAAAGTTCCTGATAGAGTAAGACCTAATGATAAGGTTTTTGTGATTACTGAGGATTAAATAAGACATAAAACTCTCTTCCTACGATTTGTTCTTCTCTGAATTCTCTTATAGGAAATTTAATTTCGTTTTTTAATATTTTTAATTTAGTTTTACTACATATTTTATTTATATCACAGCCAATTCTTTTGTTTTCATTTGTCTTAATTAATGGTGCAGTAAAAGAGATTTTTCCATCTTTCCCTAAACTTTTTTTTAGATTATTTAAAACATTTATTATTAGATTTTCAAATTTTTTAACAATTTCTTGCGCTTGTTTTTTATTAACTGGTTTTTTTAGTAGAATTCCTAATGAGGGCTCTGTTGCAATACAATTAAATTTTTCTATTTTTATTTTGGATGAATTCCCCTTTATTAATTTGTATTTTCCAATTTTTTTATACTCTTTTTTTAGCCAATTTATATTTTTTTCAGCGTTTCTAACTGCTTTTTCATCTATGTCTATTCCAATTACATTTATCTTTTGAATTAATGCTTCTTGTAATATTACTCCTATTCCACAAAAAGGGTCTAGTAATGTTTGTTTTTCTTTTACTTCTGACAAGTTTATAAGGATCTTTGCTAGTCTTGGGGATATTGCAAGAGCTTCTCTTCTTACTGGTTTTTTCATATCTCTTTTTTCAATCTCTTTTTGGTTTGAGACTGATTCTATAATCCCAAAGTAATATTTTTTATCTTTGAATAGAAAATAAGAAGTATCATTTGTAATTATTTTTGAAGGGGTCCCGTAAATTATTTTTTTATTTTGGAGTTTGATTGTTCCTTTAGGTGGATTATAAAGTGCTTTTAATCCCTCTTTTTTAAATTTCTCTTTTATAATTCTAAGGATTTTATCATGAGATTCTTCGTCTGAGAAATTAAATAAAGTATATTTAAATTTTATTTTTTCATTTTTGTAAATTTCTTCTCTTTTTATTTTTTCAAGTATGTTTCCAAGATCACCTTCAAATAATGTTTTTCCAATCGCTATTGTTCCGCCTGTTTCATTTATTGTTTGTTCTGGGTTTATTTCTTTATTTAATTCAATTAATAAAGCATTTCTTTTAAGAATAAAGCCCTCTTTTTTTATGTTCTTCCTTCTTAGATAAGCAAAGATTTCTGCACAAGATAATTTTGTATTTCTTCCAAATAAAAATAAATATCTCATATCTAATTTAAAAATAATTCATTAATAAACTTATTTCTTCTTTGTTTTCTTAACTTCTTTTATTTCTTTTCCGTTTGATTTTGAGACTTCTAAAAGGGCTTTATCAAAATCTTCTTTTTTAATCTTCAATTCTTCTTTTTTACCTTTCTTTTGATATACTCTTTTTATTGCGTTTATTCCAGCGTTTCTACATACTGCTTCTATGTCTGCCCCGCTCCAGCCATCTGTTTTCTCAACATATTCTTCTATTTTTACGTTTTTGTCAAGAGGCATATCTCTTGTGTGCACCTTAAATATTTTTTTCCTTGTTTCTTTATCTGGAAGTCCTAATTCTACTATTGAATCTATTCTTCCTGCTCTTAATAATGCAGGGTCAATTAATTCTTTTCTATTTGTTGCAGCAATTACAATCACTTTTTCAAGTTCTTCAATTCCATCTAGTTCTGTTAATAATTGGTTCACAACTCTATCTGAGGAATCATTTATTCCTGTTCCTCTATGCTTTGATATGCTATCAAATTCGTCAAAGAATATTATAGCTGGGGCAACTTGTCTCGCTTTTTTAAATATCTCTCTTACTCTTTTTTCACTTTCTCCCACCCATTTACTTATTAATTCCGGACCTTTTACTGCAATAAAGTTTGCATTTGATTCATTTGCAACAGCTTTTGCCAATAAAGTTTTTCCTGTTCCAGGAGGTCCTGCGAGAAGTACTCCTTTTGATGGCTTAATACCTGCTTTTTTAAATAGGTCTGGTCTTAATAATGGAAGTTCTACTAATTCTCTTAATTTTTCTTTTGCTTCTTCTAGTCCTCCAATATCATCCCATGTCACACTTGGTTTGTTTATTAATACTTCCCTCATTGCAGAGGGCTCTACTTGTTTCATTGCTTCTATGAAATGTTCTCTTTTTACTTTTATTTTGTCCAATATTTCTGTTGGTATTTTTTCATGAAGTTCTTTTAATTCAGAGAAATATGGTTTTATTGATTTTAATGCAGCTTCTTTACATAGCACTTCTAAATCTGCACCAGTATATCCAATTGTTCTCTCTGCTAATTCATCAAAATCAATATCTTTATCAAGAGGCATTCCTCTTGTATGTATTTTTAATATTTCTTTTCTCCCTTCTTTGTCTGGAGGGTTGATTCTTATTTCTCTATCAAACCTTCCGGGCCTTCTCAAAGCAGGGTCAATATCATCTGGTCTGTTTGTTGCAGCCATTACAACTACATGGCCTCTTGATTTTAATCCATCCATTAAAGTTAATAATTGTGCAACAACTCTTTTTTCAGTTTGGTCTGTTCCTTCACCTCTTTTTGGAGCTATTGAATCTATTTCATCAATAAATATAACTGATGGAGCATTTTTTTCTGCTTGTTCAAATATGTCTCTTAATTGTTTTTCAGATTCTCCATAATACTTGCTCATTATTTCTGGTCCTGCTATTGAAAAGAAAGCAGAATCAGTCTCATTTGCAACAGCTTTTGCCAATAAAGTTTTTCCTGTTCCAGGAGGACCAGATAAGAGAACACCTTTTGGAGCCCCGACACCTAATTTTTCAAATACTTCAGGATGTTTCATCGGTAATTCTACCATTTCTCGTATTAGTTCTATTTCGTTTTTTAACCCTCCAATATCTTCATAAGTTATTCCTGTTGCTCTTAAATCTCCAGAGTATGGAGTATCTGAAATTATCAGTTTTGTTGAAGGTGTTATAATGACATTTGTTCTTGGAGTTGTTTTAGATACAACATAGCTTAACCTTGTTCCAAAAACATCAATTATTATTTTTTGTCCAATTTTAACAGGAGTCCCAAGAAGTTTTGTATGAAAATATTCTGTAGGTTCTTCAGAAAACTTCACTTCTTGTAAAGGAGATATTGTTACTGATTTTGCTTTTTCTACTTTTGCTGCTGAAACTTTTATTTTATCTCCAATAGATACTCCTAAATTTGACCTCGTAGTTCCATCCATCCTTATTGTTTTCTCTCCCTTGTTTTTATCCCTCATTGCTTTTGCAATTACTATATTTTTTCCTTTTATCTCTACAACATCACCAGAAACAATTCCAATTTCTTCCATTATATCTGAGGGGATTCTAACAATTCCCTTATCTACGTCTTCTTGCAACGCTCCTATTACTTTAAGTTCAACTTCTTTTCCCATTTTATTTCATTTTGAAGATTACCTCCAATACCCCATTTTTGAGAGTATATTTTGGTTTTTTAGGTATCACAAAAGAGGGTAATGTTTTTTTTATGAATATTCCTCTTGAGAGTTTTTCTTTTAGATAGTCTTGAACATCTCCCACATCATCTTTCTTTGCTTTTATTTCTATAAAATTTCCTGTTACTTTTAATTCTATATCTTCTTCATCATATCCAGGCAATTCGAAAAGTAAATATACATAATCTTCTGTGTTTATTATTGAAATACCTCTTTCGTCTTTCCATCTCACTCTGCGGTGTGCTGGAGATTGACTACCTCTAAAGAATTCTCTTAAAATTTCTTCAAAGGGGTCGTCACTAAAAAAATCCATCTTAATTTATTTTTACCTCCCTTTTATCGGGTTTTTTCTTTGGAATTGTTATTTTTAAAATTCCATTTTTGTAACTTGCTTCGATATTTTCTTTGTCCCCATCTTCAGGGATTGTGATTGTTTTCATGAATCCAACATAATTACTTGAATAGTATCTTGTTCTTTCATTCTCTTGCTTTTTCTCTGTTTTTTTCTCTGCTCTGATTTGAATTCTGTTGTTAATTATGTCCATTTTTATGTTATTTTTTTCAACTCCTGGAAGTTCTACTTCAAATACATATTCTTTTTCATTCTCTTTTAGATTGTAGAAAGCTCTTCGATAATTTCTGTTTTTTTGATTATTAAATCTTCTTGTAAAATATGAGAACAAAGAATCCATCCTTCTATTAATCCTCTTTATTTCATCCCATAGATTATTATCACTTATCATGTTTTTATTATGCTTTTTCCCTTTTTAAACCTTTCGCTTAATAAAAACGATTTTTATTTAAAAAAGATGTTTTGTAGTAAATAAAAACATTTATAAATATTAAAAAACTAATTTTTTTATGGTAAAAGTAATCTTAAATAAGGTTAACAAACCTTTAAAATCTAAGAAATTTTCTGAGCAAATTGAGTGGATATGTTCTAGTCTTGGTTTTATTCAGGGGAGGGATATAGAAAAAACCTCTGTTAAAATTGTCTGCGAACTTCTTAAAGGATTTAAAAAAGAACCCCTTCTTTCTTCTGAAGAACTTTCAAAAAAACTTCATATAGATCAAGCAAGAATAAATCACCATTTAAGAAAACTTGTTGATTCTGGTTTTTTGATAAGAAGAAAGAGAAAAGTTGGTTTAAGGGGGGGTAGTATTTTTGAGGCAATTTCAGAACTAAAAAGAGAGGCAGACGCTATCTTTGACGATATTCTGGAAATATCAAAAGAAATTGATAGAAAATTATTTGGTTTATGATTATTTGTTTTAGTACTTTTTCTTTTGAAGTTTTAAAGAAGATTTGTCCGTGGCTAAGAATTCCATGAAACGCCCCGGCCTACTCAAGCCTGCACTCGTATTGATATTCTTTTATTTTTAACTATTGTCTCGTGCAAGCTTTCGGATTCGAACTC
>JAFCDZ010000015.1 GCA_017609405.1 Candidatus Pacearchaeota archaeon
TTTCAACTAATGCAACTTTTGGAACAACATTGAAACAAGAAGATTTAGTAATAACTACAACAGAACCTCTCGGAATAACCCCAAACTCCTCCTTAAACACTACTGGAACATTAGTAACAAATAAAGAAGGTCCTTATTTATATAATGAAATTACTTCTGCTCCGAGTGTTATTTATTTAAGAAGCGGTGTAGAGGCTCAATTGAAAGGATATATCAGAAATTTAATGGGTTCTAGCACACCAAATTCTACAAACACTGCTTATAATGTTACATTTAATTGGACATTACCAAGTTTCTTATCTATAGGGGGAAATCAATCAGTAACATATGTAAACATTTCTGATAGTGAACCACATTACAATAATATAAATATCAGTTTCTCAAATTTAGCAAGCGCTCCATCAGGAGTGAGCACTATTTATTTATATTCTTCAGGATATAATGTTTCTGGAGGTAGAATAAAGGATGCTAATAATAATACTGTATTTAGTGATTCTTTAGATATAACTTTCCTATGTTACAATGAGTCAGATGGAGTCTGTGTATCTGATTGTGGATATACACAGGACCCTGATTGTTCTGCTCCAACTTCTTCCTCAAGCACAACATCTTCTAGCAGCGGGGGAAGTGGTGGAGGTGGAGGACAACAAAAAGAAATTATAGAAACCTCTGAAGACTATCAACTTGTAAGAGGTGCAGATAATATTGTATATATCCCATTCAGAAATGAAGACCCAAATAAATCAATAACAAATATAAAAATTAGTGTTTCAGGAGATATTTCAAAATACATAAGAGTAACTCCAGACTCATTAAAAATCTTAAAACCAAAACACGAGATAAATATTACTTTAGAGATATTATCTCCAACATATATAAGCCTCGGAAGGCATGTTGTCACAATCACTATACAAGGTATGAAGGGTAATCTTGTCTTTTATGAAAAAAAGAAAATTGCTCTAGAGGTTCATAAGATAGATAAAACACAAGCAGAAAGATTACTAAATGAAAGCATTGAATTCCTAAAACAACTAAGAGCTGAAAACCTAAGTTCTCCAGAACTAGAAAAAATATTGAATGAATCAATAAATGCTATAAAAGTATTTGATTATGAAAGAATACTTGATAATTACAATAAAATAAAAGACTTAACACAAAAAGCATTTGATGCAAAAAAAACAATTAAGGAATTAAAAAGATTGATTGAGTTAGCAGAAGAAAAGGGGATTGATGTTTCTAACTCAAAGCGAATTCTTAGATTAGCTGAAATTTCTTTAAATAGAAAAGATTTTGATAGAGCATACAAAAGAGCAAAAGACGCTCAGATAGCATATTCACTTGAGGTAAAAGGAGAAATAGGTAAGTTAAGTTATTATATTAAAAGATATCCAAACGAATTTGCATTAGGAACATTGTTTTTATTGCTCTTCTCTGTAGGGAGTTATAAATTAACAAGATTAGAGTTACTTAAAAGAAGAATAAAAAAGCTTGAGGAAGAAGAAAAAATATTGAATCAATTAATTGGTGTTATACAGAGGCAGTGTTTTGAAGAAAAGAAAATGAGCATGGGAGAATATAGGGAAGCATTGCTCCAGTATCAAAAAAGATTAACAGAAGTTATAGAAGAACTTATTGATTTAGAAAGTCAGAGAGCACATACTATAAAATTCACTCCAGAAAGTAAAAGACTGAAACAAGAAAGGGAAAGATTAATTGAAATGATTAAACAACTTCAAAAGGAATATATGGAAGAACACAGAGTTGAAACACAAACATATGAAATTAAATTAAAAAGCTACAATCGTAGAATATCAGAAATTGACGAACGTTTGGCATTTTTAGAGGCAAAGTGTGCTTTTGATAGGCAATTTGGAAATATTTTTAGAAGAATATTCAAAAAATGGCTCTGTGTAATGTAAACTAAACCTCTTTATTATTCTTTTTGCTAAAACTCCTAGGTATCCTAGCAGCTTTAACAGCAGATTTTATCCTAAGGATAAGCTTTTTATAAGAAACTTTCTACAGAGTCTTATTCTTCTTCTATTTCTTTTGTTATCGAGGAACCCTTTGTAACTTCATTTAATTTATCGTAAAACTCAATTAATATTCCAGAAGGGATATTTAATATCACCTCTAAACTTCCATCATCTTTCCACTCTTCAGAGTCTTTATATTCCTTAATTATTCCATATGCATGTCCGACATATTGTGGAGGTATTGTTACCTTTATTTTTTTTGTTTCAATTTTGATAGGTATTAATTTTGAGATTTTTTGAACTATTTCATTTATTTGTTGTTCTATTGGAGCATCTTTAATGTTTATTCCTGCTTCTTTTATTGCTGTTTCAATTCTTTCAGGAGTGTGAGGTATTCCTGTTTGGGGATTTACAGCATTTCTTGATAAGTAATCTACTACTTGTTTAAGTCTTTGTTCAAGTTCTTTTCTTCTGTGTTCCTCATCAATCAGTACCTCTCCCTCTTTTACAATTTTTTTTGCTACTTCATTTATGTCTGATATTCCAAAAGACTTCTCTAAATCTTCTGAAGATGCTTTGTCTCCATTTTTCGCATTAGTAAATACAAAATCAGTTTCTAAGAAGCCTTCATCAATTCCTTCTTGTTTAAATTTTAATGCTTTTTCTAAATCAACTACAACTTCGAAGTGTTTCCCGCCTTTTCTTATTCTGGCAATTGTTTGGCTCATTTTATTTCTTCAATTTCTTTTCCTCTTTTTCTAATTATTTTTTCATTCTCGTTTTCAATATATGCTAATTCAAATCTATTTATATCAAATTTTTTCTCCTGCATTTTTTTGAATATCTCAAGAGCAATTTTAACTCCTTGTTTTATTGTTAAATCTTCTTTATATTTTCCCCTTAATTCTTCTTTTATTCTTTCATCGTTTTCTCCGATTGATGATGCATAATATCCAAGATAATTTCCAGTTACATCACTAACAAATAATTCTGGCTTTTTTGATTTGATTCCTGCTATCATTATTGATACCCCAAAAGGCCTTGTTCCTCCATATTGAGAAAATTGTTGTTTTATATTTGCTATTTCTCTGATTATTGTTTCAGGTTCTATTGGAGTGTCATAAGTTATTCTGTGTTGTTGAGCTATTAATTGAGCTCTTTCAATAAGAATTCTTGCATCAGAACTAATTCCTGCAGATACACCTATGATATTTTCATCAATTTCAGATATCTTATTTAAGGATTCTCTTCTTATTAGTTTATCATCAATTCTTCCATCAGCTAAAATAAAAACACCATCCTTGCAAACCATACCTATACTTGCACTTCCTAATCGCGCAGCTTTTTCAGCATATTCTACTTGTAATAGATGGCCATCTGGAGAAAACATTGTGGCTGTTCTATCATAGCCCATTGCCTGATGTTGCATATCTAAAGGAATATCCATTTTAGAACTATCTTATTTAATCCTCTTTCTTTTTAAGGTTTTCTGTGTTTTTATATGCTTCTATTCTTTCCTTATTTTTTTTACATTCAGGATTGAAACAAAAAATCCATGGTTTTTTACCTTTTTTAATTGACATGAGTAATGGGAATCCGCATTCCTCACATCTTTTATCTGTTTTGATTATCTTTGAGGAAGGGGGGAGAGTGTATGTATTTGTACATTCAGGATAATTATCACACCCAACAAAATATCTTTTATTTGATTTTGAGTACCTTATTATTAAATTCCCTTTTTGACATTTTGGACATCTCATTATTGTGTTTTCTATTCTTTCTTGTTCAGCCATTTCTTGATTTGCTTCAAGGAGCTCCTTTCCTATTACTTGTTTTTTTGTTTTGAAATCTTCAATTATCTTTGTTATTATTTTTTTTGTTTTTTCTAAAATACTTTCTTTCTTTTTTTGAAGTTCTTTTTTTGCTTCTTGTATTTCTTCCATTTCTTTTTCAAGGTTTCTTGTTAATTCCTCATCTATGATGATTGGTGAATATTTCTTCAAAATCCTTATTAATGAAATTCCAAAAGGTGTTGCAGTTATCTGAGTTCCTTTGATATATCCTCTATCATATAATGTTTCCACAATTGATGCTCTTGTTGCTTTTGTTCCAAGCCCTCTTTTTTCCATCTCTGAGACAATTGATGCAGGGGAATACCTTTTTGGGGGTTTGGTCTCTTTTTCTTGTGTTTTTATTTTTTCTATTCTTACGTCTTTATCTATTTCTGGGAGAATTTCTTCGTCAAGTTTTATTGGATATATATTCATCCATGCTCTGTTCAAAATTGTAGCTCCTTTCTTTGTAAATTTCAAATTTTCAATCTCTGCAATTATTTTTTTATTCAATATTTTTGCATCTTCACAAAAAAGAGAGAGAAACCTTTTCACAATTAGGTTATATATTTTTTCTTCATCTCCAGATAATACTTGTTTTTCTCCTGTTGGGTATATTGATGGGTGGGCTGGATCTGTTTTTTTCCCTTCAATAGGCTTTTTTCTTTTTATTAAATTTTCAAATCCATATTCTTTTGCTAATTTTTTTAGGATTTTTTTATAGTCTACTGACTCTGGGATTTTTTGTGAAGAGGTTCTTGGATATGAGATTAAGCCTGCAAGGTATAGTGATTGAGCTATCTGAAGTGTTTTTGCAGGGGTTATTCCATATAACCTATATGCCTCTGTTTGAAGAGTTGTTAAATTAAAAGGAGGTCTTGGAGGAATTGATTCTTCCTTTTCTTCTATTTTTAATTTTATCTCTTTTCCTTTTAATTCTTCAAATTTTTTTAATTCCTCCTTATCGAAGATATCTTTATTATATTTTAGTTCTATTTTGTTCTTTCCATCACTTACTTCGATAATTACTTGCCAATATTTTTGAGGCTTGAATTTCTGAATTTCTTCTTCTTTTTCTACTATCAGGTTTAATGTTGGTCCTTGAACCCTTCCTATTGACATTATTTTAAATCTATTGTTTGATTTTATTGCCTCCATTAGAGCCCTTGATAAATTGATACCATAATACCAATCTACATAATGTCGTGTTTCTCCAGCAATTGCCTGCCCCCAATTTATTGTGTTTGTTTTGTTTTCATAAGCCTTTATTATTTCTTCTTTTGTTAATGCAGAAAATTTCATTCGCATCCCATCTTGCTGGTTGCATATAAATCTTAATACATTTAGGCCAATTACCTCTCCTTCTATGTCGTAATCTGTTGCAATAATTATTTTACCTGCGTTTTTTGCTAACTTCAAGATTAAGTCATAATATTTTTTTGTAAAATCTTTTTTATTGACTAAAAAATTTGGAACCCACTTTACTTCGAAAACTGGAAGTTCTTTTTTATTTTCTGCTTGTTTTAATGTTAAGAGGTGTCCTACAGCACAGGCAATTACAATTTCTTTTCCTTCTTTATTTATCTTGTAGTATGAAACACCTTTTTCAATTATTTTTTTTGGGTTTCCAAGAGCATTTGCAATTTTTGATGCTGCTTGGGGTTTTTCAGTTATTATTAATTCATATCCATTTTCTTTTAGTTTGATGTTTTTTGGTTTGTACTCTAAAACTTTGTCAAGTTGCGTTTTCCTTTTTGTCTTCTTTTTTTTGCTCTTTTTTTGTTTTCCTGTTTTTTCAATAATTACCTCTGGTTCTTTTTTTATATATTCTTTTTCTACAGTTGTTTTTGGGATTGTTTCTGTTTTTGTTTCAGGTATCTCAACAGTTTCTTTTACTTCTTTTGCAAGAGGATTTTCTTTTACCTCTTTTTCAACAGTATTTTTTAAATCATCTTCATCAACAGGGAAGAATTCCTCTGCAACTTTTTCTTCTTTTGTTTTTTTACGTTTCCGTGCCATTTTAAAAATACAAATTGAAGATTTCCATATTCAAAGGAGAGTCTTCTTTTGTTTTTTTATGTTTCCGTGCCATTTTAAAAATACAAATTGAAGATTTCCAAATTCTTCAAATCCAAAATTATCTTCATTTTTCTATGTTTTTAAGGGTTTAAATGCTTTTATTATATCTCATTTTACATCAATATTATCAAAGCTTGGATACATCCAACTAAAAATCCAACAATTGCTCCAATCCATACTATGAATTTTAATTCCTTTTTTGCAGTTTGCATTATAATTTCTTCAATCTCTTCGTTATCTAGACTTTTTATTTTACTTCTTACCCCTTGTTTAAAATAATCAATTAATTTTGAGTGAATTTTATTCCCTACAAAGCGAATATCTTTTATTCTATCAAAAGATTTAGGCAGTATCACTGGACTAATATTTCCAATTCTATCTGCTATATCCTTTTTTCTTTTAGGAATTACCCCCTGAATTCCAAATATCTTTTTTCTTGGATGAAATAACATTTTTATAGCAATCCAATTCGTTACTAAACCTGTTATTGCTCCGATAAGAGGTATCAATATTATTTTAATTTCTATCATTTTTAAACTCTTCAAAAATTCTTTATTTTAATTTTTAGCATTAACATCACTAAAAAAACCTGAAACATCTCTTTTATTAAAAGATAGGTGCCATTTTTCCATTTTTTAGATTTAATTGTCTGTTTCAAATCATATAAAACATTTTTATAAATGGGGATATTATTCCTCTTGCAATAATCGTTTAGCACAACTTCTAATCCATAATCTTTCATTAATGGATTTTTCATTGTATTTCTAAAAATTGAATGGTGTAATGCTCTCTCCCCAGCTATCAAAGGAAAAAATCCTTTTTTATAAAGAAAATTTATTATTAGACAATAATCTCTTAATCCAACTGACATTGCAATTTTTCCATCTTTAATCGGTTCTATTATTTGATTAATATGCTTTTCTTTTAGATTAATTAGATCTCCATCACAAAAAAATAAAATATCTGTTTTTAGATTTTTCACAGCTATTTTAACTGCATCGCTTTTTCCTAAATTCTTTTTTAGAGAGATTATTTTTAGTTTTTTTGATTTAATACTTTTGATTTCCTTTAAACTTTTATCAGTGGAGGCATCATTTACAACTACGATTTCATCTATTATTTTAGATTTATTTAAAGTGGTTAATACATTTTTAATTGTTTTTTCTTCATTAAAAACAGGGACAATGGCGGTTATTTTCATTTTTTATTTTTATCCAATTTTAATTAATCTTTTAATCTTAGGTAAAACCTCTTCTGCTGCTTTCTCTCCTTCATCTATAAATTTTTGAATTTCATAGAACTTAAATGACCTAAGTTTAGTTGTGTTAGGTTTAATAATCAACAAATTTTCATCATTTTTATTAATGTTAAATTTAGTTGATTGGGTTCTCAAAATTTCATATGATCTCATTAATGTTTGGTATATGTTCGGATTTTTAAGTTTTATTTTGCTTTTCATAGTTAAATCCACACCAATTGCGATATCTGAACCCATTTCTTTGACTACATTAGTTGGGGTTGGATTTATTACTCCTCCATCAACTAATAATCCTTCTTCCAATCTTACTGGAGGAAATATCCCCGGTATGCTAATACTGGGCATTATAGCATTTATTAACTTTCCTTTGCTAATTACAATTTCTTCTCCAGATTCTAAATCAGTTGCAATAATCTTTAAAGGAATTTTTGTATCTGAAAAAGATTTATCTCCAATTAATTTTTCAAGGAAGCTTCTAATTTTATTTCCCTTTATTAAAGAATTTTTTGGGATCGTTAAATCCAATAATCTAGCAAAATCTTTTTTGGTTAATGATAATGCTTTCTTTTCAAGCTCCTTTATATTTGGGTTGAGAGCATACATCGTACCGATTATTGCCCCCATACTGCTTCCAGCGATATAATCTATGGGAATACCATTCTTCTCAAAAACTTTTAATACACCAATATGCACCAATCCCCACGAGCCCCCGCTTCCCAAGGCAAGCCCAACCTTTAATCTTCTTTTTTTCTGAAAAAACCCAAATATTCTTTCAAATATTTTTTTCATTTTCTTATCCTACTATTTTCTTATTATCTTATTTTAAGATAATAAGGATTTATAAATCTTTCTATTTATTTTTATCTTTCTCCAGCAAAACTAACAAACTCGGAACAATTGTAATAGCTGCCAACATGCAGAAAGCAACCCCAAAACTCATAATTGTTCCCATTTCCCCCATCATCTTTAATTCTCCTAAAGACATTGCTCTGAAGCCGATTAATGCAGCGAGTGTTGTTGTAAGCATTGGCATAAAAACTCCATTAATTGTTCTTCTCATTGCTTCTTTCTTATTACATTCTCTTAATTCTTGTTTAAACCGATTTATGACCTGTATTCCAAAATCAATTCCAATTCCCATTATCATTGAAATAACTCCTGATGTTGCAGGGCTTATTCCCATTCCAATTAAACTTGTAAATCCTAATGCCCAAATTACTCCAAATAAAATTGTCATCAAAGGCAATAAAGTATTTTTAATTGATTTAAATAAGAAAAAGAGTATCAATACAATCCCAATTATAGAAAACAAAGAAGTTTTATTCATATCTTTTCCTGTTTCTTTTTGCAGAATTGGTTCTTTTAGTGTCTCTCCAGCTAACTGGACTTTGATTCCTGCGGGCTTTTTTGTTTTATCAATTAATTCAGATAATTGTTTTTCAATTTCTTTTGCGTTATTTGTAGCATCTTCATTCAAATCAATTTTAATAATGCTCATTGAATAATCATCACTAATATATTGATTAGAAAAATGATTATTGTTAAGAATATTCTTTATTGATTTCAAAGAATTTGGGATATATCCTTTATTTGATTCTTTAATTAATTGTGATGCACTTGATACACTATCAACATAATCAATATACTGAGATTGCTGAGTTAAAATATCTATATACTTTATAACTCTGGGATCTCTAATATCAAAAGGTTCATTAGAGTTGGCAGAAGATGGATTGATTTCAATTACAATAATAGCACTATCTGAACCTCCAAATTCATTTTTAACAAAATCAAATGCATCTATTACTTCATTACCCTTGGGAAGTATATCTTCATAATCTATATTAACCATTTGAATCTTAGTTACAAAATAAAGCATAGCAACTGTAAAAATTAATGCAATAATTAATACTAAAGCCGGCTTGTTTGTTACTAATTTCGCGTATTGATTTATTAGTCCCATTTTTTATTTTTATGTTTTCCTAATCTTTTGGAATGTTTTTCGTATTTTTTTTGAATAATCCATTTTTCAAAATTTTCCTCTGCAATAATCAGTGAAGGATTGATAAATACAGCAATAAATAACGAAAAGGCAATCCCAAGTGCTAAAGTGACCCCAAGGTCTCTTAGCATTGGCATAACTGATAGAGTTAATGCAAGAAATCCAACAATTGTTGTTGAACCAGAACCAATAATTGAAGAACCAACACTTGATACAGCTGTTTGCAATGACTCTAATTGTGTTTTTGTTTCTCTTTCTTCTTTATATCTTGTCACAACAAATACTCCATATTCAACACCAAGCCCTAAAATCATCGCGCCTATTCCAACGGTTGCAATAGATAATTTAATAGAAAGCCAACCCATTACTCCAAGTGTCCAAGTAATTCCTAAAAGCAGAGGAAGAAAAATAAGCAAACTTTTTGTAAAAGACCTTTCCATTAACAAAAGTAAAACAAAAATTATGATTGCTGCAATTAATAAAGTAAATACAGCATCATGAACTAGCAAATCTAAAACCATCGCTCTCATTGGAGGAGTTCCTGTAATCATTGTTTTGATGCCTTTTGGCTTTTGTGAATATTCAATATTCTCTTTAATTATATTATTAAGCTCTTTTACCTTTTCCTGCCCGCTTCCCAAGTCAGCAGAGATTATCATAATTGTTGCACTATAATCTTTATTGAAAAACATCTCAGAGTTAGGAATATGGGAGAGAATTAGTTTTGACTCCTCTAAACTATTTGGTTTTCCAATTTGATTAAAAATAGACCCGATGGACTGAACATTTTCAACTAAATCCTCTTTTCTTAAATTTTCTTCAAGTTTTACTAAGAAATTAATAACCTGTGGGTCTCTTATATCTACAGGGCTGTCTTTATCAACTGAATTTTCATCTAACTTTATAACTACTAAAACCGCATCTTGATTTCCGAATTTGTCATTTATCTTATCGGTTATCTTAAAAATAGGCAAATCTTGAGGCATTCCTTTGTCAATATCTGATTCAATTGATATCCTTGTTAAGCCAACTGCCAAAAATCCTGTTACAATCAACATAAAAATGATTACCAAAAGATAGTATTTCGTCTGAAAAGATGCAAGTTTTTTTAACAATGATTCTAAAAAATCTGCCATATGTATCGGTGCCGATAGTGGTTTATAAAGTTTTTCCTTAATGAAATTGTTAAATTATATCCAACTAGAAAGAATAAATTAATCGCTTTGCGACTAATTCTAATAATTTTAACGGCTCATTTCATTCGCCCAAATTTTTCTAATTATAATGGGCAGGGGCTTTTTAGTCCTTCGGACAGATAGTCTATAGTCTTTTCATAGCAAAAGTGATTATTTTTGTTTTGATAAGAAAGAGTCTAAGAAGTTTTTAAAATCATTAAGTTTCTGTTGATTATTTTTATTCATAGTATAATGTAATCCTCTATCCCAAACATTTCTTTGATAAGGATTATCAATAGGTATTTTAAGAAAGTTTACAAATTGTATATCTACTTCTTTAAACCTTTGAATCTTTTCTCTAAGACATTTCTTAAAATATTCAACATAATTATCGATTTCCGATTTATTACAAGTAGCCAATTCAAAATAAGTATCAATAAAAATCTCCCTTAAATAACTTTTAAAATCATCCCTTAGTTTATCTGATTTTTGAACATCATACATAGCAAAAACAAAAGAGTCTATTGCATTTTGAATTATGTTAGGGCTTCCATTCTCATTGTATTCAACAGTATAATTGTTATTATTTATTGAATAAGTAATCCAATCTTTATATGAAGAGAATATTTCATATATGTAATATTCATACATACTGACAAATTCTCCTCTAGCTCCTTTTTCATATTCAATATTTCTTAGCATTTTTTCAACAAAATAACCAACATAATAAAGCCACATATGATCTGCTGTGTTTTGTTTTAATGCTGTTTTAACCATATAATCAAAGAATCTAATTCCTATGTAAATAGGAGATTTTTGTTTAACTAAATCATAATTACTCTCATGATAATTATTTTCATCTTCCTTTTTCTTATTTTGGTTTTCAATATATTCTATCACAAAATCGCCAATAGGTTTCCATACTAGAAATTCAGCACATTTTGAAGTATCTTTAAATAAGAAATTAAGTAAATGTTTATTGCTTGAATACTCATCATTAAGTTCTAAGTATAATCTACTATCTTTGTTTTTAATTAAATATCTTCCAACTTTGTTCCACAATTTTTCCTTATTAAAAGGATTCTGTTGGACGTTTAGTAATCTTAATGCGATATTAAGGTTGTTTTTTGCTACATATTGGATAAAATCTTCATCATTTACTAATTCATTGTAAAAATTATCTAAAAGGTTATAATATCTAATCTTTCTATTTCTTATGAAATTTAGTTTATTGAGAATTGTTTTTAATTTGTCTTTAAAGTCAGTGTTTTTTGATTGTTTTTCGCTCAGAATATGTTCAAAAATATCAAAACTTTCTTTTGGTATTTTATAATTCTTTAGAATATCCTTATGGAAAATATCTAAGTCTGCAGATAAATCTGAATATCTTCGCTTTCTTAAATTATCTAATGCGTTCTCAATAAATTTTTCTTTTTGGTTTAATTTCTTTGAATTTAACTTTAGAATGAAGAATACTACAATAACTGTTGCAATAAAAAAAGCAACAATAGATAATAAAAAAGAATAAGTAAAATCAATTTTAAATAAAGAATATGTTGGTTCTGGTTCTTGTATTGAATAAAAATCTTGAATAAAGATAACTATAATTAATAAAATAAAGAAGGATACCATTAAAATCTTGTCAAAAGTATTAAATTTAAAGACAAGATTTCTCTTTTTGTAATCTTCGCTAATTGAATAGAAAGAAATCAGAAAACCTATGATTGTAAGTATTAATAAGAAATCCATTTTTATCCCTCATTTATATTACCCTCAACAATCTTTATTTCTTCCTCAGTCAAACCATAAATCTTGTAAACCATTTTATCAATCTTGTCCTGAAGCTCTTTGACTTTGGCTTGTTTTTGTTTGTTTTGTAGGTAATCTTTAGATTTAGTTATTGAGAGGATTTTATTGACTAAGTCAATGAAGGGTTTTTGTTGTTTATCAGATGGTTTAAATATAGGAATATTTAACAATGGTTCTTTGTCAATTTGATAATTATTTCCTTGCATTTTTCCTTTATGTCTTAACCAAAAAGCAATTAATTTAGAATTAAGTAAAGCTGTTAAAAATTTTAGATTTATTCTATCTGTTTTTATCACATAAAAAGTAGCAGAAACATAACAATCAAAATCAGTATAAGTAAATGTAGGTTCAGCACATTTTCTGACAGCAATTATTTTTTCTCCTTTAAAAAATCTTTCATCTCTTGCTCTATGCAACCCATATGGTTTATTGTCAGAAGTAATTACTTTCTTAAATTGGTCTAGATGTTTTTTTATATTAGGATATTGTTTTATTTTTTTAGGATTTTTAAAACTAGAATCTGTATATATTACCCATTCATGATTTTTCTTATTTGCATAATATTTAAACAACTCCTTTGTAGTGTAATGGGGTTTAATTAACTCTAATTCTTTTTTTGTAAGATTTAACCTTTTTAATTCGTCATCTTTTAAAACAAAAATTCCTTGTCCAACCTTAAAATCTGTTCCCAAAATGCGTTGGTTTCTTTTATTTAAAAAATCTTGAGGAAAAACAATACCTTGTGCAACCTCCTTTTTCTCATCCAACTTAAAATTTCTTTTTCCTTTAATTTTATCTAAAATATGTTGAAGATTTTTATTACTAAATGTAATTGGTTTGTCAATTAGTTCTTCTCTCTTAATCTTCGGAGATAAATATTCTATATTCTTATTATCTCTTTTGTTTAACAAATCAAGGACATCATCAAAGTTGACTTCTTTTGTATAATTTAATTTTCTGTAATCTATCTTATAATTATCTGTTTTTTTATCTGACTTAAAAATCATAATCATTGTCTGAATTCCAGCATCTTTAAACACCTTAAAATCTCCAAAATCAAGAAGCTGAATTATTTTAGTATCTCTAATTACTTTATTTCTCATTTTTGAAGCTCCATAACTTGTAACCCAATTGTTTTGCGCAATAAATGAAAGGTAACCCTCATTTCTTCTTAATAAGTCAATTCCTCTGCATGCAAAGAAATACCATATATCCATTTTGCCTTGATAATATCCTGACCATCTTATACCATCAAAAGCTCTCCTGTTGCGATACTCTTTAATATAAGGAGGATTCCCAATAACAACATCAAATCCTCCTTTTTTCATAACCTCAGAAAACTCAAGAACCCAATGAAAGGGTTTTAGGTCTTTTTCAAAATCTTCTAAATACATTATTTTTTGTTCTTTTTTGTATTTTGTCTTTTCACCAAAGAAATTATATTGGGTCTCTTTCTTAATCTTAATTGAATTTATACCTCTTGAGTTTAAGTCTTGTATGTATAACTTATTTAACTCCTTTCTTACTTCATTCATCTCTTTTATTAATAAATCTCTTAAAATTTCACTTGTTTTTCCATGACTCTTTTTATATTCTTTCTTTAATTCCTCAAATCTTCTTGTCTTCTCAATAAGACTTTTACTTATTTCAACTAATTTTCCTTTATAAGCACTAAAACCAATTAAGCTATTTCCACTCATCAAATTATATTCTATATTAGGAAGAGGTTCTACACTACTATTCGGATCAAAATCACTTATCAACCACAACCACAATCTTAACTTAGCGATCTCAATTGCTCCTTGTAAAATATCAACTCCATAAATGTTCTCTGTGATTATATCAAGCTTCATATCATAAAAGTTCTTTTTTTCTCCAAGCTCATAATACAATCTTCTTTTTAATCCAAAAATTACTTCAGAAGCTTTAATTAGAAAAGCTCCAGAACCACAAGCAGGATCTAAAATTTTTATTTCATCCAGAATTTTCAAAGCTTTCTTCATATCTTTTTTATTATTAGATTCAATCAATTCTTCAAAAGAAGAGTATTTATTACCTAATTTATCAAGCAAAAAGGGGATAATTGTGTTTTTAGAGATATAATCTGTAATTGATTCAGGAGTATAATAAACTCCTTTTTTCTTTCTCTCAGAGATTTTCTTAACAGATTCTTCAGCTTCTTTTTCAAAGCCTTTCTGCTCCCACTCAACAACACTTCTTTCATAAACATGACCTAAAATCTCAGGGGTTAAAATTCTTTCTTCATGCTCTTCTGTTGCTTTGACATCCTCAATAATCCAGTGGTAGCTGTTCAGAAATTCAAAAATTTCTTCCCATTGCTTATTTGTTAATGAAATCTTTAAATCCTGCTCAAGAATATCTGGCCTGAACAAACCACCATTAAGATATGGAATAACTATCTTATATTCTCCAATCTCAAGAATGTTTTTTTCAACAGAATTAAACAGATGAAAAAGTTTTTTTAAGTTCTCTAAAAAATTACCTTTTTTAAGTAGTATTCTGCTGAAAAGATTCTCTCCTGATATTTTTCCGCCATTATCAAACTTAATAATTCCTTTATGGCATAAAAAATAGATGAAGAAAAACCTATCAAAAATCTTTTGTGCAATAAGGTATTTTTCAGTTGGCTCAATATCGTTTTTTATATGCTGAACGAGTAGATTCCTTTTAAGTTTAAATGATTCATAAAATTGTGCTGAAATGTCTTTTGATTGAAATAATGAATCAATTGAAACTCCAATGTTCTCAAGTTTATCAGTCTTTGAACGATTATTTTTTGTCCTTTCAGAATAAATGAAATGTTTTGTTTCCCCAAAATTTCTGAAAAATATTAATTTGTGGTTATAAACAATAATGCAATAGCTTAAACCCCTATCAATAAGAAAATGATCTTTAATCTCTTTTAGTTTTTCTTCATCAACTATCTCGTAGACAACCAGAAGCTTTCTTTTGTCAATCTTAAAATATATCCCTTCTTTATATTCATCATCAGAATAATCTTTTTCTTCCTCCAAACCTTTCTCTTTAAAGAATTTTATCAGTTTTTCTTTGCTCTCCAATATCTCTTGAACTTCCATATTTTACCCCTCTATAAAACCAATAGCAAACAAGGACTCTTTTTTTGGTATAAGTTTTTTCTGAGTATCAAGTTTTGTAAAGCTATCTTCAAGTTCCTTAACCCATTCCTGTATTTTTTGTTTTGAAATATTGCTTTTAATTTCAACTTTAATTTTTTTGATTACTCTTTCAGTAGTGCTGCCACATTTATCTTTTACTTGCTCTAAAGAATGTTCAAGAGAAGAAATTTCAGGATATAATTCAGTTAATTTTTCAGCAGATATATAATCCAAGATATTGTTTATCAGTTTATCAACCTTATCATTAAAATATTCTATCCTTAATTCTTCCTTTTTCTTTCTGTCCCTAAATTCAGCAAACTCGTTCAGTTCAGATTTAAAAACAGCTTCAAAGTCAACTCTTTTATCTATTTCTTCAATATCTCTATCAAGCAATATCTCTTCGTTAAATGAGTCAGTATCTTTATAGATTAAACTTATTCCCTTTTTGCCCTTCAGCAAAGTGTAATTCTTACCTGTTGGTATTTTTACTGTTTCAATATCTTCCTTCCTGATATTATATTTCTTTATTGCTTTTTGCAAGAATATCAGAATCGGTTTTGAGTAACCTAATGATATTTCAAATTCTCCAAATTTACCCCCCCTTAGACTACTTCTGATTTTTTCCAGTACTTCCAGATAAATCTTTTTATCTCTTTTTCTTCTCTCTGAAAGAAACTCTTTTTCTGTTTCAAACCATATCCTATATTCTACCCCAATAAATCTAATTATATCTTTAATTCGCAGTTCCATAGTCTCAACTAACTTAAGCTCAACATCGATATCATCATCTGGCCTGAAATTAAGAACTTCAATCTCTTTTGGAACATCAAGCCTCGTTGCTCTTCCAATCCTTTGGATTATTCTCACAGGGTTGTAAGGAATATCAAAATTAATTACTAAATCAGCACCACTTATATTAAACCCCTCTGAAAGTGTATCCGTCGTTATTAAAATTCTCAGTTTATCTTTTGCATTATTGAATTTCTCAATAATAAGCTGTTTATTTTTTGTGTTAGAATCAACAAACCGTATTTCCTCAGGCTTAATAATATCATTAAAATATTCTTTTATTGCTCTTAAAGTATCTTTATACTCTGTGAAAACAAGAATCTTCTTATTTTTATTTGTAGTTATGATCGATCTGAGTTGATTTATTTTTTGGTCGTTCTTAAAAAGAACATCTGAGCTCTCTTTCAGAAAAGGCCCTAGTTTCTCTATCTCTTTATTTATTAGATCTGTATCTCTTTTTAGCTCATCAAGGATTTTTATATGTTCAGCACCTTTACCTGCTTTTATTTTATCAATAACTTCTCCCAATTTCTCTTTGAAGTCAATGTTAAAGTTTATATCAACCTCATCCTCGTTTTCATCCTCTTCTAGATATTTAATGTTCTGTTTTTCTACTGATAATTGAATCAATGAATTCTTTTTAGATAGTCGTTTTAATGTTAAGTAATACGAACTAATATCACTCTCAAATCTTTTGTAAAGAATCCACTTAAAGAACCCACCCAAACGTATACCTTTTTCTGGATCTAAAAGCCTTAAATGAGCTGCAGACAAGTTCGTAATAAATTCAACAATTCCATTAACAACATCTTTATATCTTGAATCTAACTCATATTTTATTTCTTTCACATTTGGATCAGCAAGTTTTGTAATATCCACTCCTGCGAATGACTTTAATTCTTCAATATAATCTACAGAAGTCTTTATTGTTTCTCTAGTTGATTTTACAAACATTTCTTTTTCAATTTCTTCCTGAACCTTTGAAAGCTCTTCTTTTTGCTCCCTCTTCAATTCTTCATATTCTTTATTTTTGAACAGGTTAATC
>JAFCDZ010000024.1 GCA_017609405.1 Candidatus Pacearchaeota archaeon
TCTGGAGAAGAAAATATTGGTGGAACGTTGACGGATATTGGAGGATTTGGTAATTCTTCTCTGAATTTAATTGCTCCAACAAAAGATTTTTCCATAATGCCACAGGTTCAACCAACACCGCCAGAAGAAAGAATTGGTTTGCTTTCAAGATTACAAACAAAAGAACTTAGAGGTTCTGAATTATCATTTTTTGAGAGTGTTGGGCTTAGTGGTTTAAGTTCGTTCGAGGACATAAAGAAGCAGGGCGGTTTATTATTTGATGTATTTCTAACAAATCCAGCATTAGACAAAGATGTAGGTGTTACCAAGACAGCAAAAGTATTGAAACCAGCAGTTTTGCATCCAATCGAAACAACATTCGATATAGGAGCTGCAGCAGGATTAGTTGCTGTTTCATTTGGCGAGAGACTAAGAACACAACCTAAGGCTGCAACAGGTGAAATTCTAACGTCAATATTACTTCCACAATTAGCATTTAAAACAGTTGGATTGATTGGGAAAGCGAGAGGTTTTCCAAAAACAGATGTTAGGTTTGTTAGTCGTGTAACGCAAGACGATATAACAGCAACGACAGGAGTTTCAAAAACAAGAACTCTATTCGGAGAGCAGGAATTTTTATTCGGAGCTGAAACCAAAACTAAAACTCTTTTTAAGATGGATGATGTAAATGAGTTATTTTTTGGAAGCACGAGAGGAGTATTAAGAAAGAAAACACCAAAAGGTTTTGAAGAGCCATTTGGTTTTGGAGCAAGAGCAATAACAGAAAGAACACCAAGAAAAGATTTAGGTGTTTTGATTGAAAGAACACCAACAACACAAACAAGAGTTTTAGGAAAGGAAGGTTTCCAAACAAAAACAGCTTTTGAGGTTGCTTTAGAAGACAGCGAATTGGCGACAGGCGGAGGTGCGGGTTTCCAGCTCGATAGAATAATAGGTTCTAAGTTTTTGAAAACATTAAGAGGAGCAGGAAAAACTAAATTCGTAAAAGGCGGAGATGAGTTTGGATTTGGGAAAGTCTTAAAGCCATTACCGAAGACAGATCCAAGCAGAAT
Organism: Candidatus Pacearchaeota archaeon; assembly: GCA_017609405.1. Lineage (GTDB taxonomy): Archaea > Nanobdellota > Nanobdellia > Pacearchaeales > GW2011-AR1 > JAFCDZ01. Next base: position 1,053 of record JAFCDZ010000024.1, read on the forward strand.
AATAATTCCAAGTAAAAAAAGTTATTTATTCTTCGAGCATAAAGCAAGTTTAAAAAAATTATTAAAAACTCAAACGAGTTTAGAAAAGCGGATTATTGGGGAAGCTACAAAGTTAGCAACAAAAACAAAAGCTCCAAGTGGTTTTATTTCAGGTTTAGCCACAGGAGGAATTGTAAAAACAGTTACTAAAACAAAAACAGCTCAAGCATTGGGTTTAGGACGGCAAACACAACAACAGCAAAACGTTATGAGCGCTTTAGGTTTTGGTGAACCAACAAAACAAAAAACAGGTTTAGGAATGAGTGTTAAATTGGGCGGAGCAGCTCTTCAGAAACCAAAGTTTGTCACCGGATTAGATTTTGGTTTAGCACAACTACAACAGTTTAATCAACAACAGAAAAAATTATTAGGTTTAGGCGGAGGTTTAAGTTTTAGTGACGCTGTTGTGACAACACCAACACCAGTAACCCCAGCAGGAGCTTTTGGTTTTCGTTTTGGAATGAAAAAGAGGAAACCAACAAAGAAAAAAGCCAAGGTTGGTTATCATACTTACATAAAATCAAGAAGAAAACAAATCAGGGCGACGAGGAAACCTGTTAGTAAACAACAAGCTCTTAACATTGGTTCATTCATAACAGATACAAGTTTATCAAGACAGTTTTCAATTAGAAAAACAAAGAAACAAGCAGTTCAACCAAAACTAAAAGTCCCCCCAAACTATTGGGGTTTTGCAAAACAAAAGTTTAGAACTTACCAAATACAAAGGGGTAGAAAGAAACCATTAAAGAATATTTTTATTGAGAGAAGACAGTATGGTTTGGATACTCGTCAGGAGAGAAATAAAATCACAACAGCGAGAAGATTAGCTCAGGTTCGTAAAGGAAGCAAGAAAAAGAAAAGAAAGGGTAATGTTCAATTAAGAAATATTATGAGGATTTTAGGATAATGGGATTAAGAAGAGCTAAACGAGTTATTGCAAGTTTTCCACGCCGAAGAAGAAAAGGTAAGCGAGGAAAGAAAAAATAAATCACATATCCACAGGTGCAGGTTTTTCTTCTCTCTTCCTGCACCGAATATATTAAAAGGAAGAGAAACAAATATGTTCATGGGAAAGATAAAAGAATTTGTTAAAAGTTGTTTTGGTAGTGGTTGGTTTTATTTAGTCGTCGGGGTTACTTCTGTAAAAGTTATTTCGTTGATATTGGGATTTGAAACTTATTAATTACACATAATTCTGTTTAAGAGCAATGGCGAAGAAAAATCTTAATAAAAACTATGTTGTGGTTGCGTATGAAATGATAAAAGCATTTTATGTTAATAAAATCACTTAGTGATAAAATTAACATATCGTCGGTAAATGAAATTCTTAATGGAAAAAAGCATGAAGAAGTGGCTAACATTATATCCCAAAGAATAAAAAATAAGGTATCTAAAAGGCAAAGTTTAAAAATGGCACTAAGTACCAAAATTAAACTACCGACGATAAATGAATTGTTAAGCGGAAAACAAGGGGTTGAAGTAGCTAAACTTTATGGATAAACCGATAATTTATGAAGAAATAGTTAAGAAATGCACCAGAACAGAGCAGCTCTGGTTTGGATTACAGAATGTTTAAGGCATAAACTTAAAAGAATAAAAGATATGTTTTTATGTCCGTAGGAATTAATAGAATTGAGTTTTCTATTAATGATTTCGGTTTTTAATAAAGTTAGTATTAGGCATGGTGGCTTCCGAGCCACCATGTTTAAATAATCTGAATTGTTGTCTTGCATGCAAAGGAGGTTAGAGGTGTTAATGAATAAAAAAACAAAAAAGAAATTTCAAGAATATGAAGGAAATAATCCTTTACAATTTGTTATTTCTAAAAACATTGAAAGAAGACACTTAACTGATTCTCAAAAAGCATTTGCTTCGTTGAATTGGTTACCTCATTTTCATTAAATCCGTTTCAATCTTCTAAATTTTCCACAGGAAATGAAGGGATTAAGGAACTAGTTCCTGAAGGTCAAGCAAGAGATAAGTGTGGGGAAGTCTTTGGAATTAGTGGTAGAATTATAGATATGGCAAAAACCATTAAAGAAAAATCTCCAGAAGAAATCAAAGAAATATGGACAGGAAAGAAAACAGTAACTACTGTTTATAAAGATTTAAAAATAAAAGAACAGAAAAAAGAGATAGAAGAATTAAAA
>JAFCDZ010000004.1 GCA_017609405.1 Candidatus Pacearchaeota archaeon
GCCTTTATTTAAGAGTTATAACAATTATTTCCTTTTGTAATGTTTAGCATCAAAACCAAAGAGAAATAAAATCATAACTTAAATTATTTAAAATAGGTTATTTTATACTATATATGGATTTAAATGAGTTTAAAGAAAAATTAAAAAGATATAACTACCAAGATATTATAGTAACAGATCATGCTATCTTGCAAGCGTCGGTAAGGGGTGTTGATTTGAGTGAAGTTAAAAAGAATATACTTAATCCTATAAGATTAGTTTATGTAAGAAAGCAGGATGCTAAAAAACCCAATGAAGAAAAATATGATTGTTATTTTGCCTACTCAAAAATTTATATCATAGATACATCTTAGTGATGAATAAAAAGATTATTATAGTAACAGTTATTAAAATAAATAGGGATTGGCAAAAGGCAATAAGTTAAAATGGAAAAATTTAATTTTAATTATGACTATGAAAATGATGATCTGTTTATTTATTTAGAAGAGAAAAAATCAGAGGGAGCAGTAGAATTAGGAAATTTTATTTTAGATTTTGATAATAAAGGTAATCTAGTAGCTATGCAAATCCTTAATGTTACAGAAGTTCTTTCAAAAATACTCTCAAAGGTTAAAGAGTTTTCAAAGATTAAAGAAATAGAAATGGAGATTATTAATTTTAGAAATATGGATGCTATTAAATTTTGCATTTCTGATGATAAAACAAAAGAAAAAGCAGTTATATTAATTCCGCATATCAAAGAAAAAAGTCCAGTTTTATCTCATTAGTTTGTTGAGAGATTTTTTTAACAGCGAGAGGTTTTAGTCTTTTGAGAGAGAGTTTGCTTTACAGCAAATATTAATAAAACTAAGATATTTAAATTAAAAAAGGAATGAAAATAGCAATTAATACAGAAAGAGAACCATAACCTAAAAATGCAATTTGATAAAATTTTGTTGGTAATCTTACATTAAACAAATAAGAAGGAATTGCTATAATTGATAATATGGTACCACCATTTAGATACCATTGAAACAATTCTGGTAATTTAGACCAGTCACTATAAAATATTTGCCATAATAAAAAGGCATTGGCTACTATGCCTAATCTTCCAATGTGTCCTTGTCTAAATTCTTTTATTCCAAATAAAATTAATAGAAATAACATACCATAAGATATTATTTTTGGGATGAATACCAAACTCTCAACCATAAACGCTATAGTCATTTGATTACCTCAATTTTTTTCTTTTGAATATAACCTCCGCAACTGTTCTACCATATGATTTTCCTTTTGGTCTTAGAGTCACTACCTGCCCCTTTAGTTTTGCTAATCTCTTTTTTGCTTGCATATACCCTCTTTGCCCTTTTTCAGGAGCATTTAGACCGGCTACTCTTATATATTGAGATCCCATAACTCTTCTTCTAATTACAAAAGTATCCCCATCTATTATTTTTTGCACTTTTCTTCTAATTGATTTCATTTTTATCACCCATTACAAGTTGGATTATACTCAGAGATTAGTTGTTGTTCTACTTTTGTTCTATCTTCTTGAGTTGATTCTGGCATTTTATGAATACCAATAAATAAGTTTGATTCGCTTCCTGCAATTCTAACCCAACAATTATAAGCATGATGTGATTTATAAAAACCTCTTTCCGATAGATTGCTAGATTCTCCAACATAGATTAATCGATAATATCCTTCCTTTTTCCCCTTGACCATTATTACATAAACCGCAGATCTAAAAGGAGGGTCCCATTTTGTAATCTCAAACGGCCCTTCAAAAGATATTTTCTTTGATTTGCCCAATACAATTGTCACGATTTAGCACCTCCGTAGTTTTGTATATTTTTTTGAACTATATCTAAAAATGACATTATGTCTTTTATTTTATCTTTAGTTATCATAATCTCACCAAAAGTTTCCCATCTATCTTCCTTCTTCTTTGCTTCTTTTATGCGGATAAATGGTTCGCCAAAAGGAGAAACAAAAGTATCCAAGAACAATATATGGTTGCTATTTAACCATACTTTTTTTTGCCATTGTCCATTTCCATTAAAGAAATAAATTATAGAATTACCTAGTCTCTCTCCATGCACCCTTCCGATCGACTCTAAATAATAAAGATGTTTTTTAACGGTGGCCCATGAAAGCTTGGTTCCTTCAGATATTTGGTTTATTGAAGCTTTCTTATTTTTTGCTAGGAAAACTTCTATCTTTTTTCTTTCCGTATTTTCATCAATTTTTGATATATCTACCATAACAAATATTATAAAATTAAAGTTTAAATATTTTTCGTTTTTTTTAAGAATATTCTCAAGAAATATGAGAATTAAATTTTAGGTATTAAACTAGCATAATCTATTGATTTTCTCCTTTTGTCCCATTTAGCAATTTGCATAAATTTGTTGCTCTTTATTCCATACTTCAATAAATCCTCTCTTCTTAAAATATTAAACAAATGGGACAATCTACCTAAACCTTTAGAAGAAATCAAAAAAGATTCAACAGGATTTAATAATTGAGTATAGCCCCAAAGTTGACCTAGATCCTTTAGTGTTAATTTTTTATCTTTTACTTCTACAAAAACAAGTTTAAAGTCTTTTCCTTTCCTTAGAATCCCAACAATGTCTACTTTAATGTTTAAGCCAATTGCTTCTTTACATTCTATACCTTTACTTTTGAGAACAACATCTAAATTTCTTCTTGATGTCTCATAAGTTGTTTCAATAGTATAACCTCTATATTTATCATTAAGATAATTTTGTAGCCATTCTTTTATTTCAGGATACAGTTTTTCTTCTTCCTTACTCATGGTAACCTAACTTTTTTGCTATTTCTTTCCAACTATCAAAATGTTTTCCTCTTATTTTAGGATGTATTGAAGGATGATTTTCATCTGGATGTTTTTGTTTTTTCTTTGTTAAGTCTCTTGTTTCCCAATAATATTTATGATGGGCTTCTGAAATTGGTTTTCCTTTATATTTTTTGGATTTTGATGCATATTTTTCCCAATTTTTTCTATTCAAATCAGCAAACTTTTTCAGAAGTTTATTTTTGTGTTCAACATTAAATCCTATTTTCTCAAATTCTTCAGCCCATATTTTTATTTGATGTTCCTTGTAATTTCTCATTCCCCCCTTATAGAATTTTAAAGTAGGATCAACAATGTTTGGGTGAGCAAATCGTATTGTATGGATAGGAACATCTAAATCTTTTAATAGATTGGCAATATCAATGCAAAGATCCCAATTAGTCATAATCTCTATATAAACTCTATTTTCAAAATCTTTCCAAGCCACATTACTTTTTCTTATATGAGCAGTAACATCGGCGATTCCTCTAAGAAATTCTATTTTAACATCTCTGGGTGCACTGAATATTTCTTTAGGTATCCTAAAATCTCTCCAGCTAATTTTATTTTTAAGATACGCATTTATTGTTCTTATTAGGTAATCTCCGTTAGGTTTTGAGAAAGATATGTGAGCAATATTTGGTTTTGAGGTGTCCCAATTCATATCTACCCCGACGAGTGGTTTTAACCTTCCAACAATATCTAACAAACTAGCTTTTATTGATTGTTGGGTATTCTCACCTTCAATTACCAAATTTTTATGAGGAATGTCTATTATTATCTCTGTTTCTTTATTACCTCTAATAATTTGTCCTTTCCCTACAATCATTCCAAGCAAATAAGCTATATCGGGATTTAACATTTTTATCACTTTTTGAATATAAGTATGTACTCATGTATTTTATTTACTCTAAATACAAACGGATAGCCTAATGGCCTCATATTATTATATTCTTTTTGCCTATCCCATATTATTATATCGTCAAGCTCAAATCCTATTTCCTTCATCTTATTTACAATGTCCATATGAAATGGATAAAATTTAGATTTTTTGCGGATGTCCATAACTACAATAATACAATACTTACCTTTCTTTAATACTTTGTAAACTCCAACAAATGCTTCCTTTAATTTTTCTAAAAATTTATCGTAGTCATGTATATTTCCTAAATCTTCTTCAGAATCGCTATACTTTCTAATCTGTTTTCTATCAGCAGAACGTACTTGTGTAAGTATATCCCAATATGGTGGAGAAGTTATTACTAAATCAACAGAATTTTCTGGTAATATTTTGGGTAATTCAAACACAGTTTTGTTATATATTTCTGGTTTAATTAAATCCTCTTTTGATTGATTTAAACTTAATTGAACATTTCTTATTCTGTCTTTTGTTAATTTTACATATTCCTCCGATAATTCAAAACCAATTCCTTTCTTTCCCAGTTGATATGCTGACACTACTGTGCTGCCACTTCCTAAAAAAGGATCCAAAATGACTTCGCCTTTGTCTTTTGTAAAAATTTTAATGAGTCTAGAAGTTAATTTGGTAGGAAACATTGCAGGATGTTTAAGTTTTCTTTCCTCACTTGTTTTTTCAATATCCCTCCAAATACTAAAAGAGTATTGTAACCACGTTTTTCCATCTAAATTGTTCATCCTTTTTTTCATTCTCACCATAAACTTTTTTCTGACATCAGTTTTTTTAATGAATCTTCAATGATCCTTCTTTCAGATTTGCTAATATCATATAGCTTATAAACATAATTATCTAGTTCTCTAAGAAGTTTTTTCTTATCTCTTATTCTTTCTAATTTTTCAACAATCTTAATTACATTTTTTTGTTTCTTTTTATCAACCAATTTAATAGGTATTTTACCAAGATATACATTATCGGTATGCATTGTTAATTTTGATTTGTTGTAAATTGCATACATTAAATAGAAATTGATAAGTTTAGAATTCAATAATCCAAGAAGATATTTTATATCTATTGTTTTATTATGTACGACTATATTTGTTATGGTATCAAAAGTTAAACATCCTTCTTTATCAATAGCTGATATTATTCCCGCTTCACTTGAAAAAATATTTTGTAAAATTATCTTTTCGTTTTTAATTAGCTCTAATTTTGGTGTGTTATTAACTGCTTTGTTTATGTCTATGTAGTATGTAATAGAATAAGAAAATTTAGAAATGTTATTTCCTTTAATTATTGGTTTATTATTCTTACTTTTTGTTTTGGAGATTAAAGAAGAATTTGGACTTATGGTAATCCCCCTAAATATCTCTGCCAGATTTTCTAACGGTTTTCCAGAATTATTTATTTTTTCTATTAATTCATAATGTGCCTTTTCCTCAAACATTAAGAAATTATTATATTTCTTGAATATTTCTTGTGGTACTAAAAATACTTTTTGTTCTTCTAAGGGTTTTTCTTTTTTTTCAAAAACTTTAATTAAAACTTTATGATTCTTTAATTCATTTTTGTTTCTTGTTTTTTTAATAAACAAAATAATCTGTTCCCCCCTTACCCCCTTAAAACATGAACCAAGATCATAAATATGCAATATTTTTGAATTCTCAAGTAAAAAAGCCCTTAATCTGGAATAAGAATTAACTCTCAATAATGTCTTTGGCAAAACAAAAGCCATTATTCCCCCATCCTTTAATAACTCAAAAGATTTAGCAATAACTAACGATGCCGCGTTTGTGCTTCCATTAGCAATTTTGGAGTATATAGATTCGTTTATGTCATAGTCCCGACCATTTTTTAATGTTACATATGGCGGATTTCCAATTATAAAGTCAAATCCTCCATCTTTTAGAATCTCTGAAAACTCTTTTTCCCAATCGAATGCTTTATTATCTATTTTTTTATTTCCAACAATAGAATTACCCGTTCTTATGTTCTTCTCTAGAATTCTTAAAGATTCTGTATTTTGTCCATTCCTTAACCAGAGATTAATTCTGGTTATCTTTGTAGCAGAGTCATTTAAATCTACACCATAAATATTATTTAATGCGTTTTTGTTCAATCTCTTTAAGAAATTATACGCATTTACTAAGAAAACCCCACATCCACAAGTAGGATCCAAAATTTTGGAATCTGGTTTTATATTAAGATAATTAATCATATAATTGACAATTTCTTGAGGGGTGTAAAATTGTCCTAAATTTTTTCGTTCTTCTTCCTTGATTAATCTTTCAAAAAGAGCCCCCAATGTATCTTCTTGGATGTTTAATAATTTCTGTTCTTTAATTTTGAGAATAACATTTTGTACAATCTCATCTTCGTATGGCATAGATTCTAATGTTGCTTCATCTATTCTAAGTACATCATCCTTCTTTTTTTGTAGTAAAATGGTTTCCATTATTTGTCCTCTTTTTTGAGTTTTTTCTCCATAAAGTTTTCAAACTGTTTAGAGATGACCCCACCTTTTTTATCACAATACTCCTTAAATCTGTCATAAATTTCAGAATCAACAAACAAAGTAACCCTCTTTTTAGCCACCATTACTCCTTTTATTTAATTTTATGTAATATTATTTACTTCTTTCTTTATAAATTTTATGAACAATTTTACAGTGGCGGTGGAAACGATTTTCTTTTTATAAATTTTCCACTCTTAGTCCTTTAGGAACCTTTCCTTCCGTAATAGCCCATCTATTAAACCCCCCCTCTTCTAATATCTCTCACCATAAACATCAAAACTTCCCTTTCTTATACCTATATCTCCTATATCCTTTGTTATCAAGCTCTTCATTTAATAATTCATCTACAATTTGCTGATATTTATCCCATCTGGAGACATGAATGAATTTTACTTTTTTGAAGTTTTCAATTAGTTTCTGAACTTTTATAAAGAGAGGGAGAAGATTTTGATTTCTGACTCTATACTCTCCTAAAAGTTGTTTGACTACTAATTCAGAATCAAGAAAACAAGTTACTTCTTCTTTTGTAAATTTTGATGCAAGCTCAAGGGCTTTTATAAGAGCTTCATATTCTGCAATATTGTTTGTAACTCTTTCTCCAATAAATCCAGAATATTTTGTTAAAATATTCCCGTCTTTTCTTACAATTACTCCAATTGCTCCTGGCCCAGGATTTCCTCTCGCACCCCCGTCAGAATTTGTGTATATCATCATAAGTTATCTAAAGGAGATTTAATATTCTTTATTGAAGCTTGTGAAATATGTGTATATATTTGAGTTGTTTTTATATTAGAATGTCCGAGTAACTTTTGAATAATTCTCAAATCAGTTCCAGATTCAAGGAGGTGTGTTGCAAATGAATGTCTGAGCAAATGTGGATAAACACGCTTTTTAATTCCCGCCTTTTTTGCAGAGTTCTGAATTATCTGGGCAATTGTCTTTTTGGTTAGTTTTCCTTTGCGGTTAGATTCAAATAAAATTTTTGAATTTGAAAGTTTACAATAGCTCTTTAATTCTTCTCGTATAGATTCAGGAATATTGACAAATCTATCTTTTCTTCCTTTTCCTAAATTAATCTTGATTAAATTTTCTTCAAAATTAATGTCTCCTTTTTTAAGATTGGTTATTTCAGAAACTCTTAAACCACAACCATAGAGTAATTTTATTATTAGTCTATGTTTAATATTTGAAGTTGAATTTACCATTTTTTTAATTTCCTTGGATGTTAAAATTTCTGGTAAAGTTTTACTTTGTTTAGGGTTTGGGATATTGAGTTCTTGATGTAAAATTTCCCTAAAAAAATATTTAATAGCAAAAACCATAGTTCTTACAGAAGAAGCTTCTTTATTTTTTAAAGATTTGAGAATAAATCTTTTTGCACTTTCTGAATTGATACCTTTTTTGCTTGCAAATTCAAGAAAGTTCTTAACATAAAGCAAATAATTTTTAATAGTTTCTTTAGAATAATTCTTTAATTCAAGATTTTCTTGTAATTCCCTTAATAATTCTTGCATAATTCTATTTATATTTGTAATTTATAAAGGTTACTATACCTCCACTTTAAGACTAAATAGAAACCAAAATCTCACAATAGTTTATGTTATATTCAATTTCAGTTTCGCCCTTGATTAAGTTTTTTGTGTGTTTCAAGAACAAGTTTTTCTACTTCAGATCCACAAACTTCGCATGGTTCATTTTCTTCTTCACAACAATCATAATTGACTAAACAATTTAGACAATAATGCCACCATGCCTCTTCTTCATTTAATTTAGAGTTACAATTTGAACAAAAATAACCTTCTTGATAAACTTCAACTTTGTGTCCAGGTTTAACTAACCTACATAATTCTGGCATGGCTAATTCCATAAATCTATACAGCTCAGTTTGTGGTATATTCTTTAATTCTTCTTCTAAATCTCTGATTGTTTTAATCATATAAGATAGAAGTTTTATTTAAGTATTTAATTTTAACGGGCGAAACTGAAACTCTTCGGGATTTCTTTCGCTTCGCTCAAGAAACTTAAATTATATGTATTATAAGCATTAGTTTTACTTGATAATACACGAAAACATTTATATATCTTAAACAAGATTTATGATATGATGAAGGATTGGGAAATTGCTTTGCAAAAATTTCTAAAAAAATGGGAAAATAAAAAGGAGGTAATTGGTGCGCTTGTTTGTGGAAGCTACATCACTGGAAATCCCAGCAAACATTCTGATATTGACATTCACATTATTTTAGATTCAAAAACTTCTTGGAGAGAAAGAGGTAATGAAATCATCAATGGAATTTTGATTGAATATTTTGCTAATCCTATAAAAAATATTATGAATATCTTGAAGACGATTATAAACAAAGAAGGAGAGTTAATGCTCATATGTTTTGCACTGGCAAAGTTCTTTTTGATAAAACATGTGAATTAAAAAAATTGATTAAGGATTCACAAAAATATCTCATAAAAAAATATCCTAAACAAAACAAAATACAGGTGGAATCTGCAAAGTATCATCTTTGGGGACACATGTGATAATTTGGAGGAAGTTTTTGAAGCAAATGCAAAAGAATTCTTTTTTGTTTTCTATAATAACTTGAATTTTTTATTTGAAACATATGCGGAATTTTTACAATTTGATTCAATACCTGTTCATAAATTAAGACGTTTTCTTGTAAATAAAAAAGACAAGAAAAAATATCTTATAAGTGATTTTCCCGATAAAAAATTTGTAAAACTATTTGTAAGAGCTATTAATCTTAAAAATAAATCTAAAATGATGAAAGAGTATCAAAAACTAACAAAATATGTTTTTGATAGAATGGGAGGATTTAATATTGATGGTTGGAAAATCAAAACTCCTGCTTAATAGTTTATGAAGTCAGATAAAGCAAATTGTTCTGTCTCACTCAATACCCAAATATATTCTTGTAACTTCGTTACTTGCATAGTTCTTTCGGAAAAATTCATAACTTATAAAAATTAACTTCTTTTAAAATTAATATGGTAATAAAGATTGTAGGTAATAGAATTTATTTAAAAGAAATGGATGAAAGTGATGCGAAAAAACTCCACGAATACTCAAAAGAACCAAAATTAAATGAGTTTTCAGGACCCTACAAAGCATCAGAATCAATAGACAAGGCAAAAGAGTATATTAAAGAATGTAAAAAAAATATTTTAGAAAATAAATCTTATGTTTTAGGTATATATAAAAAAAATACAAACGAGTTTGTTGGAACAATAGGTTTTTTTGATTTAGACGATGAAAATAAAAGTGGGGAAATAGGATTTTGGATTGCTAGAAATTACTGGAATAGAGGTTATATGACAGAAGCAGTTAGTTTAATGACACATTTCATTTTCAAAGTTTTAAAATATCACAGAATTTGTGCTCACTTCCATGAATTAAATAAGGCAGTTGAAAGAGTCTTAAGTAAAGCAGGATATAAAAAAGAAGGGGAATTAAAAGAAGCACTTAAATCAAAAGAAGGTAAGTATTATAATGAGATTATTTATGGTATAACAAGTAATTCTTGAATGCAATATTGTCTAAATTTCTTTTATTATCAAGCATTAAATATGCAATATCTTAAAGGTCTTGAATCCTTGGAATTTTTCTTCTTTTAATTCAACATTTCTTATCTGAGCATGTTTTGGACCTTTTTTGCAAAGCTCAATCATCTTATTAACTGCATTAGAATCTCCTTCTAAGAACGCCTCAACCCTTCCATCTTCAAGGTTTCTAACAAATCCTTTGACATTTAATTCTTCTGCTTTCATTTTCACAAAAGACCTAAAAAAAACTCCTTGCACAGTTCCCTCTATATATAATCTAACAGCTTTTTTCATACTTAAACCACTAAAAGCAAGTTTATATCTTTTATGTATTTTTATTTAATATATTCTTAAGACACCCATTAATAAGATATTTAAATACCTAAAACCCTTTTCTAAATATGGGAGAAAATAAAGACTGTCCTTGTCCATATATGGATTGTCCAAGACATTCAAACTGTGAAAAATGCCAAGAATATCACCATAAGAGAGGAGAGAAAACTTTTTGCGGGAAATAAAAAACAAAAAATAAAATTATTTCTTTTTACTCCTTACTTACATTTACTGCTTTTGGACCTCTATCCCCTTTTCCAACTTCAAAAGAAACCTCGTCATCTTCTCTTAATGAAGCTTCTTTTTTTATATCTGAATGATGGAAAAAATACTCCTTGCCATCTTCACCTTTGATAAACCCAAAGCCCTTCATATTATTAAAAAACTTCACTTTTCCTTTCATTTGAATTTTTTTAAATTCGAATGTTTGAAAATCTTTGATTTTACTTTCATGATTATATAACCTCCTTACAAGAATTCGAATGATTGTGAATTTCTGATTTTATTTTCATCTACTCTCCATAGAAGTCAAAACTTCAATAATAAATATAATAATCTGTTCTTTTTAAGGCTTTGCATACCCAAACTTTAAAAATAATGCTTATTATTTAGATTTATGGGGGGAAAAGTGTCTATTGAAGAATTGAGTAACTTTTGTAAGAGGAAAGGATTTGTTTTTCAATCAAGCGAGATTTATGGAGGTTTGGCGGGATTCTGGGATTTCGGACCATTAGGTGTTGAATTATTCAATAACATAAAAGAATTTTGGTGGAAATACTTTGTAAATAATAGAAGAGATATTGTTGGGTTAGATGCCAGCATTATATCCCATCCAAGAATATGGAAGGCTTCTGGACATCTTGATAGGTTTAATGATGTTGCTGTAGTTTGTAAGAAATGCGGAAAATCAACGAAGATAGATTCCTCTGAAATTGGGAAAGTAAAATGTGGGTGTGGGGGGGAATATGAAGTGAAGGGAGAGTTCAACCTTATGTTTAAAACATCAATCGGTGCTCTTGATCCTATCACAGCATATCTAAGGGCTGAAACAGCACAGGGAATGTTTGTTGATTTTAAAACAATCTTTCAGACCTATAGAGTTGAATTACCCTTCGGTATTGCACAAATTGGAAAATGTTTTAGGAATGAGATAGCACCAAGGGATTTTTTGTTTAGAAGCAGGGAATTTACAATAGCAGAATTCGAATTTTTTATAAATCCTGAAGAAAAGAAATGCCCTATTTTAGATAAAGAACATTTAGAAATTAAATTTAATTTTCTTGATAAAGAAACTCAAGAAAAAGGAAAAAGTTCTCTAAGAAAAACAACAATAAAAGAGATTTTAAAAGAAAAAAGATTAGGTGAATGGCATGCTTATTGGTTAGCAGAACAAATTTTATTTTTTAATAAACTCGGATTAGTGGATATAAAAATAAGGGAGCATACAAAAGATGAATTAAGCCATTATTCCTCAGCAACTTTTGATATTGATTATCTTTACCCTTTTGGTTCAAGAGAAGTGGCTGGAAATGCTAATAGAGGTCAATTTGATTTAACACAGCATCAAAAAGAAAGCAAAAAAAACCTTGAAGTCTTTGATTCTAAAACAGGAAAAAAAGTTATTCCAAGAGTAATTGAACCAACTTTTGGAATGGAGAGGATTTTTTTAGCTATCCTTTCTAAAGCATATACTTTTGATAAGGAAAGAGGGAACATTGTTTTAAAATTACCAAGATTCTTAGCACCAATTAAAGCAGGAATTTTTCCAATTGTTAAAAATCCAAAATATATCAAAATAGCAAAAGAAATTGAGGATAATCTAAAAGAATTTTTTACTGTTTTTTATGATGAGGGTGGAAGTATCGGTAGGAGGTATGCAAGGCAAGATGAAAATGGAACACCTTACTGTATTACTATTGACGAAAAAACCCCAATTGATAATACTGTTACTATTAGAGATAGGGATACAACAAGGCAGATAAGAGTTAAAATATCTGAATTAATAAATACTCTTAATTTATTAATCAATAATAAAATAAAATTTGAAAAAGCTGGAGAACTTGTAAAATGAGTGAAGAATGTATTTTTTGCAAAATCTCAAGAGGAGAAATCCCCTCTGAGAGAATTTATGAAAATGAAGAATTTTTCTCAATTTTTGATATTGACCAATCTCATCCAGGGCATGCTTTAGTTATATCAAAAAAACATTATGAGACAACTTTTGATTTACCAAAAGAGCTTGGGGTTTATCTTTTGGATTGTATAACTGAAACTGCAAAAAAATTAAAAGAAAAATATGATGCAGAAGGATTTAATATCATCAATAATAATTCAAAAGTTGCTGGCCAGGTTATCCCTCATGTTCATTTTCATATATTGCCAAGAAAGCAAGGGGATTCTCCAGCAAAAATTTATTAATGGCTCTGGGGAGATTCTAACTCCCGACCTCTGCCTCATGAGAGCAGCGCTCTAAACACTGAGCTACAGAGCCCTTATTTTTTACAAATAAAAACAATTTAAAAGATTTGTCATAGTAAGATTTAAATTCTCTTATTTCATTAACCTCTTATGGGTATTGAGGTTTTATCTAATTCAACTCAAACAATTGCTCATCTTGTAAGGGAGATAGGAAATATAGGATTGTGGTTGCATGCTCTTGGTATCTCTATTGTTTTGTGGATAATTATTCAAATAATTTTAATAATTCAAAATAGAGTCAAAAGAAAAACAATAAATAAAATTAGAGAAGATTTATCAAGAATTGAGAAAAAAATTGATAAATTATCTAAGAAAATTTAATCTTCTTTAATAGCTTCTTTTAATTGCCTCTTTTTTAATCTAACTAAATACCCTGCTATTTGATTTCTTGTTTTTTTACTCTCTGTTAGACCATCAAGTATTTTTTTATTTTTTTCAAAATCTGTTGTGAATTCAATACCTTTCTTTATTAATTCCTCTGCTACTCTCTTTATTGTGCTTGATTTTATTTTTCCCATGTTTAAACTTCATAAATTGCATATTTAAATGTTTTTGTTTTGCTGGCTCTTCTAAATTTTTTTTAAAATCTTAATTAATTACTATGAAAAATATCTGGTTTATTGAAAAAGTTGTTATGTGCAATTTGTCCTCCACTCACTTTAAAAACAAGGTTTATATAGTTCTTAATTTAATATTTATTATGAGAATTGGGATAATTGGCTCTATGCAATTTACTGAAAAGATGCTTGAAGTTAGAGATAAACTTCGGGAATTGGGTCATGATGCTTTTGTTACAGATCTTCATAAAGCATTAGTTGGAAAAACTGATGAAGAAAAAGAAAAAATCAAACTTCATCAAAAATATAACATGGATGCAATTCGTGAATTTTGGAGAGCTATGCAAGGTGCTGATGCTGTTCTTGTTTTGAACTTTAATAAAAAGGGTATTAAAAATTATATTGGTGGCAATACTTTAATGGAAATTGGTTTTGCCCATGTATTAAATCAAAAAATTTTCTTATGGAACCCCATTCCAGATATCCCTTACTATAAAACAGAAATTGAAGCTGTTAAACCGATTATTATTAATGGAGATCTTTCTAAGATTCAATAATTTCAAATCCAACACTACTTTTTTAAACAATCTTTTATTTGTTTTATCATGGTCTTTAAAGTTTATTTCTCTCAGGATAATTCTTTAGAAAAAATCTATAATAAATCAATAAAAGAACTTGAAAGTTTTCATAAAGATTTATAAAAGAGAGATGTCATTTTATCCTATGAATCAAACACTCAAAAATCTTGCTAAGGCTTTTATTGGCGAGAGTCAGGCAAGAAATAGATATACTATTTATGCAAAAATTGCACAAAAAGAGGGTTTTGAGCAAATTGCAGAGATTTTTCTAATTACTGCAGAAAATGAAAGAGAGCATGCTAAATGGTTATTTAAATTAATTAATGAGTTAAAAGAGAATTCAGGAGAAGAGATTAATGAAATTCAAGTTGAATCTTCTGTTCCAACAATTCTTGGGGACACTGCTGAAAATCTAAAAGCTTCAATAAATGGAGAAAATTATGAGCACACTCAAATGTATCCAGAATTTGCAGAAATTGCTGAGAGCGAAGGTTTTCCAGAAATTGCTTCTCGTTTAAGGGCAATTGCAAAAGCAGAGGAGCATCATGAAGAGAGATTCAAAGAAATTTTAGAAGAAATTGAAGGAGATACTATTTTCAAGAAAGGGGAAAAAGTTTATTGGGTATGTAGAAAATGCGGCTATGTGCATGAAGGTAAGGAACCTCCAGAATCTTGCCCTTCTTGTAGCCACCCAAAAAATTATTTTGAGCTTAAATGTGAAGAATATTAGTTCTATTTCAATCTCAAGAATTTTATAATATTGTCATTATCTTGATAATATTCTTCAGCTTTTTTTGCAAGCTCGCCAGAAGAAACTAAAAGAGGAATCATATTATATGGTTTAGCTTTTTTTATCAAATCAATTAAGTCATCGGTGGATATTTTTTTCTTGTCTTTTGCTTGCATAAAGAATTTAAGTTTTCCTAAATCAGAATTAACTTCAACAATCGCAAGATACTCTCTTTTTTTAATTTGAATTTCGTCTATTATTTTGATGTTTTTCTTTTCAAGAAATTTTCTGACTTCTTCTATAAAATCTCCTGAATCTTTTTCAACATTTTGTTTTGCTGGAAGTTCCTTCTTTTGTGGCGGCTCTTTTTTTATTTCCTCATTATTCTTTTTTTCTTCCTCTTGCTTTTTTAGTGGCTCTTCTTTTTCTTCATAAAAAGCATATCTCCACATAATCTTTCCATCTTTTTGAAAGCCAATAGCAAAATCTTTTAAATTTCTCAATGCAACTCTTATTGGAGGTATCTGTTTATCATCTTCTAGTATTCCTTTTTCTTTTAATAATAAGAATGCTTCTTTTTCCCTACTTTTTAAATAATTGGAAAATTTTTCAAGTTCCTTTTCTTGTCCTGGGATATAGTATAATGGAGAGCTTCCAATTTTCATATAACTTATTTTTAATTTTTTTTCATTTACTAATTCTGCTAAGAATGCCGATGCAAGGAGGGAATCTATTCCAGCTTTTTTAGAAACTTGTATAACATACATAGGACCCTCTTTTTTAATTATCTCCAAAATTCTGTTTTTGGTTTCTTCAGCGTTGTTCATAGAAGAATTAGATTTTTTTCAGTTATAAATATTATCATAATCTGACCCATCTAATTTCATAGTATATTACATCACCTTCATTGTCAACAATTGCAATTAAGAGGTTCTTTCTTGTGGAATGTGCAACCCTGTTTTTTGCGGAAAATTCAGTCCATCTAAAATTATTTTTTTCTAAATCTACAAAAACAATCCACTTTGAATGTTCTTTTTTTGGAGAACATCCCTTATCATAGACTCTAAAATCTCCTCCGAACTTAAATCCACTTTTTACAACATACCCCTTTTCTCTGAGGTCCTTGAATACAATGTATCTTGCCAGACTCTTTTTATCTTTTCCTAATATTTTCTTTTTTACTTCTTCTAAAGATAATTTTTTATTTCTTGAATAAACCTCTATTTTCTCTTTTTCAAGTAAATAAATAACTTCCTCATCAAGATAAGAGATTATATTTTTTTCAAGGCTTCCAAGGGAAGATTTTTCAAATAATGAAAATGCATTTGAATCATTACTCAAAACCTTTCCTCCAAGAAGATATGCTCTTATTTTTTTCATATTTTTATCAATTCTCTTTTATATATAAGTTTTTAGTTTCGAAGAAGAGTTATTTGAATTATTACTAAGATAAGAAATTTAAATTAGAAACTTTACTTTTTATCCTTCTTTAATAAGAATTATTTTGTAAAGATTCTTCTTTTTTCCCTTTATAAATAAGAAATGCTCCATATCCAATTAAAGCAATAGATAATATGATTATAATCATATTTAATGGTTCTGCCCATGAACAATAATGAGCCATGTTTCCTAAGATTGTTCCACATGAATCAGAAGCTGTTTTTAAACTTAGCCATTTATCTGCTACATCATATCCAAATACAGAAACTTTATAATGATAAAAAGGGATGTATCATCATAGATAGGTTTTCAATAAAGCAGTTAATTCCATAAAAACTTATAAAACCTATTTTTCTTTTTTTTGTTATGGTCGGAGTTTATTCTGATAAAGATATCAGGGAATTAATTAAAAAAGGAGTTATTCAGGGAAATATAAATGACGAGCAAATACAACCTTCTTCACTTGATTTAACTCTCGGTTCTTATGTTTATTGCTTACCTTTTTCATCAATCCTTAGTGCTTCTGACTCTTTTGAGGATTATCTTGAAAGATATTCAGCATATAAATTAAATCTTGATGAAAAACCTCTTTTTTTACATAAAGGAGTTCTTTATATAATTGAGCTGCAAGAGAGAGTATCTCTTCCGGAAGGAATTCTTGCATTATCTAATCCAAAAAGCTCTACTGGAAGGACAGATATTCATGTAAGGTTGATAACAGAACCAAACCAGGGGAAGAAACAATTATTTGATATTATTCCTGAAAATTATTCAGGAAAACTTTGGTTAGAGGTTTATTCAAACTCTTTTGATATAATGGTTTACAAAGGCCTCTCTTTAAATCAAATAAGGTTCTATGACAAAGCAACAAAACAAGTTGAAAAACAAGAACTAATTAAGGTAAATAATGATAAAGGGGTTCTTTTTAATGACAAGGGTGTAGCTGAACCTCATTTTTTTGGAGATAGTGTGTTATTATCCCTTCATCTTCCAAAAGATGGCGTTGTTGGTTATATTGCTAAAAAAAGCCCATATCCTGTTGATTTGTCCAAAAAAGAAAACAAAATAGATTATTTTTTTGAAGAATTAAGAAACCAAAATAATGGAATAATTATTGAAAAAGATTCTTTCTATATTCTTGTTTCAAAAGAAATTGTTAAAATCCCTGAAAATTTATGCGCAGAATTAGAACCTTTTGATTCTTTTACTGGAGAGTATAGGGTACATTATGCAGGATTTATTGATCCTGGTTTTGAAGGAAGAATTGTTTTAGAAATAAGAAATTTTGGTCCAAGGTTTTTATTAAGAGATAACCAAGTAATTGGAAGATTAAAATTTTTCAAATTAAAACAACCCCCATATAATAAGTATGGTGTAAATAGCAATTATCAGCAACAAAAAGGCCCAAGATTGGCGAAGTTTTTTAGTTGATTTTGAGTTTGTTGAAAATCTCTATTTAGATTTTAGAGGGGTTACTATACCTCCACTTTAGGACTAAATAGAAACCAAAATCTCACAATAGTTTATGTTAAAGAAAATATTTCCACTTTCTCCGTCGCTGTTTTAACTTTTATCGTCGGAGACAAGTCTCAAATTCTTATTTTGATATCTTCGTTTAACGCTCCAATCTGAAATTGTTTTTGTTGGATGTGCAACTTCAGATAACATCGCTGATTAAACGAAATTAGTGAATTTTTATTCTATCTTTTTTCCAAAAAATATTCTTATCGAGAACAACCAGAAAATTATTGCAGAAATTAATAAAACCCAGTAGGTTGTTGTTGCAATTCCCGAAATATTTCTAATCGTAAAAAGTGTTAGTGCAACACCAAATACGGATGCTCCATCGATAAATCTTCTGTCGATTTTCATAGTTTTATTAATTTCTCAAACTATATAAATTTTATTGTTCTCTAAAAAATCCACTAACTACGATATCAAAGAATTCTCGAAAGTGGAAATACTCTTCGGAATTTTTCCACTTCGTGAAAAACCGTCTTGCAGACTATTCCTCGTCCTCGCTTTCAGATCGGATTCCTTAACACACATTAAACGGTTCGCTCCGTTGCACTCGCTCACCCATATTTTTTGCTTCGCAAAAAACACTCGAGGTCACTTCGCTCCGCTCGTTTTGGCCCAAATTCTTGCTTCGCAAGAACTTCTCATAACCGCAAAACGTTAGTTTCAATCAGAAGCCGGCTCTTGCTGTTCTACAAGTAACTTTTCCAATTCATATTTTGGATGAATTTTAAAAAGCCTATAAGAAATAAAATGATGCTTTCCAGTTACAATATCTCCAATCATTTCTACGGAAAATGGGATGATTATTGGTGCTAAATATGGGCAGTGATATGTTGCGACTGTGCTTAAACCTAATCCCAATAGACCATAAATTCTGTTTCCTACATTGTACATTATTGTATGTCCATCAATTTTCCTAATTTGATACTGCAAATCTTCTATTTGTTCATCTAAAGTCATAATTAAATAGTAACTGGAAAGTAGTATATAAAGTTAACGCCGGCTTCTGACTTTGGATTTTTTGCCTTCACCCAACGTTGCACTAAAATCCAACCTCTAACGAGGGAAACTAACAGCGATTAAGAGGCTACGCTCGGTTGCACCTCGCTCCACCCAAATTCTTCACTATGTTCGGAACTTCGTTAAATCGCATATGTTAGTTGCAATTTGAGATTTGGGCTAAAAAATAGTCAAATTAAAAATTTGAGTAATTATAAAAAAGAAGTTGGCATCTAAAGATTTTCAGTAAACGAAAGATAAGCTTGAGTTTTGTATGCATTTCTTACTCTGTCGCCCCATTCTGCTCTTTCTGAGGGGCTCAATCCGTTATCTCTATCATCCAAAACTCTTCTCGCTGTTTCTTCAGCAGTTATTGCACCTATATCATATCTACCGCCTTTCGCTCTTTCTATTGTAGCAACTGCTGTGCTCAATGCAGTTCTAGATGCTTGTCCTCTTTTAAATGCTTGCATATACAATGCTTGCAGATACATATCTGCGATTCCTTGTGACATTTTAATTCACCTTATATCTAGTTGCAATAGCAAGTATTTAAATCTTTCTGTTATTCACTACTATGAAGATACAACGCCAACTTCTAAGGTACGCCCAAATCTCAAACTTCTTCGCCTACGGCTCCGACCACACTGCGCTCTCTTTTCTTAAGTAGGAAATAAATAACAAAACCAAAAAGAACAAAAAATATTTAAACTCCTTTATTTTTTGATTTTTATGGATATTAGCAAGCAAATTTTATTCTTGAATGCTTTGCTAATCAGTGTTCTGTTACTGCTGTTATAATTCTGCTTCTTTTTTGAAGCAGGGAGGTAAAATGTCTAAAGATTCAAGAGATTATTCTGTGCGAGAGGAATATGATTTTTATAATTGTATTTTTCCATTTGAATTCTTGAGTTTTAATGGATTCAGAGAAAGAGATTTTTCTATAGCTCAGTTTCCTATTTTTATGGTCAATCCAGATAATGGAGAAGTCTTTTATTGTTCGAATTTTAGAAGAGGTTATTATAAGCCAAGAAAACCAAGTATGACAAATGGCGCCAATTTTTCAGAAGAGAGAAAAAGAACATTATTAGATTTACTTGAAAAATGGAACTCCCAAAAAAGAGAACAATAAAGATTTTAAATACAGTTTCATATAAATAAAAATGGTGGAAATAAATTTTAAGAAAATCGAAGAGAAGTGGCAAAAGAAATGGGAAGAAGCAAAGCTCTTCGAGGTCAAGGAATTAAAAGATAAAAAGAAATTTTATATTCTTGAAATGTTTCCTTATCCTTCTGGAGAAGGTCTTCACATGGGCCATGCATTAAATTATACCATAGGAGATATTTATTCAAGATTTAAGATTATGCAAGGTTTTAATGTTCTTCATCCAATGGGCTATGATGCTTTGGGTTTGCCAGCTGAAAATGCAGCAATTGAAGCAGGAATCCACCCAGAAGATTATACAAATAATTCTATAAAGAATTTTATTAAACAGCAGAAAGCTTTAGGATTAAGTTATGATTGGTCAAGAATGATTAACACTGCAAATCCAGAATATTATAAATGGGACCAGTGGATTTTCCTAAAAATGTTTGAAAAAGGATTAGTTTACAAAAAAACTTCTGCAGTTAATTGGTGTCCAAAATGCAATACTGTTTTAGCAAATGAGCAGGTTCATAACGGAAAATGTTGGAGGCATAGTGACACTGATATTGAAATAAAACATCTTGAACAATGGTATTTTAAGATAACTGATTATGCTGAGGAACTTTATGATATGATTAATGAATTAAAAGAATGGCCAAATAGAACAAAAGCAATGCAGAGAAATTGGATTGGAAAAAGTTATGGAACAGAAATTTTATTTGAAATTAATGGAGAAAAATGGCCAATATTCACAACAAGACCCGATACTATTTATGGAGTTACTTTTATGGTTATTTCTGCACAGCATCCAAGATTAATGGAGCTTGTTACAGAAGAGCAAAAACAAGAAGTTGAGGAATTTTTGAAAAGATTAAGAAGCGTAAGTGAGAAAGAATTAGAAGAAATGGAGAAAGAAGGTGTTTTTACAGGAAGTTATGCAATTAATCCTCTGACAAAAGAAAAAGTCCCTGTTTATGCAGGTAATTTTGTAATTGCAGATTATGGCTCAGGTATGGTAATGGCTGTTCCTGCTCATGACCAAAGAGATTTTGAGTTTGCTAAAAAATATAATATTCCAATAAAAGTTGTTATTCAGCCTGATGCCTATGAATTAAATCCTGAAAAAATGTCAAGAGCATATACTGGAAGCGGGACATTAATCAATTCTGAAGAGTTTAATGGCTTAAATAATCATGATGCAATTGACGAAATAACAAAATATTTAGAGAAAAGAGGATTGGGTAAAAGAACTGTTCAATATAAATTAAGAGACTGGCTTATTTCAAGGCAGAGATATTGGGGAACCCCAATTCCTCTGATTCATTGTGAAAAATGCGGAGTTGTTCCTGTTCCAGAAGAAGAGCTTCCTGTTGAGCTTCCTAAAAATGTTGAATTTGGAAAAGGAAATCCTTTAGAAACTGCAGAAGATTGGGTTAATGCTACTTGCCCTAAATGTGGAGGGCCTGCAAAAAGAGAAACAGATACAATGGATACTTTTGTGAATTCTTCTTGGTATTATTTGAGATTTTGCGACCCCCATAATAGCAAAGAAATCTTTGATAAAGAAAAAGCAAATTATTGGGTTCCAATTGATTTGTATATTGGAGGAGCAGAGCATGCTTGTATGCATTTAATTTATATTCGGTTTTACACAAAATTCTTGAGAGATATTGGTTTATTAAAAATCGATGAGCCAGCAATCAAATTATTCCATCAAGGAATGCTTCATGGAGCAGATGGAAATAAGATGTCTAAATCACTTGGAAATGTTATTAATCCTCTTGATATTATTGAAAAATATAGTGCTGATTCCCTTAGATTGGCATTAATGTCTTTTGCATCTCCTGATAGCGATAGCCAGTGGGATGAGAAAATTCTTATTGGAGGACATAAATTTCTTGAAAAAGTCTATGATTATTATAATAATGTTGAAATTATTGAAGAGGACAAGCAGACTGAAAGCAAACTTCATAAAACAATTAAATCTGTTACAAAATTAATTGAAGAAATTAGATATAATTTAGCAATAATTGAATTAAGAAAACTTTTTGAAAAAATGCCTAAAAAAACTTCTAAAGAAGTTCTTGAAAATTTCTTGAAAATGTTAAGTCCTTTTTGTCCTCATATTGCAGAGGAGCTTTGGGAAAAAATTGGAAATGAGCCATTTATTAGTAATTCAAAATGGCCTGAAGCAGATGAATCAAAAATAGATGAAAAATTAGAGCAACAAGAAAAAGCAGTTGATTCTCTTGTTTCAGATATTATTCGAGTTGTTAAATTAGTAAAAGATAAAGGAGGCTCTGCTTCTAAAGCATATATTTATGTCTTGCCTGATGAAAAAGAGGTTTATTTGAATGAAAAAGAAAATATTCAAAAAAGAGCAGGAATTGAGATTGAGATTTTTGCTGTTAATGATAAAGACAAATATGATCCTGAAAACAAATCCAAAAAAGTCAAACCTTGGAAACCTGGAATTTATTTAGAATGACCTCTCAGTTAGGTTACATGGAATCACCCTATGACGAATCCTCTTTTAATTATTTTTTGAATGAATATTATAAGTGGATAGAAGGGCATCAAAAAGCTCTTTGTTTTCCTTCTTTTGATGATGCAAAAGCTCATTTTGAGAGAAGAATAAATTTTCAAGATGGCGGCCAAGAAATCAGCATCTCTCATAAAACTCTTTTTGAAATCTGGTATATTTGGAATTATTTTTCAGGAAAAAATAATCTTCCAAGATGGGCAATGGAAGTGTATCAAAATGTTAGAGGAATTTCATTTACTCTTTTTGGATGTGACCCAATAAGAAATCCCGAGCTTTTTGTTTTTGAAACCTTTGAAAGAGTTCAAAAAAATTTAGATTCTCTATTAGAAAACATTAATGGAACAATAGTTAATTTGTCTGCTTTAACTCAAGGAATTCAATATGAATAAATATTCAAAACTTTTAAAAAACCCTTTTTCCTAATATTTTTATGAAAGAAAGGATTGCAGGGATTTCTGTTTTAGCAAATTTTATACTTGCTGTTTCAAAAGTCTTAATAGGAATTATAACTAATTCAGCATCTGTTTTAGCAGAAGGAGTTCATTCAGGAATGGATATCTTTTCTTCTGCAATTAGTTTAATTGGAATTAAAATCTCTAAAAAACCTGTTGACGAGAGACACCCTTATGGATATTATAAATTTGAGGTCTTATCTGGATTGGTTATAACTATCATTTTATTTGCAACAGGTCTTGGAATTATTTACGAAGCATATCAAAATTTTCTATCTCCATCTGTTGTTAGTGTAGGCTCTTTAAGTTTAGGGGTTATGATTTTTTCAGCAATTGTTAATGAGACAATGGCAAGATTGAAAATTTATTATGGTAAAAAAGAGAATTCTGTAAGTTTATTGTCAGATGGAGTTCATTCAAGAGTTGATGTTTATACTTCTATTGCAGTTTTGTTAGGCTTACTTATCACTCCTTATTGGAATTATGCTGATTCAATTATGGCTTTATTAATTGGATTGTATATTATAAAAGAATCATTTGAGATTGGGAAAGAGGCAACAGACTCTTTATTAGATGTTTCTGCAGGAGAAGAAGTTGAGAATAAAATAAAAAAGATTGTGAAAGATGAAAAAATTGAATTAGAGGAGCTTAAAACCCAGAAAAAAGGTTCAGTTATTACTGCAAATCTTGTGATTAAGCTTCCAAGTAATTTAAGTGTAGAAAAAGCTACTAAAATTTCAAATGCTCTCAAAGAAAAATTAATGGAGAAAATTGATGGATTAGGGTATGTTGCAATTCAAATTAAAAGTCATGAGGTTATTGATAGTTCTTTTGCTCCTCTTGAAGTTTCAAGTATTGGAGGATTTGGTTTTGGAAGAGGTTTTGGATGGCAAAGAAGGGGAAAAATGAAAACTCAAATTCCAGAAGCAGTTGGAGCAGGTCCTGGAGGATATTGTGTTTGTGAAAATTGCGGTTACAAGGTTAAGCATCAGAGAGGGGTTCCATGCTCAACCTTAAAATGTCCTAAATGCGGAGGAAAAATGAGGAGAGAATGACCCAAAACCAAATTAAATATTCCTTAATAAAAACAAGTCGCCAATTGTGGAGAGTCTTACCGATTCTTTTGGGAACTATTTTGCTAGTTAGTTTGGTCAATGTCCTTGTTCCCAAAGAATTCTTTTTAAGATTATTCTCTGGAAGTTCTATTTTAGATCCTATTCTTGGTGCTTTGATTGGAAGTATTTTAGCTGGGAATCCTATTACTAGTTATATTCTTGGAGGAGAGTTTTTGAAACAAGGAATAAGCTTAATTGCTGTTACATCTTTTATTGTTGCATGGGTAACTGTTGGGATTATTCAACTTCCAGCAGAATCAATGTTATTAGGAAAAAAATTCGCAGTTATAAGAAATGTTGTTAGTTTTGTTTTATCAATTATCATAGCAGTTGTTTTATATTTGATTATGTTTGTTTAAAATGGCATCAGAAAAATCACCAACAGGATGGTATTATTTTTTTGTAGTTGTGCTTGCATATCTTTTGTTATTCTTTCTTAATCCAGAAAAGTTTTTCTTAGTTTGGAATTTTTTTATTGGAATTATTGTTAAAATTATTCCTGTTTTTATTCTTGTTTTTATTTTAATGTTTTTGTCTGATTATTTTATTCATCCTAAGAAATTAGTTAAACACTTGAGGGGGAATAAAATAAAAACTTGGGCTTTAGTCATAGTTGGAGGAGTTCTATCTTCTGGACCAATTTATATGTGGTATCCTTTATTAGCAGATTTGAAAAGAAAAGGATTGAAACCATCTTTTATTGCAGCTTTTCTTTATAATAGAGCGATTAAACTTCCTCTTTTGCCGTTGATGATTTTTTATTTTGGAGTTAAATATGTTGCTTTACTCTCTTTTTTAATGATAATCTTCTCTATCTTAGATGGAGTTTTAGTAGAAAAAATTTTGGAGGTTTTTGAAAAATGAGAATTGCAATTGCATCTGAAGGAAAGGATGAAAATTCAGAAATTAGTCTTAGAGGGGGGAGAGCCTCTTTTTATTTAATTTTTGAAGACGGAGAATTAATAGAAGCAATAAAAAACCCTTTTGCTGTTGGAGGTGGTGGAGCTGGTTTTAGTGTAGCATATATGTTAGCAGATAAAGATGTGGAATTGGTAATTGCTGGAAGAATTGGTCCAAATATGGCTGCAGCATTAAGAGAAAGGGGCTTGGATTTTAAAGAGATGCAGGGAAAAGTTTATGAAGTTATTAAATCCCTTTAATTTTAAGATGCCACGACCATTTAGAAGAAGGAGAATTTGTGGAAGACCGAATGTTTGTTTTTTTAAACCTGCTGGAATTAGATTAAGAGATTTGGGAATGGTTTCTTTATCTATAGATGAGTTTGAAGCATTGAGATTAGTTGATTATGAGAATATTCCTCAAGAAGAAGCAGCAAAAAAGATGAAGATTTCTCAGCCCACTCTTTCAAGAATTTTATCTTCTGCTAGAAAAAAGCTTGCTGAGGCAATAATTGAAGGAAGAGCAATAAGAATTGAAGAAGAATATTAAAAAAATAAAAAATTAATCAAGTTCTTTTAGCCTCTTCTTAAGATTTTTTAGCTCTTCTTCAAGAGCTTCAATCTCTTCTTGGACAAGTTCCTTTTCTTCTTCTTTGCTTATCCTTGCTGAAGGGGTTCCTTGGACTCTTTGAGAATTTGCTCTCCAGCCAAAAAACCTCCAACCAAACCCAGCACCCTTTCTCCATCCAAAACCTCTTCCTCTTCCAGGAATACCTTTTGTATAGCCAGGGCTATTGTATCCTGCACAGAATCCAAGGCCTCTTCCAGTCATAGGTCCTTGCCCATTTGGTCCAGTTCCGTCTCCGAATGGCATTTTACCTCCAAATTTAGTTATGAATATATATTCATAATACTATTTAAATCTTTCGATTCCTAAAATAAATTATCAAAAGGTATATAAATAAGATTCTTATTTAATAATCAATTAAATATATGGAGGAGTTATGGGAGAAGAAACTGCAAAAGATAACTGCATCTTTCCAAAATGTCCTAAATGTGGGAAAGGGTATCTATTACCTTTTTCATATAAAGAGGATGTTTTTGAGAAGTGGAAGTGCAGTAATGATGAGTGCGGATATACTGTTCAAAAAAGAGAAAGAAGAAATTAGATTAGAGGTATTTTTATTCTAAATTTATCAATTAGAAATTTATAGACCATAAATATAGCTGTAAGTATAAAAAGATATATAACAAATTTATATTTTTCTTTATGGAGAAGGTACTTTTTTCTTCTTTGGTTTTTCATCTTAATTAAATCAATTATCTCATCTCCAAAATATAATGATAAAAAAGTTCCAATTGCAGAAAGAATTATTATGCTCCAAAAAGGAATTGGATTTAGTAGTATATGCTTAAAAAGAATCAACAAAAAGGTTTTTTCATATATCCAGGGATATCTTATAATTACAAAAATATTTGAGGATATCGCAATAATCCATACAAAAATTTCAGAATATATCATTCTTATTTTTGCAATCATTCTTAAAGGAAAATCAAGAAGAATTCCTGCATCTGCAATAGGAGTGCATAATACAAAAAAAGACCAAGTTAAAAAACTAACAAGAATTCCATTATCAAGCCCAAATTTAAAAATTGAGATTATAGAATAAATTATAACAACCAAAAAAACTCCAAGAAATTTTACAAGAGGATGAGAGTGTTTATGAATCTTTAAACTTCTTATTAGTTTTTTATTATTTATTTCTTCCCCTCTTTTTTTCATATTTTAAAAAAGTTTTTTTATTTTATAAGTTTTGTGAAACCCTTCTAAAACTTCGAATCCAAATGCCCGAACCAGGATTCGGGCCTCATATCAAAGATATTCGACCTGCTTCGCCCAAGCGTGGTAAGCAGGCCTCACAAAGTTCGACCTGATACGCTTACTCACTTCGTTCGTAATCAAATTAGGCCTCACCAAAGCACTGAAGCTCGACCTGATACGCTTACTCACTTCGTTCGTAATCATATCAAACCTAAAGGTTCGAATCCAAATGCCCGAACCAGGATTCGAACCTGGATTCCAACCTGTTTGCAGAGCAAACTTCCGCAAGGTTGTGTTCTATCCCTTGAACTATTCGGGCTTTTGTTAAGTATACTCTTTATAAATTTAAAATCTCTTCTTTTATATATTTTAATTAGAAAAACTATTATTAGCATTATATCACTTTTTACACAGAGCCAAACAAACCAAAAACCTTATAAACCAGGGTTATGTTCCAATAACATAAATTCTTAGATATTCTAAAATGGATGAATTAAAAAATAAAATCCTTAAAACAGGAACAACTATTGTAGGTATTGTATGCAAGGATGGAGTTGTGATTGCATCAGATAGGCAAGTCACTGCTGGGAATATTGTAATGTCAAAAAAAGAAAGAAAAGCTTTCCAGGTAAATGATTATTTAGTAATGGCTGGGACAGGTATTGCAGCAGATATACAAAGAGTTCCAAAAATTCTTTCAGCAGAACTTAAACTAAAAGAACTTCGCTCACACTCAAGGCCAAGCGTAAAAGATGCTGCAAGTTTACTTGGTCATTTATCTTATTCTGGAATAAGACAGCCCTCTATGATACCTCAGCAGGCAGGCTTTTTATTAGCAGGATATAATGAAGATGGAACTACAGAATTATATTCTATTGAGCCAGCAGGGAGTGTTACAAAAGTAGAAGATTATGATGCTAACTTTGGCTCAGGAATGCCTTTTGTTCTTGGATTTCTTGAAAGAAATTATAAAAAAGACATAACTCTTAAAGAAGGAATAGAATTAGCAAAAGAAGCAATAAAATCTTCAACTCAAAGAGATGTTGGGTCTGGCTATGGAATAGATATTTACACTATCAGCAAGGATGGAATTAAAAAAGTGTTTGAAAAAGAATTTAAAGAATCATTAGACTAATTTTGGAGGTTTTTATGGATATACTGAAGGCAATAACTGATGAATTAAAAGGACAGATTAAGGAAGGAATTTTTGAAGGAGCAAACATAGTTCTTTATACCGATAATGAATATTTCTTTAAGGAAGGAGAGGGAAAAATAAGAGAGTTAGTCGATAAATTTAAGAAAAGAATTGAGTTGAGGGCTGATCAAAAAATTCTTAAAGATAAAGAGTTTGTTGAAAATGTTATAAAGGAAATTGTTCCTCCAGAAGCAGAGGTTTCTAATATTATTTTTGATGTTCAGAGAAGTGTTGTTATAATTGAAGCAAAAAAACCAGGATTAGTGATTGGAAAAAAAGGATTGCTATTAGATGAGATAAAAAAGAGGACTCTTTGGGTCCCTGTTGTTAGACGTTCTCCTGCAATTCAAAGCAAGATAACTGAGAATATAAGAGCTGTTTTATATGCAAATAATACTTATCGAAGAAGATTCTTAAATAAGGTTGGGACTAAAATTTATTCTAATTGGAGCACTGAAAAATCAAATAGTTGGGTGAGAATATCTTTTTTAGGAAGCGGCAGGCAAGTTGGAAGAAGCGCATTGTTACTTCACACACCAAATTCAAAAGTTTTATTGGATTGTGGTATTGATGTTGCTGCTCAGGGTTCTGAAAAATTTCCTCAATTAGATGTTCCAGAGTTTGATTTATCTCAATTAGACGCAGTCATTATTTCTCATGCTCATTTAGACCATGTTGGTCTGTTGCCTTATCTTTACAAAATGGGATATAGGGGGCCAGTTTATATGACTGAGCCAACAAGAGACATTGCTGCATTGATTTCTTTGGATTTCATAGGTGTAGCATACAAACAAGCAGTGGAGCCTTTGTTTAGTTCAAAAGATGTTAAAGAGATGGTTAAGCACAGTATTTGTTTGAACTATGGTGAAGTTACTGATATAACTCCTGATATAAGAATTACTTTTTATAATTCAGGCCATGTTCTTGGAAGCGCAATGGTTCATATAAATATTGGAAATGGGGCACATAATTTGCTTTATACAGGTGATTATAAATATGGAAGAACTCGCCTTCTTGATCCAGCCCACACGAACTTTCCAAGGTTAGAATCAATTATAACAGAATCAACTTATGGAGCAAAAGAAGATGTCCTTCCTTCAAGAAAAGTTTCAGAATCTACATTATTAGAATTAATTAAAAAAACTATTGAAAGAGGTGGGAAAGTTCTAATTCCTGAATTAGGTCTTGGAAGAGCTCAGGAAACTATGTTAATTATTGAAGACGCTATAAAACAAGGGCTTTTAGATAAGATACCGGTTTATATTGATGGAATGATTTGGGATATTAATGCTATTCATACAGCATATCCGGATTTTTTGGGTGGGAATATAAGGTCAAAAATTTTTCAAGATAATAATCCTTTTACTTCTGATATTTTTAAAAGAGTTGGTTCTCCTCAAGAGAGAAAAGAAGTAATTGAAGGTGGCCCATGCGTTGTTCTCGCAACTTCAGGTATGCTTGTTGGTGGAGCATCAGTAGAATACTTTCGTGAATTTGCTCCAAACCCAAAAAACAGCATAATTTTTGTTTGTTATCAGGGTGTAGGTTCATTAGGAAGACAAGTTCAAGAAGGTTTAAAACAGACAAAAATGATTGTTGAGGGTCATGAAGAAACTGTTGATATTAATCTTGAAGTTCATACTATACCTGGATTAACTGCTCATGCAGGAAGGAATGAGATACTCAACTTCTTTAATAGATTGAAGCCCAAGCCAAAAAGAATAATAATTAATCATGGTGAATTATCAAAAAGTTTAGACTTAGCTTCAACACTTTATAGGTCCCAAAGAGCTGAAACAAATGTTCCTCGTAATTTAGAAGTTCTTAGATTGAAATAATTTCTTTGAGTATATTATTATTAATATTGCTATACTTATGATTAAATTTAATATATTAAATACTGGAAGAATATTGAATTGAGAACAATCAATCATTCTTGTTTCTTTTTCTTCACTTCCGTCAGGGTTTTGTTTAATGTATGTACAATTGATTATTTTTCCTGCTCCATTCTCACCAGAACAAGAACCATCACAAACAATATAATATAATGAGCCTCTGCTCCTATTGTCCCAACATTTTTCATTCATCCATACACAATTGCCAAATTTACAACTGTCTTTATTACAATCTTCCTCAGTAGTGTATGACGAGCATCTTAATAATGAGAGTTCAGAGCATCTTATACCTTTATATGCTTCTTCTTTATATTCTTTGCAAACACCATTTTCGCAATATTTTCCAAATAAAGAGCAAACTTCTCCACATTCTCCACAGTTTGATTGTTGTATCATTCCAGATACACATTTACTTACATTGTTGTTGAATAATAAACATTCCCCATTTCGATATTCTTGCCAATTTGCATAGCAGTTTGAATTGCCACTACCTCCTCCTGTGCTACTTCCAGAACCACTTCCTGAGCCCACAATAATTTTAAAAAAGATTCCTTTTATTTCCGATAACATACCCTCTTCGGATATACAAGAGATATTAGCATTATACTCTCCAATTTCTAAACTAATGTTTTTTGTGAAACTCTTTCGCGATTCTCTTTCCATTGCTTCTTCTTCTGAACCATTAATTGATAAATTACATGAGGAGATATTCAAATTTCCACTAATGTTAAACAATACTTCATTGTTAGTTAATTCAGAATTATTATTTGGACTTATTAAGGTTATCTCAAAATTTTCTACAGGTGATACTGCAGATACAATTTCAAATTCTTCAATACTGCTCTCAACACTTGTTCCTCTCTCATCATAGCAAACAACTTTCCATGAATAAATTCCTTCATTATTAAAACTTTCTGAGAACCAGCTAATTAATCCAGAATAACTTTGTTGTTCTCTGTAGAATTTTGGGTCATCTTTTGTATCTTTTAATTCCTCATTAATATATATGGAACAATTTTTTATTTTTGTTGAATTATCTTTTATTCCAAAAGTTAATCTAATAATTCCATTTCCTTTTTCAACTTTTGTTCCATGAATTGGGCTTAAAAGCATTAATTCAAAACCATATCTTATTTTTGCAAGAGGATAATTATCTTTATTATCTACAATATTAGAAATTACATATGGAGAATCACAAATTTCATTTCTATCTTTGTCCTCACAGGTGTCTGAAAAACCTGTTCCATCTATTTTTCCCCAATAATTTCCACCACTATATTTCCCCCCAATTATATTTTTCACTTTTTGTAGTGTTGTGTTCCATTTATTTATTCCAATTCTTTCATAAACAATATTCTGTGAATTATTGAATAAATTATTAAAAATATAATTTTGTCTGGTGTCACTTGTTAAGTGCAATCCTATTTGATTATTAATTATCTTTGAATTTGTTAATATACTATTTTCTATTCCTTCAAGAACAAGACCTTTATAATTATTTTTTATTGTAATGTTTTTTAAGGTGTATCTTAAGCCCCTCTTGATTTTTATTCCTATATTACTTGAATGAGTTATCACTCTTTCTAATTCTGCTCCAATACATTCATAAAGAGATATAGCACCCTCACTGCTCCCCCTTAATGAGATGTTTATATCTCTTATTTTTAATGCTCCAATATTATGAGCATAGATATTACTATCTTTTGCTTTAACTTTTGTTATATTTACACTTCTTCCAGAATCAAGAACAATTATTTTTCCAATTTCATTTTTTGAAGAAATGTTTTGAATATTCAAAAAATCTGTACTATGTCCATAAATTCCTTTATCGAAATGTTCAAATGAACAATTTCTTATTCTTACTTTAGAAACATCATAAATATAAATTCCGTAACCAATGTTTTTGAAATTACAATTTTTTATTGTTATATTTCTCTGGCTAATTAAAGAAATTCCTTTTTTTCCAAAATTATATCCATCACCAATTATCCAATTTCCTCTACAATCAAGAGTGATGTTGTCTGTTTGTATTTTAATACAATCATCATTCAGAGTGATGTTATTGGTTAAATAATATTCTTTATTAGAGTAAATTATTCTTCTACAATAATTTATTGTTGGTTCTTGAGCTTCTACTCTAAATTGTTCTTCAGAAGAATTAAGAATTTTAATATTAAGAGTAGTTGTGTTTTTATTTCCTACATAATCTTCTGCAGTAATGTTGAGTGAGTAATTTCCTGCTATTAATTTACTTTTGTTTATCAAAAAGTTGTCTAAATCTATTTCAAATATTGTGGTATCATTTAATTCAAAACTCTTTATTCCTGATTTATCTGTTGCATTTATATAATATCTTAATGATTGGTTATCCCATATCTCTAAACTCCTATTTATGTTGAATTTTGGTGGGGTTGTATCAAGTGCGAAACTTATACTGCTTTGATTCATATTTCCTGCAGAATCATTTGCATAGAAAATATATGTATAATGTCCCTCATTAATATTAATATAATGTGGAGAGGTATAAGTAATATTATTTGTTCCATTATAATACCATAAAGTATCAATTTTAGATAAATCGCTCGCTGTGAAATTAATCAAGATTTCTGAAGATTTGTAGGTTATATTTTTCGGCGAATAAACTACTAATATTGGGATTGTTGTGTCTTTAGTAAATACAACTTTTGAATAATTTTCATTTCCAATTGTATCATTTGCCCAAACAATCCAGGTATTTTTTCCTTCATTTGAGGTTAAACCAGTAATATTCTGACCACAAGTAATTGTTGTATTTGTTATTCCTAAATCAGTTGAGTACCAGCAAGTATCAAGTCCTATATCATCTCTTGCGGTATAATTTAATTCTACTACATCTATATCGTAAGTTTTATTTAAAGGATGGATTATTTTAATTTTGGGAGGGGTTGTATCAATAATTATCTTTCGTGTTTCAGTTGAATTCTTATTTTCAGATTTGTCATAAGATGTAGCATTTATATAATATTCATCGTCTTCAAGGTTGGTAATGTTCCAGAAAAAGGTGCTTTCTATAGATGTATTACTTTTGACTAATTCTCCTTTTGAATTATAAATAAATATTATGGAGTTCTTCAGGTTTTTGTCCAGAGTTGTTAAATTTATCTCTATATACCTTTTGTTGGTTATTGTATTATTCTCTGGTGTTGGAGATGTAAATTCTATCTCAGGGGTTTCGTTATCTATAACCACCTTTATGGTTTTTGTTGAATTTTTATTTCCAAAACCATCTATAACACTTGCATTTATATAATAAACACCATTATCTAACTCAGAAAATTCGTGTTCCACTGCTTCCTGAGCACTTTTTGTTTTAAAGTTTATTTTATCAACAATTCTCTCACTCTCATTATATAAGTACAGCTCAATCCATGAAGATGTTCTATCAGAAACATTTATTTTTATGATGATATTGTCTTTATTTAAGAAAACTTCTTCGTCACTTGGAATTATATCTACTCTGGGGGATTCACTATCTTTTGATATTGGATAATAATCATTATAATTCATAAGATACCCTTGTTCATAATTCATGAAGACAATTTTTTTAATATCACAAAACCCGTCATTATTTTTATCATCACATATTTCTGAAAAACCTGTTCCATTAGGATATGCCCAATAATTTCCCCCAACATTAAATAAGCCCATTATCCCCTCACCACTTCTTTTTTCATCATTAAATACCCCGTTTAGTTTAGTGTCTTTTTGAGGAGATTTTTTTAAAACATCAAAAAAAGTTTTTTGTATCTCAAAAAAAGTGTTTATTGTATTGTTAAATAAATTATTGTACACTTTAAAATTGTCTGGAATGTCGCAGTTGTTATTCTTACAATGATAATAAAATACAATTCCTTTTGAGTTATTTTCAATAAGATTTCTCTTTATTGTAGAATTAGAAACATCTATTCTGATTCCTTCATTATTTCTTTTTATTATATTGTTTTCTAAAACACTTCTTTTTGAGTGGTCATATATTTTTATACCTATTTTATTTTCTATTATTGTGCTATTTGTTATATTTACATCTGAAATATCACTGAAAATTCCAATAGTATTATTTATAGTAGTACAAGAATCAATGGTGAATTTTTCTTGTGGAGCGCTTCCTGCAGAAATTCCTTTTTCTTTGTTTCCAATTGCTGTTATGTTTTTTAAGAATGTGCCTCCGGATTTCCCACTATTGAAACCAATTATATTGTTATTTAATACAGAATCAAACGCACTTATGTTATTTCCCATAATTGAGATTCCATAGTAATTATTAGATGAACTAATGTTTCTTAAAATAATGTTTTTCCCATCAACCAGTAATCCATTATTTTTGAGATTATCTGAACCATTTATAGTTACATTTTCAATAATAATATCATTCCCACAAACAATTAATTCAGAGAGTATCTTGTTTTTTATAAAATCACTTCCACCATAGAATTCTATTTTTCTATTTCCAGAACCAATTACATTCTCAAAGTTAACTTTTTCGCAATTTTTTATCTCGTGAAGCACAGGGTCTATATCCCATTCTTTATTCTCCAGAACTTTTAAATTAATTAAATCAAGGTTCTCTACTTTTCCCCTAATAGTAATTCCTGTTTGAAGATTATTTTCTATCCTTGAATTCTCCACTCTTCCAGAAGTACTCAAGGCGTTTATCACACCATTCTTACCAAAACCATTAAGAAGTATTCCTTTTCTATTTCCAGTTATAGAAACATTTTCAACAACAAAATTAGAAACCCCTCTCAAAGCAATCCCTGCTCTTGGGTCATCTTTTTCATTATAATAACTCTCTTTAAACTCAGAATCTTTTATAAAAATAGAGTCAGAGTTTTCAACAGAGAGTCCTGTATGAACTTTATCTGATTTTATATTTTTGAATAATATATTTGTGGAATTATAAACGAAGATTCCGTTTCTCTTCAAATCTTCTGATTGGGTTATTGTTATATTTTTTACTTCAAAATTATTTACACTACATAAAATTAATTCAGGTGTTTTTTTGTTCTCTAAAGAACCTGAATTGTTCAAATAGTTTAGATAAATAAATTTAATATTTTTATCATCTGTAACATTGATTATTTTGTTATCGCAAGAATATGTTTTGTCTTTTCCTAATATAATTTCAATATCTTTTATTCTTGAGCCAAATATTTTTGAATTTTCTATAATATTTTCTTCAGCTTTTCCAATTAAGATTCCAAATCTTGAATACTTTTTTGTGTTATTAATCTCCACATTTTTTATTAAATTCTTAATTGTTCCATAATCAAGTCTTATTTGTTCATAACCAGAACCTTCTATTTTTGAATTAATTATCTTATTTTCTTGACCACCATTTATTAAAACACCTCTTCTCCCACTTTTAGCAGTTATGTTTTCTAAAATAGTTTTATTAGAATTAGTTATCTCTATTATTTCCCACCCCCCTAAAAAAACAGAATTCTTAATAATATTACCCCTACCCTGATTTATTCCAAGACTTTTTAATATTCCATGAGAGTGTTTTTTTGCTGCGTTTACAATTGTATTATTATCCGAATATGATAAATAAATATTATATTGACTTCCTTTATCATACCAAAAAGATTCTCCAAAGAATAAATTTTCAAAATTATTTTTATTTGAAAACAAAGAATATATATTGTACTCTTTTGTATCTATAAACGAAACATTTGTTACCTTGTTGTTATCTGAACCAAGAAGATAAATTGCTCTTGTATTGTTTCCAAGAAAGGAAACATTTTCAATTCTTGAATCATTTGTTTTGAATAAATATATTCCATATGACCAGTTTTGGAATATACAATTTTTTATTGTAATGCTCTTTTTATTTTCAGAACTTATACCTCTTTTTCCATCTTGAAAACCAATTATATTATAACCATTACAATCAAGTATTGTATTATTGCGATATATATTAAAGCTATATCTTGATGTTATGTTTTTGGTTAATCTAACAATCTCGCACTCTTTATTCTCTAATGCAGTGTCGCAAGAACTATAACTATCACAATAACAAACTTTTTTTTCACCACACCTGTATCTACATCCATTTTCAACACCTTCATCTCGAAATTTATCCCCTGCTGTTTTGTTGCAAATATTTTCTGAACTTTTTATTATTGTACACCCACTCTTCCAAAAATCATACCTAGAATTATTACACATTTTATTTTTTTTAAGAATAATATAATTACCACGATAACACTTTATCCCTCCCTCACCATTTGAATTAACTATATTATTGATAAATTCATTATAATATGGCTGATATGTACCAATTCCAAACCGGCCATTAAAATTAGCGGTATTATTTATTAATTTATTTCTATATCCGTTTCTAATAAAAATTCCATATCCAGAATTAAAATTAACTGTATTATTAATTATTATATTATCATCTGTATAAATCCCTATACCCTTCCTATAATTAAAATTAGCAGTATTATTTATTAATTGGCAATTTTTAGAATGATCAATACTTAATACAATTCCTTCTGTAAAATTAAAAACTCTACAATTTTTTACAGTTATATTTTTTCCACGTAAGATAATCCCATATTTCAATAAGCCTGATGGTTTATTTGTGAATATCTTATGCCCCCTACAATCAAGAGTAGCATTATTAGCATAAATCTCAAAACAGTTCGCTGTTGTATAAACATCTGAATTCAAAACATATTCCCCTGGTTTTGTTATTTTCTGGCACGAAGAAATCTCTTCTGCACTAGAACAAAAACTAATAAAAGATAGCATCTGGAATATTAATATTATCAATAAAATATACCTCTCTTTTATCATGAAATATTTAGGAATAGCTTCTTTAAAAAATTAATTAAATCCTCGAGAATCTATAAAAGGAAAGTTTATAAATTTCTTTTCTGTTTAACTAATATGAAAAAAGAGGTAATTATAATAAATTTGTCTTTAATACTTTCTTTAGCATCTTTACTTGCATTCAGTCAGGAAAATATTGGAAATCCTCCGGGAGATTTAAAAGAAAATTATCTTCCTGGACAGATTTTAGACGGTTGGATAAACATTAGTTTAAATCAAGAAAGCAATCTTAATCTGAGATATAACAATCAAGAAATAAGCCTCCTTGATTTTTTGAGGAAAAATTCTGCTTATTTTTCTTGTGAGCCATCAAGTTGCAATTCTACTTATGAGGTTACTGGAAGCGGTGAGGATACAATTTCTTTTAATTTGAACCATGGTGCGGAGAAAATTCTTGGAATTCGTGTGGATGGTATTATCTCAGGGATAAGTTATGTTGGTTTTAATCTAACAAGCAACGCAACAGCAAATTGCAAGAATCAGATAGAATTGGATGTTTTGAATGATGGTGTAATTGATGTAATAAATACAAAAGGGTTGGAAGAAACTTGTTTAACAAAAAAGGGATGCTATGATTCTAATTTAGAAAATGAAGAATATTTTCTTTCTTCAACAAGAGCGTATTGTCAA
The DNA here is from genome assembly GCA_017609405.1 of Candidatus Pacearchaeota archaeon. Taxonomy (GTDB): domain Archaea; phylum Nanobdellota; class Nanobdellia; order Pacearchaeales; family GW2011-AR1; genus JAFCDZ01. The sequence goes on from JAFCDZ010000004.1 coordinate 37,035, forward strand.
AAAATAAGATTTCCAATATCCCCCTCTTTTAAAGTTGGTGCTTGGATTAAGAAAGTTGAAGATGGAGACTCAAATGTTTTAATAAAAATATATAATCAAGACCATGGATTTACAGGTAAGAGCTGTATAATTAATCGTGAAGAAATAAGTCCTGCTGGAGGAGAAGTTTCTTGTGATATTAATCTATCTACTAAAGAAACCGAGAATTATTACATCTGTATTCTTCAGGATAATGATAATGGAAAATATAAAATAAGAGGTAATATAAATCCTTCTGAAAAATGTGGTTATAATGGTGATCCTGAACTTCCTTATGACTTTGTTGGGGCATATGATATCTTTATCAAAAGTAAAAAATTTGCAGATATTGGAGAAATTTCAATAACAAATAAAAATTTTTATGGAGATGATTTATCAAGTCTTGTAGAACAATATCTCTTTAAAGAATTTGGAAATGAACAAGAAGTTAATTGCAGTTTGGGGTGCACTATACCTATTTTAATAAAAGCAAAAACCCCTCAAAAAATAACTTTGTCTAATCTAAAAGTTATTTACAGAAAAAGAACTGGAGAAACAGAAAAAAATTCATTTTATGATGTTCAAGAAATAAGTCCAAAAATAAGCATGGAATTCACAAAACTTAATCTTGTACCTGCTAATTTTTCTGCCCCCCGGGTGGAAGGAGAATATAATATTTCTATTTTTCTTGGAAATGTGAAAGTTCTTAACAAGACAATTATTGTAAAAAGATTACAGGATATTACTGGGATAACTCCAAATATTGGTGCAGCAGGAATACCTATTAAACTAAAAGCAGAAATCCCTAACGAATCTCTTACACAAGGTTATGTTTATACATGGGATTTTGGGGATAACTCAGAAAACTTGACTACAACAACAAACAATGTTGAGCATATTTATGAGAATATTGGAACTTATTTTATAACAATAAATGTCAAAAAAGATAATTTTGAATACTCAAAAAAATTTAAGATTGTTATTGGCTCCCCTAAAGATATCTTAAATAAAACCCTTTATGAGAAATTAAATCAAACACTAAAAATAGAAAACTATCTCAAATCTCTTCCAGAGTTAGAAAGAAGAATTCTTTTGGAGAAAATTGGCATTGATGAAATCAAGAGCAATCTTAGCAGGATTCAACAAGAGTTCATACAGGCAAATTCTGTTGACACATACATAAATTTAACAAGAGATATTTTTAGCATAAGAATTCCTTTAGAAATCTCTGAGTCTTATCTAGAAGAACCATTTTTCCCAAAAAAAGAAGAAATAAATCCTGAGTTAGTTGGAGCAGTTACAGGTGGATATGATTCTAATAAATATGATGAACTGGCTCAAGGAATTGAAGACTGGATTAAGAAGAATCTTTTACCTGTGATTTCTAAAAAACAATACCTAATTAGATATCCAGATGATGAAGATAAAATAAATTTCATAAAAATACATATTCAAGGGAATGAAGAGGTTTATTTTTTCATCAAAAAACCAGCAGAAGTTTTAGATAATTCTAAGTTAGAAGAAGATAATTATTATTATGTCCTCTTATCTCCAACAAAACAAGATGTATCTTTTATAATTTATGGGGACCTTAATCAGGATAATGTTCAATTCTTCTTATCACCTGATTTAAGGAAGATAAGATTAAATAATGAACAACAACCAGCTGAGATAAAAGAAGAAACTGATTGGAAGATGAAAGCATTAATTTATACTTTAATTATCTTGTTTTCAGGATTTGTCTTGTATATTTTTATTGCTTTTTGGTATATGAATAAATACGAGTCTTATTTATTTAAAAATAAAGTTGATTTAATAAACATTATGAGATATATCACAATAGAATCAAGAAAAGGAAAAACAGATTATGAAATAGAGAACGCACTAAAAAAAGCAGGTTGGTCTAATGAACAAATTACCTATGCGATAAATAAATTTCATGGAAGAAATACCGGTGTTCCAGGGTCAAGAGTGCTTAATAAAATATTAAAAATATTAAAAAGAAAAAATAATCATCCAAACCAGCCAAATCCTGTTCCAAGAAGATATTATTAAAATATAGAAAACTTTAATAAATAAGAAAAACTCATAAAGACATGATAAGAACAATCTTTGAAAAATTAGCCTCTTGGTGGTTTAAAAATAAAAAAGATATAAATTTAGGGTTTTATGGACCACCAAACGCAGGAAAAACAAGTTTAGCAAATAGAATCTGTAAGGATTTTTTAGGCGAAGAATTAGGAAAAGTAAGCAAAATCCCGCACGAAACAAGAGAGGTTCAATTTAGAGAGAGTGTAGAGGTTGAATATGATGGTAAAAAAATGAAACTTAAATTAGTAGATACTCCTGGAATTGCTACAAAAGTTGATTATGAAGATTTCTTAAAATATAAACTAAAAAAATCAGAAGCAAAGAAAAGAGCAAAAGAAGCAACTCAAGGAATTGTTGAGGCAATAAAATGGCTTGAAGATATGGATGTAGTCGTAGTTGTTTTAGATGCAACAGAAAACCCCTATAATCAAGTAAATATAACAATAATCGGAAACCTTGTTGCTAGAAAAATTCCTGTCCTGATTGTAGCAAATAAAATTGATTTAAAAAAAGCAGATATTAAGAGAATAAAAGCAGCTTTTCCAGAGTATCCTGTTGTTGGGATTAGTGCAAAATACGGTAATAATATAGAAGAATTTTATAGGGAAGTATTTAATATATCAAAAAAGAGAAAGAAAAAATAAAATGGTAAAAAAAAGAGGGAAAGGCAAAATAAGCAAGTTTTCAATTCAATTCTTGCCTTATTCTAGAATAAAAAATCTAAATAGCAATGAAAGAATCAAGAAACTTCTTAATATTGCTTCTAAAAACAACATTATTGTTCTGCAAGGAAGGCTTGAGCCAGAGGAGGAAGCTGAATTAATTAAGCAAACAATGATTGAAATTGGAAAGAAAAAAGAGTTTAAAGGAATTGAATTAGCAGTTCTTCCTGAAAAGCAGGAAGCAAATCTTTTTGAAAAATTAAGAAGGAATTTTGCAAAAGTTTTATCTGGAACTGACTTGAACACTTTTACAGTTATAGGTCCAGCAGCTATTGTAAAAGAAATCAACAAAAATCCCGAAAAAATAGAACTATTTCTTAATAACAGAAGATAACAAAGTTTTATATATGATTATTTCATATAAAAAATATGCCACACCAATGTGTTCATTGCGGTAAAATCTATCCTACTGGAAGCAAAGAGATATTAGAAGGCTGTAGCTGTGGAAGCAGATTTTTTTATTATATCAAGGATGAGGAATATCAAAAATTAAAAGAGAAAATTCCTCTTTTAACTAAGGAAGAGAAGAAGCAGATTGAGAGAGATATTAGGGAAATGTCTGGAATCAAAAAAGAGGATGCTCCCATTGTTTTAGATTTAGAATCTATAAGAGCAATAAGTCCTGGAAAATTTGAAATAGATATTGTTAATTTATTTAATAAACATAGGCCAATTATATATAAGGTAGAAGAGGGAAAATATATAATTGATTTAGCATCTACTTTTGAGAAAAATAAAAAAAATTGATTTTAAAATGAAGAAAATATTAAAAGAGGTTTTAGAAGAGATAAAGCCTCAAAAAAAAGAAGTGCTTAAGATTAGGAGAGAACTTATTGCAATTACTTCTCAAATGAAAAGAGAAATTAAGAAGAATAATATCTCTGCAGAAGTTTTTGTTGGTGGCAGTTTTGCAAAAGGTACTATGATAAAGAGAAATGGTATGGATATCGATATTTTTATAAGGTTTGATAAAAAATATTCTGAACAAGAAATGAAAAAATTAACAAAAAAAATAATCTCCTTTTTAAAATATAAGGTTGTTAAAGGTTCAAGGGACTATTTTAAGGTGAAAATTTCTGATGCTATTCTGGAAATTGTCCCTATTCGAAAGATAGCTAAACCTGAGCAAGCAGAGAATGTAACTGATTTATCTTATTTTCATGTAAAGTACGAGAATAAAAAATTAAATAATCAACTTAGGGATGAAATTCGATTAGCAAAAGCATTCTGTCATGCTTCAGGATGTTATGGGGCAGAGTCATATATCAGAGGTTTTTCTGGATATGGTCTTGAACTATTGCTAATTTATTATCAAACTTTTGAAAAATTTGTAAAGGAGATTTCATCAATAAAAACCAAGAAATTTATTGATATAGAGAAAAAATATAGAAATGAGAGAGAAGCATTAATGAGTATGAATAGTTCAAAGCTGGAATCTCCAATTATTCTTGTTGACCCTGTATTAAAAGGGAGAAATGCTTTGGCAGCATTATCCCATGAAAAATTTATTAAATTTCAAAAATGGTGCAAAAAATTTCTAAAAAAACCTTCAAAGAAATTTTTTGTAGAAGAGAAAATAGATTTAGATAAATTAAAAGAAAAAGCAAAAGAATCTGAAAATAAGGTATTTCTTATAATCAAGACAAATAAACAAGAAGGAGATATTGCAGGAACTAAGTTATTGAAGTTTAACGAATTCTTAAAAAGAGAGCTCTCAAAAAAATTTGAGATAACTAAAAGTTTTTTTGAGTATTCTGGAAAAAAAGAAGGATTTTCCTTTATTGAAGTTAGAAAAAAGGAGAAAATAATTATTGAAGGACCTTTCAAAAAGGATAAGAAGAACCTCGAGAGGTTTATAAAAAAACACGCAGATGTTTTCTTTAAAAATGATAGGGTTTATGCTATAGAAATTGTTGAAGAAACAGTTAAAGAGTTTTTAAAGAGTTTTATCAAGAATAAAAAGAAGATAATTAAAGATATGGGAATTACAAAAATTAAGATTTTATAACCTTGTCAAATAAGAATGCAATAGATTGTATAAAGAATGGTGAGTTAAGCCACAAAGCTATTTGTTCTCTTTCTTCATATGGAGAGATATAAAATAAAGCTTCTTTTTTGTCAACAATGAAAAATTTAGCATTTATATCTATTTTTTTTATTTTTATACCAATTTTTTCTGAAACTTCTTTTATTTTATCTTCTTCTCCGCTCATTGCAATTTTTATTTTTATCCCCCTTTTTTTTAGAGTGTCTACAATTGTTTTAAATGAACTTAATCTTGGATAAATATCTAATAAAGAGGTACATATAAGAACTTCTTTTGTAGCACTTTCCAAGAAATCTCTCAATTGGTTTGAGATATTTAATTTCCCCCTTAATATTGATGCAGAAGCTTCCTTGTGGAAGTTTTCATTTTGTTCATAAAGTGCTTTTAATTTTTCAAACTCTTCTGTTTCTTTTATTCTTGAAATATACTCAATTTTTTCTCTTGCTTCTTTTTGGACATTATTTTTTAATTTTTCAATTATTACTTCTGGTTTTACTCCAATGTATCTTACCGGTTTCCCTAATTTAACAAGAGCAAAGCCCTTTTTTTCAAGGTTTTCTAATACATCATATGTTCTTGACCTTGGAATTCCAGAAATTTCTGCTACCTCTCCAGCAGAGGCAATTCCTTTTGAAAGCAAAGCTAACCAAGCTTTTGCTTCATACATGTTAAGGTCAAAAATATCCCTTATTTTGTTTATTAATTCTTCTTTTACGAACATTTTACTACTAAATAATAACTATATCCTTTATAAATCTTTGGGTTATGTTACTTTTATAAAGTAATTACAAACTAATCAAGAAATTTGCTAAAAGAGCCACAATAATTCCTGCAGAGATAAAAGGCATTGCAGGGTAGGGTCTTTTCTTTTCTGAGAAAAGAAGTAATATGCTAAGCCCAATAACAGAGCCAATTATAACTGCAATTGAATAAGATATTCCCGAGGAAATAAGAAATATTCCTGAAATAATCATTGGAAAGAAAAAATCTCCACCACCAAGAATTGCTATATTCACTCTAAATCTCTTATTTTTTAATTCACTCTTTTTCATTTTTTTTATCTTTTCTTTTTGCTTTTTACTTAGGTAAGGCACAAGCAATCCAGGAAAGATTTTTAATTTTTTCATGTGATAGTTCGCCATTCTCTGCATTATACCTGAATGCCATACAGCCCACATATCATAGACAGAAATAAGTATAAGAAGAAATAATGCCACAATTATATTTATTGTATTAGACCACTGAGAAAGAAATGCAACAAAAATAACTGCAATTCCAGGATATACAAAAAGTTCTGTTAAATTGTGCAATAATATATTTTTTTTATAAACTTTAAAATACCCAAGAATTATTCCTCCAATGAGTATTACAATCTCTTTAAAATAAAATTGAGGGGTAAATGAGATAAATGTTATTGCCATTGCAATAGATGAGACAATAAAAAACCAGAATTTAATTATATAATCAAGTTCTAATTCAGATAAAAATAAAATAATAAATACAGCAAATGTAAAAGCAATTACTATCTGAATAATTGCTGAAATTGGTGATTGTTCTTTGTCTTTTCCAAAACCATAAGGTAATTTGTCAATTTTTTGATTATTCTCTTCAAAATTAAAAGCATAGTAACTAATAACTTTTAATGAAATTAATTGTGCTATTAGAAAAATAATAAGAATAAGCAAGCTAATCTTTATTTCATGTTTCATATAGTAAGAATAATTTCATGGTTTTTAAATCTAATCTCTTCTTTAGCTCTGTTAAAAAGTTCGATTCAATATAAATTATAGGAGGGCTAATAGAAAACCCTTATAAGTAAAGCTCAACATTTTCAGTTGGATTCAGCAGCACTTCTGTCTTTATTTCTGTAGAACGAGGCATCTGATTTATCGAACTTTTCACAAAATTTGTTTAGTGTTTATTTATTAACTCCTATGTCCTTTAGGGCTTTTCATCAAAGCTTTTCCTTCTTACTATTAAATATCCAAGAAGGATTAAAACGCTTATTAATAAATTCCTTATGTCAAAGAATGGAATAAGAGAGTATTCACATTGAACTGTTATTGAACCATCTTTACATTTTTCTTTGTTTTTATGAGGGTCATAGTAACAATAACTTCCTTCGCAGGTGTAATTGTCCCATTCATTATAAGGAAATACATTGCCTTTTCTTTTACTAATTATTTCATTATCCCAGGTCCATGTTGCAGTCCATGAAATATCTAATAATCCATCACTACAATCATCATTGTTATTATATCTAATTGTGCAATTACCAATATCTTGAGTAGATATCTCGTTTCCTTCTGCATTTGTTATAATCCTTATATACCTCTTATTTCCATCACAAATATTGGCACTATTATTCCAAACACAAGAACATTCAACTTTTACTGGTTCCCCTGTAGGAGAAAGAGTATCTTTACCACACTTTTCGTCTATCTTACTTGATACTCCATAGGAGTCTCCTTCACAATCTTCTTTTGTTAAATAATCTACACAAGTTGTTATCTCTCTTCCAGGTATTGGAACACATTTTCCCTCTTCTTCATCACAGGTCTCTCCATCTGGGCAACAAATATCTCCCCCGTAAGAACAACCAAGAGAATTTCCATCAGCATCTATAAATTGCCCTTGAGTTTTATTACAAGAAACCCCTTCTAAATTTATTGAAAATTCATTTACAACTTCTGAAGAAATATCTTCGTAGCCTAAGATTAATTTAATTAAGTAATTACCTCTCTTGCTTATTCTAATTATACCCTTTACACTGTTTGTTTCGTTTCCTCTTTTTGAAAATTTTAATTCCTCTTGTTCATTATCTTTTTTTAGAGACCAATTAAATAAAAGTTCTGGAGAATGTAATGATTTATTTTCTGATATATCAATAGGAATATTTGAACTTTTTGCAGTGTGGATTTCATTAGGGCATGCACCATATAAACATTTTATTATATAATTTTTGTTACTATGATTCATTTCAAGAATATAGCTTTCTTTACCAGAAAAATCAATTGGAACACTACCTCCATCACTAATATTTCCAATTATATTTCTAAAATTTCTTGGTTCATCTATATATGCAAAAACTTGTTTTTCCCTCTCTGCACTCTGATTTAAAATAAGAATGTTAATTTTTTCTCTTTTAACTATTTCACCTCTATTATTCTTTACTGTTAATTCAATTGTTTTCTGGCCACTATTTACAAATTTTATTTTATTTGCTTTTAATTTTGATATTTTTTTAGTATATGTAACATTTTTTGTTAATATATATGAGGTGCCTGCATTATTAAATTTAACAGGTTCATCAAAGCTCCAGTTTATAGTTAGAACATCATCAGGGTCTGTGAAGTTTTCTGCTAATCCTATTAAAGAAGGTTCATTGAAATAAACCTGCTTATCTATAGGAGAGATTATAACTCCTTGTGTTTGGCTATCATTTTCATAATTATTGATTTTCATATTTTCACTTTGAATATTTAAGTCTTCAGATTCAAAATAAAACTTATCATTATCACCCAACAGAGCGTGACCTCTTCTAAAGTCTTCATAAGTTATTTTCCAAACACCAATTAATCTACCTTCAATATCAACAGTTGCAGTTATATTTCTTATGAAGTCGTCACTAATAAGGTCGTCTTCATAAATTTTTAAAATCTTTGTTGTTCCAGCCTCTAATCCAGTATTATTTATAATTAATAAAACAGTGTCATTAATATACGCTTCATCTATTTCTTCACCTTTTGTATTTGCCCAATAAGCATTTGCTGTTGCTGATATTGAACTACAACATATTTTAATAGGATAATCAGGATAATCCCCAGCAGAGACATGAGCGTTTGTCTCAGAAGATAAACTTGCAACTATTTTTTCATTCTCTTCACAATCATCGCCATTATTTGTATTTATGGAATGGCACTTTAAATCACCATAACATACTGGAATATTATAGTTACTTAATGAAGGAACTTCTGCATGAGAGTTATCTTCATAAAATAAATTTAAAACCTTGTTATTTTCACTACAATCATGGGGGTTTTTATTAGAATATTCTTTTCCAAATATTTCATTATAACATATCGCATATTCATAAGAGCTGTTCCATAACCCAGCATGGGAGTTATTCTGCTGATATAACTTGAATATTATCTGTGTTCTGTTTGAACAGTAATGTCCTGTTGCTTCGCTATTATCTGTTTGTTGATTATCTTGTTCTTCTGGAGAATCATCGCTGATTTTTGTAACATAAATTTTAATTTCTGAAACATTATGAACAAAGGAGTTGTGGTAATCAGGATCTGCTTCAGACCCTCCAGGCTGATATCTTGAAGCAATATAACACCCTATAGGATTAAAATTACTATTAGCATTTATAATAGCACTTTTTATACTCCCATCACAAGAAAGAGATTCTATTTCATGAGGGGTTGTAAAACTTTCACCATTATCAAATTCAATGTTATAATAAATTCCATTTAAAACATAGAAATCTTTAAGATCTAAATTATAGTAATCTTCTTCGAATGTTATAATATTTTCACCTTCATTTAATTCACAATTTGTTTCATTAATATCTGAAATACCATCATAGATAAGATAATATCCTCTGTAACTATTTGTAAGATATCTCCTAAAGCCAGGTATCTTATTTATTGATAAAATCTTTTCGTCATTAAAATATAATTTTCCTTTTGTGTTACCTTTTGTTGCAAATTTAATTTTTACATCTAAACTGTTAGTTCTGATACATTCCTGTTCATCCTTAACCCCTCTAACAAGAGTACTTATTGTTCGAGACTTACCAAGGTTATCCTCCTCTAAAATAATTGGATCTCTTTGTGTAACCCTTTTATAATTGGGGCTATTTCTGCAAACAATCCACTCCTCACCATGAACATAACTAACTAAAAATAAGAATATGAACAAAATTATTAGCCCTCTTTTCATAATTTTATTACTTTTTTCAAATTTATAAATCTTCTTAATTTATTTTTTATTGAAAATTTGATTTTAATTTATTAAAGGGGTTGTTAAAAAATGGGTTAATTAATAAGTTTCCTTGGAAGATGATTTTAAACAGTTGTTGTTGGTTGGATATTCTATGTTGGTCAGAGGAGGCTTTTCTACTTGTTGAACTCTTCTATGAAATCTTTTCCCTTAACTTAATTTTCTTAACAAATACTAATTTATCCTTTTACAACACCAATTGGTTTCATTTTTGCTACAAGATTTCCAATTCCTACTTCATGTGAAACTTTAACAACTTCATCAATGTCTTTATAAACTTCTGGAGCTTCTTCTACAACACCTTTATAACTTCCAGATTCAAGAGTAATTCCTTTTTGTTCGAGTTTTGTTTCTATTTCCTCTTTTTTTAATTTTCTTATTGCTTCTCCTCTTGACATTACCCTCCCAGCACCATGGGCAGTGCTTCCAAAAGAAATTTCTTCAGCTTTTTTTGTTCCAACTAAAACATAAGATGCTGTTCCCATGCTTCCTGGAATAATTATGGGTTGTCCAACTTTTCTATAATCTTCTGGAATCTCTTTTCTTCCTGGACCAAAACTTCTTGTAGCCCCTTTTCTCATAACTAAAACTTCTTTCTCTTCTCCATCAATTTTATGTTTTTCAAATTTAGCAATATTATGGCATATGTCATAAACAACATCAATTTTTATTTCTGGAAAAATATATTTCATTTCTTCTCTTATCCAATGAGTTATTATTTGTTTGTTTGCAAAAGCAAAATTCGCTGCACAAGCCATTGCAGATAAATACTTTTTTCCTAATTCAGATTTTATTGGAGCATTGACTAATTCTCTATCTTGCTCAGGCCATCCATACTCTCTTTCCATTAGTTTTATGTAATCTGATGCCACTTGATGTCCTAAGCCTCTTGAACCACAGTGAATCATTAATACAACTTGGTCTTTTTTTAATCCAAAAACCTCTGCAACTTTTTCATCAAAAATTTCATCTACAATTTGGAGTTCTAAGAAGTGGTTTCCTGCACCAAGAGTTCCTAATTGTCCAATCCCTCTTTTTTTCGCTCTTTCTGATACATCTTCTGGATTTGCCCCAAGCATCTTTCCATTTTCTTCTATATGCTTCCAATCTTCATCAACTCCATAACCTTTTTTAATTGCCCACTGAGCTCCATTAATTAAGACTTCATCTAATTCTTTTTTTGATAAATTGAATTTACTTCCCCTTCCAACTCCAGAGGGAATTTTTCTAAACAAAGAATGAGTTATCTCTTTTTCTTTTCCCTTTATATCTTCTTTTTTCAGATTTGTTTTTAGAAGACGAACAGAACAATTAATGTCATACCCAACTCCTCCTGGAGAGATTATTCCTTCATTAACGTCAAATGCAGCAACCCCTCCGATTGGGAAGCCATAGCCAGTGTGTACATCTGGAAGAGCAATAGAATACCTTATTATCCCTGGAAGCATAGCAACATTAGCAATTTGTTTTATAGCATCATCTTCTACATCTAACAATAAATTAGAGGACACAAAAACCTTTCCTGGAACCAACATCCTTCCTTCTTTTGGAAGTTCATATATTGCTTTATCTATTTTTTTTAATTTTTCTTTATACATTTTATTATATCTTTAGATAATAAATTAGCTTTAATTAATCTTTCTATTTCATCTTTACGATTTATATTTAATTCATAATATTCTTTTCCAAGTCCATTAACTCTTTTATAAATTAAACAATTAATATCATAATTTTCTTTTAATAATTCAGATAGTTTATCTAAATTAAATCTTTTTTTTGAAATAATCTTTAGGTATTTTTGTTTTCTTATTCTTCTAAGTGTTGTATATTTTTTATCACGATAATATTTTTAAATTAAATTGGCGTTGTAAAATTACAATGAATAAGTGGTTAGAGCTTTTCATAGGAATAGTATTAATTATCTCTGCTATATTAGTGTGGGGCTTTTCTTATCAATGGGGCGATTTCTGGAATTTTGGAAGAGCAGCATGGGAATTTCTTAAAGGAGGAATTATCTGGTTTATCATTGGTCTTGGTTTGATATTTATACTTCTTGGAATAATTGATTTAACTGACTAATCGAATCCTAATTAACTCTAATTTTCGCTCCAACCAATCCCTAAATCCTCCAAGAACTTTTTTATCAGATTTATAAGAATAATCATGAATAATTTCAGGCGAATCTGTTTTTCTAATATAGTGAATTAACAATATAGCAACTAATAAAAATAACAAGACAACAATCCATAATAAATAATTCACTTTATATACAACACCATCAGAATCTTCAACAATCAATTCCAACTTCATCATAATTTTTCATGAAATCATAGCAATGTGCTGGAAATTCTTCATCTCCAAGAAAATTAATATCCAATCTGCCACTTTCCCTATCATATCTTGCTTCTGAAACAACATTACCGCTAATAGGGTCTTTAGTTCTATGAACAACTACATTTCCATCAACAACAGGTTCTAATTTAATATACTCTTTTGGAGAGCATCTTAGTTTCTCAGTTTTCATAGGAGAACAATTATTTAAATCAACACAAGTCCTTGTAACATAGCTATCAACAAATACATTGTCTATAAGAACGTCTTCTATATCATACTCTGGCCTGCAATCACTCCATTCTGAACAAGACCAGTTAGAATAACAAGAACATTGTTTTGGAGCAGGTTTTTCAGAATCAATTCCACAAAAGTTCCCATCATAGCAGTCAATAGGGTAACTTAGACCATTCTCACATTCAGACCATGAGCAAATCCAATCAGGCTCGCAATCAGAATCAACAACATCAATAAACCAATATTTAATATCATACAACACATCATCTTTATAAATTTCTGCAACAACACTCACATTATTAAAAACCTTAACAGATAAATTATAACCATCTCCAACTATAACACCATCTTTCTTCCAAACAACATCAAAGCCATCAGCAACAACAGACAACAATATCTCATCACCTTTCCCAACATATAATTTATCTTCTATAGGATATTTCTTAATATCTAAAAAACACTTATAATTCCCAAAAAAATACTTTTCTAAATCAGAAACTATACCATAGTTTCTTTTCAATTTCATCTTCAATGAATTATCTGTTAAATCAACAGTTTCATTCTCAATCCTTCCATCAGGATAAACAGTATATACATCAATCTTATCCCAGCATAATAGCTTATATCTGTCAAGAGCCCTTATTCTATCAAGAACAGGTTTTAGACCAGGGTCATAAAATAATTTGGTTAAATTTTTCTTCTTCCAATAATTATAAACACTCTCTTTCAACACACACTTTCTCAATACATCAACTCTATTATTATAATAACCACAAGAATAAGCACTACAAATAGCCTTATTATAACAAAGAGCTCCCATAACAGCACAATTTGCTTCTCCATTTCCATCAATACAAACAGCAGGACTGTTGCATTCTTCCCATATAGAGGATTTCCATTCAGTATATCCATCACCATCAAAATCCCCACACTCCTTTAACATGACATTATTCATAGAACAATACTTTCTTGTTTCTCCTGCATTGCAAGCATCTGTTTTATATCCTCCACCACCTCCACCCCCAGAACTTCCTCCTGAATCACCACTACTACATCCCTCATCAACAGAACCATCACAATCATTATCAATTCCATCACCACAAACCTCTGATGCACCTGGATTTATAGAACTTGAGCTATCATCACAATCACCGCCCTGAGTAACATAACCTGAAGGCAAACTTGAACCAGAACATACTTGCTGAACAACACTTCCTGCTCCATAACCATCACCATCTGAATCAACATAACCATTAAGATATTGATAAACAGAAGCATCAGAATCATCACAATCTCCATCAGAAGAGCAATCATTACCATAACCATAACCATCATGATCAGAATCTGAACAATCTTTAACTTTAAAATCAACACTAACATAAACAGATATATTACAATATGTGCCATTAGCATAAAACAGATATGTTTTATTTCCAGGACTTGATTCAGTTGTATAACCTGAGTAAGATTCATTAGAATAGAATTTGTTGTATGATTTGAAGAGCCATCGCTCCAAAATAAAGCACTAATTAATTGATTTGATACACTTGAGAAATTATTAACAGATAAATTTTGCCATACAGGATTAATTGAAGCACTGAAATTAATTAAAAAATCAAGAGGATTTTCAGATCCTTCTATTGGAGAAAATACTTTAATTGTGATGTTAACATTCCCACATGCTGGGTCATCACAATCTACTCCTGTCGCAGCATCAGCATCATAAGCCCCATTGTTATTGTTACAATTATTATCAATTCCATCATCACATATCTCAGTAGCATTAGGGTTTATGTTTGGGTTGGAGTCGTTGCAATCGAATATAGGCAATCCTACACAACCCGGTTCATTTGCATAACCCCCCCCACCTCCACCACTATAAATAAAAAAATTGTCTGAATCATTATCTTCATAGTAGATATCGGGGGGATTATTCCAACAATCATAATATTTCTTATTTGTAGTGTTGTAACAACCATCTTCTTGACAAATATAAATCAAATAAAAAGTGGGGGATTCTTCTTGACACCAATAGTTATTTGTATTATTCAAACTATCATATGTACAAGGGTCTCCATCAGAAATTGAAATAACCTTTCCAATGCTAAATATAAGAAATACTATTAGAAATAAATAATTAATTTTCATATCATTAAGTAGGATCTTTTTTTTAAAAATCTTTGTTTTGTTATGTTGTTTATTAAAAATTTTTTTAGTCTTTAATAAAGATGGTTTTCTTTTGTTTTTTTAGAAAATTTCGAAGAGCAGTAAGAGGTTTCATTAATGTGTCTCTTAAAAGCTGTTTTTGATAGAATAAAGAGTTGGATAAATCTTTCCAACCCAAAACTAATTCTACATTAAGATCTGATTGAGAAATGGGTTTGTAAGGTTTTTCCGGTATTATTCTCTCTACCTTTTTCCTAGTTTTTTTAATACCTTCATAAAAAAAGTTTCTTATATTATCATTTCGAAAATAATAGTACTCAGATGGTTTTATATACAATCCCTTATAAAGATCAGCTAAAGATTCATTAGTTAATTTTTTGGATGGATTATTGATATCTGTAGTTAAATAAAAATTGAGATAATCAGAAAATTCAAAAGGAGCAACTTCTCCCATTAATAAATAAATTTCTCTTTTTTCAATATATTCACCATTTAATCTTTTTTGAATCAACTCGTTCAATTTTCTTAACTTAACGATTCCATCTAAAGAAATTTTTTCTAATTCCATAAGTTTTTTATCTGGAATCATCTGTGGAGATTTATTTAGTACTCCATGTCCGAGTGCGTGTAATAAACTTGGATATGAAGGATATGTTTTTCCTACTGATAGATTAATCATCTTTTTTTTTGTAAGTGGAGAGTAATAATAAAATTCTTTTATTGAATCTTCTGAATAAATTTCTTCCCCCCTTAATAAGCAAAAAATATCTGATAAAATGCTATTAACAGGGTTGTGAAAATACCTCAAATCTCCAATAACTATCTCTGTTCCACCAGGGCTTGTTACAAAATTATATGGAACTCCCCGCTCATTCAAATAATCAATAATTTCTTTTTTTGCTAATTCTTCTAATTTTTCTGTGGGTGTATCATAAGGAACATGAAAGTGTTCAGTTACTATTTTTCTATGGTCTCTTAATTG
>JAFCDZ010000016.1 GCA_017609405.1 Candidatus Pacearchaeota archaeon
TTCCTATTTGATCCCTCATAAAATCGCTTGTGGTGGCTGTGTTATAAGGGTTTCCACCAAATCCTCTTATCTTGGCCTCCAGATCATAATTGACTTTCTCGTCACAGCAAGAAAATATCTCACCTATTATTCCTATGTTTGGTTTTTCTTTTGACCATAATTGAGATTTTTTGTCTGTCTTCTTCATCTTATGATAATATTTAAACAAATTTCTAATAACCTTATAATAAGATTTTCCACTAAGGGTTCTGAGGATTGGAATAAGATTTGAAGAACTAATTACATGCATCTCAAAATCATACCCCAAGCTTTTCAATGTGAAATCATGAAGCTTTGAGTATTGCCTGAACCTGCATCTGCCTTTTGTGTCATATGAAAGAAGGGTATTTGCTCCATTCTCAAGAGCCTCAATGTAATTGCCTAATGTTACTTTAAAAGGGTAACAATTATGTACTGCCATAAAATTTGCAACATAAGAATTATCTTCTTCAACTGCTAAATTATAAACTTTCCCTTTAAATGCCTCTTTTCTAATCTCCTTTATTGGAACAAAAATATGATTCTCTGTTTTTATTATTTTTCTTGAAGTCAATCTCGTATCTTTAAACTTAGCTAATTCTAATTTATTAATATATCCTTTCCATAATCTTAAAAAATAAACTGTTTTTTTATTTTTTGGTATTCTTTTTCCAATCTCAGGTTTTATATTATTCCTTATCAGAATCCAAAATATTTGACTTGCTAAATTAGGTGAAACTGTGGCCAATGAATATCTTTTATCTTTTTTTTCTGGATTAAAATGACCATCACCTCTAAAAAATCCTTTAACTATTTCTAATTGCAATTCAGGTTCTAAAAATAACAAATCTTTATGGATAGTTTTCTTATCACACTTTTCATTGCAAAGATATAAAAAAATATCTGCTAAGGATTTACTATAAACTAATATTTCTATTGCCATTTTTCTTTCATTTCCAAATCTCTCACTTATCGAACAATTAAAATTTTCATTTAATGTTTTTTTAACCTCCTCTATGTATTCTTTTTCCTTAGATGAAAAAACAAAAGATAATCCAGCAGTAGTTCTATTCCCACTATTTATGTTTTTATTATATATTACAGAACCTTCTGCTAACCAATAACCCAAAATCCTTAATAATTCTGGTGTGTATTTAAATAATTTATTTTTATATTTAAAAGTTGAATAGTTATATTCTTTATCCCAGATAAGAGAATTTTTATTATGTTTGTCTTTTGGAACAGGTATAGCTATATGGTCTGACTTTTTTAAATCTTTTATTTTTATAAATTCTGGAATAAAATCTCTTTCTCTTATTTTTTCCTTTTTTATTGCTAAAACTTCATGGTTGGTGGTTATCTTAAACTTGAATGTTCCTCCACAATTTACATTTAATATTTCTCCTTCATAATCTCTCTCCACCACTTTATCCACTCTTTTGAATCTCCCCTTATGAGTTAATACTAAATCTCCTTCTTTTAATTTATTTATATATTTTGATATGAAATTTTCTGTGGTAATTAATGTATCTTTTGTAAAACACACCATATCCGCACTATATTTTACTCCTAATTTTACTGTGTTATCAGTTATTGGAGGCGGGAGAACAACATTTAAATTAAGAGACTCCAAAAAACTTTTAATCACCTCAGAATTCTTTCTTCCCATCACTGGAAATGTCACAACCCTTTGTTTTGGCAACATTTCACTTATCTCCCTTTACTAATTTAATATCTATTGTTGACACAAAAATTGTCTTTTGGTCTGAGTTTTTGAATTCTTGGCTTGATATTTTAACATCATCTATATGTATTTTTTCGTCCTTCAAAAAATTCTTTCTCACAATCTCCACCACATCAATGGCTTTTCCTGTGAACTTTCCTCTGGCTGACACAATAACCTCTTCTTGTTTTATCTTTTGGAATTGTATGGTAATTGCACCGACATAATTCATAAATGGTTTTGATCCTATAAAAACAATGTTATCTTTTTCTGTCATTTTTATTTTATATCCTTCCTCACTTTTTCACTAAAAATTTCCTTGAAACAATCCTCGCATAGCTTCCATGTCTTGAAATGAGTAAGGAACTCAGGCCAGCAAAGATACACATACCCATTCTTTTTTGTTTGATAAATAGGCTTACCACACTCATTGCACTTCTGGTTCCTCCAAACATTCTTTTTTTCAATTTTCATTTTATTTCACTTATAAATTTAACTAATTTGTCTTTATGATTTCCATTTTTATTAAATTATGACTCATTCTGCTTTGTTGAGTAGGATTATTTCTTTTTCTTTTTCTTTTTTTTGCCACCCCTCTTCATCTTTGCCTCGCAGACATTTCCCTCACCATCCACATAGTAAAGATATCCTGGTCTTCTCTCAACAACATTTTTTGCAATTATTCTTCCCATTTTTATTTTAACACCTTTAATCTTAAAATATCAAGAATATTAGGTATTTAAACCTTTCTATTGATGGAAAGATTTATTAAATCTGAATTGTTTGTATAATAAGCGCTGTGGTGTAATAGCACAGGAGGCTCATGACCTTCAGGTCCTGTGAAAATCAGGCATGCGCTATAAAAATCTCAGTGATCCTAAGGGATTGCTGGATGATAAGATGATTAACTTAAATAAACTGGCAAAAAAAATAACTCTTCAGGAAGGAGGGAAAAAATCTTTAAGTATAGCTCAGACTAAAGAGGTTATGAAATTAATTTTTATTGAATTAGCAAAAATGGATATTATTGAAGTTTTAAAAATATTAAAAAAATATGATTGTTGATATTAACAAAAGATTTAAATAATTAATTTATTTTATATAATTACAATGGCAACAGATGATTTAGTAGGGATGGAAAATATTGCTTATGAACATTGGGAGAGACCTAGGTCTGAGATTCCTCCTGGAAGGGGTGTTATACCTGGAAAAACTCCTAGAGAAACAGCAGAAGAGGCAGTTGAGACTACTGATCACTTAATTGCTGGAAGGGGAGTAATCCCAGGATGATTGATAAAGATTTTGAGGGTTGGTGGGAATTAAAAGATTAGGTTGAGAATGAATAAGATAGCAAACAACATTTTATGGCTGATTGATGGAGCAATTGGAGGATTTGTTATTTATAAAATTTATTTTAAAAATATAAATTGCAAGTCCTAACCAGAACAATCCACCAATACTATACCCAATCCTAACCAGAAATGATTCTTGAAATTCTATCATGGTTAGCATATTTGAACTAATTGCCACTAAGATAAATGCACAATAACCCATTATCCATTTTCTTGTTTTTTCTTTAATTTCCATTCTTTTTTATTCTTCTTCTCCTTCCTCTGAATACTCTTTTATTTCATCTAAAACTATTTCCTCACCTAGACTATAATCTCCCATTCTTTATTCCCTACAAACAATCTTAAATTTAAGATAATGTTCTAATCCTTCTTTTTCAAATTTATCGTGAGCTCCCTTAATCATATCAGACATTATTTCCATTACTAACATTCTATCTTCTTTATCCATTTTCATTCTCCTTCCTCCATTACTTTTTTATTTATTTTTCTCATTTTAAATACAGTGAGGTGAATCGGATGAAAAAAAGCTCAATCATATTATTTAATAATATTAATTAATCTTAGTTTGTTTACAAATATACTTCAGTGAAGTATATTTTGTCATCTCACCGCTCACCTCTGGATGACTATGATATCAATTCATCTCCAGCTAATTTATCTATCCAATCAACAACACGAGGATATTCCCAACATTTTTCACATTCTTTAATCTTTTCTTTCAACCTCTTAATAAATTCATCAAACTTTTCTTCAACTTTTCTTTTTAAATTCAAGTTCTCATGTCCAAATGTTAAATTCTTTAGTTCTTCTTTAAAATTAAATTCTTCTGTCATTTTCTTTCTCCTATAACTTCTTTTGGATTTATTATTTCATTTTTCATTTCAATTCCTTAATCTCCAAACAGATTTCACAAATGAATTTATCTGGAATACTAATCCATTCTTGAAATCCTTTTTTATCATTGTATTTTCTATAATATATTTTTTTCCATTTGTGTTTATGTTCTTTTATCATAGTTACATTTAGTAATTTTTAGTATATAAACCTTCCTATTGTCTTTAATAGGAAGAAAACCAAAAATTAATTCAAAACTTTTAAATAATGCAAAAAATTTGGTATATTATGGCAAAAATCAAGATAACTGAATTTGGAGATAAGTATTGTCCGCCTTGCAAGGCCCAAAAACCAATCATGAAAAAGCTCAGGAAAAAACATCCTGACTGGACAATAAAAGAGATTGATGTCGAGAAAGATACAGGGGGACTCGCTGATAAGAACAACGTGATGACTGTCCCGACATTCATAGTGGAAAAAGACGGAAAGAAAAAGAAATGGTCAGGTGGGCCTGTTGGAGTTAGGGAGATGGAGGAGATTATTAGGGGGATGTGAAGGTTTAAATTATTTTATTTTTCCTCTTTCCTCATATTTCTCAATAACATTAACAAGCGTAGGAAAATCAACAAATAAATAATTGTCTCTTTTCATTTCTAATATTTTATTTTTACTAGAATCAATTATACATATAGCTCCTAACTTATCTTTTAATAACATTAAAGTGGTTTCTGATAATCCACAATATCTATTTTTAAAAAGAGGAACTTTGATTATTTCTTCTTTTTTTAATTCTTCCTCTTTTATATATTTAAAATTTATCATGAAAGATGTTAAAATCTCGCTAAAATGTTTAGGATTTTTAACCCCCTTTCTCAATTCATGAATAAATTTAGTAAAAATATGAGGAGTTATAAATATTGTATAATCTCCAATTTCTCCTTTTATTTTGTTAAGAAGAATAATTAAACTTTTATAACTAATTCTTTCCTCTTCAGTTAATGAAAAATTCTTTTTTTTAATTGAATCATCTTCAGCATAACTTCCTTTAATAAGAAAATATAATAATTTATCACTTAATAAAATTCCTTTTTTAAAACAAGAATTACATTTATTCATAGGTAAATGTCTATTGGAGAAAAATAAATAAGATTCAGGTTCAAAAATTTCAATCATTTTTATTCTTTTTTAGAAGAATCTATTTTTTCCTCTTCCTCTTCTTCCTTTTCTGGTAAGTTTATTTTTTCCCAAATAATCTTCTTAGTCTTTTCATCCATAAATCCTTGATGGATTATTAATAGTCTTTTTTCTTTTATATCTATTTTAAAAAAATAATAAGTTCTTTTAGAACTCCCTAAACTAGTGATTAAACTACAAAGAACAAAATATTTAGTGTCATCTCCATTGGGTCTAACTTCCTCAATTCTAAATAAAGACATATTTAGATTACCATAGATTCTTTCTAAATAATTTGTTATAATTTCTGTAGCAGTTCTTGCATCAAACCCATCTGTTGTTTTTTCTTCTATCATTTTTAAAATTATTACATCCCCCTTTTTAAAGTTAATTAAATAAAGAAAAAGAAGTTTAAAAATTTTTACCCTCTGAATTTACTACTACTTGGAGATTTTTTTCATAATTTCAGAGATTTTCTTAATCTCTCCAGTAAAAAATTCCATATTTTCTTTTTGATATTCTCTCTTCCTTTCTTTAACTTCTGGTTTTTGATGATATTTTCTCTGATGTTCTCTCATCCTTGCTTTAACTTCTGGTCTTTGTCTATATTCTCTCATCCTTTCTTTAACTTCTGGTTTTTGATGATATTTTCTCTTCTTTTCTTTAGCTTCTATTTTCTTAATATCAGTATCTTCAGGTAATCCTTCCTGAATATTACACCATTCATCATACTTTTTCTTAAATTCACAATGAGTATTTAATTGTTTTAAAGGTCTTGTTAGTTCCTGTCCTAATTCCACTCTCCTCAGATTTTCATTAACTTCTCTTATGCAGATTTTTTCCATTTTTTAAATCACATTTATGTGGATCCCATTTTGCCAGACTCACTAATTCCAATGGTATGTAGGCCCAAACAATCTCTTTTTTGCAGTCTGGACATTTATCCTTGGCAGTATGGTTTATATAGACTTCCATACCATTCTCAAGAGTTATTTTCTGGATTCTTTGTTTTTCCATTTTTCAAATTTTGATTGATTCAATAATTTGATTGATTCAATTTTTGATTGATTCAATCAATTCATTGATTCAATCTGTTTTCTCCTGTGGATTATAATGCTCACATTTCTTATAATACTCAGTGTAACATTCCCATTTCTTGCCCTTGTGTTTGCAAACCATTGGACAATCAGGCTCTGGTGTTGGATAACAGTCATAATTACAGTCTATTGGACTAAGTTTCAAAAAGTTCTCGAGATTTGATCTCAGGGTCTTGTTCAATCCATCCAAATTCGGTTTAATTTTTTTTACCATTTTTTTATTAAAAAGGGCGACTGAAAGTCGCCCAACTGGCCTCTCTCGAGGTTAAGAGAGAGTGTGATTTATCTAACCTGTTAAGGTTAAATATATTAAGCATATTAGATTTATAAATGTTTCTGTTATTATGCATTGTTACCTTAAAGGTTGGTAGAAACCTTTTAAAGTATTTGAATCCTATATTTTATATGGCTTTGATTAGTAATGCAAAAGGAAGAAAAGAACATGAAACCGCTTCTGGATATGAAAGACTTTTTGGAAATAGACAATTAGGTATGTTAATTAGCAAAGTTCAATCTGCAACAATAAGTATGGGGACTGAATTAGAAAAATTTTTAGCAAGTAGATTAAAAAGAACAGATGGAATTTCTATACATAGTATAAATAAAGAAAAAAGAGTTTTCAAAAGAGCAAAAGTTGATAGTATAGGAAATAAACATCAGTTAGATGTTGATTGTGTTGTTGAAAAAGAGGGTAAAATTATGCTTATTGAAATTAAAGATGGAGATACATTTGATACTAAAAAAGTTGCTGGAGAAGTAGAAAGTTTAATTAGTAACACCTTATATAAGGAAAGGTTTATAAATGGTATTATCTTATATAATAACATGGAAGTTGAATTAAAAATTAAAGGATATAAATGTGAGAGATGTTCTCACGAATGGCAACCTCGTAAAAAGGATTATCCTATAACTTGCCCGAATTGTAAAAATCCATATTGGGATAAGGAAAGGAGGAAAAAGAAAGATGGAAGAACCAAAAAGTAATTGTGAGAATTGTGGAAGAAAATTAACAAGCAGTAAAGATTTTCAGTATTGTGAATATTGTAAAAGTATGTGGGAGGCAGGAAAGCAAGAGATGTTTAATAGATTAAAAGAAGTATCTGAAAAATTTGTTTTTGGGGATAATCCACCACATTTTTCAATTACAGAAGATAACTTTGAGGAGTTTTTAGGGGAATTAAAAAATGTTACAAAACCAGAGTGAAATGGAAAATAAGAAATCAATCTGTAAACATGAAAATAAAGAACTTGAGATTGATGAAAAAAGATTTTTTTGTAATGATTGTAATAAATGGATAAACTGTGGGGATTTATTTGGTTGTGAAAATTGTATTAATTATGGAACTTGTGATTCTCAAAACTATGTGCCAGACGGAAAAAATGGTTTTTGCAGTAAATTCCAATTAAATAAAAATCTAATTAAAAAGAATGATAAAATAATTGTTAGGTGTAAATACTGCGGTTATAATTGGTTATCTAAAAAAGATGTTTTAAAAGTAATTGATGAAATTCCAACTCCCACCTTAACTCCTGCTGGAAAGAGATTTATTAATGAAATTAAAAAGAAAATTCAAGGAAAATGACACCAAAAAAACCTAAACTACTCGGACAGGCATACATAAATCTGATAGAATCAGATGGGGAAGTAAAATTTGAATATGGATATGATTTAGATAAAATTAATGTTAGTTTGAATGATATTGCTATGTTTCTGTCGTTTTTAGATATATTACAGGATAAAGCTAAACAAGACTTCAAAGATAGGTTAGATGTTCAAGAAAAAGAATTTAGCGTTGAAAGGAGGGAAGATGGGATTTGAAGAAACACAAATGTGCCAAGACCTGATAAAACATTTAGATGAAATTGCAAAACATACAGATAGAATTGCAAAAGCATTAGAAACTATGCCTTTGCCAGAGATACAGGAATCTCTTAAAACAATCGCAGATTTGTATTCAAGAGAAAAAGAGGGCAAATAACTCTTAATTTTTTTTTGGCTCTTTAAATTACAAAATAGATTTTAGTAGACAAAAAGAATATCATCAAAAAGATTATAAAAGAAATAAAGACAAAATTAAAATAAGAGATAAAATCTATTATGAAAAAAATAGAAATAAGATACTCAAGCATAAAAAAGATTATTGTCAAAAACCTGAGGTTAAGGAAAAAAGAAGGAAATATATGAGAAATTATTATTTAAATAAGAAATAATTATTCCTTAACTCTTTTTATTATTTTATTATCATATTTTCTAAATTCATCTTCTAATATTATTTCCAAGAATTCACTGATAGTCAATCCTTCATCCATATTAAACTCTCTCAATCTTTTGGCTTGTTGAAATTTTTTGAGGGTTTCTTCTTTTATTTTAAGTGTAATAAAGCTTTTACCCATGTTAGTAAATAGGGTAATTAGCTTTATATAATTTGCTGTGTTACTTAATATATGCCAATAATGAAATGTTCTAAAAAAGGGAAGAGAGGCTGGAAATATGGAAAAGGTGGAAAGTGTTATGTTGGGCGAGGAGCTAAAGAAAAAGCAAAAAAACAGGGGAGAGCAATTGCATTAAGTAAAGCAAGGAGAAAGGGATATAAAATTCCAAAAAAATAATGTTGGGGGAAAAATAAAATGGTAAAACGAATAACTCGTGCCTGGTGCAAGAGAACACGAGACAAAACAAATGCTCAAAGAGTTAAATGTCATAAATTAATTTATGGCAAAAAATCAAAAGTTCCGAAGAGGAAATATAAGGGGAGATGAAATTTGATTATGAGATTCATACAGGATACTCAAAACCGAGATGGTTTGAATTAAATTTGGAAGATAAGATGGCAAAAAAGAAAAAATCGTTGAAGCAAGTCCTTAAAACTTGCAAAGGCAAAAAAGGAAAAGCTTGGAAATCGTGTTTGAGAAAACACGGAATTAAAACAAGGAAATAATCTAACTAAATTTGGAGAACATAAAATGGTAAAATGTACTAAGAAGATTGGGATTGCACAAAAGAGATGTAAAGGTTCTAAAGGCGGAAAAGCCGGAAAGAAAAGGTGTCTTAAGAGAGTGATGTGTGGGCCTAAAAAAAAGAAGGGGAAAAAGAGAAGATGCCCTAAAGGTGTTGTTAAGTCAGGACCAAGAAAAGGCAGATGCAAGAAAGTAAGAAGAAAGAGAAGATAATTTGATTTTTTTATTTTTTAATTTATTTAAACATAGTTTTAATTATGAAGTTACTACCTTAATTAGCAAGATTTAAAAAGGCTGAAGTGCTTTGAATTTTGCTATATAATAGTTAAATTTTCCTCTGGGGAAAAAGGTGATTAGATGAAACATGAAAAAGGAAATAGGATTGAATTTTACAAAGAACAGGCAGAGATATATTTTAAAAAACAGATTCCGGTTCATATTTTGAAAAAAGATGGGATTTTCTACAATGGCAAGATTATAGAAATAGAATCAAATTCATTCTTCATAGATGATTTTGAAGAGGGCAGGCTATTGATTTTCTTTCATGAATTAAAAAACAATATTGTTGAATTTAGGGAGAAAAGAAATGGATAAAGAAAAAATTGACAGGAAAAAATATGCAAAATGGCTTAGTGATTTAGACACACTTAAATCACATTTTTCTGCATTTGCCAGGGATAAGGATGGTTTTTTAATTTATGATACTCCAAGAAACGCTGAAAAATATATGAGAGTTAATTATGAAAACTCTTGTAAATTTGTTGATATGGAGAATGAGAAAATCAGGGAAGAAAAGAAAAAGGAAGAATCTGAAAAAGAAGATCTGTATACTATAAGAAGAGAGTGCCTGAAATTTGAATATGACAAGGAGGGAAGAATCAAAAAAGTTAAAGTTTTGATTCCAAAAGTTGTTGATTTTCTTTTAAACAAGTATAATTTCAAAACAATCTACAAAAGCAAATCAGAGGAGATTTTTGTATATCAAGATGGCATTTACACAAAAAATGGAAGGGAAATAATCGAGACACAAACAGAAGAAATCTTGGATGAATATTGCTCCAACCACTATGTGAGGGAAATCCTTCAAAAAGTGAAAAGATCCATCACTATTTCGGATGAAAAATTTAATGAAATAGATGATGATTTGATTTGTCTGGATAATGGAATATACAATTTAAAAACAAATGAATTAATAGACTATGATCCTAAACATTATTTTAAGAGCAAGTTTAAGATAAAATATGATCCAAACGCAACTTGTCCAAAAATACATAAATTTCTGAAGGATGTGTTGTATCATGAAAATATAGATACTATTCAGGAATGGTTTGGTTTCTGTCTATACAGAAAATATTTCATGAAAAAAGCAATAATTTTATTTGGGGATACAGACACTGGCAAAACAGCATTTCTTAATCTATTGATGAATTTCATCGGGAAAAAAAACACAGCAGGAATATCCCTGCAGAGAATCTCAGTTGGAGACAAATTTGCCCTTGCATCCCTAAGAAATAAATATATTAATATTTTTGATGATCTTTCATCAAAAGATCTGATTGCTGGAGGTTTTAAAATAGCTACTGGAGGTGGATATATAACAGCTGAACATAAATTTGGAGACCCCTTTCAGTTTATTAATTTTGCAAAACATATTTTTGCTACAAATAAAATTCCATCCATCAAAGAGATTGATGTTGATGACAAAGCATATTATGACAGATGGATTCCAATACCATTTGATAATCAAATTGAAAAAGACAAACAGGATAAATTCTTAATAGAAAAGTTGACCACAAATGAAGAATTGAGTGGATTATTGAACTATGCTATTGAGGGATTGAGAAGACTGCTAAAAAACAAAAAATTCAGTTTTAACAAGACACCAGAGGAAATAAAGCAAATTATGGAAAAACATGGGGATCCTCTTTCTTCTTTTTGTAAAGATATTCTTGTGAAAAAAGAGGGAAACAAAATCTCGAAAAGTATTATGTATGAGATTTACTCATGGTATGTTAATGATAAAAAACTTGCCAGATTAAGTATAGAACAATTAGGAAGAAGGCTAGAAAAATATGTGCCTTATATTTTAGCAAAACGAGATGCAAAAGAAAGATTTTGGGAAAATGTTAGTATAAATACTCATATGAATAGTGACACTTTAGACACTTTAAATAATATCTTAAGGGTTAAAGAAAGTGAGTATAAACAATTGTATAAGAATTTAAAAAAAGTGTCTAAGGAGTCACCTGACAAGGAAATTGTGCATGATGAAATTGACTTTGAAAAATCGGGGGTTTTAAATTAATTAATATCAAAAATGACTTATAAAAATAAAACATCAAAAGAATATATGAAGGAATATTATCAAAGACCAGAAGTTAAAGCAAAGCAGAGAGAATATCAACAAAGACCAGAGTTTAAGGAATATCAAAAAGAATATCAGAAAGAATATTATCAAGAAAATAAAGATAAGATTGAAAAATATTATCAAAAAAATAGAGAAAAAATCATTATTAGAAGTTTTGAATGGTCAAAAAAGAATAGAGAAAAGGTAAAAAAATCACAGAAAAAATATTCTCAAAAACCAGAAGCTAAGAAAAAAATTAATAAACGGAAAAGAGAAAGAACAAAAACAAATAAGAATTTTAATATAATAACAAGATTAAGAGCATTACTTTCTTATGGATTAAGATATTATACAAAAACAGGAAAAATAATGTCTGCTTCTAAATATGGAATTAATTATCAAGCAATTATAGAACATCTCAAACCATTCCCAGAAGATTTAGCAAAATATCATATAGATCACATCAAACCATTATGCAGTTTTAATTTAGAAAATCCTGAAGAAATTAAAATAGCCTTTGCTCCAGAAAACCATCAGTGGCTAACTATTCAAAAAAATTTATCTAAAGGGGGAAGATATTAATTAATAATCAGAAGATGGATAAAGAAGATTTTGGATGGATATTGCAATCAGCTTTATTGAATTATGAGGGTATGGATTATGAGGAATTGATAAAATTAGGTATAAAACCTAAATTGGCTCGAATTGGGATTAAATTATGTTCTTATCTTAATTCAAAAAATATTTAAATTAGTTACACCGAACATGGAATTAGAAGATATAAATGAATATGATAAACAAGGAATAGAGGAAGGAATAATGGAAACTATAAAAGAATCTATGAAAAAGAGAAAGATTATTAAAAGAGATCATGATTTTATTAAGATAAATAAGAGGATGTCTCGAATTGAGCTAAAAAGACACCAGAAAATCATAAAGGAAGTTAAAAATGGAAAAAAAAGGAAAAGCAAAAAAAAGTGCTAAAAAACAAAAATATGCTGGATTCAGTAAAGTGGAAACACCAGTTATCAAAACTTTTGAAGTATCTAAGAAGGACAGGGAGGATGCTGAGAAAAGCTACGGGATGGCTATGAGAAATTTTGTGTTTACAAAAAAATGGAAAACAAGAGCAACCTTCAAAAGATTTTGTCCTGTGTGTAAAATAAAGACTATTTTTAATTATACAAATGATGAAAGAATTGTATGTTCATGTTGTGGGGTAAAACAAGGAAGGGAACAAGACAAATATCGAAAGATAAAAACTTATAAAAACCCAAACATTTAAATAATTATAATTATTATAATTATAATGGGACATTTCAACATAAGATTGGATGATATCCACACCGAGAAGTTCAAGGAGTTAAAAAAAACCCTTGATTGTCGCGATAATGATGAGGTTGTGCAGAAATTGATAGCCATTACTCAAGAATATCTTGAAGAAAAACAAGGAAAAAGGGAGGATAATTGATTAAATAAAGAAATATAATAACTCCTAATATGTGCACCACACATATGTTAAAGTACACAAATTATTCACATAAAATTTAACATTGGAGTACCTTGGATTGAAACATAAATTTAATATAAAATGGCTTACTGTAAAAGATGTAAAAAAGAAGTAGAACCTGAACTTCATGGTAAGAAGTATCTTTGTCCAGATTGTCAGAAATTTTTAAGTGTTTCAGACGAGGAAAAAGTAGAACCCCAGGTAGTGGTTGAAACAAAAAAGGAGGATAAGTCAACCCAAGCTAAGGAAATTCTTACTGAACAGGAAGGGGCAAAAAAGATAGTAACGATGGGGAAAAATATCCGATACGACGCAAGCGATCTCCATATGGGAGAGATATTGATTAATTTAGGATTTGCTAAGGATCTGAACGATCTCTCCAGGAAGAATATGAAACTCGCATTTTCATTAATGAACATGGGCGCCGTCGGAAAAAACTTTAATACTATGGAACTAAATGAAACAAATGATCCAAACGAGATGATAGACAAGTCTTTGAAGCAACAATTGCTTCAGGCCCAGATAGAGAATATGAAGAAGGGAAATGAGAAAGGTGGAAGTGATCCTCTCTCAACGATGATGTTGATGAGGATGATGGAGAACCAGGACAAGGGAAAGTCGAGTGGAGACAATGGGTTTATGAATAACTTAGTGATGATGCAGATGATGCAGGCGATGTCAAAGCCCCGAGAGGAATCACAACTCCAGAGAGAGATAGCTGATTTGAAACATCAGATGCAACTTCAGCAGATGATGAATCAGCAACAGCAAATGCAACAGGGAAACACATCCTCACAGGAATTCATGCAACGGATGGAAGAAATAAGATCTGAGAGAGACAGGAGTATCAAAGAGGCTGAGATAGCTGCTCAGCAAGAGAGAGATAAAAACCTTCAGATGGCTTTTGACAACAGAAGGATTGAGTTGGAGAATAGACTCCAGAATATGGAGAAAGAGATGAAGCAGAAGTCAGGAGGGCAGATGGCAACCACAAGGATAAAAGAGATGCAGGAAGAGATAAAAGCTATTAAGGAGATGTCTAAGATACTTGGGGACAAGGATAAGACAACCAGTGAGAACATCATGGAAGGATTGACAAATGTTGCAAATACTGTAGGACCCCCTTTGGTGGAAGTGTTGAAGCAAAAAAATCAACCACAGATTGTGAGACAATTACCTCCTGAACCAGGAGAGTATCAAATGGTTGATGCCCAAGGACAACCTGTTGACCTACAAACAGAACAACCAGTAAATGTTGCCCCACCTGCGCAAGAGAATCCTGAAGGTATGACTACAACTGAAAGAGAGATGTCCAATACTATGTCAGATATTTATCTCAAGAAAAGATGAAGAAACTGAATTTGGAGGAGATATTTGTATCATCTCTTGGATCAAAAGAGAAGCTTGAATGGTATTTGCAATATAGGATAGATGTTGTCAATTATATGGATATCAAGCACCCAAAGTTTATGGCTGTCATGGATATCACAGTAGCATTCATACCAAAGTCAAAAAGGATTGGCATAATAGGTGATTTGAACTCAAAAAAGATTCTTGAGATACTTCAAAACAAGAGACCTGAGCTTCATAAGATTCTCATTGAACACCAAATCGGGAGATCCTGGCTGGACGAGCAAGTCATACTTTTTAGGAAAAGGTTTCTTTGAAATTTAATATACTAACTAATATACCATATGATACATTTGTCTGTGTGGTTTTGTGTGTGTAAAAAAAATAGAAAGGTTTAAATACCTAATATTCTTGATATTTTAAGATTAAATATGTTAAATTAAAATGGATAAAAAATTAATTTTGTTTGATGATGATGGAATAATAATCTGCTTAAAGGAGAGACTAAAAACATATAAAGAAATGTTTTTAGAATGCAATGAAAAAGTTATAATAAAAGATATTTCAGAAGTAGTGGTTGATAATAAAATTTTACTCGAATTAATTGAGAAAGAATTGGGGTATGAAGTTGAACTTAAAAATTAATGTAAGAAGGTAAAAAAAATGGAAAATGAAAATTAAATGTTGGATATGTGGAAAGAGTAATAGATTTACAAATCCAGACATAGTTATAGATAAAGAAAGAGATTATGTTTTTAAATGTGGGGGTATTATGTTTTTAAATGTGGGGGTTGTGGCATAATTTTTCACCTTGATGTTATAGCAAGGCAAGAATACACAAAAAAAGAGCAGTTTGAAATATTTGAAAAGCTAAAAAACAAAACTTTCAAAGATAAAATTCAATGTTATGAATGTGGCGATTTTTTTGATCCTTATAAAATGAATATGCATTGTTGTGGGGAAGTTGTAGTCTCAGGATTTGATGAAAAGGATGAAGTAATAGCACCACCCCATTTTTTATGTGAAAATTGTCATAGAAAGTTTAGATTGCCTTTGCAAACTTATGAAGAAAGATTTGAAAAAGCAAAACATGAATCTAAAAAACAGCTTGATAGTAATATAAAAGAGCTTAACAAAATAATAAACTTCGCAATTTAAAATTAATATTCATTCAGTTAGCTTCGGTTAGTGGTGGAATTGAGGGAGTAGACTCACCTTGAAAAACTGAATGCTCCCTCAAATGAACTCAAATGAAAACAAAAAAACAAAAACAAGATTATTTTAGGCAATATTATCTAAAGAAAATTAAGCCCTTTAGAAAAAATAAAGGAGCTGTTGGATATCATAGTTTTGTCTGCCCAATCTGTAAGAGAAGAAGTTTTATGAGAAATTTAAAATATACTCAACCTTTCTCTGTAGATTATGTAATGTTTACAGGAGATAAGGGAATTAAATGGTTTAGGAATAAGTTTGATCCTGAACAAAAACAAATTATTGTTCAATTAATAAAATTAAAATTAATCCAAACTATGCAAGAGTTTGGAATAACAGCAGAAGATTTAGGAATTGAAAAAATAGAAATTAGAAGATCCTTACCTTTTGTTGAAGTTGTAAATTCATTAACAAATTTCAATCAAAAATCAAATATAAATCAAAGGTTAGAAACACCTTTAAGACAGGAGGTTTAAAATGGCTGAAACAAGAATAAAATCTAAATGTATTGAATGGAAAGCTGACGGAAGTTGTGCAAAGTGGAAGTATACAGAGGAAAAGGGTTTGCAGATTGATCTAAGAGCTTGTAAGGTAGCAGATAGAGAGAAATTAAAAAAAGAAATTAAGAGAGGCGTATTAGTTCAAGAAGACGAGGATTAAAATGCAATCAGTTCAACAGAGAATTAATAATATAAAAGAATTTTTAGAAAATAACAAATTGAAATCTGATGTCAGTGAAATCAAAGAACAGCTTGAAGAAGTTAATGATAAACTTGATGAAATTAAAACTTATACTGATGGAGAAATGTATGCTGATGAAGATGAGGAGGATTATTAAGAATGAAAGATAGATTTTCAATAATAGCAAAAGATTTAGAAACAGGAAAAGAAAAAGAAATTGAGAAATTTGATACTGATGGTTGGATAAATGCAAGTGTTGATGAAACAGAAGATATTGATTTTCAAGAGTTTTGTGATATAGTTAAAACTTGGACAGATAATATTGGAGATTTTTAGAGAATGAAAAAATTTAAAGTAACCTGTGAATATGAAAATGAAGAAATAATAGAAGCAGAAACAGAAGAAGAAGCTTTAGATAAGTTTGAGGATTTAGAAAATAAAATGTGTGGAGCAGATTTTGCTTTATGTAGATTTAAGCTTGACGCTGAAGAATTAGAATGAAAAAACTCCTATCAAAAAAATTCAGAGAAAGAGAAGATAAAATTAAAAGAAAATTTGCTGGAAAGAAAGCAGAAGAAGAAATAAAAATAAGCATATCTGTTTACTAAAATAATTTAAGATAATTTTATATATTTCTCTTTCTTTTGTTGTTTATGAAAGACCCATTATCTTATACTTATGATGGAATCGAGAGAGAATTGAACTTATTGGAAATCCATTTGAAGGAGGCACCGAAGGGTGACGAGGCATTCTGTAAGGATTGTATTGAAAAACACATCTCTACAATTCGGGGATATGCTCTAGAAGGCCCTGGGTTTACAGATGATCTTAAGGAGCAAGAGAAATTTTTAAATACAGAAAAGCAAATCAAGGAAATTAAGGGAAAAGATTACAAAAAACATGGGGTTGAATATGCACATAAAGTAAGACAAATCAGAAAATCACTTACTGATGAATGTCCTAACTGCAAGACTCTTTCTGAATCAGAGAAAAGAAATTTATCAAAAAGTTTAAATACTTCAGACTCTTTTGATATATTAGCTAATGAAAATCACACACATAATTCTGAGGCAGAACTAAATTCAAACCAAGATAAAATGAAAGCTAATTTGAAAGAATTGGGATTGATGAATGCAGGACAGTTTGCTGCAGAGGGAATAAGATATGCTGT
Organism: Candidatus Pacearchaeota archaeon; assembly: GCA_017609405.1. Classification (GTDB taxonomy): domain Archaea; phylum Nanobdellota; class Nanobdellia; order Pacearchaeales; family GW2011-AR1; genus JAFCDZ01. The sequence goes on from JAFCDZ010000016.1 coordinate 17,427, forward strand.
TGACACCTACAAACCAGAGTGGGACAAGTATGTGACAATCGGTGGAGGTATTGGTTTACAAGTGCTTCCAATGTTTGTGAAGTTGCCAAAAGTTTTTAAAGACATAGCAGTTGTTGCAGGTTCTAATTTGTTGGCTGGAGGAGTGGTTAAGTTAATAAAGGGAGCAGGTAATGGAGGAACAGTAGTTACTGCAAGAGCAGCAATGAATAATAATAACAATATAGGAAAACCTCATACATATGCACCAACATTCGGCGGACCAACCTTCAGAGGAAAAGTGACTGCTAAGAATATTCCTACTGAGTACACTCGTGCAGGAATATTAAGTGGAGCACAATCATTCTCTGATCCAAGTCATGCAGGATTAATCCGTGTCGATTAGAGGTTAAATTCATATTCACGACTTATTTGGTCATGATGCCTGACACCCGAGAGGGCAGGTAAAATCAACTAAATTTAGGAAAGTACAAAATGACTCAATACCACGAGCTAAAAGGCGTACCTTTGGATGCTTACAATAAATGTTGTACTGAGATTCTTAGGAGAGCACAAGAACAGTTGGGACTTCCAAGAGAGGAGATAATTCTTAGGGATTTGAGACCTGATGATTTGGGAGTTACTGCAAAGTGGGGTTTCACTGTGGCTACAAGCCTTGGATGGAACACATTAGTTAATACAGATACAATTGACGACAATATGTTTGTTTGTATCTCAGGAATATTCACAGAAGAATCAACACCAACAGTTCACAGCATTAGGATAACTAGGGCTGGAAGCGTTTCAAGATGGTGGAATGTTCAAAGAGTTGGTCTACAGGATGACAACGAGATGCACATTGATGATCCGATAATCATTGATCAGAATACAACTGTTACTATAGAAGGATACAACGCTAGGACAACAACCACAACTGACGAAGAGATAGGTTTCATCGGATGCGTAGCTGAGAAGAGAGGAATGACTATTAATCCATAATCATTCTGAGATTTTTTTTCTTTTTTTCTTTTTTTCTTTTTTAATTTTATTTAAATAATATGTAAAGTAAACTTTGTTTCTGTGCATTACTGAGAACTAAAAACCTCTTTAAAAAGATAACTTATTAAAATATTAATTAATAATGACTAATAAAATCCAATTATTTGTGTAAGATAGTATCTTGTTTTAAATGCACAATTTTGAAGTTGACTTAACATAATAGAAACATTTAAATAATTCTATTTCTTTTTATAAGAACACAAGAAAATGCCAACTGGAATGGATCTAGAAAAAGGATTTGCGATTGGAGATAACATCGCACTGAAAATTGGGGGGACTCGGAAGTATTATGTTGTTACAAACAGGGATACTATATTTTACTTAAACGAACCTGATGCTATTGCTGCTAACACCACTGATTCTTATTCAGAACTCACTGAATTGAATCCACCACATGGACAATTGTACCAAATTTATAAAATCTGGATTGATGGGAATGTAGAATTATACTTAAAGCAACCTGCAGCGACCAATAAATGGGGTACTCAAAGGGCTCCTGCAGGAGGTCTATTAAACGACCGAACTTCTGGAGTCAAAGGTGGAATGTACACCAATCTATTCTTCACAATCGACAATCCACCAAGTGTCCAACTAGTAAACACCCAAGAAATCTCAATCACTCCAAAAATCTGGTATATTGGATGGAGATACGCTATTGAAGAAGCTCCATCAACACCTTCAACTTTCACTGAAATAACAATTTCAGGATTAGCTCAATAAATAAATTTAAAAAGGTTAAAAACTTTAAAAGAAAAATGGTAGGAGAAGAAACACCACAAGAAGAAGCTAAACCAGAAGAAACTTCTGAAGAAGCTAAACCAGAAGAAACTTCTGAAGAAGCTAAACCAGAAGAAACTTCTGAAGAAGCTGAAACAGAAGAAACTTCTGAAGAAGCTGAAGAAACTGATTCAGAATAATCCCATTTTTTCTTTAATAAGAGGTAAAAATGACAGGATTAGGAATTGGTAATAGAGAAATATTGGCAACCATAAAGGGACTTCCATTGCTTGATGCAAGGGTCAAGGCTCTTGAAGAAAAGATAGCGACTCTTGAAGCAAAAGGGGCAAAAAAGGAAGCAAAAAAATCAACTAAATCACGATAAAACAAAATGGGCGAGACTCAAAACAAAAGAGCAGTGTGGATAGATAAATATGATCCATTGTATGGTAGATGGGCAAGAGAAATAAAGGCTACTGACATTCCAGACATAGGCCACAAGGCAGTGCCAACCACAACAAACACTGACTGGGATATGGATACTTATACAACAGACGCTAATCATGCTTTATTCCCTTACTTATTCACAGTCCACTCAACAAACACTGCAGCTCAATTCATAGTCTATAAAGGTGCAAGCACAACAGCATTATCAATACAGGTAAACGATACTGAAAACACCACTGTTGCTTCACCAGGTTGTGACTGTCCATTGATGAGGATTGGTCCAAGCGACACAGTAACAATCACAGTGCCTGGAACATTCATAACAAATACAGCGGATACTTATGCTGCATTCTTGATCTCAAAAAGAGAGCCATTGCCTGCTGTTGTTGAGAATTAATTTTAGAAATTTTTTTATATAATTGATTGTTTATGTTAGTATGGCAGAGAAAAGATTGAAGTGTTGGAGAAGACATGCAACTTATGGAAAGAAAATGCAAGGAAGAAAGTCTGTTGCAGATACTTGGACAGGGAAGAAAAAAGATGATTTAGTTGATGTTAGGGATGGAACTAGAAATGGAGAACCCTATGTTAATGTAAGTATTTATCCAGTAGATAAAAGAAGTATAGAAAAAAATTTTAAAAATCGGAGAGAAGCCCTCAAATTCGCAAAAGCTTATATGAAAAAATATGATGTCTGCTAATTCTTTTAGAAAATATGATGTCTGCTAATTCTTTTAGAGGGGTTGTTAAATCTTAGGGACTTTTAACTATATTTTGTTCTCCTGTTAAGTTAGGGACTTGACTTAATGAATTTAATAATAAGGTATTCCATCTATTTCCATTAACAATTACAAGAATAAGTATCAAAATGTGTAACTTCATATTTTTTATTGCTATCAAATTGAGATGGAACTAAATAAGTATTCTCGTCTAATTCTTGAGGTTCTGCAATTTCTAATATTTGTTTTGCTCTTGCTTCTCTTGTATTTGAAAATTGTTTTATTGTTTGTGTTTCCATTTTATTATCGTTTAACTATACTCTTATTTTATAGTATAGTTAGACAATACTACTTTATAAACATTATTGAGGATAAACATTTTTGTAATAATACTTTTCCCAATCTTCTTTATTACTTGGAGAACACTTTCTAATTTCTTCTGAAACAGCTCCTACTTGCTTTTTTCTATTCAATCCCCACCTCATATTAGCACTATTCAAAATCCATTCTTTTCCCATGATTAAATTAAGAAAAAGTCCTATAAAAACCTAACTAAAAGTCCCTTTACTTAACACCTAATATCAAGTCCCGATTACTTAACAACACCTCTTTTAGAAACCTTTAAATACCTGATATTTCTTATGTTTTAATATCAAACAAGTAAAATGGAAAAACATTCTAAAGACCAAGAACAAAAACCAGAAACAATACCAGCAAACTC
>JAFCDZ010000025.1 GCA_017609405.1 Candidatus Pacearchaeota archaeon
GCTCAAAATGTGGTTGTAAGAGCTTTATTTTTGTTCCGATTGAAGAAAAAGAAGAAAAACCCCCGGATCCCCCACCAGAAAGCCCTATAACCATAGAATACATCAAAATCGCATAGAGAGACCCCTCATACCCTTATTAATTAGATATAAGGGGCGAGTTGTGAGGCAAGACCCCTCTCGTGTGAGATTTCTTATAAATAGAAAGCTTTATAAGTTTAATACACCTGTATTAAACTATGAAAAGACCAAAAAATAAGAGAAAATCTTACTTTAAAAGATATTATGAAACAAAAATAAAGCCCTTTAGAGATTGGAGTCCAGCTACTTTATGGCATCAGTGCTTATTTTGTGGTATGATGACAAGAAAGGAGAGATTTGAAGATGAGGATTTTAGGGAATTTGAATTTAAATCTTATCAGAGATGGGGCAGAAGATTTGAGTTTCATATGGATCCTATTGAAACTCAAGAATATTTAAGACTTATAAAAATAAGGGTTTTGAATTTTTTAAAAAATTGTATATCAAGAGGATTAACTACAAGAGAAGAAATAATTGAGGCATTAGATTTAGCAATTGAAAGAGATATAACATCAGCTCCTTCTTTTATTTATTCTTCTGTTAGTCCTTCTGTTAATTCTTTTGCTAAACCTGAAATAATTTTAGAGGTTAGATCAAAAACTAAATCAGATGTGAAAACATTTGGCTATGAGGTGTAAAATGATAAAATGTCAAGGAAACCTTTGCTATGACGAAGAAACAGGAAAAACATTTTTTATTCCAGATGAAAAATGTTCTCCTGAAGCTTATGCAAAGGTGAAACAAGAAGCTGTTGATGAGGGAATTGCTTTTAGCAAACTTGTCAAAACTCAAAAAGCAAAGAAAAAATAAAATGTTATCAAATCAAATTAGAATAATTTGTCCTGTTTGTGGTAATGTAATGAAAGAAGTAATAGAAGCATCTGATAAAACCTTACCTCCCATAACTTATTATTGTGTAAATTGTGAGAAAAATAGAAAATGAAAAAACCAAAAGAACAAATAGGATTTGAATTAGTAGGCATAGTAAAAGGAAAAAGATGTCCAAAATGTAATGGTGCTTTAATTAAACAAGTTTCTCCTTATGGTTATGTTACTCTAGGAGTTTGTGGAAATCAATATTGTGATTATGCAGTTCAATTAAATGTTAAAAAAAGAAAAAATGAAAAAACTCCTATCAAAAAAATTCAGAGAAAGAGAAGATAAAATTAAAAGAAAATTTGCTGGTCAGAAAGCAAGAGCAACAGCAGAATACAATAAAAAAATAAAGAAACTTTTAAATATCAAAACAACTTAATTAGAAGATGGCAAGAAAATTTTATATCTTAAATAGAGCTACGGGTGTAGAATGGGGAGTATCTAAAATCAAAAGTAATGCAGAGAAAATAGCAAAATCATTATCTAAAGAAACAGCTCATAGTTTTTGTGTTTCACCTATAAAAATAAAAAAAGGACTTTCAAGATTAGATAGGTATAAATGTTTTAGGAGAGGCAAAATTATAAAATAAGGGGTTAAGTTTAAATAATCAAACAACTTTAAGATAAAATGGAAGCAATTACGCAAGTGAATATGTTACAACCGAAAAAATTAAATAGTCTTAATTCTTTAAATAATTGCGTAATTGCGGAGGGTTCGCCCTTCGGTTGTAACAGGCAATCCTCCTCATACTCACACGAGAGGGGTCTAAGCCGAAACGCTCAGACCCTTATTTTTTATAAAAATTCTGAATTGTTTTCTTCTGAATATGATTGGGATAAATCTTTTGAATTAGAGAGATTCAAAGAACATCTCTGTTATCAAAAACCAAAACAATTTTTTAAAAAAGTTTGTGAGAATTGTAAAGCTGATTATGAAACTGATGAAAAAGGCAAACCCATTTCTTATAGATGGACTTGTGGCTCACCTTATTGCAAAGACGAGGAATGTTTTAAACAAAGATATTCAGTAGTTAGAGATTACTTTATGATTTTCTTTAATGCTTATCCTTCTTGGACAACAAAAAGAGGCAACAGATGGATCCACGAGGTTTTTGGATTTAAAAGACAACAACTTCCAACAAGAAAAGAATTAACATTAATGAGAGCTACTATTTCTAAATTCTTAAAAGCTTCTGAAAAAGAATTTTCAATAAGAATTAAAGGTATCGGAGTTAGAGATCTTGCTTATGATATTGAAAAGATAGGAGAGGAATATTATATCCATTTCCACTTCGCAAGAAGGCCTACAAGATTTGTTAAAAAAGCTGACTTTAATAAATTAGGAAAAAAGTTTAATCTAAAATATGTTTATAATGGATATAGAAAAGCATATTGGTTAGCTGATTATTTTGCTAAAAGACATTCAGGCCAGTTTGGACATAAAAAAGATAATTCTAATTGGAAATTTCCTGATATTATGGATATTGAAACTTACTTTAAGCTCTTTCATAAATCAAGAAAAAGCTTCTATTTTGGTTTTACAAGAAGGGAAGTAAGATTTTTAAAAAAGAGAGCTGAAGAACTCCACAAATGCGAAGCATTTGTGTTAAGTTCTAATGTATTACCAACAGCTAAACCAACAGAGTGCTCAAAATGTGGTTGTAAGAGCTTTATTTTTGTTCCGATTGAAGAAAAAGAAGAAAAACCCCCGGATCCCCCACCAGAAAGCCCTATAACCATAGAATACATCAAAATCGCAT
>JAFCDZ010000026.1 GCA_017609405.1 Candidatus Pacearchaeota archaeon
TAGTTCCTTTTTCAGGAGGAAAAACTGCTAACCAATTGCAAAGAGAAGCATTTATACGAGCAAGGGAACTTGGAGTAACCAAAAGGGGAACATATTATGCAACATTACCAATTCAAAGGCAAGGAGAATTAACTAAAAACCAATTAATGGTAACTACAAAACAAGGGCCAATAACACAACAAGAATATATTAAACAAGTTAGACAGCAAGAATTAATTGAACGGAAAAAAGAATCTGGAAGAATTTTTTTAAGACCACAGGAAGCAGAAAAGTCTTTTGAAATTTCAAAGAAAACTGGTGCAACTGTTTCTGTTCCAGAATATGGTGTTGATGTTCGTCAAGAGTCTATTAGTCTTTCAGAAGATAAAACATTTAGAAGAGAAAAGCCAGAGTTTAGTTTGGGTGGTGTTACATATAGAGTTAGGAAAGAAATAAAACCATCAACCTTTTATGCATCAGGACAAACAGAACGATTGGAAATTGCTGGAGTAAAAGGATCTACTAAACCACTTAGTGTATCTGAATTATTAAAATTACAAAAAGAAAAGAAATTAAGTGGTACTACAACAAGAGTAGCAATAAATACTTATATTTCTAATCGTGTTCAGGATTTATATGAAACCGAATATAATAAATCTCTTCGTAAGAAAAAAGAAGAAATTGCAAGTTATGTTAAAAAGCGTGGGGAATACTGGCAATCCCAAATAGTTTCTGGAAAAGTTAATTATGGGAAAGCACTTGATTTATATTCTAGAGAAGTTGAAACAAAAAATCAAGAACTTCAAAAGTTTTCCAAAGAATATCAAGCACCAACAAGAGTTAAACTTTATGAAAAAGAGGGGAAAAGATTTGCTTTTTCTTCTGGTGGAGTATCTTATAGTCTTGAAACAAAACAAGCAATACCAAGAACTTTTGCAAAAGGTGCTGGTAAAGGAGCAGTTGTTAGTGTTGGCTATAGTGCTTTAGCAGAAGTAGCTCCACGACTTGCTTATGGAACAGGAGTTGTTGGAGTAGGATTATTTGCAGCAACAACAGCTTATAGGGTTGGAACTTCTACTATTTATGGAAGGGAAATGGCTTTACAAGCTAAAGAACTTGAATTTCCAAAAAAGGAACAAATTCTTTATGGAACTCTTTATGGAACTACCTCTTTTATGCCATATGCTTCTGAAAGTTTGGGGGCTATTACTGGAGGAACAATGGTTGTTGGTGGAATAAATTATTTGAAAACAGGAAATATTAGAGGATTTAGTTTAAAGGAACAAGAAAGTATAAAAAAAATATTATCAAGACCAGATATTTATAAATCAGGTTCTAAGATTGGAAGAAAAACTTTTATTAAAGATGTTCCATCTGGGAAACAAGTTGTTAAGAGTTATAGATTAAGTAAACTTTCAGTAGATACTTCAAAGCTTACAACTTCTGAAAGAGCATTGGTTTCTAAATTAAACCTTCGAGGGAAAATTTATCAAGAAAATATTATTGCTGGTAAACAATTTAGGGCAATTGAAATAGGGAAAGTTAAAACAGGAGGAATTCTTGGAAAGAGAACGACTTTTGTAGCACATTCTGAAGGAACAATAAATAAAGGAGTTATTTTTGGTGATAGATTTTCAATAGTTAAAAGTGGAAGAGTTAATCTTTATGCTAATCTTGAGAAGATTATTGGAAAAGGAGATGTAAAAGATATTGGAATAGCTAGGTTTGAGACAAGTAGGGGGGTTTCTGTTGGAAAGAGAACTTTTCATTATGAAAGATCAACTATCTTTTCAAGGTTTAAGTTTGCTGGTTGGAATTATGGTAAAATAGGCGTTGGAAAAACTGCATCAATTTATAAAAAAGATTTGATATTTGGAAGAAGTTTAGTTAAAAGAGGGAAGTTTTATGATCTTTTAGATTTGAAAGCTGGAAAAACTTATGATTTAGTTTATGGAAGAGGGAAATCTGGAAAGCTTAATTTTAAAAATATTTATAATCTTAAAAGTGCTGGGAAGAAAACACCATTTGCTAAGACCTTTACTGAAGTATCTGATTTAACTAAACCAATTTCGACAAAGCAAGTAGCTCCAACTTCAACTACAACAATTGAATTACCTCCAACAAATTTGGAGGGGGTTTCTTTACAGAGTAAACAAATAGTTCCTATTAGTTATCAGAAGATTAAACCTCAAAAACTGAATGTTGTAATGCAAAAACCTATTACAATAAAACAAGGATTAAGGTATGATAAACAAACAGCAACTAAATTAACTGGTCAAAAATTATATCAAATTCAAGAAGTTAAAGAAAGTCCATTACAAAGAGGAAAAATTAGTTTATACAATATTTCACAATTAAAAACAAAACAAAGGAAAAAGATAAAAGAAGGGGTAAAACCTGTTACTCTTCAGAAAGTTAGTCAAATACAAAAATTAAAAGTTAAGCAACCACAACTAAGTATAAGTAAACTTGGTGGTGTTGGTGTTATATCTCCTCCACCATCAATTACACCTCCTTCAATTACTTCCCTACCTTTTTCATTTAGGTTAAAGAGACAAAAACCTTTAGGAATACCTCGAGGGAGATACCCTGTTTATCTTAGAAGGTTTGGTAAGTTTAGAATAGTTGGATATGGAAGAACTCCAATGCAAGCTGTTGGATTAGGAAA
>JAFCDZ010000005.1 GCA_017609405.1 Candidatus Pacearchaeota archaeon
ATAAACAGAGTATCCGCTCTAGGCATCTCCGCATCAGTGTCTGGAGATTTGACGGATAAACAGAGTATCCGCTCTAGGCATCTCCGCATCAGTGTCTGGAGATTTGACGGATAACTAACTATCCTTATCTTTTTAATGTTTTCTAACTATAAAAATTTAAGGTTTTATCTTTCAAAAAAGGGCTTTCAAAGATTTTTTAAACATTTCTAAGTATAGATTTATATGCCCGAGTAGCTCAGTCTGGATAGAGCGTCTCCCTCCTAAGGAGAAAGTCGAAGGTTCAAATCCTTCCTCGGGCGCTTTGTTTATATTTTAATAAATGATTCTTTTCCAATTAACAACTTTAGAAGAAATCAAAAAAGAATATAAAAAGCAAAAAAGAAACTGGAGATAGGGGTGATTTAAAAACCAAAAAGTTGAACAAAAAAAGTTTTTTAAATATCTTTATCTATATTTTTTTATGAATCCCGATGAGATAATAAAAGAATTAAACTTCAAATGGTGCGGGGAATATATAATAGGAATTGCTCAAGATTTTGAAAGTAAGGGTGTGCTTATGTGTGCTTTTATGAATAAAGAAGCAGTTAAGAAAACCTTGGAAACCGGTTATGCCCGCTATTATAGCACCTCAAGAAAAAAGTTATGGAAAAAAGGAGAAGAATCAGGACACACGCAAAAAATTATTAAAATCATACCAGATTGCGATAAAGACACTCTTTTAATGTTAGTTAAGCAAAAAGGAGCTGCATGCCATACTGGAAACAAAACTTGCTTTTACAAAAAAAATATCTTTCAAGAAAATGAATGAATTAAAAAAATTATTTGAAATAATTGAAAAAAGAAAAAGAAATCCCAAAGAAGGAAGTTACACCAATTACCTATTTAACAAAGGCGAGAAAAAGATTTTAGCAAAAATAAAAGAAGAATGCAAAGAAGTTATAAAAGCTGCAAAGAAAGAAGGAAACAAAAGATTAATTGAAGAAATTGATGATTTAATTTACCATGTTTTTGTATTAATGGCTTCAAGAGGATTAAAATTTGAAGATTTAGAAAAAGAAGAAAAAAAGAGGATGAAAGAATAGAATTACAACATATTTTATTCTTTAGCAATTCTAATTGCCTCTTCTAAACTAAAATTATTCAAATATAATGCAGTTCTAATAACAACAGCATAAATTCCAATTTCTCTTAATTTTTCTATATCTTTTAAAGAGCCAATTCCTCCAGAAACTATTAAAGGTATCTAATAGATTCTCTAAATTTTTTAAATATTCATAGTCAACACCTTCCATTCTACCTTCTTTTTCTATACATGTAACCAAAAAAGCATCACAATAGTTCTGTAAGTTTTTCCCTGTTTCAATGGGGTCTAAATCAGTTACTTCTTCCCAACCTTTTATAGCTACCTTTTTGTTTTTAAAATCAAGAGCAACAATAATTTTTTCTTTTCCAACTTTCCTTGCTAAATCCACAAGAAATTCAGGATCTTGAAGTGCTTTTGTTCCAACAATAATTTTCTCTGCTCCTGCATTAATAAGTTCATATGCTCTCTCTATGCTTCTAATGCCCCCTCCTATCTCTGTTTCTACTCTTATTTTTTTAATAATCTCTTTAATTACTTCAAGATTATTTCCTATTCCTTTAGCAGCATCTAAATCAATTATATGTATTCTCTCTGCACCCCCTTGTTGAAATTTCTCTGCAACCCGGAAAGGATCTATCAAAAATCTTTCAGTACCAAATTTTCCTCCAATAAGTTGTGTGCATTTGCCTTCTTTTATATCAATCGCTGGAAAAATTTTCATTTTAACTTAAAAGGATTTATTTTTTAATTAAAATTTTTGGAATTTTCTTGAAAAGATTCTTATCGCTAATAATTACAATATCTGATTCAAAGATTTTCTCATAACATTCTAATCCTGCTTCTTCTGCAGATTTTCCACTATAAAAAATATCTATAATCAAATCAACAATTCCAAAAGAAAATGCAAATTCAACGCCTCCTCTCAAATAAATTTTTCTAAATTCATATCCTCTTCTCTCCAAAGAGAGTAGATAATTGTTTGAAATTTTTTTATATTTATTACTTATCGCGATGTTTAATTTTTTTCCCAAATCTTTCAATTTTTTTCCTTTCGGACCCATTAAGCATAAAACAGGTTTACCAAATTTTGCATTTTTGTCTTTCCATTCATACCTTCTTATAATATCCAAATTCTCTTTTTGATTTTCTAACTCCCACTCTCTAAATAAATCCTCTCCAGTAACTCCCATTGCATTTTTTCCTCGATTAATTAAACTACAAACAAAAAAAGGTATATCCTCTCCACGAACTTCTAAAACTTCAAAGTTAGAAATATTCTCATCATTGATTAGTTTCTCAATAATTCTTCTGCACGATTTAAGCCCCCCATTTTTAGGAACAAAGATTATCCACTTTTCCATTTTAAAACATTTCAAAAAAATTTAATTTAGAAAAAGATGAACAAAACACCTGCAACAAATCTTTACTATACTCAAGAGTAAAAAAATCAGAAAAAAATCTACCAAAGGTGGGGGTAACTCCTGAGTTTAATAATCATGTTTAAATTAAAGAAAATGAATTTATAAATTTTTCCGAACTGAAATGAAAAGAAAAATAAATAATAAATCTATTTAAAAACTTTCAAAGCGAAATTTTCTAATAATATGAAAATGGCAGCGAAAAAACCTCAAGCTATAAAATACAAAATGTTGTCGCAATTACATCTTTAGGAAATTTGTTCCTTTAACTAAATTAACAAGAACATAGTCAGACATTGGACCAAATCAAGAATTTGAAAAATTATTAAATTTTAATAAATGATTCTTTTCCAGTTTTAAGATTCTTCACTTTTGCCTTTCCAGAATTCGCTTCTTTTTCTCCAATAAAAATTGCATTAGAAATCTTATACGAGTTTGCATATTCTAAAGCTTTTGAAGGTTTTCCATAAAAAATAATAACTTTTTTCCCTTCGCTTCTTAATTTTTCTGCAAGTTTTATTGTTTTTCTATCTTGGTTCAATGAAATAAGAATATAATCAATTCTTGGTATTTCAATATCAGCTAATAAAAATACAGGCTCTAATCCTAATCCAAAACCAGTTGATTGAATTCCATTAACCATAAATGTTCCTCCTCCAACTAATGAAACACCCAATTTTTTTGACCAAACCTCAAAAACATTCCCAGTATAATACGAAAACCCTCTTGCAAGAGTTGGTTTAAATTCTATCTCAACACCAAACATTTTACAATATCTTTCTAACTCCTCTATATCCTGATAAGAAGAATATTTCTTAAAAAAAGAGATAGGATTCTTTAAAATTTCCAAAACTTTTTCAGCATTATATTTCTTTAATTCTTTTTTGATTTCTTTCTCGCCTAATTTATCCAATTTATCAATTAATCTTATAACATCTTCAAAATATTTTTCTTTTACTTTGTTTTCTTTAAGTATCTCATTTAACAGCTTTCTAGAATTTACAAAGGTTTTTACTGGAATTTTTAACTCTTTAAAAATTCTTTTTAACATAGCAAAGTTTTCTGCCTCGTCTTTTATTGTTGCTCCAACAATATCTGCATCACATTGAATAAACTGCCTTAATCTCCCTTTTTTTATTGGCTCGTCCCTAAAATTATATCCAATTTGATATCTCTTAAAAGGAAGTTTCTTGTTTTTTGAAATTCTTTTTAATTGAAAGGTGAATTCATATCTTAAAGCAAGTTTTCTTCCGCCCCTATCCTTTAATTTAAATATATCCCTCACAGCATCATCTTCTTGATTTTCTTTTTTAACAAACTCCTCATACTCAATAATCGGAGTCTCAGCTGGCTCAAACCCATAAAGCTCAAAAATTTCCCTAATTTTATCGAGAATGAGCTTTCTTTTTACTGCTTCTTCTCCTAAAAAATCTCTAAATCCTTTCACAGTTTCCATTTTAAAAAAAGGCGACCGTCGAGAATCGAACTCGAGCCCTGCGGACCACAACCGCATGTTCTACCATTAAACTACGGCCGCCATAATTTAATTTAAATGAAATATCTTCTTTTAAAACTTTGTTAATAGATTTTTTTATTTGTTTTAATAAGTTATTCTTAGAATAAGGGAAATTTGTATAACTGGGAGAATTCCTAACAATGGGGACAACTCCAAAGTTTAGTTTCCATATTTAACTTAAATAAATGAGATTTATAAATTTTTCTTATTTTCTTTAATTTTAATGTCTGGTTATAAATTATCGCTTTTTCTTTGAATAATCCCTCTTTTTTAAATCAGTAAGATTTAAAACCTCTTTTTATTACATTTTAATATCTGCACGGGTAGTTCAGTGGTTAGAATCTCTGGCTTCCAACCAGATGACCCGGGTTCGAATCCCGGCCCGTGCATTTTTAAGATGGAGCAAAAATTTGATTTTTGGAAATGGCATGATAGGAATTATTTAAAACTTTTAATTATCCCTCTATTAATTTTTATTTTGTCAATATCTTATGTAGCTTATTTTTATTCTCAAAACAATGATTTCATAAGGAAGGATATCTCACTAACAGGTGGGACAACAATAACTCTTTATGATAATTCTGTGGATATCTCTAAACTGAGAGAAGATTTGTCTGAAAAACTTGAAGATTTGAACTTGAGAGAAATTTCAAACATTTTTACAAAGAAAAGAGAAGCCATTCTTATTCAGACAAAATCCAATCCTGATAAAGCAAAAAAAATTTTAGAAGATTATCTTGGATACTCTTTAAATGAGAAAAATAGCAGTTTTGAATTTACTGGACCTTCATTAAGTCAAAATTTCTATTTACAACTTTTACTTTCAATAATCTATGCGTTTTCTTTTATGGGTGTTGTGGTATTCTTTTTATTTAGTAAGAAATCAAAGCAGAAAAATTTAACTCTTCTTCTGATACTTCTTTCTCCAACTCTATTTATTTTCCTTAAAATAATTTCAATAAACTTAGCAATTATTATTGCCCTTATTTCCCTTATAATAAGTTTATTCATCTTTTTCACATATAATATTCCTAGTTTTGCAGTTATTGTTTCAGCGTTTGCAGATATCTTTATGACAATTGCAATAATAGATCTTTTGGGAATAAGGGTTTCTAGTGCCGGAATTGTTGCTCTTCTTATGCTTATTGGTTATTCTGTTGATACAGATATTCTTCTTACTACAAGAATGTTAAAGAGAGAGGAAGGGGACCTGAATGAACGAATTTTTTCAGCATTTAAAACAGGTATTACAATGACATTAACTTCTATCTTAGCTATTTTTACAGCATATCTAATAACCCATAACATTTCAGATATACTTGGGCAAATCTTTTTTATAATCCTTGTTGGTTTATTCTTTGATTTAATGAATACCTGGATAACAAATGTATCAATATTAAAATGGCATCTCTTATCAAGAGAGGGGGTTAGAAAATGAAGCTAACTTGGAGAATCTGGTTGATGATTCTTTTTTTAATATTATCTTTGATTTCTTTATTTGGAATACCTCCTACTTTCTTTAAAGAAGGTGTTTTAATAACAAGTGTTAAGCCAAATTCAACAGCATCTTTTTATGGTCTTAAAGAAGGTGAAATTATACTTAAGATAAATAATCAAAAAATATCCTCTGTTGAAGAATTCTCAAAAATAGTTGAGGGGTTATTCGTTGACAATTCTTCAAAGAAATTAGAGATAACAACAGACGGAAACAATGTTATTATTTTTACAAATAAACCTCTTGAAATAACTGTTTCAGAAATCCCAAAAACAAGATTAAAACTAGGGTTGGATCTTGTAGGGGGTTCCAGAGCTTTAGTAACTGCTGAAAACAAATCCCTCTCTGAACAAGAATTAAATGATTTAATATCTGTTGTTAGTCAGAGATTAAATGTTTATGGGATTTCTGATGTAACTGTAGCACCAGTTTCTGATTTAAGTGGAAATAGATATATGTTAATAGAAATTGCTGGAGCAACACCAAAAGACCTTGAAGATTTAATATCTCACCAAGGAAAGTTTGAAGCAAAAATCGGGAATCAAACTGTTTTTGTTGGTGGAAAAAAAGACATAACTTCTGTTGGAAGAAATGATGCAAAATATTCAGGGATTGAAAGGTGCGGGAAAGATAGTTCTGGAAAATACTATTGCAATTTTAGATTTGCCGTTTTTCTTAGTGAAGATGCAGCAAAAAGACATGCTGAAATAACAAAAAATCTTGAAGTTAATCAAACCCCCCAAGGAGCATATCTCTCTAAAAAGTTGGATCTTTATCTTGATGATAAATTAGTTGATAGTTTATTAATCTCTTCTGGATTAAAAGGAAGAGTGACTACACAAATTTCAATATCTGGTTCTGGAACTGGAAGCACCCAGGAAGAAGCTCTTAAAAACGCAAAAGAGAATATGAATAAACTCCAGACAATCTTAATAACAGGAAGTTTGCCATATAAATTAAAAATTGTTAAACTTGATACAATCTCCCCAACTCTTGGAAAAAGTTTTATTTCAATAATTTTAATTGCAGGGTTATTATCTCTCTTTGCTGTTGCAATTGTTGTTTTTGTAAGATATCAAGATATAAAATACTCTTTATCTCTTTTATTAACAAGTATTGGTGAATTAACAATTATTCTTGGTGTTGCTGCATTTATTAATTGGAATCTCGACCTTCCAAGTATTGCAGGTATTTTAGCAACAATTGGTACTGGAATTGACAGTCAGATAATTGTCTTAGATGAATCAACAAAATCAAGATTAAATATAAGCCTAAAACAAAAAATTAAAAGAGCTTTTTCAATTATAATTGGGGCTTATTTTACCTCTGTTGTAGCATTATTACCTCTTCTTGTTGCTGGTGCAGGATTATTAAAGGGGTTTGCTATAACAACAATGATTGGTATTACAATAGGTGTATTTATTACTCGTCCAGCATTTGCTGATTTAATAAAATTATTTGAGAGAGATTAAATAAATATTATAAAGCCAAGGATAATAATTAAAATTTGAAATCCATTAATTAAATAAACCACATCACTTTCACGAACATTCTTCTTTAACTTCTTTAAAATCCATATTGCAAGGTGTTCTAATCCATATATTTTATCATAAGGCATATCTAAGCTTCCATCAGATTTTAATCTTCCAAAGCTTTGTTTTTCTAATTTTCCTCTTGATTTTAAGATTGTTTCAAGTATATATGGAATAAAAAAGAAAACAACTATTTTTTCAATATTCCCTAAAATTGCTAATGAGGCAATCATAATTCCAACAGGATATGTAAGTGAATCTCCAGGAAAAACTATTGCAGGATTTTTATTATATATATAAAATGCAAGAAGACTTGCCACCATTATTAATGAAATTAAACTTAGTGTGGAATTTCCAGAGATATATAATACAATTGAAATTGCAGTTAAAATTATAATTCCTTGACCAGACTCAAGCCCATTATATCCTGCTAAGAAATTAAAGGTGGCTCCTGCACCAATAATTCCTATCGGGATAATTAAAAGAGGATATAAAATTCCAAAATCAACCCCCATCATAACTGATTCTCCTGCATTAATAACAACAAGAGGTATTGAAGCAAAAAATAAGAGCATAATTCTCCATTTTTTTTCAAGGCCTCCACGAACCCATCCTAAGATATCATCCACAAAACCAATTATCAGTGCAATACAAACAGCATTGAGTAATGCTAATATTTGGGTTATTGTTTTTGAATCACCCCCTTTAAAATAAAAAACTGTTATAGCAATATATAAGAGCGTTCCAATGATAAAGGATAATGTGGTTATTAATCCACCAGAACCAGCAACTTTTTTTGAGTGTTCTGGTTTGTGCATATCTCTCCAAACTAAACCAATTTGCCGAGCTTTTTTTATCCAAAAAGGAATTCCTATAATAGATGTTAAAAAACTTATTAAGATTGGCAAGATTAATAGCAGATTCATAAAAAACATTATTCAAAGGGTTATATAAATTTTTTGAATAATTTTAAAAGAACATAGGTGTTATATAAACCTCAATTATTCCAGCAATAAATATTATAATTATAGCAATAATTAAAAGGAGTAAAACATTTTCAATCACCTGAATTAATCTTTTGCTTTTGATCCCATGTCTTATCACACCAACTCCAAACATTCCTCCTGCCAAAGCAGCAATAAAATAAGCAATCATTTCAGGTAAACCATGTATAGAGTATCTTAAGAATGCAGAAGGTATCTCAATTATTTTTTTTTGGGCAAATAGGACCATTGCAGAAGACATAACACTTGCATTCCAAGATAAAACGAAAATAGCCCCTGCCCCAAAAATTAATGAAAAAATAAGAGTAAATATAAGGACATATAAATTATTTTCAACAATTGATAAAAGAAAACCAACCTTAGTAACATTTCCAGTAATATCTTTTTGAGGTTCTATAATACCCATATAACTTTTAATACACTCTTGAATTAATGCAGGGCTATTTATTTCACAATATTTTTCTATTTGGGCATTAAATAATATGGGGTCTCCTAATATAATAAACCAAAAAGAAAACGCAACTAAGAAACCAACAAATAACCATATAAAAGATTCAATAGCATCCCAATGAGCCTTCCATACTGCTACTAATCCCTCTACATTTTCATCTTCTTTTTCTTCTTTTACTATTAATCTATACATAAATGGGAGAGTAAACATTGTGGAAAAAGTAACAACAATCATACCTGCATATTTCTTAAGAACAATATCCCCTCCAAAAAACCACTTAACCAAGATAAGTGAAAGAGATGCATAAACCATACCAACAAAGAACATCTCCCACGGTTTTTTTTCAGCTCTTAGAGGATTTATAATAATCTCTAACATAAAATAAGATATTCCCCCTTGTTTTTAAAACTTTGTAGGGATATAATGAAATCTATTTTGTTGAATAAAAATCTTTAAAATTAATTTTATTAGCAATTAAAATTGTAAGGGTAATAAATCAAACTCATGAAGAACAAGGGAGAATTGATAGGGTTTCTAGATTAATTGAGATAGTCCAAGAAGTTGTCGGAGAAGCTCCTTTTCATGTTAGTAAATTTTGGATTTCCTTTTCTCGTTAGGGTATTGAGATTCTTCCTAAGAGTACAACCTTCTAAGTTTGTGTAAAAAAAGAGAAACTTATAGTTTAGCTTTAGGGGTTGCTCAAAGATGTGAAGAAGAAACCGAAGAAGAATATGAATTAGTGCAGGATTATTCAAGGTTTGAAAACTCCTAACAATAAAAGCATTTTTATATCTTTTTTTCTATCTCTTTATATGAAAAAGAGGGAACTTTTCAATAGAATCTTAAAGGATATAAAGAATATAAAGATCCAAGGAGCTACTAATGTAGCAAAAGCAGCACTAAGAGCATATTATCTTTTCCCAGAAGAGAAAAATAAAATAATCTCTGTTAGACCAACAGAGCCTTTATTATTTAATGTTCTAGAGCAGGCAAAAACAAAATCCTACTCCGAGATACTTAAACACTTCAAGATTGTTCAAGAAAAAATAAATAAATATGTCTATAAATTAATTAAGAATGGAGATGTTATTATGACCCATTGTCATTCATCCACTGTTGTTAATGCTTTAATTTATGCAAAGAAAAAAGGAAAAAAATTTGAGGTTTATAATACTGAAACAAGACCTCTTTTTCAAGGGAGGCTAACTGCAAAAGAATTAAGAAAAGCAGGAATTAAGGTGACTCAATTTGTTGATTCTGCAATTGATATTGCTTTATTAAAAGAACAAGGAACAAAAAAAGTAAATAAGGTTTTTATTGGTTCTGATGCTATTCTTAAAAAAGGAATTATCAATAAGGTTGGCTCAGCAGTTATAGCAAAACTTTCTAAAAAATATAAGATACCCTTTTATGTTGTTGCAGATTCTTGGAAATTCTTTCCAAAACCTATTAAACTTGAGAAGAGAACTGGAAACGAAATTTGGAAAAACAGACCCTTTGGTATAAAAATAATTAATCCTGCTTTTGAATTTGTTCATAAAAAATATATTACTGCACTTATATCTGAATTAGGAATTCTAAACTTCAAAGATTTTCTAAAAAAAGTTAACTAATTCTTTTTATTAGTTTTTCTAATTGTTCATCTGTCAAACTTAAGATTACCATTAGCTCTTCTTTTGCATTGCTTATTCTTTTTAACTGCTCTTCAATTAATCTCTTTACCTCTTCTTTATTTTTTTTAATAAAGATTCCCTTACCAATATTAACAAAAAAAGAGTCCTCTTCTACAACCTTTGTTCTAAAATAAACCCCTCCCCCATAATTTGATAGCAACTCTCCCTTGATTTCATCTAATCCTTTTTTTAACTCATTTAATTGTTCTTCTTCTTGAGCAATCTCTTTTAATTTTTCTTTTATTTGTTCTGATTGCTGTTGCAATATTTGAACCCTTAGATTATCTTCTTCCTTGCTCATTCTAACCTCAACAATTTTCTAAATATGCTTCCAAAGAAGATGCTTGCAAGAATGTAAAAAACAATCCAATTAAAATAATTAAATATAAGAGGGTTTCCTTTTGAAACAAAAAATTCATCTAACCATCTAAATAATAAAATCATAAAGACAATAGAATACATGCTCGACTTTAAGCTTAATTCCATCATTTTAAATGAAATAGGGAATAATTCTTTTTGAAGTTCCATCATCTTTTCCCTATCTTCTCTGTATCTTTTTATTTCTTCTTCAATTTTTTTTCTTTCTTTTTTTAATTCTTTCATATATTTCTGGTCAACAGTGTATTTTTGTAAAATTGTCACAAACAAAGTAAGAACAATAACCAAAAGAGTCATTCCAAGAGATATATTCCATTCTAATAGAGGAGCTATTGTTGGGTTTAATATAAAATTTGCAATTTGTTTTATTATCGGAACGTAATTCCAAATAAAAAAAATACCAAACGAGATTATGTTTAATAATATCAACATTTTTAAGGTCTTATTTTTCTTTTCCATCTTATTGTTTCATAAATTTTCTTATTGCTGGATGCATATCAACAGCATGTTGTTGTGCAATTTCTTCATATAATTTATAGATTATCATTACTGCTAATAATATTCCAGTACCTGAACTAAGAGCCCCAAATAAGTCAGTAAATGAAGCAAGAAGCCCAATACCAATACCCCCCATAATAGTTAGAGGCATAATATATCTATCTAATATGCTCTCTAAGACCCTTTCATCTTTCCTGAATCCCGATAATCCCAAACCACTTGACGCAATCTTATGTGCTTGGCTAGCAGCGTCCATTCCTGATGTTTTTACCCATAATACTGCAAATAGTGTTGATAATATAATAAAAGTAAGAATGTGGAAAAAACCTCTTAAGAGATCCGTAGATGTTAATGAGCCTCTAATAATGCTTTCTAATAAGTTATTATATCCTCCAATCCAATAAGCTAAGCCAGATACAGGTTGCCCTTGGGAAAATCTTCCTAAGAATAAGAGATATGAAGATATTTTTGAAATTCCTGTACAAGATTCTAAACTTCTGTTTATTGTTATTCCATCAATCATACAAGCAGAAGCAGAATTTTCAATTCCCCCTGCAATAAGTTGAAGGTTAGCAATTAAGGCAGCAGTTAAGATAACAGGAGTTACTGAAGTATAGAAAAAAGCTAAAGGCCACTTAATAGAATACCCTCTCAATCTGCTATATGATAAAGGTATTTCTACTTTTAATGATTG
This sequence comes from Candidatus Pacearchaeota archaeon, assembly GCA_017609405.1. Taxonomy (GTDB): domain Archaea; phylum Nanobdellota; class Nanobdellia; order Pacearchaeales; family GW2011-AR1; genus JAFCDZ01. The sequence continues at coordinate 11,744 of JAFCDZ010000005.1, forward strand.
TGCCCATACAACAAGGAGGTAAATCACAATAGTTGAAGCAACAGTTGCTGCAGCAGATAAAAAACCAGTTATATTCGGAGGGTTTGTAATTAAGGACTGTATCATAACAAGGATTCTACCAGAGCATCCAACACTTCCAAAGTTAAGAAGACAGTTCTGTCCTTGTTGATTGATAAATTGAAATAATCCAGTGAATATTCTCCAAGAGATACCAGCAACAATAAATAAACTAATTCCTGAGCCAAAACCCCATTTTTGTACAACATCGTCTAAGTAAAATATTATTAGCCCACCAATAATAAGCTGAATCATAACAATACCCTCTAATCCTGGAATAGCTCTTAATCCCCCCATTGAAACAAGAACAATTGATTCAAAAACAATCAAGAATAAAACTAATATTTTTTGTATACCTGTAAATAATTTTTTCCCTTCTGTTGTAGTTGTATCAATTTCCAAAATTCCTGAACCAACAAAGAGTTGTAAAATAATTGAGGCTAATACAATTGGTCCAATACCTAAGGTGATTATACTCCCAAAAGAAGTACCTAAGACAACTGCAAGGTACTCGAATCTTTGGAGGGTGTTTTCTTCAATCCCAAATAAAGGAGTATTTGCAAAAATAAAGAAAACAATTAGAACAATTAATGTCCATTTTAATTTTGTATTGAAACTAACTCTATGCTCTTTTGGTCTTGTAACTTCAGGAAGATATGTAAAGATTCTTTTTAAATTCATATTTATTTCTAAAACTTTATCTTTTTAAATCTTTATTTTCAAGAACAACTTCCCCACCAGCTTTTTTTACTTTTTCAATAGCTGTTCTAGAAGCTTCTTTAACATAGATTATTAATTTCTCATTAACTTCTCCTTTTCCAAGAAGTTTATAATCTTTTAGATGTATTTCATATCCTTCTTTTGCTTTCTTACCATATTTGTCTAAATTTAATAAGATGTCTTTTAGGTTAATCTCTTTTTTCTTTTGTTTTTGTGTTCTTTTACTTGTTATTCCTTTTTTCCCAAAATATTTATTTCCAAAAAGACTTAATATCTTTGTTTTTTTCTGGTCTCCTCTTTTTCCACTACCAGCCATTCCTTTTCCTCCACGATGTCCAGACTTTTTGTGTTTTTTTCTAGCACCCCACCCATGAGTGCCCATTTTTCTCCCATGCATTCTTGAACTTTTTTTTCTTTTTTTGATTTTCATTTTATAACATCCTTTTTATTAATTTATTTATTTCTTCTTTATTATCTCCTAAAACTCCCTTTGGATACATTTCTTTTGAATTTATTCCACCTCTTGGGGGGTGAAGTCTGAAAACTAATTTAATCTTTTCCTTCTTTAATTCTTTCATCATTTTTTCTGGTTCCTTTCCTCTTTTTTCAATTAATTCTTTTAAAGTTTCTTCATCTATTTTACCATGTGCTACAAATTCCTTTACACTTTTTATCATACCCATATTAATAGGTTCTTCATTTAAAACAACACAAGAATATTTTCTCTTCAAGCCTAATCTATTTAATGTTTCTTTCCTTCTTTTATCTATACCTACCTGTCCTTTGATTCTAATTACTGCTATCATTTTTCTTTAAACTACTTGTTTTTTTAAGAGCATCAATACAAGCTCCAACTAAATTGAATGTTGTTCTTTTTTGTCCAAAAGTTTTACTTCTGACATCTCTTATACCAGCTAATCTTAAAACCTTTTTTAATTCCCCCCCAACAACTAATCCAGTTCCTTGAGGTGCAGGTATTAGTGTGACTCTAACGCTTCCACATTTTCCTGTTACTTTGAATGGGACAGTGTGTTTTTCTGAGCAAGCACAATCAAAATCTGAACAAGCTCTTTCAACCTTAAATATATTTAATTTTGCTTTTCTTATTGCCTTATCTCTTGCAGGAAGGGTTTCTCTCCCTTTTCCTTTACCAACACCAATGTGCCCATTTTCATCACCAATAACTGCCATGGTTGAAAATGATGGTGAATTTCCTTCTCTTGTTTTTCTTTGGGTTTGTCTCCAAGCCCTCCTTTTTCCCCCACCGAACTTACCTTTTGATTGCCCAATATGTATCAGTTCTGACTTAACATCTAAAAGGTAATCTACAATCTCTGGCTCGAAAATTTTTTCTCCTTTTTCAAGGATTTCATCAATATCTTTAATCTCCCCACTTTTTACTTTTTTACCAAGTTTTGTTTTTGGTTCCCATTCAGCTAATTTTTCTTTCTTTTCCTCTTTTTCTATTTCTTCTTTGCTTTTCTCTTCTAGCTCTTTTTCCATTTCTTCTTCTAAAACTTCTTCAGCAATTCTTTTTGCATCTGGTTCATCAATTCTTGCTTCACTCATTTTCTATTTTCCCCTTTATTTTATTAAAGAATTCTGAAAAATCTTCTTTTAAATGTTTTCCAGTAATTCTATCTTTTGAAGGGAAGATTTCTGCTTTTTCGTTATAACGAATTTTTACACCTGAATCAACTAGTCCTTTTAAAAATGCATATATTCTTGATTTCTTTATGTTTCTTATAATACCTATATCTAATATACAATCTTTTTCTCCAATTTTCTTTCCAAATAAGAGCCCTATCAAGTAACACGCGGGAAGTGTTTTCAAACTTGATGTTTTCTCCTTTGGCCAACCATATTTTAAAAGCTCTTTTGAGTTTATTCCAGTAATTATTCTATCTTGAGCATCATTACTCTCTACTAATTGAGCAAGAACATACCTATTTGTTTTCCTAAAAACCACTCTTGGAAGGTTTCCACTAAGCATTTTTAATCTTTTATAGTAGTTTGTTCTATTTTCTCTCCTTCTTCTTTTCGCTACTTTCATTTTTGTTCCTCGAGATACCTTTTTAATTGTGCGAGACTATTAAATTTTCTGTTTCTTATTAATTTTCTTATCTTCCAATAGTTTTCTTTCTCAATCTCTCCCTTGTCTTTTAAGTTCTTTAAGTATTTTCTTAATTTTCTTGTTATTTTTACATACTCTTCTTTTCTCTTTTTGATTTTTTTCTTTATCTTTCCAGGGCCTCTCTTATTTTTTCTTTTTTTAACTTTTCTTCTTCCTGATTTTTCTTTTATTATTATTGCACCACTCTTTTTTAATTCTCTTATGTCTTTTCTTGTTAAAGACTCTCCTATTTCTTCTAAACTTTCAGCTAAAAAAACTATTCTCTCTTTTCCAACCCCCAATACTTTTGCTGCTAATTCTTTTTTATTTCTTAGGTTCATTTTCTTTTCCTCTATTTAATATGACAACTCCTTTTTTGTCGCACTCTTTAATTATCTCATTTCTTTTCTTTTTTCCCATTTTTTTTATTATAACATAATCTCCTTTTTTTATTTCTCCTAAATCCTTTATATTTGCTATTTCCTTAATTTCTTTGCCATTTATTTTTCCTCTTTCATCTTTTTTCTTCTTATATCCAACACTAACTATCTTTGGCCTTCCTTTTCTTTTTTCTCTCATTTTGTTATCTCTTCCAGTAGGCCTTCTCCATACTCTTTTTTTCTTTCTTCTTTTTCCCAATTTAAGATGAAATTTCCATCCTCTTCTTATGAACTTCATATTATTTTCCTTCCTGCTTTACTTATTATGTAAACGCCATCTTGAAAGATTCTCCTATCTCTTCTTTTAATATATGTTGCTTTTTCAATTTCTGCTGCAGTTTGACCAACTTTTTCTTTATCTACTCCCTTTAATCTTATTATGTCTCCACCAATAGAGACCTCTATTTCTGAAGGGATTTTTACTTTTCTTGGTTCTTTTTCTCCAAAGAAGTTCTTTATTAAAAGCTCATTTCCTTCAACAGAAACACTCATTGGAAAATGACTTGAACACACTTTTAATTCATATTCAAATTTTTCTTGAACTCCTTTGATTAGATTAATTATGTGTTTTTTTAATGTATTACATAATCTTTTTTCTTTTTTTGTTGCTTTCTTTGATGAGATTACTATTTTTTTGTCTTCTTTTTTTAATTCAATTTTCTTATTTGGTTTTATCTTTCTCTCAGCTTCCCCTTCTTTTCCTTTTACTTTTATAGAGTCTTCACTAAGTAAAACCTCTACTTCTTCAGGTATTTCAATTTCTATTAATATGTCTTTTTTCATTTTACCAGAAATATGCAATTAATACTCCTCCTTTTCCTGATTCTATTGCTTCTCTATGAGTCATAAGCCCCTCATTTGTAGAAATAATTATTGTACCAAGGTCTCTTGATGGGAGATATCTCCTAATGTATCTATCCATATTTTTTTTATTTACATTAAATCTTGGTTTTATTGGTTTGCATTCTACAAGATTTCCAATGCTTACAGAGATTGTTTTTTTATTAACACTGACTTTGTAATTTTTTATTGCTCCTTCAGCTCTCATTATCTTTAGAATATTTATTAGCATCCGAGATATGAATTTTATCTCTACCTTTTTCTTTTTTGCCCTTACACCATTATATATCATGTTTATCGCATCAGCTATTTTGTCTTGTGCCATTTTAATTATATTTTTTGAAGCCGATTTCTTCAGCTATCTCTCTGAAGCATTGTCGGCAAAAGTTTAATCCATATTGACTAACATGAGCTCCGAATCTTCCACACCTTTCACATTTTTTTGCAGCAACACCAATTTTTCTCTCTTTTGGTTTATTATGTTTTAAGAACCTCTTTGCTTTTGCTTTTTTCTTTTCAATTTGTTTCAGTACTTTTCTCCAATCACTTGCAGTCATTTTCCTATAACCTCCACATTGAAATTTTCTTTTAGAAAATCAATTATTTCTTCTTTACCTATCTTTTGTCTTGAAGGAATCTTCCCTCTTTTATATTTTTTCTTTTTTACCCTCTTTCCTGCTCTTGTGAATACAACAGTTACATCAAACCCTCTTATTCCAATTTCTCTATCATATTCCATACCAGGGATTTCAATATATTCTTCAATTCCAAATGAAAAATGATTCTCACTTATTTGTTTTTTCTTTAACTTTCTTCCAATAGCATCAAATAGTTTATTTAATAATTCTTTGATATTTTTTCTAACAGTTAAGACAGCTCCAACCTCTGCCCCTGCTCTAACATTCCATGAAGGAATTCTTTTTTTTGTTTTCATTTTTGCAGGCTTTCTTCCATCAACAATCTTCTTAAGTAGCAAAACTCCTTTTTCTAGTTCTTCACCCATACCACCTACACTTAAAACAACCTTCTCTATTTTTATTTCTCTCATATTGTTTTTTTTCATTTTACTACAATTATATGTTTAATTAATGCTTTAATATCCTCTCCTTCTTCAGTTGAAATAATACAATAATCTTCATCAATCTTTTTTATTTTTCCTCTCTGTCCAAGGTGTTTTCCTTCAAAAACAAGGGCTTTCATACCTTCTTTTGCAGGTATTATCTCTTTTATTTTATTTGCTTCTAAATCAATTATAATAGAATCCCCTACTTTACAATCTTTATCATAAATGTAGTTTTGCCCACCAAGAAGGTTTAATTGAATTGTTTTATTATCAATCTTTTTCTTATTTTCAATTTTTGCTATTCTTTCTTTAGCTTCATTTTCATTTATTTTTTCTAAATCAAATTTTTTATTTTTATTAATTGTCAATCTATAATATTCTTTTATTGAAGGGAATGCTAAAATATCAAATAACATTAGACCTCTTCTTTCATCATAAACTATTTTATTATTGATTTTTACTTCAATATTATTTAAAATGTATTTTACTTCTTTTCTTTTTCTTGCATATTTTAAAATATCTCGAATTGCAATAAGCAAGGGAATACCTTGCTCTATTCCTTCTTTCATCACAACTACATATTTTGTTCCTTTCCTCGGTATGGGCCATGTTTTTGGAACTTTATTTCTTTTTAGATGCACCATTTTCTTTCTTTTCCTCCTTGACTTTTATTCTTTTAAATCTTTTTTTATCTTCAGTATATAATTCTATAATTTGTAAATTTGAAGGTTCTAATTTTATATTCTCTTTTGAACCATCAGCTTTTTTTACTTCAATCCCTTCACATAAAACTTTTTTTTGTTTTAATAAGACTCTCAAAACTTTTGCTTCTTTTCCTTTGTATTTTCCCCTCATAATCTTTATTTTATCTCCCTTTCTAACAGGAATATTTCTAATTCCATACTTTTTTCTTAATTCTTTTGATAAATTTACACTTAGGAATTTTTTTCTAATATGGATTGGAGCTTTTGCTACATATTTTCTCTGTTTTCTTGGTTGCTTGCTTGATTTCCAATGTTTGCTAAAATCTTTTTTCATTTTAATATACAACTGAAGCAATTTTTGCCACTTGTGGCCATCGCTCCATTACCTCCCTTGCAATTACCCCTTTAATTTGAGTTCCTTTTGGGTTTCCTTTTTCATCTTTTAAGATAATTATTGCATTATCTTCAAACATTATTCTCTCTCCATTTTTTCTTCTATAAGGCCTTCTCTGCCTTACAACAACACCATCAAATACTTTTCCTTTCATATCTGGAACCCCTTTTCTTACAGATACTTTCACCCAATCAGCTATCTTTGCACAGACTTGTTTACCTTTTTTTGCTTTGTATTTCTTTACTCCTATTAGTTTCACTATCTTTGCTCCGCTATTGTCTGCAACTTCTACTAATGCTCCTAAATTTAGTCCTGCAGTTCCTTTTGCATTTATTGCTTTCATTATTTGCCCCCTCCCTTTATCTTTTTAATTACAACATGGTGGATTATCTTACTTAGAGGTCTACACTCTTGAACCTGTATTAGGTCTCCGATGTTAATGTCATCTTCCATACATTTTGGAAGCCTTGCGTGAATTCTTGTTTTATTCTTTAAAAATCTCTCATATTTTCTTATATAAACAGACCTTTCAAATTCTATAGCAATTCTTTTAGGGAATTTTCGTGTAACAATCCCTTCAAAAATTCTCCCTCTTGCTTTTAATTTTCCATGAATAGGACAATCTCTATCTTCACATACTTCTTTTTTAGTTTCTTTCTTTTCTTCAGTTTCTTTTTCTAAAGGAACTCTTTCTTCAGTTTCTTTTTTTAAAGAAACTTTCTTTTTTTCTTTTGTTTGTTTTTTTTCTGCCATTTTATTCAATTATTTGGGATTCATCAAATCCCTGTTTAATTAATGCTTGTTTTACTCTTTTCTTATGATCTCCCATTAATTCTATTTCATTATTCTTTATTGTTCCACCGCAAGCTAACTCATTTTTTAATTCTTTTGCTATCTTTTTTATATCTGTTCCCTTGTCAAATCCAGACACTATTGTTATCATTTTACCATATCTTCTTTTTTCTGTTTTTATTGTAATTTTTTGATTTTCTTTGGATATCTGATCGCATATACATGCATATTCAGGCAACCCGCATCTTGGACAGATATTCATGCTTTGTTTTTTAATTCCTCCCTTTTCCTTTTTATTGTTTGAATTTTAGCAAGACCTCTTCTTATCTCCCTTATATTTGATTTTCCTGTTTCTTTATTTATTCCTTTTAGTAGAGAGAGTTCTAACTCTTTCTCTTTTTCTTCAAGCTCCTTATCACTTAATTTATCTAATTCACTATACTTAATTCTTGCCATTTTTTAGAACCTCCTTACTTTGTTCTTTTATTTTATTCAATTTTTCTTCATCAAGTTCAATCCTTCCTTTTAATTTTGTTCCAGGAGCAATTATTGAAACTTTTATTCCTATGATACCTGGTCTTGTTTGAGCTGTTGCTTTTGCTTTATCAACCACGCTTGTGCTTTCTCCTGTTTTCTTTAAATATCCTTGTGAAAATCTCCAAACTCTTGCCCTTGAACTCGGAAGTTTTCCACTTAATACAATCTCTGCACCTAATGCACCAGCATTCATTATTTTTTGAAGAGTTTTATAAGCAATTACTTTAAATTTAAGAGGTCCATTCTTTTCAAGAGCAAGAGCAATATCTTCAGCTACGATTCTTGCATCAAATTCAGGATTTTTTATCTCTTCAATTTCTATTTGAGGATTCTCTAATTCAAACTTTTTCTTTATTATTTCCATGATTTCATTTATTTTTTCTCCACCCCTACCAATAACTAATCCAGGTCTATGTGTAGATATGATTATTTTCTCACCAATAGGAGTGTATTTAATTTCTACTCTACTAATTTTTCCTTTTCCAATAGAGTTCTTAATATACTCCTTCATAGCAAATTCTTTCTTTTTAAATTCTACAACCTTTCTTTCTTCCATTTGAATTTAACCTCCATGCAATAATTCGAATGTTTGAAAATCTTTGATTTTACTTCCATTTGAATTTAACCTCCATGCAATAATTCGAATGTTTTTTCATTTTATTTATTACCTCCTTCTTTACATTTTATTAATATGTGTGTTCTCTTTTTCCTTGCAGCACCTTTTTTTGTATAAGGCCTTGAAGCTATGTTTGCTATTGCTTCAATTATGATTGGATTGCTAATATCATTATTATTTGCAGAACCTCTTAAATTCTTAAGTAATTTAATAAAATAATATGCTGCTTTTTTAGGATATCTTCCAGACATCATTCCTTTTTTATGAGGGATTTCTCCCTTCATAGGGATGGCTCTTTTTAATGCAATAACCTCTTCAAGCTCTTCTATTGCTTGATTTATCTCTCTTCCTTTAATATATCTGCAAACAGCGACACTCTGTTTTGTTGATATTGGAAGATCTTTTCCAAGAACATGGACAATATCTTTTTTTTGTTTTTTCTTTTCAGGAACTTTTTCTGTTTCTTTATCTTTATTTTCACTTTCTTTTGTTTTTTCACTATCTTCTTTTTTGTCGCTCTCTTTAATAATCTTATTCTTCTCTTCTTCAGCTTTGGTTATTTTTTCTTCTTTCTTTTCTTCAGTTTCTTTTCTTAAAGAAACTCCTTCTTCAGTTTCTTTTCTTAAAGAAACTCCTTCTTTTGTTTTTTCCTTAGTTTCTTCCTTTGAAGGAACTTTTTTTTCAGTTTCCTTCTTTGGAGAAACTCCCTTTTTAGTTTCTTTCTTTCCTTTTGTTTGTTTTTTCTCTACCATTTTTATTTCTTAGATTTAAATTTAGTTCCTTTAGTAGCTCCAACACCTGCTGAACCGTGTTTAACTTTTGCTCTTGTAGGAGAAAATTCTCCTAATCTGTGTCCGAGCATATCTTTTGTTATCTCAGTAAATATGAATGTTTTTCCATTATGAATGCCTATTTTCATACCAATCATTTGTGGAACAACAATTAAGTGTCTTTTATGTGTTTTTATTGGTTTGTTCTTCTCTATTTTCTTTTTACATTTTTTTAAGAATTCTTCTATTTCTTGAAAATTTCTTAATACACTTCTTCTTGCTCTTGATGTTAAATATTTTGCAAATTCTCGAATATCCATTTGTTTTAATTCTTCTATTTTCTTTCCACGATATGTTTCTTCTTTTTGTTCACTTTCCATTTTATTTCCTCTTTCCAGTTCTTCTTGGTCTTAGAAGACCTACTTTTTGTCCTGGAGCAGAATTTCTCTTTGCAATTCTTGATTTTGGAACTTTTCCTCTTCCTGAACCAAATGGATGGTCAATAGCATTCATCTTTCCAGCAGAAGTTCTTGGCCATAATTTATTTTTAGCTTTTTGTAGATAATATTTTGCTCCTGCTTTTATAAATGGTTTTTCTAATCTTCCGTCTCCTGCGCATATACCTATTATTGCCCTACATTCTTTTTTTAATCTTTTTTCTTTTTTTGATGGTAAGAGTATTGCTACTTCTTCTCCCAATTTTTTTGAAACAACTGCAAAACACCCTCCACTCCTTACAAGATTTCCTCCATTCCCTGGAATTGATTCTACAGCATAAACCTTTGTTCCAATTGGAATGTTTTCTAATTTTAATATATTCCCATTTGAAATTTCATTTCCATCAAAAGATATCTCTTGCCCAACATACATTCCATTTGAAGCAGGGATATAAAAATGATTGATTTTGTTTTCTTGAACAAACTCTATTTTTGCAATAGGTGTTGTTTGTCCTGCAGAATTTAATAATTTTATGACTTTTCCTTTTCCTGAAAGGTCCTTTGGATAACTAAATTTATATCTATATGCTTGCCTTCTGACTCTATATGTTTTACTTCCTCTTCCTCTTCTTTGTTGAATTATTCTCTTTCCCATTTAAAACACTCCTAGTTTAGTTGCAACATCAATTGCAGGGTTTTCTTTTTTTAATTTAACATAAGCATATTTTTTATTATCTTTTATTGCAACATTGACTTTCTCTACTTTTACATCTAATAATTTTTCTATTTCTTCTTTTATCATCTTCTTATCATAATTTTTAGGAAATTCAAACATTAATGTATTGTTCAATTCAATTAACCTTAATGCTTTCTCAGTTTTTATTATCTTCATTTTTTCCCTCCAAACGTTTTTTTAAATCTTCAATAGCTTTTTCAGTATAGATTGTTAATCTTCCAATACCATTTTTTGCCGCAAAGTCTATAACACTAACTTGCCTTGCTGGTTTTATATCAACACCTTTTATTTTTAACTTTTCATTGTCCCCAATTACTATTAGTGCTCCAGCATTTGATTTATATTTTCTCCCCCTCATTTTTCCTCTTCCACTTCTAATCTTCTTCTTTTTTATTGCGAGAGAATATATTTTTTCTCCAAGAATCTTTTTTATTGCTGAGAAGAATTCTTTTGTTTTCTTAATTCCAGTTAATTTTGATTCTACAATGAGAGGTAGTTTTAGGTCTTCTTCTAATGTTTTATACCTCTTTTTTAATTCTTCTATTTTTGTTGTTGCTGTTAAGCAGGATATTAAAGCTATCCTTAATTCTTTTTTATTTATTTTTGCGTTATTCTCTTTGTTTTTTGGTGGATGAGACCTTCTTCCACCTACAGCATTTGGTATTTCTGCTGCTTGCCATACAAACCTACTTCCTCTTCGAGATAATATCTTTCTTGGAACCCTTGATATTCCATATCCATATCCGCTTCTCCAAACATGCCTTCTATGAACTATCTTTCCTTGAGCATTTTGCTGTCTTCCAGCAAGAGGGGAATTAGAATAGGGTTGTATTTTTCTTTTTGCTTCTAAAACTTTTAATACAATATCCTCTCTAATTGTTGAACTAAAGAATTTTGGAAGCTCAATTTCTTTCTTCTTTTTACCATCTAATCCGATTACTTCTGTTTTCATTTTATTATCCTCCTAAATTCATATTCTTTTTTTAATTGGTCTTTTGAAGGTCTTAATGCATGTGTTATTATTACTTGTCTTTTTGCAGGACCTTGCACTGAACCTGTTATAATAATGTAATCTGTTTTTATATTTCCATAGTTTTTTATATTCTCTATTTTTTCACTCTCTTCCTCTTTTCCAATGAAGACTATCTTTTGATTATAATGTGTTCTTGTAAAGAAACCTGTCTGTCCAGCCATTGGGGCTCTGAATGTAACATAAGCTGGATGCCATGGACCAATTGAACCAGGGGTTCTTCTACCTTTTTCAGATTTGTGTTGTTTTAGGCTTATTCCAAATCTTTTTACAGGGCCTTGGAATCCCTTACCTTTTGTAACTCCACGAATATCAACTAATTCTCCAACTTCAAAAACATCAAAGATTCTGAAGCCATTTTCAAGAGAATTTTTTATAAATTCTAATTTTTCTTCCTTTGTTCCATTTAATCCAATTTCTGAAATATCAGGTGTTTTTTTAATTCCTGTCTTTTTAACCTCACTATAAACAATAACCCTAACATCATCATAATCTTCTGGAGAAAAATCCTCAATTTTTTTTGTCTCTTTTTTTGGTATCTTTATTTTTGATTTTAATCTTTTATCAATATTTTTTTGTATAACTTCTCCAATAACCTTACCCCCTTTATAAAATCTAATTGATAAAACCCTCATTCTTGGACATTCAAGAATTGTACAGGCTATTGGAATATCTTTTCCTTTATTCATTGAATTAGGAGTATTATCTCTTATTAAAACAGAAGCCATACCTGCTTTATAACATATAAATCCTTTGAGGTTTTTTCCATTAGAAATAGCATCCCAATTAACTCTATGCAAAATCTTTCTTGCTCTCTTTCTTGGCCAAAATTGCAGGCTTCCTTTTCTCGGTGATTTTCTCGTAGGCATCTTTTATCCTTCTTTCTGTTACAGCGGAGATTCTCATTTTAATAATAAGATATGGAAAAAATAACCCTTTATAAACCTTGTTGTTATGTTGTTTTTTAGTATCTCTGGCCCCTATTCTTTAAGAATTGTCTATGAATTTTTTTTAACATTCAACACCAAAAGCCTTACAGAATCCTTCAAAGATTACTTTGGACAGAAAATCTTTGCTAATCTTTTTAGAATCTTTTTCATTTTGAGGGGTCTTGAAATAATACTCTTCTTCTTTAATTCTTTTTAATGTTTCTTGAGGAATTTCAAATTTTTTATTTAATTCTTTTTTTAAGGGATAAAAAGAATAATAAAGTCCATGAGCAAAGAAGATTAACCACTCTTTTCTTGTTTTCTTACTTAATTTATTTATGATTGTTCTAATGTTTTCTTCTAGTTCTTTAAGGAAATTTTCAAGATTTCTGATTTCTTTTCCATTTACCAGAACTTTACTTGCCTTCTTTAGGGGAATTTTTAATAAGTGATTAAAAAAATCAACTTTAGGGTTTGTAGAAATTTTTTCCACAATTGTTATTTGATCGTAGGGGAAATCTTTTATCTCTTTTATAAAAGGGTTTTTTAAATGAAAATAATCTTTAACCCAATACCTCTCGCCTTTTTCTTCATAAGGGCCATGAAAAGAATATCCCAGTCTCATTGATGTAGGGTATATTAACTCTAAATACATAAATAAAAGAAAGGATATTTTATTTGTCAAGGATATATCCTTCATAAAATCTTTCGAAAAAAGGGATTTATCAACAAAAGAATCCTGTAGAATATTTAATTTACCTTTACAATAGGGATCTTTTCTAACAACTTTTAATACTTCAAAAATTTGATTAGCTAATTCAAACCTCTCTTCGTTACTTAAATCAGAATCATTAAGGTAGGTTAAGTAGGTAGTCACTAATGTAGGGTGTTCAAATAATCTCGCAATTTCTTTATTTGAATAATCTTTCTTTTTCAATTCCCTAAATGTATTTAATAAATCTCTACAAAATTCTTTGCCGAGATAATGAGAGAGATCATTTGGAGTAAAAGGCCAAAGAGCACTTAATGTATCTCCTGAATGCAAATCTGCTAAATCTTCTCCCATTTGTTTAGCCAATTTTATTATTTCTTGTTTAGTCATTTTTTATAAATTCTATTTTGTTATTTGTGGCGTCTAATTTTATAATTGAACCTTCTGGAATCTTTTTCTTAGCTTCAATAACCCCCATAATACAGGGTTTATTCATCTCTCTTGATATGATGGCTAAATGACAGAGCTCACCACCCACTTCACTAATTATTCCTCCTGCTTTCATAAATGCCAACGAATAAAGAGGGGAGTTGTTAGAAGTAATAATAATGCTATTTTCATCGATTCTATCTACATCTTCTAAATTATTTAAGTGGATGACCCTTCCTTCAATCTTCCCCTTACAAGCAACAATCCCTGAATAAACCATAATTATACACAGTTTTTATTTTTTTTAAATATTCTTTATAGTAGATTGTCTTTCAAAATCTTTTAAAGCATTTTTTTAGAATCAGGCAGCAAATTCATGTTCATTTACAATCTCTTCTCCATCAATCTTTGCTTTTCTTATTACTTTTCCAATTCTTATTGCAGCTTCTCTCATTTTAGCAAAGTCATTGCTATCTTTCAATTCTTCAGGTATTTCAAGAGATTCTATTATAAAGTCATGGCTTATTCTTGCCTCTGAAAAATCTTCTTTTTCAAAAATTATCTTTTTAACAATCTCTTTGTCTTTTGTCTGTATTTTACAAAAATCAACTTTTTTTTCATCATCTCCTTTATTACTTGGCTTTCCAGATTTTGGAGCTTTTGGTTTTATTTTTAGTTTTGTTCCGTCAGAGGATTCAAAACTGAATGCAAAAAAAGCTCTTGGAACCAAATTTAAGAAATTAAGAATATCTTCTCCGCTTAATTCCTCTTCGATTATATATCTTTTTACTCCCTGAAATTGCTTTATTTGAGCATTTTTTAATAGTTCTTGAAATTTAGGAATTTCATTTAGGTTCCTTGTGGATACAATTGCACCACTAACTTTTGTTTTGTTTTTTCCCATTTTTTTAGCGACTTCTCTTACAAGGTCATTTGCAAATTCAGAATCTGTAGATATCTTATAAGTTCCTCCAGAAACCTTTGCTTCTATGTTTGCCATATTTAGAAATTTCCCCCTACTGAATTTTTGAAAATAAAAATGAACAGATTCATCAATGGAATCATCAAACACCTTTTTTATAAATGTCATGATAGATATACAGAAATTCTTTTTTTAAATATTTTTGTGTTTTTATTTTTTAATTATTAAATAGTAATCTTTTCTTTTTTTGATATTTTTTTAATCATAAGATTTATAAGGATAAAAGAACTTATTTAAAAATGGACAGAGAGTATTTTAATAGGGTTGTATCAATCTCTCTTTTGTTAATCTCTTTAGTTTTATCTTTTATTTTAATAAGACCTATTTTAATATCAATAACTCTCGGACTTATTTTAGCTTTTATTTTCATACCTGTTTATGATATTATTTATAAAAAAACTAAATCTCCAAATCTTTCTGCTTCAGTTACTACAATTATTTTACTTTTGCTTATTGTACTGCTTATAGTTTTCTTTGTTCCGCTTATTGTACAAAGTCTGCTTCAAACTTATCTATCTCTACAAAAATCTTCTTTTTCCTCAGATATTGTTAAGCAAATACTTCCTGCTGTCTCTAACTTAGAAAAGTTTACTGGAGACATAACATATCTTTTTCGTTCTTTTTTATTAAAAATATTTAATTCAATGTTAAATTATTTATCCTCCTTTATTTTTCAACTTCCATCAATTTCCTTTCAACTACTTGTTGTATTTTTTGTTTTTTATTTTACAATAAGGGATAGAAAAGAATTGTTGAATTATATTAGTAGTCTTTCTCCTTTTAATCCAGAACTAAATAAGAAATTGTTTGATTATACAAAAGATATAACTGTTTCTGTTTTATACGGGCAGGTTATCGTAGGATTTATTCAAGGTATCATTATTGGTGCAGGTTTTTTCATTTTTGGTATCTCTAATGCTTTTTTATTAACCCTTCTTGCTGTTGTTGCAGGTATTTTCCCTATTATAGGGACAGGTATTGTGTGGGTTCCTGTTGTAGGTTATCTCTTTATTAAAGGAGATTTTCCTATTGCATTGGGTCTGACAATTTTTGGAATTATATCTTCTTTTATTGATAGTTTCTTAAGGCCTTTAATCGTCTCTAAGAGAACAAAAATCCATACAGGACTAGTTATTCTCGGAATGATAGGAGGTTTTTTTGTGTTTGGAATTGTTGGTTTTGTGGTAGGTCCTTTAATTCTTGAATACTCTTTGATTTTGTTAGAAATCTATAGAAAGAGCGAAAGATAAAATGCAATTGAAAGCTAAGATTCTTAATTTCTACGCAGGGATTCCGGCATCTATCATAAATTTAAGGACTGCAAAAAAATTAGGGATTCATACAGGAGATAGGATATCTATCTCAAAGAATTCAAAAAGATTAACTGTTGTTGTTGATACTATCTCAAATAATACTGTTTTAGAAGATGAGATTGCGCTTTCCTCAGAAGTTTTAGAAATTATTAAGATAAAGAATGGAGCGCTAGTAGATATAGATTTTGTGGAGCCCCCAGAAAGTTTGAAATACATAAAAGAAAAATTACAGGGTAAAACCCTTAATTATCAAAAACTTTATTTAATAATAAAAGATATTCTTAGTAATAATTTGTCTGAAGCAGGAATAGCTCTTTTTGTTTCTGGAATGTTCAAGAATGGAATGTCTTTCAGAGAGACCACAGACCTAATAAAAGCAATTCTTGAAACAGGGAATAAAATAAAAATCTCTGGGAAATATACTGCTGATAAACATTGTATTGGGGGTGTACCGGGAAATAGAACAACACCGATTGTTGTATCTATTTGCGCAGCAGATGGAGTGATTATTCCAAAGAGCTCCTCGAGAGCAATAACAAGTGCTGCAGGGACAGCAGATGTAATTGAAACAGTTGCAGAGGTAAGTTTCTCAATTAATGAAATAAAAAAGATTATTAAAAAAACAAACGCCTGTCTTGTGTGGGGAGGGGCATTAGGTCTTGTTCCTGCAGATTCTCAAATAATAAAAGTAGAAAAAAAGTTAAGCATTGATCCTGAAGCACAACTACTTGCATCAATTTTTTCAAAAAAATTAGCAAGTGGAGCAAAAAATATCCTAATTGACATTCCCTATGGAGAAAATGCAAAAGTGGATAAGGTGAAAGCATTAAGACTAAAAAGAAAATTCGAGCTTCTCGGAAAATACTTCAATAGAAATGTGAAAGTTGTTCTGACAAATGGAGAGCAACCAATAGGAAACGGTGTTGGGCCAACGCTGGAATTATTTGATGTTATTTCAGTATTAGACCCAAATAAAACCGGGCCAAATGATTTAGAAGAGAAATCCATATTTTTAGCAGGAGAAATCTTAGAGTTGGTTGGTAAAGTTAGAAAAGGAAATGGTAAAAAAAGAGCCCTTGAGATTCTAAAATCAGGGTTGGCTTATAAAAAATTTATTGAGATAATCTCTGCACAAAGAGGAAGCCTTAATAAATTATCTCTTGGAAAAATACACAAAACAATCCGGGCTTATAAAACAGGATTTGTTAAGAAGATATCAAACCAAGGAATTAATCTTTTGGCAAGGGTTGCTGGTTGCCCTCTTGATAAAAAAGCAGGAGTTTATCTTCATGTTCTATTAAATCAGAAAATTAATGTAGGAGACCCTCTTATAACACTCTATGCCCACACCAAAGAAAAACTTAAACAAGCAGAACTCTTTTTTAGAAAAAATAACATAATTGAAATTAAATAATCTTAAAATTTTATTGGGAGATAACTTTTTAAATATTATTTTATTATTTTTATTATGGAATCTGTGTTTTATAATCTTGTTGAATATTTTAAAAAGAATATAAAAAAAGGTTATAGTGCAGATATGTTAAGAATAGCGTTGATAAATCAAGGTTATTCTAGAACTCTTATTGAAAGAGCATTTAATAAAGCAAAAGAAGAACTTTCCATTGAGATAAAACAAGGATTTTCAAATAAAATTCTCTTAAATTAATTCCTTCTTACGGAAAACCTTTTATAGCATTTATTTTTCTTTAAGATATTGCCGCCGTGGCACAATGGTACTGCACCTGGCTTGAGACCAGGGCCCTTTTGGGCATCCCGGTTCGATTCCGGGCGGCGGCGTTAATTGGGGTGGAGATTCGAACCCTTGGGTTTAGTTTGGATGCGAACATAGTGAGCAGACGAACTAGGTCGAACTTTGTGAGGCCTGCTTACCACGCTTGGGCGAAGCAGGTCGAATGTTTATAACAAGACTAAAATCAAAGATTTTGTCAATGTCGATTTAAGAAATCGCCATGAGGCCCGATTCCGGGCGGCGGCGTTACTCTGGTTTTATTAAATTGAAAATAGGGCCTTAACAAATATCTCTTTTTATAAAGCTAATTAAAATTATTCTAAGAAACAACTATTAATAGATTAAAGATACCTCTATAAAAAATGTTCAAGGTTATCTGCTTATAATTTAAATTTATCCGAATAAAGCAGATAACCCTTCTGCTGCAGCCTCTTTCTTTTCTTCTTTTGGTTTTTCTTCTTTCTTCTCTTCTGCTGCTCCTTCACCACTTCCACCAGAAGCAGGTGCAGCAACAACAGCAGTAGCGTTTTCCAATTCTTTTTCTATATCTACTCCATTCAAGCTAGCAAGTAGAGATTTTATTTTTGCTTCTTTCTCTTCATTAACCTCTATGCCAGCAGCTGCAACAACTTTTTTTAGGTTTTCCTCATTTACTTCCTTTCCAGCCTTGTGCAATAAAAGCACAGCATATATCTCTTCCATTTTATTTATTTTCCTCCCCTGTTTTTTCAGGAGTATTATCTTCTGTTTTTTCACTTTCTTCTGGGTTTTTATTTTTTTCTATTTCAGAATATTTTTCAAGAGATTTCGCTTCTCTTTCTGCTTTTTGAAGTAAGAAAGCAATAGTTTCCTTTGTGGGGTATCCAATATTCAATGCAAAAGAGATTGCTTTTCCAGCAGAATCTTTTAATTCCTCCAGAGTCTTTTCTTTATCAATTTCAATATTCAAATATACTTTTCCACTTTTTTTATCAAAACAAGCAAGAGGTGCAAATCCAACAGAGATAGGTTTCATCCCTAATTTATTTAAAATACTCACTGCTTTTTCATCAATAACCTCTCCTTTTTTTACGACGGTCTTTTCTTGTGTTATCTCTATCTTTCCATCTTTTATTTGTATCTGTATTCCTAATGCACCAAGCTCACTGATTGCTGGACCTGGTGTTAATTCAGTTGGTCCTGGTTGGATTATGATATCTTCTGGAGCTATCTGCCCCTCTTTTGCAGAAGCAGGAACTCTTTTTTCAATTAGCATTGCAGATAATTCAAAACCATCTATATCAGAAAACAATACTGCAATATCTGCATCAATCTTTTCCTCTAATTTTTTTGCAGAATCTTTTAAAGATTGTTCTATTGCTCTGAATAATAATCTCTTTTTTGGAACTTTTACAACAGCTGTCCCCCTTAATTCTTTGCAAATGCTCTGAAATTGAGCAGCAGGGAGATTCTTTATAGATGCTATTAAGATTGTATTGTGTTTTTCTGCAAGCTCAACTAATTTTTTTACTTCCCTTTTCTTTGCTTCTGAAACATGTGCTTTTGGTTTTTCATTCATTTTATCTTACTTTTATTTTAATTGGTTTAGTCATTGTAAACTTTATCTCTATATTTTTTATATTATCTTTACCTCTTGGTAAGAGCTTTAATAAAGAGTTATAGAAAGAGGTTATGTTTTCAATTATTTTTTCATCATTCATACTTCTTTTTCCAATTGCTATTTTTATACTTGGCTCTTTTGTTCTTACCTTTATAGATGTATTAATTTTCTCCAATAAATTTTTTATTTCTTTTTCATTTGGGTTTGCTAATATACCTAATTGAGGAGAAGGCATTTTTCCAGCAGGTCCTAAAACCCTACCGAAAGTTGTAGCGACTTTTGGCATAAGGCTTGCTTGAGCAATAAAGAAATCATATTTTTTTACTAATTTTTTTACTTCTTTTTTATCATTGTATTTTCCAAACTCACTTAAAGTTATTGTGTCAATTAAACTACTTTTTACTTCTAAGAAACCGCACACTTTTTTGTCCTTTATTTTATTTGGTACTGTTATTACGTTATTTATCTGATTTTTTTTAATATCAAATTTTTGCAGATTTATAATTAAATCAACAGTTTCATCAAACTTTCTCTCCTTGTTTTTTCTAAGCTCTTCTAAAGCTTTTTTTAAATCTTTTTCTAATTCCATCTTAGAGCCTCCTACATCATGCGCCTGAGTCCAGAAAAACGGAGTTCGGCGATGTAGTTTTTGGCATAATTTTGAGTTTTTTAGGGTTTAAAAAGTTTTGGTTAATCAATATCTTCTAGAAGAAACTTTTTTATAATACTCTTTTCTTTAATAAATTATGAGGAAAAAGCTTATTTATGTCTCTGCAATTATTCTAATTCTCTTTGTTCTCTTTTTAC
The DNA here is from genome assembly GCA_017609405.1 of Candidatus Pacearchaeota archaeon. GTDB lineage: Archaea > Nanobdellota > Nanobdellia > Pacearchaeales > GW2011-AR1 > JAFCDZ01. The sequence goes on from JAFCDZ010000005.1 coordinate 31,515, forward strand.
TTGTTTTTAGAACATCTTCCTTTAAGGTAAATATGGAAAAAAGTATGAGTAATAAAGAGAATAATCAATCTAATAATATTGAACCTGAAGCAAATTTTATGTTAGATTGTAGGAGCAGACAAGAATGCGAAGAATATTGTAGAAATAATCCCGAAATATGCAAAAGATTTTGCGAAGAAAATCCTGAACATGGGCTTTGTAGAATGAATGAAGCAATTAACGAGAGAAATATTGAATTAGAAAAATTTTGTCATACAAAAGAAGAGTGTGATAAATTCTGTGCAGAACATCCAGAAGAAGAGGCGTGTAAGATGTTAGGTGAGGGAGAACTTGAAACACCTGAGATTAGTATGCCTTTTGATTATAACTCTATTTCTTATGAGGATTGGATTATCTGGCCTTTTTGTGTTCATGGTGGAGACCATCCAGAAGGACATGGTGGAATTGATTTTGAACTAAAACCAGATTCAAAGATTTATGCTTCTTGTGATGGAATTGTTAGGAGAATAGAGCCAAGTCATCACGGAAATGCAGTAATGATAGAATGTGGAAGAATTGTTGTTGGATATAATGGGATAATTAATTTAAAAGTAAAAGAAGGAGATGTTGTTAAAAGGGGAGATATTATTGGAAATCCTGTTCTAATGGGGGAAGATTCATATATCCATTTTGAAATTAATGATTATATAGAGCAGAAGTTAAAATGCCCCTTACCTTATCTTACTCCTGAGTTTAGAGCTAAACTTGAAGAAATTTTTTCAAAAGCAAATTATCCTGAAAAAGCTCAAGAGCCGAATCTTTGCAATTGTGAAGAACTCCCTTATAAAGATACAATGGATTCTAGAAGATAATTTTATTAGAAAAGAATTCTAAAACTATTACTCTTCTTCTGGCTCAGTTACTAAGAAAGCCCACCAAGGTTTTTTGATTTTGATAACTTCTCCAGTTTCAGCATCAACATCAACACTTACTTCCATCCTTGTCTTGAAAATTCCTAAAAATTTTGCTTTCCTTCTAACCCTTACTTCATATGCTGCTTTTGTTTGGTTTCCTTCTCCAACTTCTTTTAACTCAATACTACAATTATTGCTTTCATTACAAACTTTTAATCTTAATCTTTCTAATGCTCTCTCAGATGCTTTTTCAGGCATTACTTTTATTTCTGCATTTTTTCCATTACTCATTCTAACCCTTATTTTTCTTGTTTGATTATTAATATTAATTGTTAAATTTCCTTTTACCTTTATGCTTTTATTTCCTATCTTTATCTCTTTTCTAATCTCTTTTTTTGTTTGATTCTGAATTCTTTTCATTGTTTTATTTCCAGTTTCATTTCCTTCCTCTCTTTGATACATTACTCTAACTTCTCTCTCTTTTCCAATGTTTCTTGTTTGTACTTCTTCACCTGTTCCTGGGCTTTGAGAATTTGAGCCAGGACTGCTATGAGAATTAACATGTTTAGGAGTTTCAGAATCTACACTAACTTTGACATTGGTGTTGTGTCCAGCATAAGCTACACTCATCATCAAAAAAATAACTGCAATCAAAGAGACAATTCTTTTATTCATTTTATCCAATCTTATATCTATACTTTTCTCTTTTTATACTTTACTATATATACAATTCCAAATACAATACTTTTATTTACCTCTTTTCTCCTGTTTCTCAAGGGGTCCGCTTGTTTATAAATATTTCATTTAAATGTTTTACACACCCAGTTGTTTTAATATAGTATTTATTCTTTTTTCTTTCTACAATACTTATCCCAGTGTTTTTGTATCTGTTCAAATATTCTTTTACTATTTTTCCTCCTTTTTTTCTATCGCCTGTTGTTATAGCCAGGAGAGTTAAACAAGAAGAGCCATGTGCAACAATAAGAGTGTTTGTCTCCCTTTTTTCAATTTCTTTTACACTGACTTACACTTCTTTATAAAATTCTCTAGGGATTCGTTATTCATCAAATCTCTTAATCTTTTATCAAACTTGATTTTAAGATTATGGAATTTATTTATTTCCTCTGCAGTTTCTTTTGCTCTTTTAAGGTCTGAAGAATAAATAACCTCTATTTTTTCCTCTTTTAATCTTTCTGCAAGTTTTTTTGCTTGCTCTTTTCCTTTTTTTGTTAATGAAGTGTCCATCCATTTGTTTCTATTCCCTTGAGAAATTCCTTTAGCATTTGCGATAGATTCTCCATGGCGGACAAGAATTATTTTAAAATTTGACATTTCTTCTTTTATTTAGATATTTTAGTTTATTATTTTTTCTATTTTATTATCCTCTACCCTTACCACAACAATTCTTAAAAACTTTCTTTGATTTCTTCTAAAATGGAATTAATTGCACTTTTATCTTCTGGTCAAGGAACATGGGCGCAAGTCGCGGGATTAATGAAGCATGGGAATTGGGATAAAATAATCCTTCTTGGAGATGATTTTGCAAAACAATTTAAACATGAGAAAGAATTTGAATTTATTAAAGTTGATTTGACAAAAAGAATTAAAGATTTGCAAGAGGAATTTTCTAAAAAACTAAAAGGGAAAATTCAAGGATTAGAAGTTGCAGTTTCAATTGCAAGTGGAAATGGAAAAGAGCATATGGCTCTTGTTTCTGCTTTATTAAATCTTCCAGTAGGTGTTCGTTTTGCAGCACTCACAAGGGAGGGGATAATTGACTTGTAAAATTAAGAAAATGGGTAAATCTAAATGGCTTAAGAGAGAACGTTTATTGGAAAGAAAAACAATAAAAACTCTCTACAGATTTTACTCTGAAGGATGGAGAATAATAATCCATACCGAAGAAAATCCTATTTATGTTTCAAGAGGGTGGTCAAAAGTTCCTTTAAAGGATATTAAATTTTCTGCAATATCTCCTGAAGGATTAAAATATCATGGAGACCACATATCTTTGTTTCATGGAAAATATAAAATAAGTATCAGAGGGTATCAAGATTTTTGGGAAGAACCAGTGAAAGAAGGGGCGTTTGAGGAGATAGAAACAGCATTTAAGATTTTTGGATTATGCAATCGTATAGATAGAAGCAAGCTTGAAAAAATAATTAATCAACTAAATTCTAAATTTTTTGAATGATAAACCTCTCTCTTTTAAAATTTTTAATTTCTATCTATCTTTGTTCAATCCATTAACCTTGGAGTCGATAACTTTATTAATTCTTTCTTCATGTTTTTTCTATGAAAAGAGCTGTTGTGGATCCTTACAAAGTTAAGGGAGAAGTTGATTATAATAAATTAATCAATGAATTTGGATTAGAAAAAATTGATAATAAGATTCTTAAGAAAATAGAGAAACATGCTGGAGAACTTCATTTTATGCTTAGAAGAAAGATTTTTTTTGCTGGAAGAGACTTAAATTGGGTATTAGGTGAATATGAAAAGGGAAATAAGTTTTTTCTTTATACTGGTGTGGGCCCTTCTGGGCCAATTCACCTTGGGCATCTTCTTGTTTGGTATTTTACCAAATGGCTTCAGGATAAGTTTGATGTAGACCTTTACTTTCAGTTTACAGACGAGGAGAAATTTCTTTATAGAAAAGACCTTTCTATGGAAGATGTTCAAAAATGGCTCAATGAGAATATGTTAGATGTAATTGCAGTTGGTTTTAATCCTGATAAAACCCACTTTATCATTGATACTAAACATGCAGGAATTCTTTATCCAGAGGCAATTAAGGTAGCTAAGAAAATTACTTTTTCAACAATAAAAGCAAGTTTTGGTTTTAATGATTCTACAAATATTGGTTCTATATTTTATACATCAATGCAAACAGTGCCCTCTTTTTTACCGAGCGTTCTGAAAAAGAAAAAAATTCCTTGTTTAATTCCTCATGCAGTTGATCAAGACCCTCATTTTAGAATAACAAGAGACATTCTTCCTAAATTAGGTTATTATAAACCTGCAAGCATTCAATGCTCTTTTCTCCCTCCTCTCGAAGGAAACCTTGGAAAGATGAGTAGTTCAAAATCTAATAAAGCTATTCTAACTACTGATTCTCCAGAACAAGTTAAGAAAAAAATAAATAAATATGCCTTCTCAGGAGGACAACCAACAATTGAAGAGCACAGGAAAAAGGGTGGTAATCCCGATGTTGATGTTTCTTTTCAATATTTAAGATATCTTTTTGAAGAAGATGACAACAAATTAAAACAAATTGAAGAAGATTATAGGTCTGGAAAACTTCTTACAGGAGAATTAAAAAAATATACTATTGAAAAAATCAATAATTTTCTTAAGCAACATCAAGAAAGAAGAAAAAAAGCAGAAAAACTAATTGATAAATTTATTCTTAAAATTTAAACCTCTTTAATCTTCAACTCTTTTTTATTTTTTCCTAAAACTAAAACTCTTGAAACTTCTTGCTCTCCTAAAATCCTGAATTTCTCTCCAACTTTGTTCAATTCTTTGACTAATTCTTCTGCAAAATCTTTGAGTTCTTTGTGTGTAGGCATCATCTCATATCCTAATCTCTGTCTTGCAAATCCAACACTCATATATCCTTTTAATTCAATGAACATAGGGTCTGATTTTAAAATGAGCTTAACATAATCTAAAATCCACTCTTTTCTTAAACTAATTTCTCTAATCATATTCATTCTGAAAACAGTTCTTGTTTTTCCTTTTACTCTTTTCATGATTTCTAAACTTTTCATTAATCTTTCCCAAGCATCTTTTTTTGTGCTTCTATGAAATTGTTGATAGTTTTCTTTATTTGGAATATTTATTGAAATGTATAATTGAGTTGGAAGCTGGTTTTTCTTTTCTAATTCTTCTAATCTCTCAGGTAAAAGACCATTTGTAACAAGAAAACTTGTTTTGCCTCTTCTTCTAAGCTCTTCAATTAATTCTCCTATATAAGGATAAATTGTTGGCTCCCCAGACAATGAAATTGCAAACTGCATTGGCTCTTGCGCCTCTTCCCATTTTTTCATATCTGCTTTACTAACTGTTTTATGTTTGGTCTCTGGCCTAATTTTAAATCCTTCTAAAAGTTTTCTTTGAGCTTCAATGCACCCATCAATTATTTCAGAAGGAGAATCTATTTTTCCTTTTAATTCATCTCCAATAGTATACTCAATTGCTCTCCAGCAATGCAAGCAATGATTTTGACACCAAGCAACTGCAGGAGTCATCTGGCAACATCTATGGCTTTTTATTCCATAAAATTTTTCCTTATAACAAACCCCCTCATTTCTTATTGATTTTTTTGTCCATCTGCAAATCTGAACAGCAGAATGGTTTCCAACTAAAGCATAATGCTGTTTTTTAAGTATTTTTTTAATTTTTTCAGGAATCATAATTAAGATAGTAACAACTATATTTTTAAATTCTTTTATTTAGAATTCTCTTCGTTATCTCCTCTTTTTTGTTGTTTTTCTTTTTGTTTTTTTTGCAGCAGCTTTTTTCTTCTTTGCAGTTGTTTTTCTTTTTGCTGCTGTTCTTTTAGCAACCCTCTTCTTTTTTGTTACAGCACTTCTTTTTTTAACAGCTTTTTTCTTTGTAGCTGTCTTTTTTCTCTTTGAGGCAGTTGCTTTTTTTGAAGTTTTTTTTCGTGGTGCCATTTAATACACCTCCTTTTATTACAAAATTAAAATTTTGAAATATTTAAATCTTACTACAGATGTTTAAGTAGAAGAATCAGATTCTCGAACGACCCTTCTTATTAGAGATATATTTAATGAGCCAAAATCTTTAAATATGATTGTGTATAATTAGATACATATGTATCAAAAGAGAAATAATGAATTAGAAGTAATCTCTTTGTTTAGGGGGGACTATAATGCAAGATTTTATTTAAGAGAAATAAGCAATCTTTCAAAATTACCTCTCAAAACTTGTCAAAATACTCTTCTAAACTTGGAAAAAGCTAAAATTCTCAAGAGCAAAATTGAAGGCAAAAATAAATACTTCTTTCTTAATTTGGAGAATATTAAAACTAAATTTTCCTTGCTAAAATCCGAGATTTATAAAACAGATCTTTTTATTGAGAGATACCCCCAATTTAAGATGTTTTTAAAATCACTTAAGGCAACAACCCCTATAATTGTCTTCGGAAGTTTTGCAAAATTTAAAGCAGATAAGGACTCTGATTTAGATTTGCTTATTATCTCAGATAAAAAGTTAAAATTACCTTTTCATTTATTACCTTTTAAACCCCATCAAATTAGTCTATCTGAAGAAACTTTTCTAAAAGCTGTTGATAATCAGGAAGATTTAATAAAAGAGGTCGAGGAAAACCATATAATTCTAAACAATCATTCTTTTTATGTAACTATAATGTGGAGATATTATGGAAACTAAAAAGTTAAAGTGGTGTTTTAAAATAAAAGATGGATTAAGGATAATTGAATCAAATGAAAGACTTTCTAAGTCATATCTTCAACAAGCGAAAGCTTCTTTGCTGAGAGCTCAAAAAGATTTAAAGGATAAAGATTTGCTCTGGACAACTGTTGCGATTTATTATGCAGAATATTATGCCCTTTACTCTTTCCTTCAAAAAATAGGAATAAAGTGTGAAAACCACTCTTGTTCTATTCTTATTGTTAGCTTTTTATTAGGGGAGGATAAAATAAAAATAATTAATGAACATAAAGAGAAAAGAATTGATGCCCAATATTATATGAAAGTTGGTCAGGAAGATACTGTTAGAGTTATGCTTATTGAAGCGCAAAACTTTGTTTCGTATTTTGATGAATTAATCTCCACACTTTCAAATAAAGAAGTTAAAGAATATCGCGATAAAATTATAAATCATCTTTAAATCTTACTAAATCAAAAGAAAGAAAAAATCCACTTCGTCATAAGCAATGCTAAAATAATCAAAATTATAAGATTAAAAAAACCAATTATCTTTTTTGAAATCTTTTCAGATCTTGTTATCTTTAAAGAAGTAATGTAAAAGAGTTGCCCCCCGTCTAATCCAGCAAATGGAAGCATATTAAATAATGCAACAAGAAGATTTATTAAAACAATCCACCAGAAAAGATAATAAAAAAACTCTGCAGAATAAAACTTCTCTTTATAGTAAACCCCTTGAAATATCTTTAAATTCTTTTTTTGAGTTGAACTTAAAAAATGCTTAAATGTTTCTTTTATAAAATTCTCACCTCCCCTGACAGATATCCCTATCCAAGGGCTTTTTTCATTAAAAGGATTTTTTTTGAGAGTAATTTCACTTTTTTCAAGTTTTCCATCATTATAAGTAACTATGCTTATATTCTCTCCAACTCTTTTTTGTTTAAGAATTTCTTTTAGGTCTTCAAGAGACTTTATGCTTTCATTATTAATCTTTACTATAGCTCCTTTTAATCTCGCTTTAAGTGCAGGAGAATCAAAATAAGAAGCAAGGTATTCTTCGTTATAAGCAAGAACTCCGAAATATTTAATTCCTGATTTATCCTCTATACTTGCATTTATGCTTTTGTTTAATAAATCTAAAGCCTCTTCTGTATTATTTATTGTTATATTATTTATCTTTGATATTTGGTTTATTGGAATAATGCCCATAGCATAATTATCAATATAAACCCCTATTGGAGAAAAAGCCAGATGAAAATAGCCAACCAATATAATAAAAAATACTATTGCTGCAATTATATTAGCAAAAACCCCTGCAGATAATATTCCTGCTTGCTCAACAAACCCTCTTTTTTTCATCTCTTTTTCATCTTGCTCTACAAAAGCACCAAAGAATAATGGAAAATATTTCAAGAATGCAAAGCCTGTGCTTTTTATTCTTACTTTTGCAATCTTTGCAAAAATTCCATGAGAGAGTTCATGAACACTAGCTACAATAACTATTGCAATAAGGAAATATGTAAAATAGAAAGGAGGAAACAATTCACTCAATCCAAAAAATTCTGTGAAATAGGGAATTAGAGGCATAACTGGCGGGGCTTTTACACTTCTTGAAATTTGAGTTGTTAAATAAATATAAGCTGTTCTTATAATAAGATAAACAACCCCAAGCATAAGAATATATCCTAAAGAAATCGAAAAACCCCTAATAATCTTTAATTGTTTTTCAAATTTTTTTCCAATATAATCAATAAACCTTACTCCTATTTTTGTCCTATAAAGAATCAACGCACCTTCTTGTTTTAGTTTTTTCTTATTTTTAAATAACAAGAAACTTACAAACACTCCAAACACTATTAAAAAAATTATATCAATTATTATTACTTTCATTTAATCACCTATTTTTTTCTTAGTGCTCTAAATTCTTTTGAGCCACACTTTCGACATTTAACCTTTCCACTGAGTATTCTTCTCGGCTCAGCTCTTATTTTTGTTTTGCATTTCTTACATACAAAGATATTATGAAATAATCTTGCTTGAGCTTCAGGTATTTTTGCCATGTTTTATACATTCAAAAAGCATTTTTAAAAGTTGCTATTATTGAGTTTTTAAAATCAAACTTTAAGAATAATTAATTAAGTTAATAATTATAATTTTCTTTTAACAACTAATGCTCCTTCAACGTTCCAATATTCAACATTATCGTTTTCTGACAATTCATCTAAAATTTCTTTTGGACATGAAACATCAAGAGTTTCAAAACTTTCTAAGTCCATTAGACTTACTTGGTCTTCCCCTTTTGATAATACCTGTCCTTTTTTCTTTTCAACTAATGGAACGTCTAATTTATCATGGCCAGGAACAACAAAGATTTTTTTTGAGCCATCAATAATTCCAACAGCTTCAATTCTTACTTTTGCATGACCATGCTTACCTGTTTTTGAAACATCCATTTTTTTAACAGTACATGGAGTTCCATCGACGATAATGCTTGTTCCAGGTTTTGCCTCTGTTGCACCTATACTTTTTAATACCATAGAAATTTTTAGGAAAAAGCGTTTATAAATATTTTGTTGGTTATCGATTTTTTGAAATACTTTTTAACAGCATAGCTTATCTAAATATAATTTAATTCCCCCACATAAATTTTTCATTAATTTTATAAAACTTATTAAGCTTTTTCATACATGACAGATACCTTGAAAAAAGGAGATTTTATTGAAATAGAATTTACTGGAAAGCTCAAAGATACTGGAGAGATTTTTGATTCAAATGTCAAAGAGAATCTTAAAAAAATGAATTTTGATGTTGAGGTAAAGCCTTATATTTATTCTCTTGGTAATGGAATGTTTTTAAAGGGTATTGATGAATTCTTAATTGGAAAACCTATTCCAAAGAAACCTGTTGAATATACTATAGAATTATCTCCTGAAAAAGCTTTTGGAAAAAAGAATCCCGAACTAATTCAAACAATTTCTATTAGGGTTTTCAAGAGCTCACAAACAAAGCCATACCCTGGAGCAGTTTTTAGTTTTGATGGGAAATTAGGAAAAGTAATCTCTGTTTCTGGGGGGAGAGTTGTTGTTGATTTCAATTCTCCTGTTGCAGGTAAAGAAGTGGTATATGAAATAAGAATTCTGAGAAAAGTAGATGATGTAAATGAAAAAGCAAAAGCTTTTTTAGAATTTTTGTTTAAAAAAAAGGTTCCTTTTGAAATTAAAGGAAATAATATCTCTTTTCAATTAGATAAAGAACTTATTCCTCTTGCAAAAGCTCTTGAAGAGAAATTTAGAGAAATTCTTGGATTAAATCTCGAATTAGGTGAAAAATAAATTTTAACACCACAATCCTTATAAATAATTAGAAATATTTATAATTATGGAAGAGGCATATAGTAATTCTCAAGAAAACAATTCAAAAGGTAAGAACCCTGTAAGCCCAACTATTGAAATTGAAGAGATTTCTTATAAAGAGGTCGAAGATACTGATAGGGAATTAGAAGAGCTCCTAAAAAGACAAACAGCAAAAATAAAAGTGGTTGGTGTTGGTGGTGGAGGTAACAATTCTTTAAGTAGAATGAAGGATGTTGGAATTAAAGGAGCAGAATTAATAGCAGTTAATACTGATGCCCAGGATTTGCTTTATGCAAATGCTGACAAAAAAATCCTTATAGGAAAAGAATTAACTCATGGTTTAGGTGCTGGAAGCAATCCAAAAGTTGGTGAGGAGGCAGCAAAAGAATCTGCATCAGATATTAAGAAAAAACTAAATGGTGCTGATATGGTTTTTATAACCTGTGGTCTTGGTGGTGGAACAGGTAGTGGTGCAGCCCCAGTGATTTCTTCTATTGCTAAAAAACTTGGAGCACTGACAATTGGAATTGTGACCCTTCCTTTTACTATTGAGGGTGAAAAAAGACTAGAAAATGCCTCAGAATCTCTTGAAAAAATGGAAGCAATGGTTGATACTTTAATAGTAATACCAAATGATAAATTATTAGAGCTTGCTCCTGATTTGCCATTGCACACAGCGTTTAAAATAGCTGACGAAATTTTAACTAACGCTGTCAAAGGAATAACAGAATTAATAACTACCTCTGGTTTAGTTAATTTGGATTTTGCAGATATAAAGGCAGTTATGTCTGATGGGGGGGTTTCTTTGATTGGTCTGGGTGAATCAGAGAGCCAGAGTAGGGCAAAAGAAGCAGTAGAAAAAGCTCTTAATAATCCTCTTTTAGATGTAGATGTTTCAAATGCAAAAGGGGCATTGGTGAATATTGTTGGGGGTCCAGATATGACTCTTTCAGAATGTAGGGAGATTTTTGAAGAAATAAGTTCAAAACTTGACCCAAAAGCAAAAATGATTTGGGGTGCACAAATATCAGAAGATATGGATAAATCTATACGTGTTCTATTAATTATTACTGGCGTAAAAAGCTCACAAATACTTGGGGAAAGAGGTTCTTTTGAGAACCTTATCCATGATGAAATTGAAGATGAATTAGGAATAGAGTTTTATGAATAAACTTTTAAAAACCCCTTTAACTATTTTATTTTATGAAAGAAACAATAAGCAAAATAAAATCATTTATAATTAGATGCAAAAGAGTTTGGCATGTGTTAAGAAAACCAACTAAGGAAGAGTTTAAACAAGTTTCTACAATCTCTGCACTTGGAATTTTGCTAATAGGTTTATTTGGTTTTATCCTTTCTATTATTGTTAAATTTCTTTTTAGATAATTTTAATAAGGGGGGAATTCTCTTTTGATAACAAGACAATGCTTATTATAAACAACATTAACCCTCTTTTCATTATAATAAATAAACCCTTTTGTTTATAAGTCTTTCCTTGTTTATTAACAGAAAAGTTAAACAAAACCTTTTTATATACAGGGTTTTTAAATTATATATGGCTTTAAAAGCAAGAGAAAATTCTTTAAGTGCGTGGGCGTTTTTAATAGGCGTTATTCTTGCAGTTCTTGTTGGAGCATCAACAGCACTTATTCCATTTAAAACTCTAACTGCTTATAGTCCTCAAATTTATGCAGTTCTTGTTTTGTTGGGTGTTTTTATAGGTTTTGTAAATGTTACTGGAAAAGATTCTGAGAAATTTATGATTGCAGGAACTGTTTTAGTTGTTGTCAGTAAATTCGGAATGGATAGTGTAAAAGGTTCTTTGATAGGTATTGGTGTTGGTAGTTTAGTTGGTTCAATATTCGCATCACTCCTTGCTTTATTTGTTCCTGCTACAATAATTGTTGCATTAAAAACAGTGTTCTCAATTGCTAATGTTTAAATCTCTTAGATTTAGAATGTCTTTTCTATCAAAATCAATTCGCGGACAAGCAGTATTTATCCAAGATTTTAGTCCAAAATTTTCAAATTCTGATTGATTGATTTCATTTCCAATAAAAAAATAAAAATTTTTTTCAGAAAACTTTTCTTTTATTTTTAAAGCAGTTCTTAAATTTTCTTGTCCAGGTTTTATAGATACTAAAACACCTATATCTTTTTCATTTAGGAACTTCAAATAAGCGGTTTTTTTATTTGCTTTGTATTCTTTTATCTCCTTTTCTGTAATCTTATCTAACCTATTTCCATTAAATAAGTAAACTTCTTTTTTAGTTTCTTTTGCAAGGGATATTGCGTGGAATCTCCCAGAACTTATTAAAAGCAATGCATCAAAATCTTTTCTTAATATTCTTGAACATCCAAGAACCTGAATAAAAGAAACTATGTTATGGTTTTTTGATAATTCTTTCCTTATTTTTTCTGCTATATTTTTGAATTGTATAGAATATGCAATAATAATGTTTTTTGGAATCTTTTTTGATAATTCAATAATCTTTTTATTACTAATATCTTTTTTTAATATTGTTGGAACAAAAATTTTTTTCATAAAATCATTTAGAATTAGCTTCTTATAAATTTTCTGTGTCAAACTCGTTCTCTTTTTTCTGTTTTTGATAAACTTGCTTTGAAATTTCTGCAAAGCGAGGTGTTGCAATAACAGTATTCTCTCCAAATCCAGCAATACTTCCCCCTCTTGCATCAACTGTTTTCTTTATTTTTGAGATAGCTCTTTTTAATTCTATAGGGTCTTTTTGTCTCAGGTTTTTTATATCAATTACTGCTATAGTGTATTCTTCTCTTAATGCATTAACAACTTCATTTGCATCCTCATATTCTTTAAGAACAAATAATTTCACAACCACTTTTTTTTCAGGTTTTTCTTCATCTGGAATGTCTATCTCGACATATTCTTCTCCAGTACTAATATTTTCTTCATTATCTACAGCAAAGATTCTTCTTATTTTTTCTAAAACCATATTAGAATTAGCTATCTTGGATTTATAAATATTTCGTAATTTTCTGGAAATCTATTTTTTCTCAATAACTTCTTTTCTCATTTCTTCTATTTTTTTTGAATAAGTTTCTTCTTGGGTTTCAAGAGTTTTGAGCTTCATCTCATGTAATCTTTTTTCATCTTCTAATTCTTTTTTTACTTCTTCTTTTTCCTTACTTACCATAATATTTCCAACAATTCTATATACTTCTTTGTTTGCCTTTTCTATCTCTCTTAATGCATCTTCAATTTGGCTTATCTCAATTTGTTCTGCTTGTTTTTGTAGGAGAATTGATTGGAGAGCTTGTTCTAATATATTTATTTGTTGTATTTTTTCTTCACCACTCATCTTAATCTGTTTTCAATTTCCTTGTTTTATTCCTAATTTTATAAAAAATTCTTCCACCACACTCTGGACAAACAAATCTTTTTTCAAGCTCTTTCTCATTTACTTTCTTTCCACATTTAAAGCATTTGTATGTTACCATTTTAGTTTGCTACTACATATGCATTTGATGCAAATGTTTTATTACATTTAGCACAATGCCAAATTCCTTTTGCTATTCTTTTCACCCCCTCTTTTCCACAAAATATGCATTTTTGTTTTTTTCTTTGTTGAACTTCTACCTTTATAATTCTATCTCTAACTCTCTTTCCGTATCTTGGTCCAAACCTTCCTGCTGATTTTACTTTTTTTGTTCTTCTTGCCATTTTAAATAAACCCCATAAGTTACATAAAAATGTGTGAAACATGGTTTTTAAAGGTTTCTTAGAGCATGGCTCTGTGTAAAGTAAATAATTCCTTAAGGAATTATTTATTAATTGGTTGATATTGTAAGCCACGATTTTGAACAAAACTTCATTTTTTTGTGTTTTAAACTTCCTTGCATAA
>JAFCDZ010000027.1 GCA_017609405.1 Candidatus Pacearchaeota archaeon
AGAGAAGAAGAACCAACTACAGTTGGGGTTCCTTGGAGGGGAACAGTTATTGAGGGGCAACAATATTATCCAGGAACAAAAAAAGAATTTTATGCACCAACTTTGGCTGGAATACAAACTGGGGCATTTGGAAAAGGAGCAAAAATGGTTCCTTATTTTACATCTCTTTGGCCATTTTATGCAATTTCAGAAGCAGCTTATGCACAACAAAAGTTTGAACAACCAGAAAAGTTTTTCTCTGCAGAAATTAATAAAAAAGTTGAAAAAGCTTGGCAAGATTATCAAAAACAATTTGTTGGTGGAGTAGTTCCAGAATTATCTCGTGATGAATTTAGAGCAGAAGTAGAACCTTTTATAATTGAAGAATTTAAAAAACAAGCGCAAGTTGAGGGGATAGTTGCTGGAACAGTTGGAGTTATTGGAGGAGGAATTAAATTAGCTAAGCATTATATTAAACCATCTATAAAATTTGGTGGAAAGAAATTTACACCTTATCAGTTTGGCAAGTATAAAAAGGCTTTAGCAAAATCTAAAGAAGTATTAGCCGCAGAAAAAGGAGCATTAGCAAAGTTAAGATGGGAAAGAGCACAGTATGGTGTAGGAGATATTTGGACAGGAACAAAAGTGATTGGAAAAGGAACAAAAGTGATGACTACAATAGAAAAAAATGCAATTATAAAAGATTTAATGGCTACAGGAGTGGTTAAAAGTAAAAAAGAAGCATTAAAATGGATTGAAGATTGGAGCAAGTCGTCAACTTTTATGAAGGGGAGGATTCCAGATAAATTAACAATTATGGGAGGTTCTTTAGGAGATATTAAAAAGACTATACAACTTCCAAAGATTCCTTTATCAAGACAAGCAGGAATTGGAAAATGGAAATATCAAGATGTTTTTGGGGTTGGTGGTGGAATAAAAAGTAAGAAAGGAGTATTTGAATTTGGATTTACATATAGGATTGGAGCAAGGGGGAAGCCAGTTGGTAAAGAGATGATAATTGCTAAGACTCCTCCAAAGAGTAAGATTACTGAAGTGATGGGATTTGGTCCAGGATATAAAACTAAGAAAAATATAGGGGAATTTATTAAACAAACTTTTGAATCTTATGTCCCAAGATGGAAAAAGATAGTAAAAGTTCCTAGAGTTCAGGAGATTAAATTTAAGGATGTATTTAGGGATATATTTAAGGTAAAAGGAAGAGTATATGCTCCCGAATGGAAAACACTTCCTTGGAAAAGACAAAGATGGACTCCAAAGCAACTTAAAGAGTGGATTAGAATAATACCTTCTAAAAAAGATTTAAAGAAACTTTGGAAGGTAACTCCTACAACTGAGAAACAAAAAGCAGGAGAATTAATAATTACTATAGAAAAAGGAAAGTTTGGTTTTGATATTGCTGCAGTTAGTAAGGGTCGTCCAAAAATTACTTATGGGTTAGGGGCTAAAGTGAGAGGGGAGTATGAGGAATATTTACAACTTACTGGAATAAGAGGTAAGAAAGTTGGTCCAACCTTAAAGTGGATGGGAGAACCATCAAAAGTTACTATAAAACCGCCAACACCACTATTTGGACCAAAAGGAGTATATACAAAACAGGTAACAAAACAGGTAACAACGCCTTCATTAATCTTTACAGCACCAGTAACAATTCCTAAACCAAGTGTTTTTGTTTCTAAACCTATTACTACAACATTCCCAAAAATTGTTGGTGGAATTGGAGGTTTAGGTGCTACTTCTGTATTTGCAGCAAAAGGAATTTATGAAAGAACACCTTCTTGGACAGAAATAATTACTGGTTCTGGAAAATCTATTGAGGAAGGTTATGAACCAACAAAAGCTATTATGGATTTTCAACAGCCTAAAATTGCTTTTACTTATCTTGGAACAGGAAAAGTATATGCCCCTTCAACTATTGATATGTCTGGTTATAAAGAAGGAGTTATTATAGTTCCTAAAACTAAACCAATTGTTTCAATGAAGACAAGGCAAGAAATAAGGTTAGTTCCAAGGACACTTCCAATCACAGGACTAAGACCATTAACAGGATTAAAACCTATGCAAAGAATATCCACTAAAGTTGTTCCAAGAACATTAATGAGAACAAGAGCAATTACAAAAATTACACCTGTAACACGACCAATTATTCGTGTAACCCCAAGAGTAACACCTACTACTCGTCCTATACTCCGTAGGGGTGGATGGTGGCTTCCAAAGCCAAGAACTAAAAGAAAACCCCCATTAAAAAGAGCAGCCCCAAAACCTTCAGCATTTGAAGTGTTTATAAAACGTAGAGGAAAGAAAGTAAGAGTTAGTCCATTTGCATTAAAAAAAGGTGAAGCATTAGCTTTTGGAGTAAAAGTTGTAAAGGGTGGAGCAGCAGCTCAGTTTTGGTTAAAGCCAACTAAGAAGAAAGCAAAGAAATTAGGATTAAAAGTTCCAAGAAA
>JAFCDZ010000006.1 GCA_017609405.1 Candidatus Pacearchaeota archaeon
TATAACTCTTAAATAAAGGCGATATCAAAATATTTAAAAATCTCTGGATCTAAGATGATTTATGGATGATTCAAATAAATTTCGAAACTTAACCTCAATAGAAAAGATAGAATATTTAGTTAAAAAAATTAATGATAAAAGGGATCCTAATAGGGCCCGGCATCTAATTAGGGTTCTTTCTAGACCACAAAATAATACTGTGGAACTTAGAAAAGCTCTTAGTAACTCAGATAATCCTTTTCTAAAAGGTATTGCTGTAACATTAGAGTACCTAACCCTTTCAGAAGAAGAAAAAAGAAGGTTTGAATTTAATGAAGATTATTCTGGATGGGGGTTATATGAGCAAATAGAAACTGGTTTACATAGCGGTAACTATGCATTATGGTTTGCAAAAATAGGTGGAGATGCAATTCTTTCTGGTTATCGTTCAGGCCATGGATGTGAATTTCGTGATAGAAGTAAAAGTGATGGAACTGAAAGCGGATGGTACAGTTATTTTAGAAATCATTCTCAAGCAAGCGGATGGAAAAGCGGATGGTATAGTGAGTTTGAAGATCAAGCAGAGCCAACAGGGGTGCTTAGTGGATGGTATCCAAGATATGGATTTCTGAGTAGTGAAAGTGCACCTTATCCTACCAGTAGTAATCTTCCACCTATCCCTTGTGCTCCATCATCCATTAATCTCGAAAGATTATTTGGAATAATTTAGAAAATAAAGAAAAACAAACCAAAGTCAGATTTATAACAATAGACTTTATTTCATAAGAAATAGTAAAATAAGTTAGAATATATTTCTGCGAAACAAATTCTCTCAAAAGACTAAAACCCCTTCTTTAATTCATAAAAATCCCTTGACATATTCTCTTTTGAGGGGGAATCTTTTGAAAAAGAAATAATTATAAATGGAAAATTCCATATTTAAACATGGGAAGAGAAGAGCAAATAATAGAGCAGAGAAAAAAGAAAATTGAAGAATTGAGAAAACAAGGAATAAACCCTTATCCTTATTCTTATGATGTTAAGGATTTTGCAGGAGAGTTGCAGGAAAAATACAAAGAATTGAAAAATGAGGAAAGGGCTGGTAAAACTGCTCAAATTGCTGGAAGATTAATTGCAAAAAGAGACTTGGGAAAAATATCCTTTGGGAAAATAAGAGATTATACTGGAGAGATTCAGATTGTTCTTCAAAATGAAGAAACTCCAGAAGAAAAATTATCTTTCTTCAAAAAATTTGTTGATATTGGAGATTTTATTGGAGTGAAAGGAGAAATCTTCAGGACAAAAAGAGGAGAGCTTTCAATACTTGTAAAAGATGTTGAGATACTTACAAAAACACTAAAGCCCCTTCCAGAAAAGTGGCATGGGTTAAAAGATAAAGAAGAAAGATACAGAAAAAGATATTTGGATTTAATTATGAATCCAGAAGTAAGAGAAGTATTCATTAAAAGAGAAAAAATAATTGATGCAATAAGAGAGTTATTAAAGAAAAAGGGATTTGTAGAAGTTGAAACACCTTACTTACAAACAATTTATGGAGGAGCAGAAGCAAGGCCATTTAAAACTCATTTAAATGCATTGGACATTGATTTATACTTGGCAATTTCTCCAGAATTATATTTAAAAAGATTAATTGTCGGAGGATTTGACAAAGTTTTTACAATTGCGAGAAATTTCAGAAATGAAGGTATAGATAGATGGCATAATCCTGAATTTACAATGATGGAAGTTTATCAAGCTTATGCAGATTATAATGATATGATGAAGCTTTTTGAAGAAATTTATGAATATGCATGCAAAAAAGTTCTTGGAACAACAAAAGTAAAAGTCCAAGGACAAGGAATTGACTTTAAAAGACCTTGGAAAAGAATGACAATGGCTGAAGCAATTAAAAAATTTGTTGGAATTGATGTTCTGAATATGAGTGAAGAAGAATTGCTGGAATTTGCTGAAAAAAACAATATTGAATATAAAGAAAAGACATGGGGGTGGTTGGTTGCTGCAATATTTGAAGAGCTTTGCGAGGATAAAATAATTCAGCCAACTTTTATAATCGACCATCCAAAAGAAACTACTCCTTTATGCAAAGTGCATAGAAAAGACCCAAGATTAATTGAGAGATTTGAGCCCTTCTGTATGGGAACTGAGTTAGGAAATGCTTATTCAGAATTAAATGACCCTCAACTACAAAAGCAATTATTAGAAGAGCAACAAAAGAAATTAAACAAAGGGGACGAAGAAGCAAATCCTTATGATAAAGATTTTGTAAATGCTCTTGAAATTGGAATGCCTCCAACAGGTGGGCTGGGTCTTGGAATTGATAGAATGATTATTCTTTTAACTGGCCAGAATTCCATAAGAGATGTTATACTATTTCCATTTATGAAACCTGAAAAAGAAGATTGAGTTTAATAAGAAGAAGTTAATCTGTTTTTTATCTTCTTATAATACAGGCAATTTTGGTAAAAATTATTGTTGCTCGCCTTTTTTGTTTCTTTTTCTGAAAAATAAGAGATTATTTTTTAGCCATTAAAAAAGCCAATTTATTTATTTGTTTTTCATCTTCATCATATTCTTCATATTCCTCATAGTCTAAAATCTTCCAAGAAGAATAAATCTTTTTTAACTCTCCTTTCTTGAAATAATACCCTACAGAATCCTCTTCTTGAGAAGGATCCCCTTCTAAAAATACCTCAAAAACATTAAGTCCGTTTTCTTTAGTATGATCCTTTATCTCCTTGATTAATTTAAAGATAATTTTTTTCGGAAGAAAATGGAAAACTCCAGTGCAAATAATAACATCATAATCTTCTTCAATTTCAAAAGTTTCTAAATCTTTTATTAAGGCATTTATTTTTATCCCTCTTCTTTTTGCTTCTTTTTTAACATTCTCAATTGCTGTCTTAGATATATCTACACAAGTAATTTCAAATCCTTTATCAGCTAGTGCCAAAGAAGTTCCGGCTTCTCCACAACCCAAATCCAAAACCTTTCCACACTTTTTATTTTTCAATATATCTTCAATTAACTCCTCGTCTTTTTTGAAAGTAAATTCATAATCCTCTTTTGAAAAAACTTCATTTTCAAAAAACATCTTTTCTTCAGTCATCTTTTATTATCTTCCTTGCTAACTCTGCAAGTTTTTTATCATCAGATCTCTTGTAGTCATGAGATGAAATATAGCCTTCATATTTTTCAAAAAATTTATCCACATTTGATTTTATTGGTTTCCATTCTTTCATATTTGCAGTTCCGTGCATAGGAAAAAGCTTGGCATGGACGTGGTCTATTCCAAAACCTTCAAAAATTAGACCTGTTCTTCCAACATCTTCTAATTTTCTATCTAACAACTTCGCTACTTTCTTTGCTGCAATAATCAAATCTTTTAAAACATCATCTGGCAAATCAAAAGCATAACTGGGATAATGTTTTTTTGTAATCAAGACTGTAAATCCTTCAGTGTTTGGATAAATTGAAAGAAATGCTAAATGTTTCTCGTCTTCCCAAATTTTATGGCAGGGTAATTTACCTCTTACAATCTTACAAAAAATACACTCCCTTTCTGATACCATATTATTATAAATTGACAAATATATTATAAACATTTTGAAAATTAAGTGCTCATCTCATGAGAAATTTCAAATTATAACAATATACGTAATAAAGAGGAGTTTTCAGACGACTGAAATCTAAGAACAAATTTAGATCAACTCAAGCTTAAGAGTGAAAACAAAACTCCTGCTTCAAGTGGTTTAAGACTTCGCCATTTATCTCTTATTTTAGGATTGGGAGATTGTTGCAATTCTCCCTTTTCATACATAATTAGAGCATCCCTAAGAGAGATCCTTTCTGGAACAGGTTGGATATTTAAGCCTCTTTCTTGAGCCAGATATGCTTTAACATACATATCTTTCCAAAAACAAGTCTCACTATGATATAATCCACCTGTTTGTCTATCAATAACTAAAATGGGATTTCTAACCCTTTTTTGACAAGCACGATTATCACAATATAAAATTGAATTTCCAAATTCATCGATTTTAGATTTGTCTTTGTGCATTTCAAAATCAGAAGGCATAGGATCACCAACAACATTCATTATTTCTGCTGGAGTATAAATTAAACCTAATCTATGGGCAATATCTTGATCTTCTTCATTCAAAAACGCTATTCCTTTTTCAAAATCAACTCTTGCTCCAAAAGTATTGCCCAAACCTCCATCTAAACCATCAATTTGAATTAGACGAGCTACCCTTCTTCCTACTCTAATTTCTAGAAGGGGCTTTTTAGGATTATATACACAAATTATAATATCTCTTAAACCTAATAATTTGCCCAAGTGAAATCTTTTATTTCTACAAGGAGATAAATGAATTCTTGTTGAATTATATTCATCTTGAAACATAAAACTATTCTCATTATGCCATTTATCATAATCAGAAGTTGCTTCTGTTTGCTCGACTATCGCATCTTGATTAATTGCAAATGGCCAATAATTTTGAAGAACATACCAAAATCTAACCTTGGGGGCAGCTCTTGAAATCGCCTGATTCAAATCTTCATAATCTTGCAAAGTCAGTTTTGTTGTATTCATTATAAAAGAGTTATTTAGTTGAACTTTTAAAGATTTTGTTTTTCTATTTCAAAATGGCTAACTGAAAATCTCTTCAACACTTCTTATCCACAGAACCTCCGATTAACGAAATCATAATCTTTTTAAATCTCAGAGCATTAGTTAGATAAAAGAGGTAAAATGGGAATTATTGTAAAATCAAAAATCAGGTCTCTTGTAAAAGAGCTTGATAAAGAAAATGCTATTTCATCTGTTGCTGATGAAGTAGAGAGAGCTCTTGAAAGAAAAGTTGAAGAAATTTTAATTCAAGCAATTGAAAGAGCTAAAGCAAATAAAAGAAGAACTTTGCAAGCAAGAGACCTATAAAATGGATGTAACACTCATGTCAGGAATTCTTGGTGGAATTGGAGGACTAACAAGAGGCCTTGTTGGACTATTAAAAGCTCTAAGTTTAAGAAGGAGAATCCTCTGGCAGTATTATTTCATCACTGTTGCAATTGCAGTTATAATTGGAGTTTTCGTAGGAATTATTTTTAATTTTGACAAGAGATTGTCATTATTAGCAGGATATGCTGGAACAGATATTTTAGAAGGGATCTACAAAAGTTTTGCTGTTCAAAAAGTATATGTTAAGAAAAAATGAAAATAAAAAAATGGCTCTTAATTAATTGGGAAAAAGAAAAAATAGCTGTTGCATTAACACTTTGGCTTTTTTCTTTTTTATTACATAACTTTTTAGAAGGAGTTTCTCCAATTCTTTCAGGTTTTTTCTTTATTATAAGTATCTTTGTTATACCCTTATATCTAATTTCTGCAATATTGTATAGTTTATTCAAATGAAAGTAAAATCAAAGATTTTCAAACATTCGAATTTAAAAAATTCAAATGAAAATAACAATTGAAATTGACCCAGAAGAAGAAAAAATACTTAGAAGGAGAGCAAAGAAAAACTTAATGACTTTAAAAGAGCAAGTAGAAGATATAATTAGGAGAAGTTGTGTTAATTTTAAAAAAATAAAATATAGAAAAATAAAAGTTGATGACAAATTAGTTGCTATATTCTCAAGAGAAAGAAGAGGCAGAAGAAGAAAGATTAATTAATGCCATCCCATTCTTTAAAAAATTCTTCTAAAAAATCCTCCATAAATTTATGCCTATGCTCTGCAATTTTTTTAGCTGTTTTAGTGTTCATTCTATCTTTAAGAAGAAGTAATTTTTCATAAAAATGATTTATTGTCGGGCTTTTGCTTTTCTTATATTCTTCAAAAGTTTGATGCATTATTGGTTTTATTTCAGGGTCATAAATCTCTCTTGCTTTTGAACCACCATAAGCAAAAGTTCTAGCAATTCCAATTGCCCCAATTGCATCTAATCTATCAGCATCTTGAACGACCATCCCTTCTTTTGTTCCCATAACTGAGCTAACTCCTGCACCTTTAAAAGACAAATTTTTAATAATATCACAAACATCAGAAATTATTTTTTTGTCAAGAGACAATTCTCCCATAAATTTTTTTGCTAAAACAGGCTCACCATGAGAATTAAATTTCCAATCATCAATATCATGCAATAGTGCAGCAAGCTGGACAATGAATAAATCAGCATCTTCTTTTTCCGCAAGTTTTATAGACATTTTCCAAACCCTATAAACATGCCACCAATCATGCCCAGAACTATCTCCTAAAAGAAGGGATTTAACATATTCTACTGTTTTGTTTATGATTTCTTGGTTATTCATAGAATAAAATTAAACTTTAGAGATAAAAATGTTTTGTTAGGAAGTGTTTGAAAGTAAAATGCGGAAGTAAAGTATGGGGATTTTCCATTAATGGCTAAATGGGATTAGTGATTTAGTATAAAATTGCAAATTCTCGTCTATAAAATGAAGTTATTTAAGAGGGTAACTTTGGTTTGTAAAGATCGATTTAATAAAAGAATTATTGTGATGCATTTATTTAATGAATCTTCTCATTTGTTGATTTTTTCTTAACAAAAATATATTGTAGATGTGCTTTTGGAAAGATTTTTCTTAATTCAATCAGTTTTTCTAAACTGCACTCTTCAATTTTTAATTCTACGCTCCCTTCTTTTATAGATAAAACCTCAAAATTAGCAAAATTTTTTTTAGAATATTCATTATTCTCAAACTGAACTAGTAAAAAAGGTGAATAATTTAAAGATTTATAGAAATTAATTGCACCATCGAGTGCTCCAACATTAATTTGGTTGTATTTTTTAAACCCTCTCATCTCAAATTTACTTACTAATAATTTTCCAAAGCCCCTTCTTTGAAACCTCAAATCAATTGCTAGTTCACTCATTAATAAATAATCTTCTCGGGGGAAACCGCAAACCACCCCAATCAATTCATTTCCGAGATATAATCCTATAAAAAAGTCTGGAAAATTGGTATATTTTTTCTTTAAAAATTCTTTTCCCCTGACTCTTCATTTCCCCAATTCATTATCTAAAATTTCCATTGCCTTCTCAAAATCTTCTTCGGGAAGTGTTTTTATTTTTAAATCTGTTAGAAGGTTCATTTTTTTAAATTCTAAAAATAACCTCTTCTCGAAGTCATCTAATAGATCAAAGATTACTCCTGAAGATAGTTTTTTCAAAAAGCCTTCATATTTTAGGTCAATTTTTAGATCACTCAATCTTTTGCAATCACAAATAAAAATCGCTTTTTTATCCTTCCTCCACTTAACCTCCTTTTTTAGTGTTTGCATCATCTTATATTTAAATTAAATCTTGTATTTAATATTTTTTTATACTCTCTCTGTTTTTTTAATCCTAATGCTTCGCCATTCTTCACACAAAAAGGAGTTGGAGAGAACCCATTTTCAAAATATTTAAAACTTTGAGCAACACATTTGTTGCATTTGCTCAACATCTTGCACCCTTCACAGATAATTTGATTGTGTCCACAAACTATGAGCTCGTTTTTCGCAAGAAAAAGTTTGTTTGATTTTTATTAGACTCTCCTCAGCAGGCTAATAATTTGAAGAAATTTCTGGGCGATGTCAATAGTTCTAGAAGAAATTTGAGGGATAATTGATTTCTTTTATTTCAAACAAAAAAGGGATTTGAATTAAAAAGCTTTCAGATATACCACAACAATCCTGAAAACAACAAATAATAAACACCAAACCCAAAAACTAAATAAACCCTCTTTATTTTATTCAAGCATGAATGAAAAGAGGTTGGAAGAAAAAAAGCTGAAAAACAGCATCAGAGGAAAAAAAAGTCGTGCTGCTGGAGCAAGATTTGAAAGAAAAGTCAGAAAAGATTTAGAAGATAAAGGATGGCTAATCGATAAATGGACAAATAATGTTGATTTAGAAGAAAAAAGGGTAGTAAAAGCAAAAAGAAAATACAATCCTTATTTAAGAGCTCTTGCTGTTGGAACTGGTTTTCCAGATTTTATTGGAATAAAAAAAGCTACAAAAAAATATTATGAAATAATTGGAATTGAAGTAAAAGCAAACGGGTGGCTTGACAAAGAAGAAAAAGAAAAATGCAAGTTCTTGTTGGAAAAACAAATATTCAGCAGAATTTTAATTGCAAAAAAAGCAAAAAAAAGAGGGCAAATTGAGTATCTTGATTTTAAAGAGAGGTATTTAAATGATTAAAAAATTTTTTGGAGTGTTTTTCCATAAATCGAAAAAAGTTAGTTTGGTTTTAGGTAGCGGGGGTTTTTTAGGTCTTAGTCACATCGGTGTTATAAAATCAATAGAAAATAAAGGAATAAAAATTGATGAGATTGTTGGCTGTAGTATTGGTGCAATTATAGGGGCAATTTATGCTTTAGAACCAGATTCAAAAAAACTTGAAGAGCTTGCTTTATCTCTAACGAAAAAGGACCTCCTTAGTTTTTTAGATTTTAGAATCCCTAAAAATTCCATTCTTGCTGGAAAGAATATAAGAAAATTTCTTGAAAAAGTTTTAAAGAATAAAACATTTAGAGAGACAAAAATACCTTTAAAGATAATTGCAACAGACATAGAAAAGGGTAAAGAAGTGGTTTTATCAAAAGGGAGAATTCTTGATGCAGTTATGGCTAGCATAAGCATCCCAGGAATCTTTCCTCCTGTTAGGGTAGGAGATAGAATTCTTGTTGATGGCGGGCTTACAAATCCAACACCAATAGATAAGGCAAGTAATAAAAAAGTAATTGCTGTTGACCTTACAATGAGAAATGAGAAAAAACTTGAATCAGAAAGCATATTAAATGTTCTTTTACGCTCTTATGAAATTTCAAGAAGCGAATTAACAAAAAGAAAGATTTCTAAGAATAATAATTTGATTTTAATAAAACCAGATATATACAGACTAAGGTCTTTTAAGAAATATGAAATATCTAAGTTTATAGAAGAAGGGTTTGAATCATGCAATAAATATTTAAATAAAAAAATCTAAAGATAATTATGAAAAAGCAGGTGAAGATTGAGATTAATATTACAAATAAGGCATTTTATACTTTAATAGCTATCGGTATTCTATTGGTAATGATTCTCAGTGTATGGGCCTACCAATCAAACATGCGTGCAGGAAATCCGCTGATTATGGGACATTCTGCTGGAGAAATTTATGTTGAAAACTCTGCTGGAGAAATTATTAGTTTGCAAGATGCATTAGATAATTTAACAAATTCTCTAAATAGGCGATTTATAGCTTTTGAGGTTTATAATCCTGATACTAAAACCTATGCTTGTGTAGATAAAGATCTTAAAGATTTATGTGGTGATGAAGATGGTTGTGATATTAGATTAGAACTGCAACATGAAACCGATTCATCTGATCAAGTGAAAACAATTGATGAACATATTTTTATGGAACAACCAGATATGTCTAATAACAGAAGTCCTGGTATTTATGGGTATACAAGACAAGAAGGTGGTGGAGACTTCTCTTGGATAACTGGAACAGAGAAAAGATACACTATTTTTTCTCCTTGGGGCTGGATGTGGATGCTTAATTATAGATCCAAGCATTGTCCAGAACAGTCAGGAAAAGCAGGTCCGGCATGGAGTGACCCTTATAAATTTACATTCGTATCTTCCCCAAAGACTAGAACTAGAGTTATCATTTATGACTAATTATTTCCATAAGTAAAAATAAATCAAAGGTACTACTTTTTATTATACATCCAACACAACCTGACAAACCCAAGAGTTGTTTATTTTTTTTACAAACATCTCATTATAGGTAATTGCTTTCACCGGATTTGAGAAATTATAATTTTCTGCTTTATCACCAAGAACTTCTGCTTTTAATGTTTTTTCACTTAGATTAATTTTGTTTATTTTTGATAAAATAAATCCTTTGCTATCAAATAAAAATAAGAACTCTTCTAAGAAATTATATAAAAGAGATTCGTAATCTTCTCCAGTAACTTCAACAATCTCTTTAATCTTTGGTGTTATGTTTGTTTGCTGAGACATTATAGAACCCAAAGCAAGAGCAGCGTTAGAAAATGCTTCAGGGAGTGTTTTACCAAAAGACCTAAATTTTATATCTGCTGTATGTTCTAAAAATTCGTAGTTCTTCATTTAAATAATACAAAGGGTGTTTTTATATTTCTTTTGTTTTTTATTTTAAAATACAAATTGAAGATTTCCATATTCAAGTGAGTCCTTCTTTAAATATAGTTAAAAATATTTAAAAATAGGGAATTCTTCCAATAATCAAGCGCGGGTGGCACAGCGGCTACTGCGTCCGCCTGCAGATTCAAGCTTTGTTTGAATCGCTTCCTTGAGAAGCAGTTAGCGGATTTTCCCGGGTTCGAGTCCCGGCCCGCGCTTTGAAAAAATTAAAATAAAAAATGAAAACATATACAAAATATTTAACAATTAATACTGAAAAAAGAATTGAGTTAGTGAACATCACAAGGGAAGTTGAGGAAGCAGTTGAAGAGTCCGGTATAAAAGAGGGAATTGTTTTAGTTAATCCCATGCATATTACTGCATCTGTTTTTATTAATGATGAAGAATCTGGTTTAAAACAAGATTTTGTTGAATGGCTTGAAAAACTTGCACCAAAAGATTTTGATTATAAACACCACCAAACAGGAGAAGATAATGGATATGCTCATTTATGGAGAACAATTATGGGAAGAGAAGTTGTTGTTGCAATAACAAATGGGAGATTAGATTTTGGACCATGGGAGCAAATCTTTTATGGAGAATTTGATGGTCAGAGAAATAAGAGAGTTCTTATTAAAGTAATTGGGGAATGAGATTTGCTCTGTCGCCCAAGCGTGGTCGAGCAAGGGAGCAAATCTTTTATGGGGAGTTTGATGGGCAAAGGAATAAGAGAATTCTTATTAAAATTATTGGGGAATGAGATTTGCTCTGTCTTCAAAAATGGTTGAACAAAAAGCCTTATTGTTAAATTCTGCTTAAAATGTTTTCTTATTAACCCTTATAAAAGATTTTTAACAAACTTTGAGAATAAACAATAAAGTGTAGTAACTCAAAAAGGGTTACAAAACAAAAAGTTTATAAAGACACCAAACCCGATATAGATATGGATGGAGACCTTATTATGAAAGTATATATGGAAGTAAGTGGCTTTAAAGGCCTTTTAGAAGGGGATAGCAGTCCAAAACCAGTTGATGATAGAAGTTTAAGAGGAATTATGGGATGTGAAAAGAGTGAAAAAGCTTTTATTGAAAGACTTCTAAGAATAACAAATAAAGAAGGAAGGGTTGAATTAGGAAGAGGAAAAGTATTAAGAATAACAGAGGTTCAATATACAAAAATAGGGCAAGATCCGGAAGATAGACAAGGTTTATTTTATCCTTTGGATAGATTAGATATGCCCTTTGGAAAGTATTATGAAAGGGGAAGAAAAAATAGAATTTCCTTAGGAATTGAGGTATTATCTGATTAAATAATAAAACTTAAAATAATCAAAACTTATTTTAAATTATGAAGAAAAAAATATTTTTATTACTCTTGTTGTTATTAATTAAAGGAGTTCTTACTCTTCAAATAACTGAAGTTGAATTAAATCCTTCTGGAAGTGATTCAGGAAATGAGTGGATTGAATTTTATTCTGAAAAGGAAGTAGATTTAGGAGAGTATAAAATTATCAATAATGATGGAGATGAGATAAAATTATCAGGAAAAGTTAAGGGTTTTTATGTTTATGTTTTTGAAAAACAATGGCTGGACAACTCAGATGAAAAAATAATTTTATACAAAGGAAATGAAAAAATACAAGAAACACTAATTTTTGAAGATTCAAAAAATAATGAACTAACTTGGCAGTTCTGCGACAAATGGGAATTTAAAACATCAACAAAAGGAAAAGAAAACTGCGAAAAACAAACTGAAGAAAAAGAAGAACCTCAAGAAGACCAAGAAGAAGCAGAAGAAGAAGTTCAAGAGCAAAAAGACCCGCAAGAAGAGAGCAATGAAAAAAACAGCACAAAAAAGCCAAAACAAATAAGATTAGAAGAAATAAAATTAAATGCAAAAGATATAAAAAGAGATAAAATCTTAGATAAAAAAGAATATGCTATAGTTGTGTTGGTTATCCTCACAATAATAGTTATATTCTTATTAATAAAAAAATGGCACAAGATAAAATAGAAGCAATAGTAATGATTGAAATTCTAGGGAAGCCTCCAGAACATTTGGTCTCAACATTAGAAGAAATTATATCAAAAATAGAAAAAGAAATAGGTCTAAATGTAAAAGAAAAAAAGATTCATGAACCTAAGGAATTGAAAGAAAACAAAGAGCTTTATACAACTTTTGCAGAAATTGTTATAGAAGCTGAAAAAATTTCACAGATAGTTGCATTAGCATTTAAATATGCTCCAGCACATATAGAAATAACAAATCCTGAGGAGATTCTTATGAGCAATCATGAATGGAATGATACTCTTAATGGTATTTTAATGATAATCCACAAATATGATGAAGTTGCAAGAATTTTACAAAATGAAAATAAGATACTTGCAAAAAGATTGGAAGAACTATCAAAAAAAAATAAAAAAGATTAAATTCCTTGCATAGGGATTTTTTGTTCCTGCTTTTTCTTAAATAATAAATTTGTTAAAAAATTTGATTTTCCTTTGTATTTTTTTGAATAAAACCACAAAACCCCTATAAGGGCAATGGCTATGAGTATTATGACTATCTTTGAAGATGAAGAACTACCTGAATTTTGGTTTTCAGAAGAAGCATTTTCTTGATTTAAATTCTGTGAATCATTAGAAATAACATATTCATCCTCAAAAGGATTATATCTCTCGAAAAAGTGTGCTTCAATTGGAAGGGTTTCTATCACACCATTATATTTATCAAGAACTGCTATTTCTCCATAGATATCTTCCTCATCATCAGAGAAAAAAACAACATCAAAAGAGATGCTCTCATTCACATCTAATGAATCTATTTTTCTTAAAGATAGATTTATATTATTTATTAAAGAATCAGATAATTTTAATGTCAAGTTCTCTAATTTTACATTTCCTGTATTTTTCAAAGAAACTTCTTTTGTTTTAGATAAAGGAATAATTGTAGAGATATTTAGGAGATATTCAGAAAAAGAAACCCTTATTTTTTCTTCTTCGCTAACATCTTGCCCTAATAAATAGACTAAGAAAGAGAAAGAATCTAAAGAAGAGAAATTAATACTAGTTAACTTTGAAGAATTAATCTCTTTAATAGAAAAATAAATTTTCTTTTCATCTCCTGGAAGAATTTCAAGAGTTTTTTTATTTCCAATGCTTTTTCCAGTTATTGAATCCATTATTGAAATATCCTCCCCAGTAGATACTTTTACATTTATTGTAGAACCAAGAACATTTTTAATAATCACTTGAAAAGATTCTGAAGTTGTTATAAATCCTTTATCTATTTGAAAAGCAAATGTTTGATTAGAGATTGTAAAATTTTTTACATAATCATTCTCAACATATTTTCCATTAGAATAGGACAAGATATTCTCAAGAACAATAGAATAATTACCTGAATCATAAGGAAGGTTTGTAAATAAATAATAATTATTTTTTATCTTTCCAAGAGAAAAATCAAGAGGTACTTCCACCCCATTATGATAAAAATGAATATCTTGTTCAGTTATAGGAGATAAAAAAACCCCTGAGATTTTTGCTAAAAAAGGTTCTCCTTTTTTGTATTCTTGTTTTATCTGAATATCTAATGAACTTATATTTGACAGCAAAAGAATAAATAAGAGTATAATAATTATCTTTTTCATGGATTTTATAAAAATTGAGAATATAAAAACTTTTTTAATTAAGGTAAAGGTCTTCTTGGACCTGGACTAATTCTTTGTGGTGGAAAAGGAGGCCTTCTTCCAGGTGGTGGAGGGAAAGGCCCTCTTCTCATTGGAACCCCTTTCCCCTGTTTAAACCTCCTTCTATATATCCAAGCTTTAATTTTATTTCTGTAGATTATTCCAATTACAACAAGAATAATTAAAATTACAAGCAAATAAATCCACCATTTAGAAGACTTTTTTTCTGGAGATGGTTGAACAGAAACTCTTTTACAACATACATCATTTGCATCTAAACAAGAATAAGTTGTCTCAGTTTCATCATCTCTACAAACACCTCTACAAACACCTCCTTCTTGCTCACACTCAGAAACTTCTATTCTTGGATTACAGGTTCCATGCAAACAACAAACCTCTCCAGACCGAAGATCAGAAGTTGTTATTTTATCACCAGTGCAAACTTCATTAGAATTACAAATTAAGCCTCCTCTATCTGAGCAAGTATCTTGAGCAGGCTGTTTATCACAACATACAAGAGGATAGAAGCAATGATAATTAATAGTATTCCCTCCTGCTTCACTACATGCGCTATTTGAAACACAATAATATCCTTCAGATTCGCAATCTAATTGAGTATGCTCATTGTTATCAAAGTCTCTTGGCCAAACAGAACTAAGGATAAAAGCAGTATTTACAACATCATTATCCCAACAACCATTAGGGCTTTGCTTCTCAAGTAACCATTCTTTTGCAGAATCTTTTTCTGATAAAGTATCATAAAAAAGAGAATTTAATGCAAGAGCAGTGTCAAAGAACCTATCTCCAGAAACCTCCCAGTATTTGCCAACTCTTTGTAAATTAAGAAGCTCTTGCCTAAACTCAGCATCTTGTGTAAGTGAATATATTATAGAGTATGGAAGTTCTTTTTGATTATTTTTTGCTTCCATCTTTAGGTATGGTAAAAAGGGTTTAATATCTTCGCCAAGCGAATCAAGAGCATAAGCAGCCCATAAAGTTCCTGCGTAATCACAAGAGCTCCCTTGTTTTAGACAAAAAAGGTTTATTTTCTCTTTTGTTTTTCCACCTGCTGAAGCAGAATTAACTTCCTCTGGAATATAAATAATTGGTGAATTTTCTTTTTGATATAGTAAATTAGTTGTAAAATCTGAATCACAAGTTATTTCAAATTCTTGATTATAGCAAGAAGGAGATATTTTAATCCAATATCCATTTGAAGAAACACTAAAACATCTTCCAAGATCCCCAACAATTTTTTTGTCTTCATTAATTAAAAAAGCTCTTCCAGAGATTTTACACGTGGTCTTATTTCTTGAATCTACCTGAATATACCAAATTAGATTATTCGGAATTACCTTTTGGGATAACAACCATTGTTTTGTTTTTTCAACAGACCCTCCTGCTTTTTTTAGAGCTAACATTGCCTGAGCAGTTGTCTTGATATTGCATCTTAGTTTTGGAAAACATCCTGAAGCATCCATCTGCGATTCAACATCATCAAAACATTTTCCTGTAGCAAGAAGAGAGAAAATTTGGGATTCTAATCCAAGAGAACTGCAATCCCCTATGAGATTATTTAAACAATCATAGGCTTTATCAATTCTATCCTGTTCAGAAAGATTTCCCAAATCAATTGCTAAAATTTGATTAAATAAAAATAAAGTAATTACCACCATAAACAGCGCTCTTTTTATCATAATTAAATGTGGTATGAGTTATTTATAAAATTTGTTATTTAGAAGGCTTTTTTGGAGTATTTCTCTTCTGCCTGCTGTTTGATAGAAAATTTTTCTTAATTGCATAGCTTAGAGGATTTTTTATTTTTTCACATAAATTATCTGGAGAACAGACACCAATATTTTGATAAAATTCCCTACAATTTGGTGGGGGGAAAGGTTTTTTTCTAAAAAACCAATTTAACTGAGATTTAATATATCCTTCTTTAAGTTTTGATTTATTTCTATCATTCCATTCCCAAACCCTTTTTTCAATTTCTGCCTTATCTAAACCAATTGAACGGAAGAAATTCAAAAGAACAAACAAACCTCTTTTTTTTCCATCTTCCATACCTTTTAGAATATTTTTAATACAAGGGGGAAATAAAGAATCTGATAGATTCTCAATTTTAATTTCCTGGTGTGAAATCTCTCTTTTTGGTTCTTCTCTATTTTCCTCGTTGTTCCAATCTAATGCTTGAATTAAGAGTGTTGAAGCTTCTCCTTCTTGAGAATCTGGAATGAAATCTCTTATATTCTCCTTCTTTATCTTAAAAGGGTCAGCATCTTTTAAATCAAAATTTTCTAATTCCTCTTTTGTTAAAACAATGCTTGATAGAGATGTTTTTTCATGAAGAGAATAAGGCATACGAAATAGATGGCGTGGAGACACAAGAACCAAATCAGGAACAACCTCTTTAAAAGCATCATAATCTTTAACATATTTGCTTTTTGTTGATAAGAGTGTTATTTTTTCTATAACTTTATTCTTAGTCTTTTCGCGAATATAATTCAATAGAATTCTTGGCCACTCTGGGAACATATCAGAAGTATCCATACCATTAAGTTCCTTTGGAAAGGATTTCCAAGGAATAATAAGATGAAATCCTTTACTACCGCTAAATTTAATTCCAATATTCTTTACTCCATGATATTCTAAGAATTTTATTATTTCAATAGCCATAATCCTGCTATAATCAATATATTTAGAGTCAATATCAATTAGAAAATCCCAACCAATCCTTAACGTGTTATAGTCTCCTTCACTCATCTCAGAAGAAAGTTCAAGAGGGTCTCTCCAAAGCTCTTCTGAACAATGAAAACTTGTTGCGCCCTTTTTTGCAAGCTCTAATACATCTCTTGCAAACTGGATAGTATCGGGTCTTTTTCCAAAACCCTCATAATATCTTGGAACAACCTCCCTATTTACAGAGAAATCTGCAATTGCTCTTTGAATTTCTGGTCTTGAATAATATATCAAAGTAATGCTTCTAATTCTTTGTTCTTTCTTTGATTTTTCATCCATGTATACCTAAAACAAAAAGGGTTTAATAAATTAAGGTTATGATTATGAGATAACACCATAATCCTTAAAAACAAAGCAAACATAACTGTTTTATGAAAGCAAAATTAGACAATCCAAAAATATTATCTAATGCAATAGATATAATCTCTGAATTAGTTACTGAAGTAAAAATAGAGATAAATGAATTTGGATTAAGTATTGTAGCAATGGACCCTTCAAGGGCATCTATGGTAAGCTTTAAAATTCCTGCAAGTTCTTTTTCAATTCTTGAAGCAGATTCAGAATCTTTAGGGGTTAATTTAGATGATTTAAAAAAGATATTGAGAAGAGCCTCAAACGCAAGTTCAATTATCCTTGAAAGAATTGAAAATGATTTAAAAATTACAATTGAAGACAAGATATTAAGAGAATTCTCATTAAATTTATTAGATATTGAAGGAGAAGAAACAAAACCAAGAGATTTGGAATACAGCGCTCATGTAGAGATAAACTCTTCTGATTTAAATGATTCAATTGAAGATTGTGCAATTGTTGCAGATGCTTGCTCATTTATAATTGAGGATGGAAAATTCATTATTGAAGCAAAAGGTTTGAATTCTGCTCGCTCTGAATTCTCTGGAGATGAAGCAAAAATAGAAGGAGAAAATTGTAAATCAAGATATGGATTAGAATATCTCCAAAAATTTATGAAAGGCTCAAAAATATCTGATAAAGCTCTATTGAGTTTTGCAAATTCTCATCCATTAAAAATAGATTTTAAAAACCCCCAAGCAGAATTAAGTTTTCTTCTTGCCCCTCGTGCTGAAGCAGAAGATTAAAAAACTCAAAAAACATCTTTAAGATATGAATAAAAAAAGAGGGCAAGCAAGTTTATTTGTTCTTGGAGGGATTATTTTAGTTGGTTTAATAATTTTATTTCTAATCTCAAGAAACATAGAGATAAAACAAACTCCAAAAATACAAGGAAAAGATATACATTCAAAACTTCAGTATTGTATTGAACCAAAACTAAAAGAGATAATAAAAACAATAGGAGAACGAGGAGGTTCTGTAAATCCTGAATTATATATAAAATTTCAATTTGAGGAGGAAAAAGAACCGCACAATATAAGTTTTTTATGTTATAATAATCTATATTACTATCCATGCATAAACCAAAACCCTCTTTTAATAGAGCATGTAAAAAATGAAATAAAAAAAGAAGTAGAACCTGTTGTCAGAGAGTGTTTTGAAAAAATAAAAGAGGATTATGAAAAAAAAGGTTATTCTTATTCAGGAAATAAAAATATTACCCTTTCTATAAATTTAAGTGAGGGAAAAGTAATCTTAGATATAAAAAATAATATCTTGTTAAAAAGAGAGAACAAGACAATTGAAAAAAAAGAGTTTAGGTTGTTTTTTGATGATTATATTTATGATTTAATGATTTTAGCACAAGAGATTGTTAATCAAGAAGCTGACTATTGTGATTCTTATTATGCTGAGCTCTCAATATTAAACCCTCAAATAGACATATCAAAATTTAGAACTAGTGATTTAAATATAATCTATACCTTAAGATATATTAAAAATAATGAAACTTTCAGATTTGCTGTAAGGGGGTGTGTTATACCGCCAGGAATATGAAAATAAAAAGCTTTTTTGTGTTTTTGGAGGTTTTTCTAATATTAAGTTTTAGTATTTCTACAAGTTACCTAATTGGACAATCTTTTCCACAAACAAGAACAGATTCTTTTAATGATGTAAGATGGATTTTGGAAAATTTAGGAGAATTCTTGAAAATAAAACAAATTAGCAGTGTTTCTGCATATGAGAATATTTGGAAATGTTGTCCTGAGACAAAATATGGCGCAAGATGTGTGGATATACCTGAATCTGCAAGAGATTCTTGTAAAATAAATTTATTAGATGTTTCTTGTAAAGAAAGTGATATTTGTGCGATTGGTTGTTGTATTGACCCTTTTGAAAAAACATGTACATCAAGAGCAACAAAACAGCAGTGTTTATTAAACGGAGGAATTTGGAAGCCAGAAGAAAATTGCAGAATTCCAGAATGTAAAAAAGGTTGTTGTGTTTTAGGAAATGATGTAGAGTTCACAACAAAACAAAGGTGTGAGAAACTATCTGAAGAAAAAGGTTTTATCTTTGATTTCAGAGCATATCAAACAGAAGATATGTGTCTTTTTTTAAAGAATAATTTAACAGAAGGGGCTTGTATACTAAATGGTGCTTGTAGATTAGAAACAAAAACAGAATGTATTGGAAAAAACGGTACATTTTATGAAAACATGCTCTGCTCTAATCCTTCTTTGAATACATCTTGTAAAAAGCAGGCATATATTGGATGTGTTGAAGGTAAAGATGAAATATATTGGTTTGATTCTTGTGGAAATAGAGAGAATATCTATTCTGCAGATAAAAATTTGAGCTGGAACAATGGATATTTGCTTTCAAAATACAAGAGTTGTAATATCTTATCAAATAATGCTGGTTCAGAAAACTGTGGAAATTGCGATTCATTAAGAGG
Source organism: Candidatus Pacearchaeota archaeon (assembly GCA_017609405.1). GTDB lineage: Archaea > Nanobdellota > Nanobdellia > Pacearchaeales > GW2011-AR1 > JAFCDZ01. The sequence continues at coordinate 19,392 of JAFCDZ010000006.1, forward strand.
AAGTATTTGCTCAAAAACATCTCCTGATGAGAAACATGTTAAAGATGGGAATTATATTTGTAAAAGCTTAAAGTGTATTGATGAAAATGGAAAAGAAAGAGAAAATGGAGAGAGTTGGTGCGTCTATGATGGATATATTGGAGATGGAAAAGATGTTGTAGGCTCAAGACACTGGAGAAGAATTTGTGTGAATGGCCATATAAAGACAGAACCTTGTGCAGATTACCGAGGGCAGATTTGCGCCCAGTCAATTATAAAAAATAACCAAACAGGTAAAGAATTCTCACAAGCAAGGTGTGTTTCAAATGAAGCAATAAAGTGCCTGGCATATAATGAAAATATGGAAACAATGCCTGGAAAATGTCTCAATAACTCTCATTGTATTTTAAAGGAAATAAAAGTAAGTGATGGATTTAAATTCAAATTATGCACTTCAAAATATCCAAGGGGTTTTGACCTAACTGGAAAAAGAAGAGATAAAGATAGAGGTATTTGTAGTTTAGCAAATCAAAAATGTATAGTAGTTTATCAAAAAAAATTAAGTGGTTGGAAATGTATACAGAATTGTGAATGTGAAACAAAAAAATTCTTTGAGCAAATGAATGATTTATGTATCTCTCTTGGTGATTGTGGTAGCTATGTAAATATTCTTGGAGAAGGAAGTAATAATGTTGTTGTAACAAATTCTCCTAAAGGCTCGTGGGAAGAATATAAAAAATATGCAACACCTGTTCCAGGACAATATGTCTCTTTTAAGAACTTGACTGAGTTTCTCAACTTATATGGTTTAAGGCTTTCAAAACCTTCTGGTCCTGAGGGCCTTCCCCCTCCTGCTTTGACTGGAGCAATAAAGACTATTGGAGAGATTTCAGGAGGTGTTGTAAGTTTAATGGCTGGTTTATCCTTTGGTGGGGAGTTTTTATCTGCTCTTGAAGGAGGGGCAAGTTTATTTAGCGCTATATCTAAAGGATTTGTAGAAGGAATGAATCTTGTTCATAATGTTCCTGCTTGGGGAATATTTGGAACAACAGGTTTAATGCTTGCTGTTGCTTCATTATCAAATATGATTTTTAAATTGCAAGGAGATGCTGCAACAGTAGTAAATGCAGTGGCATTAACTTTATCTCTCTACTCAATAAGTGCAGGAATTGCTAACACATATTTTGGAGCAAGTTGGGCAGTGTTAAACCCCTTTCTTGGAGCAGCAATAATTCTTGCTTTTGCACTAACAATGAAAATGCTTGGTGTTGGGGAAACAAAAAAAATAATTGTAAAATTTGAGTGTCATCCTTGGGAGGCTCCTGTTGGGGGAGATAATTGTGAAAAATGTAATGAAGACCCTCTGAAACCTTGTTCAGAATATAGGTGCACCTCTCTCGGACAAGCATGCGGGTTAATTAATCCTTATAAAGAAAATCCAGAATGTAAGAAAGTATTTCCAGATGATGGAAAACCACCTCTTGTTAATTTTAGTGTCATGAGAGGATACTTAATCAACAAAAACAGTAGTTATGAATATATAATAAACAAAGAAGATGGCAGTTGTATACCTGAATTTACTCCAATAATTATTAATTTAACAACAAATAAATTTTCACAATGTAAATGGGATTTCAAAAGAAAAGAAAATTCTGAGGATATGGATTATTATGTTTCTGGAGATAATGGTTTCTTGAAAAACCACATAATAACATTATTCGCGCCAAGTTTGGAAAGTGTAAATGTATATAACATTTCTGGAAATTTCATAGATAAACAAGGAAGAACTCAAATTTTCATAAGATGTCAAGACAGATATGGAAATTATAATATCAAAGAATATTCTTTAAGATATTGTGTGAGAAACGGCCCTGACTCAACCCCTCCGATTTTATTTAAAACTTCCCCAGAGAATAACACAATCCTTCCAACCAATAAAGAAGAAATTAATCTTTCTATATGGTTAAATGAACCTGCGGAGTGTAAATTTAGTTCAAGAGATAAAAATTATTCAGAAATGGAAGGTCTAATGAATTGTTCAACAGGATTAGAAATGTTAGATGAATTTGGCTGGAGGTGTTCTGCAAAATTAAGCACACCTGAAAAAGAGAACAAATTTTATATTAGATGCAGAGACAAACCATGGTTAGGAGAGAATAGCACAAGAAACATAAACCAACAACCTTTTGTTTATGTTATAAGAAAAACTGAAAATCCTCTAAAAATTGATTATATTAGTTTATCAGATAATAGTACAATAACTCTTGGACCTGAAAAAGAGCCAATTGATTTAGAAGTAAGGACAAAAGGAGGAATAAATAATGGAGAATCTGTTTGTTTATACGGATTTAAAAAAGATGGTGAATCAATATTAATGTCTGGAGAAATAAATCATCATGCAAGAGTTTCATTCCCTTTTGAAACAAAGTATATTATTTACATAAAGTGTGTAGATAGTGTCGGAAATATTGCAAAAGAAAATAGGGCAGTTCATATTAAAATTGACTCAAAACCTCCTGAAATTATTAGGATATTCAAAGAAGGAGCAAACATAAAATTCCAAACAAATGAACCTGCAAAATGTTATGTAAATGAAAAATATTGCTATTTTGATTTATCAAAAACAAAACCCTTATCTGAATTTTTCCTAAAAACACATTATATTGAGTTTGATAATAAAAAGACATATTACATTAAGTGTAAAGATGCTTTTGAAAATGAAAATCCTTCGTGCGCTGTAATAATAAATCCTGAAGAGCTTGAATAAAATATCTTCAAAAATACAACAAAATATATAAATTTTTGAAAAGTTTTATTAGAATGAGTCTTCAGAATAAGATTCTTAAGATTAGTAGAAGAATTATTCCAACATTAGCTCTTGGATGTTCTTTAGGATTCCTAAACGGATGCGCTTCTGATGATGCTGATTTGCTTTTGATGACTATGGGTGCAATGGCTCCGTTTAATGAAAATCTCTCTCCACTTGAACAAGCATTATGGTCGGGAATTGGGCAAGCAGCAAAAGCAGATTATGAGAGACAAGCAAGAATAGATGCTGCAAAAGTTGGAAAAACAGAAGTAAATGTTAATATTAACAGAGAATCAAAAGATAGCCAAACCAGTGGAGAGTATGTAACAGAACAAAGAACTTCAAGAACAATCTTTGTATTCACACATAATCAAACATTCAATGATGATAATGAAAATGGGGTGATTGAATTCAATGAGCTACGTGGAAAAAATAAAAAAGAATATTTAATTGGCCTTGAAGGATTTGGAATTGGATTTAGAGATATTGATTCCCCGGGAATAGGAAGAGTAGAAATGTACAATGGGTATGGTGATTTAATTTGGAATGAAACATTCCAATATAAAAGAGGTCAAAAAGTTTTTCTAATTGGTATGGATGAAGACCAAACAGGATTTATAGATAAAACAAAAAGATTAGAGGGAGAGCATCTTCTAAGAATTTTTTCAAGGAGAATTAATAGTAGGAAAGATGAACTTGTAAGGGAATTAAGAGTGAAATTTAGGGATTTTAGAGGAAAGTTATTGGTTTTTAGTGATTATGTTGGTAATCTAAAAAAGGAGGGCTTTATACTTGAAAAATTTAAAGGTGTTGGAAAAAGGTCTTTTAATTTGGAAAAAGAATCTATATGTATAATTTGGGGAAAAAGAAATGCTTTAGATCGAGTTAGAGTAGAGATTATCTCTCCAGAAGGTAAAAAAATTGCTGATAGATATGCTGGAGATGTATATTGCTGGGGATATTTTCCTAATAAAAAAGAATCTCCAGACACTTTTTTGAGAGGATTGATAAGATGTGGTTCTGGAACATATCATATAAGAGTTGTTGATAGAAAAGGATATGTCTTAGAAGATACACCTTTAGAAATAACAGCCCCTCCATTAAGGAAGTAAAAATAATAAAAAAGATTTATAAATAAGGGATTCATTTAGAGAATATGGTTATTGGGAAAAAAAGAGGTCAAATAACTTTATTTGTGATAATTGCTTTAATCATTATTGGACTTGCTATTTTATTCTATTTATTTTATCCAAAGATAAAATCTTTTGCTGGATTTTCTTCTGAAAACCCTTCAGACATCTTAGACAGGTGTATTAGAGAGGATTTAGAAAAGGCAATAGAAAAAGTTTCTTTACAAGGAGGTTCATTAAATCCAGAGCATTACTATTTATTTAATGGGAGTAAACTTGATTACTTATGTTATAGTTCTGAATATTATAAAACATGTGTTGTTCAGAAACCACTTCTTCTAAGAGAGGTTGAAAAAGAATTAAAAAAAGCTCTTGATAAAAAAGCAAGACAATGTGTTAGTGAATTAAAAGAAAAATACACAAAAAAAGGATATTCTGTAAAAATAGAGAACGAAAGTTTTAACTTGTTAATCTATCCTGGAAAAATTATTTTGAGTTTTGGTGATAAACTCACTTTGAAGAAAAACGAAGAAACAAAAAGGTATAATAAAATAGATGTTATAATAAACAATAATCTTTATGAACTTTTAGATGTTGCTACTGATATAATTAAATGGGAAACTCAGCTTGGAGATTCAGAATCAACTTATGAAATGTCAAAATACAGAGGAATAAAAGTAGAAAAGAAAAAACAAGAGGATGGGACAACAGTATACATACTCACCCATAGGGAGAGTGGAGATAAATTCCAATTTGCAAGCAGAAGTTTAGCATGGCCTCCTGGATATGGGGCGACATTATATTAAAATGAAAAAAATAAGCATATTAGTGACGTTGTTATTGATAGTAAGTGTTTTAGTTCGAATTAGTGCATTAGATACTGGAGGGGTTTCATACTGTTGTGAAAGAACAATTATAAAAGATGATGGAAGCGGAGGTGCTTGGTGTGTGAATGCTCCAGAACAAGAGTGCGACCCTCAATATAGAAAAGCTCCTGCATCATGTGAAGCAACATCTTATTGTAAAAAAGGATGCTGCTATGACAGCCAAGAAGGAATTTGTATGGAAAATACACCTATGAAAGTTTGCGAAGAGGCGGAGGGTGTGTGGAGTGATAGTCCAGATTGCGATATACCTCAATGTGAATTAGGTTGTTGTAGAATTGGAGACCAAGCTTCTTTTGTAACACTAACAAAATGTAAAAGAATGGGTTATTTTTATGGAATTGATATTTTCTTTGATAAGAGTATAAAAAATGAGCTTCAATGCTTAATGAGTATTAATTCTCAGAAAAAAGGTGCTTGTGTTTATATGAAAAATTTTGAAAAAGATTGTAAAGTAACAACCCAGGAAGAATGTATGAAACTAAAACAAACCCTTGAAAATGTAACATTTCATCAAGAATTTTTATGTACTGCAGAAGACCTTGGAACAAAGTGTGTACCAACAGAGAAAACTACTTGTGTAGAGGGAAAAGACCAAGTTTATTTTGTAGATTCTTGCGGAAATATCTGTAATGTTTATGATGCAACAAAAATAAGAGATAAAGAATACTGGAGAAAAATAAAAGACCCCAGTGAAAGCTGTAATTATGGACAAAGTAATGCAGGCTCTCCTTCTTGCGGAAATTGTGATTATTATCTCGGAAGTGTGTGTAAGAAATATGAGAGAAGTGATGGAAGAAGGCCAAGTTATGGAGATTATATTTGTAAAGATTTAAGCTGTGAATGGAATGGAAGAAAATACAAACATGGAGAAAGCTGGTGTGCAGTAAATCAAAAAAGAGTTCCAATTATAACAACAGAAGATAATAAATTCTTTTCAATAAATGCTGTTGGTTCAAAATTCTTTAGATTAATCTGTTATGAAGGAGAAGTAACTGTTGAGCCATGTGCAGAATATAGACAAGAAATCTGTAAAGAATCTTCTGTAAATGGATTCAAAACTGCTGCATGTATTGCTAATAAATGGCAGGATTGCACTGAGCAAGACAATAGGAAGGATTGTGAAAATAGAGATGTAAGAGATTGTAAATGGATTGGAGGAAATAATAAGATAAAATGTGTTCCAATTGTTCCACCTGGATTAGATTTCTGGAATCCTGATGGAGATGCTGAAAAAATATGCTCAAGTGCTACTGCAACATGTAAAATAACATGTCATGAGAAGTTCGGTGGAGATATGAAATGTGAGAGCGAGCCTGCTGGGTGTGGAAAAGATGATGATTTAGAATTAAATCCTGAATGGATTGAAAAAGTTGGTGAGATTTGTTTTTCAATGGGTGACTGCAGTAGTGAAGAGAAAGTAAAGACAAATTATATTGGAGATTTAGGCTTTTATGACGAGGAGGAAAAATGATAAAACTAAATAATCTAAAAACAAGAAGAGCAAAGATTAGCCTATTTGAAAGCATGCTCCTTATTTTATCAGTTATTGCTTTTGCTTATATGCTTGGAGAGAGTATGAGGGAAGTGAGTGCAGGAGATGAATTTGTTGGGAGTATTGTAAAATGGTTATTTAAAAGAAGCAATTTTAAGGGGGGTTTCTTGGGGGATCCGGCAAAAGAGAAATTAAAGGAGTATGGTTTGACTGAGGAAAGCGCAGTTGGTTGGGGAGGATTCATGGGAGGATTAGCCCAATCCCTTGCTTGGGCTGGACTTGCTTATGGCCTTGCTAATATGGTTGGTGGATTTTTTGGATTAGATAAAGGAGAAACAAAAGGAGTTTCACTATCTCTTGCAGCAGGGTTCGGTGTTTATAGGGGTGTTTATTTATTAAAAGAAAGGGGGTGGTGGTTCAAGTCGTGGACTTCTCAAGGATGGGGTGTGACAGCTGGAATAATCACTGCAGCAATTGTATTTTATTTCACTTATGAAAAAACAAAAACAAAAACATTTACAATAGAATGTAAACCTTGGAGTCCTCCGACAGGGGGCGAGAATTGTGAGAAATGTAATAATCAAGAGCTTCCTTGCTCAGAATATCAGTGTAGAAGTCTTGGACAATCATGCCAATTATTAAACAAAGGAACTGGAAATGAAAAATGTGCTTGGGTTAATAGAAATGATGTAAAGCCACCAGTTATTACTCCTTGGGATGAGGTTCTATCAAGAGACCACGAATATACTCCGGATAATACAATTTCTCCACCAGATAGGGGGGTAAAAATTATTAACAAAAAGAGCAGTGATGGTTGCTTAAAAGCATTTACCCCGATAATGTTTGGAATAAGAACAAATGAGCCTGCAATGTGTAGAATTGATTATATAAGAAAAGCCAATTTTAGTGATATGGATTTCTATTTCGGAGGAACAAACCAATACTTATACAACCATACACAATTAATAAGCCTTCCAAGCCCTAATTCAAGTGCTGCTGAAGGAATTACATTAAGAAATAATGGAGACCTAAACCTTTATGTAAGGTGTATGGATGCTAACGGAAACACTAATCCTGCTAATTTTGTATTTAGAATGTGTGTAGAAAAAGGTCCTGACACAACCCCTCCAATCATAATTGCTACAAATCTAAGAAACAATATGCCTATTGCATTTAACAAAACAGAGCTTCCATTAACCCTTTATATAAATGAGCCAGCAGAATGTAGATGGAGTAGAACAGACCAAAATTATGAAGATATGGAACATGATATGACTTGTGCAACAAGCGTGACAGAAATAAATGCTCAAATGACTTATGAATGTAAAACAATCTTAAGAGGAATAGAAAATGGAAAAGATAATAATTTCTACTTCAGATGTAAAGATAAACCTCACAACCCTGAAAATGAAAGAAACACAAACACTCAATCTTTTAAATTCACAATTAAGGGAACACAGCCATTAGTAATAAAAGAGGTTGGACCAAATGAAACAATAAAAGGTGCAGCATCTCCTGTAAAAGTAATATTAACTGCTGAGACTATTGGAGGATATCAAAATGGAAAAGCAACATGCTACTATAAAAATACAAACAGCACAATGCAATATGTTGCATTTTTACACACAAATTCAAATACACACTCTCAAGAGTTATACTTCCCAGCAGGAAGACACACATACTCTATTAAGTGTATTGATTTGGGAGGAAACAGTGATGTTAAAAACACAACATTTTATGTTGATGTAGATGTAGTTCCCCCAGAGATTGTTAGGGTAACAAAGAGTTCAGACCAATTAATTATCATGACAAATGAAGAAGCAAGATGTGTTTATAGCACAAGAGATTGCAATTATGAATTTGAACAAGGAACAGAAATGACAACAACTGATAAGATTACACATACTACAACATGGAACCAAGCAAATACTTATTATATTAAGTGTAAAGACAATTATGGAAATATTCCTTATACTGGCTATTGCACAATGATAGTTAAGCCAACTAACGAGGATTATTAAATAAGAAAATTTAAAAGAAAGAAAAACATCTTATTTTTATGAAAAGAGGTCAGATGAAGTTATCTTTTGGGATGATTTTTTCAATTATGCTAATTATTGTATTTATTGGATTTGCGATTTATATTATTGCTAACTTAATCAGCTTCCAAAAAAATCTTACAACAAACAGCTTTTTTAAAAATTTTCAAGAAGATGTGGACTCTATGTGGAGAGGTGCAGAAGGAAGCACAATAATTAAATATTCACTGCCATCAAAAGCTGAAAAAGTCTGTTTTGTTGACTTTTCTTCCCCCCCAAAAAATAATAGAGATTTATATTATGAGTTACAGCTTTTCTCAAGTGGAGAAAAGAATCTTTTTGTATACCCAATTTCAGAAACAGAAGGCAGTCCTGGAAGAAAAATAAACCATCTTAATATAGCAGAAATAACAAAGATAAAAAACCCTTATTGTATTGAAGTAGAAAACGGAAAGGTTGAAATAGAGATTATAAAAGAGTTTGGTGAAGAACTAGTAAAGATAAAATGAAAAGAGGTTTTTTAGACATATCTTTTGGAGTATTATTTGCAATAATTGTAGGAGTCATTATTTTGTTTTTTGCAATTTATACCTCTTCAAAAATAATTCGGAGTGGTGAGCACACAATAAACACTGAAACAGCAAAAAGGCTCGGGGTTTTAACAAACCCTCTTGAAACAGGTTTTGAAAGTGCTGAAAAAAATAAGATTGTTTTGGATGCTGAAACAAGAATTTACAATATATGTGATGAATCAGGAAACTTTGGAGAGCAAAAAATAGCAATATCACAAAAGAGTTTTGGAAAATGGGGGGATACAGGAGCAAATATTATTTTTAAAAATAAGTATTTCTTTTCTGAAGGAATAATTGAAGGAAAAGAATTTTATTTATTTTCAAAGCCATTTAAAATGCCATTTAAAGTTGCTGATTTGATTATAATAATACCCAAAAACAAAGAATATTGTTTTATTGATGCACCAAGAGAAATTGCAGAAGAATTAAATGCTCTTGAAATTGAGAACATCCATACAGAAAACTGTTCAGGTGATGAAATAAAGGTTTGTTTTTCTATTTCTTCTGGTTGTGATATAATTGTAAATCTAAATGCTAATTATGTTCAAAAAAGAGGTTCTGTAGTTAATTTTATTGGTGATGCTCTTATGTATGGAGCTATTTTTTCAGATAAGGATGTTTATGAATGCCAAATAAAAAGACTTATGAAAAGAATCTCAGAATTAGCAAAAGTTTATATTACAAAAGAGGGAATTATATCAAAAAGAGATTGTAACAGCAATTTAAATAAAGAATTAACAGAATTATCAACAAAAGCAAGAGAATTAGAGAATTCAGGAGAATTATTCTTTATTGATGACCTTGCAAAGAAAATTGATAGTATTGAAAGGAGCGCAAGTTGTAGATTATGGTAAAAGGACAAATAAAAATACAACAAATGGCAATTGTTCTTGTGGCTATTGTTTTGTTGTTTGTTATAGTTGGTTTATTTTTTACAGGTTTTGGTATAAATTACCTAAGGAAGTCTGCAACAAATATTGAAGAAAAAAATGCCAAGCTTCTGGTTGCTAAATTATCAGATACCCCTGAATTCTCATGCGGAGAGAGTTTTGGAACTGGAAAAGTATATTGCGTTGATTTTGATAAAGCAATGGCTCTTTCTCTGATTGAGGATTATTCTGATTTCTGGGGTGTTGCAGAGATAAAAATAAGAAAAATATACCCAAAAGAAAAGGAGAAGATTTGTAATATTGAAAATTATCCTGATTGCAACACATTAATTGTATTTTCTGATAAGAATGTTAAAAAAGGTCCAATGCAATTTAATTATATTATTTTATGCAGAAAAGAATCTTATGGAGGAAAAAGTTATGATAAATGCGAAATTGGAGAGTTGCTTGTTGCAGGAGTGGTAAAAAAATGAAGAGGGCTCAAGAAGAGATGGTCGGATTTGTATTAATATTTATTATAATTTCAATAGTTGCTCTCTTTGCAATTGGTTTCCTAATAAACAAAGGAAGTGGAGAAAAAGAAGACAAAGATTATTCTACAATGTCTTTATTGAACGCAATATTACAATATAGTACAGATTGTGCGAATCTTTATGAGCCAAATTATTATTCGGTGAGGGGATTAATTAGTGCTTGCGAAGAGGAAAAAAAGTGTTTAGATGGGAGAAAAAGCTGTGAAGTATTGAAAAATGTGATAAGTGACATATTAAATAAAACAATTATAATTGGAAATGAAAGTAGATACAAAGGATATGAATTTAAGATGTTTTCAGAAAATTCTAAGAAAATAGAGATTATTTCAGGTAAAAAAACAAAAAATTATGCTGGAGCACTTGAGATATTAAGTGGAAATGAAAAAATTACAATAATTCTTAGAATCTATTACTAAATATTTATGTGAATTGTAACTGATGTTGTTGAAATAACAGGTTTGTGTCTTATCCTATTATTATGTTTTTCTTCAATTAGATCAATAAACCCAAATCTTTCAAGTAATTTAACATCATCAAGAACTGCTTTAAAGTTTCTTCCAAGAATCTTTGCAAGTTCATAAAGGGATTCTGGTTTATTGTTTTTAATTACACAAAGCATTCTTGCTTTTTCATTGGTTAAAAGATTTCTTAATGCTGCCAAACCTGAAAAATCATAATCTTCTTTTGAATCTTTTTTTGATTTCACAAATGAAAAAGTTCCTTTTGACTCTTTTATAGTTATTTCACGAACCTTTGTCTTTGCCATTTTCATATAGGTTATATTTCTAAATATATATATGAAACATAGTTTTTAAATTTATCTATTTGGAAATTATATATATTAAAAAAATTATAGATATTGAGAAAACAGCGAGGGAAATTAATAAAACAGAGGGCTTCTTAATTTATTAGTAACACCGAAAGATTTATAAATAAACCTTAAAAAAAGCTTGTTTTTTATAGTACATGTTATTATATAATAGTAAGCTTTTTAAATAAAGATGGATTGGTAATATTGCGCGTAAGCGCAGGAGAAACCTAAATGGTTGTCATTGACAACATGGTCAATAGAGGTGAAAGGAGGTATAAGGAAAAAAGAAAAATGAAATTTAGAAAGATACTAGCTGTTTTAGGTAGTGCTGTACTTGTTGGTTCATCTATGGGTTTTGCTGCTGCTGCAAACTATCCTGCTCCTTTCAATGAAGGAAAGGTTGCAGTTGTTTATGGTAGCAATGCAGCAGGCTCAGATATTGCTCAAGCTGCAAACATATTTGCAGGATTGAATAAATTATCAACAAGTACAAGTGCGACAACTAGTGCTAGTGTCAGTGGTGAAGCATATGTCTTACAAAAGACATCTACAAAGTTCCACTTAGGAGACTATGTTGGTGATGTTGTTTCAACAAAAATAACTGATGATGATTTACCAACACTTCTTGCTGACGGAACTTATGTAGATGATGACAATGATGAATTTGACTACAGTCAAGAGATAAACTTGTACAACTCATCATTAAGGCTTGAGATGTTTGAAGATAATGACTACAAGCCTGATGAGCCAACAGTTGGTATAAAAATAGACAATGGAGACGGTATCCTTAACTATACATTAGACTTCAGTGATGAACCATACTGGTCTGATTTAGCTACAACAGACTTCCCATTATTAGGAAAAGAATACTATGTATTAAGTACTTCAAACAACAATTCAATGACTCTCCTTGACTCTGCTGCTGATGCAATAGTTGTTCAAGATGAATCTCAAACAATAACTGTTAATGGAAACAGTTATGAGGTTAGCATTGAGTTTATTGGAAGCAGTGATGTGAAATTAAATGTAAATGGAGAGGTTACAAACAGTTTATCTGAAGGAGAAACTTACAAGTTAAGTGATGGCTCTTATGTAGGTGTTAAGGATATAATGTACACCTCAAAAGATGGAGAATCAAGTAAAGTAGAAATAAGTATTGGTTCAGGTAAGCTTGTCTTGACTAATGGTCAAGATGTTGAGCTTAATGAAGACACCATCTCTGGATTAGTAGCTTACCTTGGAAATAACGGAGGTAAATTGTCTAATGTTACATTATCATGGGAAGCTGATGATGATTTATTCATCACAGAAGATAGCTCAATAACTCTTCCAGGATTTGGAAGTATTAAAATGAGCTTTGGTGGTATGGTCTATCCAGCTCAAGAATCAATCAAGATTGAAGCTGGAGGAGATGACTATGCACAATTAAAAGACTTCCCATTAAAAGATACAACATCAAGTATTAACTTCCTATACTTTAATGGAAGTGCTTATACTGCTGTTGGAAAAGATGCTAGTGAAAACTTATTAAGAACAAGTGGAACAAATAGCATCACATTTTATGGAGACACAGACAGTTACTTCATTGCTTCATGGACTGATGGAAATGATGCAGAGTCTTACTTGATGAGAGCTACTGACTTCAAGAATGATAGTGGTACAATAAGGTGTGATATCCAGTACATGAAAGATGGTAGCTGGGTAACAAAGAAAGATGGTGCTGAGAATGGTGACACAGTAAGTCTTGGAAATGTTGACCTTAACATAGGTGCAATAAATAAGGCTGATAAAACTGTAGTCATAGCTGCTGGAAACAATAATGTTGATTTCCACACACTTTACTCTGCTGAAGGTATGAAAGTATACCTTCCATGGGTGAATACAACAGATGTTACTGTAGCAGACAACAGTTCAACATGTAATAGTGTTTATGGTACATTAGGTGTTGGACAATTAGGTTATGATGCCACATTAACACTGCAAAATGGAACACAATTTAATTGTACTTACTATCCATCTACTTATAGCCTTATCTTCTCAGAAGAAGATAAGGATGGAAACATAGGGGATGGTGCAAACATTACTGTTACTCTTGGAGATGACAGTAATGATGAAGTTAGTGTTACAGGTGTTTCTCCATCAGTAGGTGGAAGTTCAACAGAGATAGACGACTCTGATGTATACAGAAACTTTGCTTACTCTGACCTAGCTACTGAAATTAAGTGGGACAAAGGTCCAGACCAACAAAAAGCAGAGCTTATCTACCACGGTGACGAGTCTTATGGACTTGTCTACATTGGTGCAGAAGATGCATCTGTTGCAGGTGGTAGTAGCTCTTCAAGCACAGCAACATCAACTGTTGATGTAGAATTAATCAAAGACAGTGAGGTTAGCTCTTACTCTGACAGAAACCTCATTGTTGTTGGTGGTAGCTGTGTTAACAGTGTAGCTGCTAATTTGCTTGGTGGAAGCTTCTGTGGTGAAGAATTCACAAGCAAGACAGGTGTTGGTGTTGGACAGTACTTAATCCAGAGCTTTGGAGACGCTTACACAGAAGGCAAAATTGCATTACTTGTTGCTGGTTATGAAGCTGGCGACACTGTAAATGCAGTTAAATACCTTCTTAACAACAACGTTGACACAAGCGCTGGAAAGAAGTACATTGGTTCCACTGCAACAAGTGCTCAAGCAGTAGTTACTAGTGCATAAATAAGAGGGGTTTCAACCCCCTTATTTTTTCTTTTTTTATTTTTTAATTCAATGCTTGATATACTTATATTAAGATTATTTCTTGTTAATATTTGATTTAGGGATTATAAAAGAGTTAATTGGAAATATTTATAGCAAGGTTCGGCATTCTCAGAAAAGATGAGGAATTATCCAAAATCTCGTTTTAACTATTTGCCAAAATTCTATTTATTAACTCTTGAGATTTCAATAAACCCTTTTTATTTTTCAATATGGCTTCTAAGAGAGTAATCTTTTTATAATCTTGTTTTGTTTTTTAGTTATGAGAAAAATAATGACAAGAGCAGAAAAAGAAAGAATAAGAAAAAAAAGAGAGTTAATTGTTGGGGTTGTTCTTACTGCTGTTTTATTATTAAGTACATTTGGTTATGCTTTTATGAATAATAAAGGGGCTTCTACAAGGATAATTAATTATAATGGATTCAAATTTCAAAAACAAGATATCTTTTGGGTATTAAATATCAATAACCTTAATTTTTATTTTAAATATCTTCCAGATGAGAATATTAAAATCAATATAACAAAAAAAATAAGTGACTATTATCAAAAACCATTATATATCTATTCTGAAGAAGAAGGGCTTGAGAAAGAAATATATCAAAACCTAATAAATATTGCTCAGAGAATTCAACCTGCATGCCCAGAAAATGAAAGCGATTGTAATCCAGAATATCCGATTAAAGATTGCACTCAAAATTTTATAATTATAAAGGAAGGTAATGGAAGTGTTGAAGAAGAGAATAATTGTGTAATAATATATTACCAAGACAAAGAAGATGCTCTTAAAAAAATAGATCTTGTTTTATTTAAGATTTTAGGCATAGAATAATTTTTAAATTAAGATATATTTAATAAAGAATGGCAAAACTAAAAAAAGAGGATAAACAGATATTGTTGGTAATTTTAATTGGAATCATAATAATTGGCTCATTTTTTGCAGTTTACTATATAAAAAAAAGTGCTGAAACAATAGATTATAAAGGTATGAAATTTAGGATGATAAAAAAGAGTGATGGGATAACTACATACCAATATCGTATTCCTTTAATAGTCAAGGGTGAAAGAGTTGATTATATGTTCTATTTAAGAAATAATCCTTGGGAGCTTGAAAAAATTAATTTAAGCGCAAACATTAGCTTATTAGATTATATTTTGTTAAAAAGTGAGGGGGATTTAACTTGCGGGGGTGATGGTTTTATTGCTGCTGGAAATCTTGGGAATGCTCTTATAATAGATGGAAAAAAACTATTAGTAAACAAAAGCCTGCCTTGTGAAAGCCCAACAAAATATTCCTGTATCATAATAAAAGAATCAAACCAAACAAGAATAGCAGAAGTAAGAAAAAATGTCTATGAAATTGATGTTGCTAACTGCGAGGTCTTAAAAGCAGTTGAAAGATTTACATTAGAAATTCTTAAAGATATTCACTCTAAAACTCTTGAATAATTTTTTTCTAAAGATATAAATAAAGAAGATAACTAATAAGAAGATAATTATAATATTGATATGCCTTAGAATTATTGTAGCATTATTCCTAAAAAAGTATCCTAAAAAAATAAGAAAAGCAGACCAGACACCTGCTCCAAGAAAAGTATAAAAAGTGAATCTATAAAGATTCATTTTTGAAAAACCTGCAGGAAGGGAGATTAATTGCCGAATAACAGGAATAAGCCTTCCAAAGAAAGTTGTAACATCGCCATATTTATCAAAAAACCTGTCTGCCCTGTATAAATCTCTTTTTTTAAGAAAGAAAAATTTTCCATATTTATCAATTAACAATTCTACAACATTTCTTCCAAGAAAAAAAGCAAGGAAATAATTAAAATAAGCGCCAACTAAACTGCCTAAGATTGAAAAAAATAAGATTTTAAAAAAAGACAGCTTCCCAAGAGCCATTAGATAACCTGCTGGGATTAAAACAGCCTCGCTTGGAAATGGAATAAAAGAGCTCTCTATAGCCATAAGGAGAAATATAGAAAAGTAATCCAGATTTGAAAGAAGGTTAATTATTGAGGACATCATCTTAATTTTTCAATTAAAAATTTAATATCATCATAAACAGGAATTGTTTTAATTTTAAAAAATTTAAGTTCAAACATCCAAATAGTTACAACAAAGAATGTGCTCAAAAAATACCAAAAGAATAGATGAGCTTTATAAAAAAAAGAAGAACCAATATAAAGGAGATATGATAAAAAGACAATCCTTAAAATATTAAAAACAAAGAAGAGAAAAAGAGAAAAAAAGACCATCTTTATTCTCTTGAATGGCTTAACATTAGGAATAGAGAAATTTAAGAAGAGTAATAGATAATACCCTGCCCCACCAATACATGCCCCAATTAGTTTTATTGAAGAACCTCCAAAAGAGATAATGTCATTATCTAAATGTGCATCAAAAAAAAGATTCAATAAAAAATATGAAGAATAAATTGTTATTGGAGAAAAAAATAAATAAAGTAGATAAAATGGACCAATTCCCAACAAAACAACAAAAAGATATCTCAAGAACATATAAAAAATTCTCTTATTCATAAGATAATAAAAAAAAGAATGTTTAAAAATTATTGCTTAGATAGTGAAATTTTTATTGCCAAAGTTATTATTATAACAATTAAGACAACATTTGCAATTACAAAGATCCATAAATAACCTTTTTTCCATAAATCTTTCCAAAAAGATTGCTTTTCTTCGATTGAAAGTGAAACTGGTTGAGTTATTGTGTTTCCATTACTGTCTGTTAAAGAAACTAAGAAAAGTTTTTCTCCCTCAACATCATCTTTTACTTTAAGAGTTACAGTTACTTCTTCTGATTCTTGTGGTTTTAATAAAACAACATTTTTTGAAAGAGAAGCTTCATCAGCCCAAGAAGAATATCCAGAAACATTTATTGTGAAAGCTGTTTGTTCTTTTCCAGAATTTATAATTGAAATTTTAACAACTGCTTCATCACCTGCAACTCCTCCAGATTCAAGATTAGCAGAGATTGTTGCTTGTGGTTGAATATAACAATTTCCAGATACAGAGATTACTTTATAGAATCTTGCTTCATCATCGTCATAATCTGTCTTATAGATATCATTATCCTCGTCATAAACAATAAACTCAAGAGTGTAGTTTTTCTGTTCAGCATCTTTTGGAATTGAAAGAATCGCAGTTAATTTTTCAGAGTCAAGTGAATCAATATCCCCCACTTCAACTTTTTTATAGATTCCCAATTCTTTATTTTTTATTAATACACTAACATCTTCTTGGTCGTCTGTTCCGATATTCCAAACATCTGCGCTAACCTCGATATCAGAGCCACATAAAGCATCTTCTGAAACTCTTATATCATCAAGGATAACAAAATCATTTTCAAGTTGAATATCTATTGTTTGTGAATCACTTACACATGTTTCATTATAATCATAAGCCCTATCTTCCCCTGTTGCCCTTACATAGAAAATATATCTGTGGTCATCTACAAGTTCATCAATATCCTCATCAAATTTAAAATCTATATTAAGAATCTTGTATTTTCCGTCACTTAAACTAAACTCAGGTTCATCTTCTTCAATTATCCATTTACCTTCATCTTCATCATATAAGCCCCATTCCACTTCTATATCCTTAATTTTTTCAGGGCCATCGTTTTTTATTTTAACTTCAACATTAATTTCATCAAAAGGGAACCAATCCTCGTCTTTTCCAAACCCATGGTCTACATTTATATCTAATCTTGTTATCTCCAAATTGCCATTATCTTCAACATCACAATAACTCTTTCTAAGAGTAACTTCTCCAGAAGCAGTTGTATTATCTTCTGCTGTTGCAGTTATAATTGCTGTATTATCCCCAAGATCAAGATAAGAGATTCTTTCAGCAAGAGTAACATTAATTTCTTTAGATTCTCCTGGAAGGAGAGAATCAATTGTTTCTGGAGAAACTGAAACACTCATATCGCCTGAAGCAGTTATCTGGATATTATTTAATTGAACATTTCCTTCATTTTTAATAACTACTTTTGTTTCTTGTTGACCTTCTTGAATTGCTGAACTAGAAACACTTAATTGCTTTGATTCTAAAATTGGAACAGAAAAAGTTATTGATTGTTCTGCTCTATCTACGGGTTTTCCCACAATTATTCCTGCAAAAGTTCCTGATTGATATCTTTCATTTATAGTAACTTTAACAGTTAAAACCTTTGTTTCGTTTTGAGCAAGAGTGATATTATTAATATCTTCAATAGAGATATTTCCAGAAGTTGGTTGAGAACTAAAAGAAACATTAATCGAATCTGATGTTCCTGTATAAGTTACATTAAAAGTAACATCAAAACTTCCAGCATCATGACTAATATTAGATGGTTGCGAAACAATATTCATATTGAGAACGGGACTAGAAGCACTAGAAAAATTCATTAAAACAAGTGCTAAAAATATGCTTGCAAAGATTATGAAAGTAGTCTTTGTTTTCATGTAGTCATTTTAGAGTTATGAAGGTTTATAAATATTTCTATTCTTAAGAATATGTTTTTAATTTGTTAAAATCGGGCAATTCATAGAATAAAAAACAAACCCAAACGTTTATAAACCACTAATTTTAAATTATATTATCTTTCTAAGATTGTTAAGGTCTTAGATGGAGCTAAAAAATGATTTTTGTTGTAAAAGTAACCACAAACAAAGAAGAAGGAGTAATGGACCTAATAGAAGATAGAGTAAAAAGGAAAAAATTAGAAGTTTATTCAGTAACTCGCCCACATGGGTTAAGAGGATATATCTTTCTTGAAGCAAAAGATAAAAAAACAGCAGAGGAAGCAGCATATAATCTTCAATATGTAAAAGGAATCATCGGAACAACTTTAAGTTATGAAGAAGTAGAAAATATGATAAAACCATCAGTAGAATCAATGTCTATTGAAGAAGGGGATATTGTTGAAATGATATCCGAACCATTTAAAAAGGAAAAAGCAAAGGTTGTAAGAGTGGACAAAGCAAAAGGCGAAGTAGTAGTAAATCTCCTTGGGGCTGTTGTCCCACTTCCAGTAACAGTTAAAATGGACAATGTTCGAGTAATAAGAAGAGAAGAGCAAGAAGGAGGAGAAGAAAATGGAAATTAAGTTATTAGTTGATGGGGGAGCAATGACTCCAGGACCTGCATTAAGCCAAAAATTAGGACCCATGGGAATAAATATTGGTCAAGTTATCTCAAAAGTAAATGAGGCAACAAAAGAGTTTAAAGGATTAAAAGTCCCAGTCACACTTGTTGTTGATCCTTCAACAAAAGAATTTGAAGTAAGGGTTTCTTCTCCACCAGTATCGGGGTTATTAAAAAAAGAGTTGGGTCTTGAAAAAGGCTCTGGATTGCAGGAAACAGAAAAAGTAGCAAATGCATCAATTGAACAAATAATATCAATTGCAAAAGCAAAAATGCCTGATTTATTATGTAAAGATTTAAAATCAGCTGTAAAAACTGTTGTTGGTACTGCTGTAAGTTTAGGAATATTAATAGAAAATAAACCTGCAAAAGAAGTGGAAATAGAAATTGACGAGGGAAAATATGATAAAGAAATTTCAGAAGAAAAAACAGAAACACCTCCTGAAAAGTTAGCAAAATTAAAAGAATATCTTGAGAATTATAAAAGGGAACTTGAAAAGATAAAAATAAAACAAGAAGAAGAGAGTAAAGAGGAAACTCCACAAGAAGAAAAGAAAGAAGAACAAAAAGAAGAGACTAATGAAGAAAAGAAATAATTTATAAACTAAAAATACCCCAATAAGATATATTGGGGCTGTGGGGTAGCCTGGTTAGCCTTTCAGGTTTGGGACCTGACGACCCCGGTTCAAATCCGGGCAGCCCCATTTTCTTATTTCTCTAAATTCTTTGTTGATTTATAAATATCCTTTATTCTTACAATAAATTACTATAGAAAGATTTAAAAAGTTCAAAATCTTTATGGTAATGAAGATGAATGAAGGATTAGAGGTTTTAACAGAAACATTTGAATCCTGGAAGAATTTATCTGATGCTGTTTCGACTAGAGAAGGGTTTGAATCAGTGAATAAATATGATTGTAATTGGTGTAATACTGGATGTTCTGGATGTGCTGGTTGTGGAGATAGTACTTATGTTCCCAAAGATCATTTACCTCTTAGAGAGATAGAGAGGGCTGAATCCAAACCACACTATGCTTGTCAGGGATGTGATGGATGTAATGGGTGTAATGGATGCGAATAATAAAAAGAAAAGTAACTTTAGAAGAGCAATATATTCGGAATTTTTGTCCTGTATAATGAAAAGATAAAATCCTCTTTTTCCTTTTCTACAGAATTTTTGTGTCCAATATTTAAAATAAACTTATTCCTAGCAAATCCCTTAATAACAACAAAATGTTGTCTTCGATAATCAATATCCTTTTTTGAGAATGATGCAGTATTTATCTGACATAAACAGGGTTTTCCTTTTATAAGTGTAGTTATTATATCTTTTTCAGTAAATAATCTGAATTCTACTTTTCCTCCTTTTTCGATAAATCTTTCCACAGAGGAATAATATTCTCTATCCCCCTTATCTATAAAATTTTCCTTGCTCTTTATTTTCTGTCGAATATATTTTTTTATTTCACTTTCATTTTTTTTGTTTAGTTCTTCAGGAAAGTATGTATAATTTGTTATTATTAATGTGGGTTTTAACCCAAATTCTATTGCAACTTCGGCAATTACTGGAATAATTACCCTCCCAACATTTTTTGTTTTTTTTAAGAATTTTTTTAAAATCTCCTTTCGAGATTTTCTAATATTGAAGAAATCCAAAATCATGGCCAAAGAATTGGGACCACAAGGAAACTCCTTACCCTGTTCAAAATTCTTTATTTGAAGCTCCATATTTCCTTTATTCTTTATTATTTGAAATATATAAATTTTTCTTTATGCTTTAAATTATAGAAATTCTTAAAAAGTTTTATTACTACAAAATTAAAAATGGATAACAAGAGAAAAATATTTATTTCAAAGCCGATTGAAACAACTTTTGTCTTACAATGGCATATAACAAATAAATGTGAAAATAGGTGCGCTCATTGTTATATCCCTCATTTTGAAAAAGAAAACGATTCCCCTTTTAGATTAACATTGGAAGAGTCTTATAGAATAATTGATGAACTGGTAGAATTAAGTAATGAATTAAACGTTTATCCAAGAATTAATTTTTCTGGAGGGAATCCTTTATTGAGAGAAGATTTTTGGGACTTGCTCCATTATGCAAATGAAAAAGACGTATTCATTGGAATTTTAGGAAATCCTTTTCCCCTCACTAGAAGAAATCTAGAATCACTATGTGAAAACAATGTTCAAAGATATCAGGTAAGCTTAGAAGGATTAGAAAGGACTCATGATTCAATAAGAGGAAGAGGAAATTATCGTCAGACTCTTGAAGGGATAAGAAAATTGAATGAATTTGGAATATGGGTTTCAGTAATGAGTACTGTTTCTAGACGAAATTATTTAGAACTACCCTCTGTTGCAGAAGTTGCTTATCTTTCTGGAGCAAAACATTTTGATTTTGCAAGAATTGTTCCAATAGGAGAGGGGAAAAATTTATCTAAGGAACAATTAGAACCGAACGAATATAGAGAATTTCTTTTTAGAATGCTAAAAAAATATGAGGAATTAATAAAAAAAGGGGCCAAACCAAGCTTTATTGGAAGAAAAGATCCTCTATGGTTTTTGATAGAGGAAGAAATGGGTATTTCTAGACCTTTTGATAAGGAAGGGGGAATAATTGAAGGGTGTAGTATTGGAAAGAATGGTCTATGTTTAGATGTTGATGGATCTGTTTATTCTTGTAGACGGCTTCCAATTACTTTAGGAAATATTAGAGATAGAAGTTTGAGGGATTTTTTTCTCTTCTCGGAAAAATTAAACGAACAAAGAGAATCTGAAAGAATTAAAGGTTGTTGTGATTGTGATTTAATAAATGTTTGTAGAGGGTGTAGAGCAGTTGCTTATGCAAATACTAAAGATTATTTTTCAAAAGACCCCCAATGTTGGAGGAAAAAATGAAAATAGCTTTTATAGGGAAATACCCCCCCACTATAGGGGGAGAATCGACAAAATTATATTGGTTAGCTAAAGCTCTTGGTGAGAGGGGAAATGAATGCATGATAATTTCAGATTGTCAGGAGAGAGAAGACAAATCGCCTCTTTCTTTAGAAGATTTAGTTTATTTGCAACCAAAGAATGTTAAACTTTTTAGCACCTCGAAAATAACGATAGAGTGGTACGAAGAAAGTTTCAAAACAGAGCGATTAGCCGATTTATCAATTAGAGCAACATATCATGAAAACCCGGACGTAATTGTTGGATGGTATTTGGTTCCATATGGGATAGCATCTTTTTTAGCTTCAAAATTTACAAATAAACCTTTGATTCTACAACACGCTGGAAGCGATATGAAAAGATTTTTTGGTTCTTCAAATTTGAAATCTTTATTAATAAATCAATTTGCTTCTGCTAAAGGGATAATGGCCTATCCTTCGTATTATTTTTCGCTTAGATTTTTGAATGAAAATGTTTTTTTACATAATCCTAAAATAAATGTCTCAGAAATAGAAAATTCCCAAAATTTTAATCTTCCAGAAGAGTTAATTGGAAAGAAACTAATAACTTTTTTAGGAAAAATTAGTAGGGCAAAGGGGGCATTTGATTTACTAAGAGCGTATGAAATACTTGGTGAGAGTAAAGAATTTGCATTGGTTTATGTTGGTAATGGTATGCAAAAAAAAGAATTAGAAGTCTTGGTAAGGGAAAAAGGTTTTAAAAATGTGTTTATTTATCCCCCCCTCCCTCCATGGAGGGTTCCAGGATTTTTAAGAAAATCTTCTGTCTTTTTTGTAGGAGAGAGAAACTTTTATGTGTCAAGACATTTTTCAAGGAAACCAATGGAGGCCCTTCTTTGCAAGTCACCTTTACTAATTTCTTCAGAGATGAAACAAAAAGGTATTTATAAAAACTTAATTTCTGGTATCCATTGTATTGAAATAAATCCATATGACATTATTGATGTCTCAAAAAAGTTAAAAATCCTTTTAGATAATCCTTTTTTAGCCAAAGAAATTTCGGAGAATGGATACGAATTTGCTAAAAGGGCTAATGAAGGGTTTGAAGACTATATTGAAGAAGTGGAAAATTTTTTAAGGATAATGTCCTATTGAAATTGTTTTTAAAGAAATATTTTTATAATCCTCTTTTTAGTTACTTAATTGCTAAAGGAGCATATCTATTAATTAATTCTATAATTCTAAATCTGCTCTAAGGCTCTGTAGAAAGTTTCTTATAAAAAAGGTTGCTCACCTGTTTATGTAAAAAGGAGGTGAGCAATATGAAAAAGAAAAATTTCTATAAAAAGCTTATCCTTAGGATAAAATC
>JAFCDZ010000028.1 GCA_017609405.1 Candidatus Pacearchaeota archaeon
AAGAAAATATATTTCTGAATTAAAACAACGAGAACAATTACAGAAAGAAAAACAGAAAGAAGAACAAGTTAAACAAGATTTCTTTAATAAGATTGCAGAAAAAAAGATGAGTGTAAAAAAAACTAAAAAAGAAAAGGTTGTTGATTTTTTAATAAGTTCTCCTCATATTCCTATTTTTTCTATTAGTGGTGGAGGAGCAACAACAGGTTTTGTAGGACAACCAAAAGGACCAACAATAAGAGAAGTAAAACAAATGGCTGGTCAATATGGTTATGTTGCTGGGGGTATTGCTGGGGTAGTTCCTGAAACTTATGCTGGTTTAGGATTAACAACTGCATTTATGGGAACTTATTCTTATCTTCCAAAGATAGTGAAGTTAGGGGTTACAGGAGGAATTACTACAACAAGTGCAAAAGAAGTTTTAAGTTCTACGACGACAAAACAAGAAAAGATAACAGCAGGAATTATTGGAGTTGGAGCAGGTGCTGGTTTAGTTTTTGAAACAATACCTTTTGTTAAAGGAGGACTTGCAAGATTCTCTCCTGATTATGTAAGTGTAAAAACTCAACCTGAATTATTTAAAGCAATAGAATTAACAGACACAAGAATAGGATTGATTGAAGCAGGAGCAATAGAATTAACAGACACAAGAATAGGATTGATTGAAGCAGGGAAAGGAACAAAAGGTTTTGTTGATGTAGCAGATATTTCTCCATTAAAACGAGGAGGGTTTGGAGTTAAACCATCAGAGAAGAAATTGTTTTTAGGTTATCAAACATTAACAACTTCACAACGAGGATTGTTTAAAGCAGGAAAAGATATTCCATTACAAAAAGAATTTTATACAACACCACAAGAACCTTTTCTTAAAATACCTGAAACAAGAATTAGTCGGTTAGGTTTGGATTTAGGTTTATTTGAACTTCCTAAAAGTGCAGAGGTTGGTTGGGGGTTGCCCAAGTCAGCACAGATTGGAATAACAGAAGCAGTAGTTACAAGGACAGGGAAAAAAGAAACCTTTAAAATTGGAACAGGAACAGAGTTAGAAGCAATAAAAGAAACAGGAACTATTAAAGGTGTTGAAAAGATTGGGGTTACAACAATAAAAGGACAAGCAGTTGATATTTTTAGATATAAAATTGGTAAGGGAGAAAAAGTTACAACAAAACTTTCAACAAAAGATTTAATACCTTCAACAAAATCAACAACACAAGTTTCTGGTTATGGAATGTTATCTTTAACAAGTTTAACTACGAGAACAAAACCTAAAACAACTGGTTTTATGCCGACGACAAAACAATTAACTTCTTTTAAAACTCCTACTATAAAATCTATTAGTTATACACCAACGACAAAAACAATTACACCAAGTATAATTTCTTATTCTAAAACTATGAAAACTAAAACAACTCCACTAAAAACATTTACTCAAACATATACTACTCCTTACAAAACAAGTTATCCAACAATCCCAAAAACAACGACTTCTTTTATGAGATTAAAACTTAAACCAACTAAACAACCAAAAAAACAAAAAGGTTTCTCTGTTTATGTCAGAAGGTTTGGAATGTTTAAACCAATAGGAACTAAATTAAGTTTGAAGAAAGCATTTGAATTAGGACGAGGACGAGTTAGTAGAACATTAGGTGCAACATTTAAAGTTGAAGGTATGAAAGGATTAACCTATAAAACACCAAAGGGTTTTAGAAAGAAAGTAACACCGAAGGGAACTTTATTTATTGAGAAAAGAAAATATAGATTAAGTAAAGCACCAGAGAAAAAAGAAATTAAATATTGGAAAGCAAAAAAGAAAAAGGAAAAATGAAAGAAAGAACATATTGGTTATTTACATTTGCAATATTAAGTTTTATTGCTCTTAAAGTTTCAACAGAAACAATTATGCAAATTGTATTTTGTTTTTGTATGATTTCTTTTAGTTCATTAACTTTAATAGATATGAATATTGATAAAGAATTGAAAGGAGGTAAAAATAATAATGGTTATTAAAAGAAAAATTCCTTTGAAAACTTATGCATTAACTTATCATCCAAAAAAAGATAATTGGAGTTTTAAAATAATAAAAAAAAGACCAAAAAAAGTTGGGAGAAACACTACAATTATTAAAGGTAAAAGTTCAAGTGATGCTTGGAAAAAGATGAGTACAAGAAGTTACCAAAGAGAAACTGGAAAGAAATAAAATAAATCAAAATTCCGAAAAAGAAATGATACCTGAAGAATATTTAAAAGAACAACAAGGAGAATTAGAGGTAGCAAGGCAACAGGCACAGCAAAGTAATACACAACAAGATGCTATGGCTTTTGAATTGCAACAACAAACAACTAATTTAGTTAAAGAACAATTAAGTTTATCAGAAGAACTTGAAACAATTGAAAATTTATTAAGGGGAAAAATACAACAAACAGATGATGGAATTACTAAATGGGTGGATCCTCCTAACAAAGATATGATTATTCTTACTGAACATGGAGTTCATTTAATAATTAATACAATTCAATTTTATATGAATAAAAATACTTTATTATCAAACTACGACGAGGATACTATTAATCACAAGATGGAAGATTTTGCAACTGATTTAGCAGACACAGTATTTATGGAATATGAAAAGGTATTCAAGTATCCTTCTTTTGAAGATTGCAAAGATAAATTAAATGAAAGAATAGAAAGGAAAGTAGAATTAAGAGAGTATGCTTATAATTTAATTGGAAAGAAAGTTGATAAAAAAGAAATAAAACAAGAGTTTATTCACGAAATTGAAAGTAATATTGAAAAAGAAATTGATAAAATAAGAGAACAAGTTATAAAGAATAAGTTAAAAAGGTTTGGATTAATAATTAGGGAAGTTCAAGATGCAGTTCATTCAACTTATTTAAGAGCCTGGAATGGACAGGAAAGAAGAACCTTAAGACAACATATTCATGTTTCAGAATCAACAGGTTATAATACACCAACCCAAAATAATTCAAAAATAAATCCTGTTAATTGGTTTAAACGATGAAAAAACTATTATTAACTTTTATACTTGGAATGTTTTTAATTAGTTCTATCTCTGCTTTAGATAATCTTGGAACATTTAAACAAAACGATTGTGTAAGGATTGTTCAAACTTGTGCGACTTGTTCTTATGTTAATATA
>JAFCDZ010000029.1 GCA_017609405.1 Candidatus Pacearchaeota archaeon
TATGACAAGTATGGGCTATTAATAGAATCAAGGATTGTCAAGCCCTTCCAAATTAATATCAAACCATCAAAATCTTTTTCTAAGTTAGTTGAAGTGCCCTGTATCAATTGAGAAGGGGTGCTGACGGACTATTATAATAACTACATTACCTTAGTAATAATAATTATATTATGTTTTATAGTTTTGAATTTTTAAATATTCGATTTTTTTAATTAATTTTTAAAATTGTATCACCATTATTGATATGTAATTCTTTATAACCAATAATTGTTTTTCTGTATTAGAATGGCAGGTGAAAGCTCTTTTTACAGTGGGATTCCAAGTGACTATATGACCCCTCCCATAGATTTTAAAAAGGATGAGGAAAGAAGAGTAAGTCTTATTAAAGAGTTAAGCCCTCAGGGTGATTTGCAGGAAATGATGCAACAAATGGAGGGCAAAATTTGGGATAGCACTCAAAGAAAGTATGTTGAAGTAAAAGGGGCAAAGCCACTTATGAACGCAGAGGGAAGAGATGCTTTTTTTCATTTTGCCACAGCTATAATCAGTGCTTTGGTTACAATGAGCAATTACACCAAAGATTACAAAACAATTCACGAATTAGTGAGATACCACATAAAAAAAGCAATTTTTCATTTTCATTTGCATTATAAAGATTATGGGATTAACAGAAAAACAAAAATTAATATTATCACAAGCAAACTATTTATTCTCGGTTTATCTGCATTTTACAAAGCTCTCGGGGCTGGTGACAGAAAAGCAGCAACAAGCAATATCTCTGAAAGCATAAGCACTTTTGCAAGGCAGGGTTATCAGCAACAGGAACAAGAACAGGGAAAGAAGTCAATGCTCAGGAGGATTTTAGGAAGATGATTGACCCAGTAAAAAAACAAGAAGACAAAATAAGATATGATTATTTAAAAAAAGAATTGACTTTTGAAGATTTTAGAAAACAAAGAAAAAAACAAAAACAAAATTTAATTATTTTTGCTTTAGTATTATTCTTTTTTATTTATGTTTCATTCTGCCTTGCATTTTTATATTCTTTAAGTTCAGAATCAAAAACACTTTGGAAAGAAACAACTTTTGAGTTGGGGGAAGAAGTGTGTGAAAATATTGGAGAAGGATTTGTGAATTTAAGAGTTGGGGAACTTCCTGATGGAACAAAAAGAGTTCAATTAACTTGTTCAGATACAATTAAATTATTTTATTTAAAAGATTAAAATGGCTGTGGATTTAGGCGGTATAACTTCAAAAATACTTCCTACTGGGATTAATCTTGGTTCTATGGTCTGGACAATGATTTGGATAATTGGTGCTGGAGCTGTTCTGACAGCACTTGTAATTTTTATTAAAAATAGATTAAAGTATGTTTATTATGGATTAGTTTTTAAGAGAAGGCAGGAAAATATTGACGGAGTTCCTCAGGCTATGACTGTTCAGGGAAAAGCAGGATATTTTAAAAGAAGAAGTGGAAAAACTGTTTTCAGAATAAAATATGGATTTATGCCTTGGCAGAAAATAGAAACTTCACAACTTCCAGACCCAAAATATATGTTAGGAAATACAGTTGCTTTTCTCCAGCTTCAAAAAGATAATTTTGCACAGGCAAGAATGAAAGTTGATTGGGAAGGACAAACTTTTAAGTTAGAACCAATAGATGATAGTTTAAAATTTGATGCTCTTTTAGAATTAAACGAGATAGACAAAGTTTTAGCAACTAAGAAAATAGCCCCTGTAACTGTTGGAATGGTTGTAATTGGATTAATACTTGTTGCTGGAATTATTGTTTATTATTTTTTAGGGAAGGCGTGAAATGAAAAAAAAAAGTTATTTAATACTTGGAATTTTGGTTTTGTTTAGTTTGACTTTTATTTCTGCTGAAATTGATGTTGGAACTTCTGGAAGCATAGGAGTTGATTTAAATATTCCAACACCAGTAAACTATTCTTTAGTTTTTGTCAATAGTTCTGATTTTTGGGATGGTTTAGATACCCCCGCAGACATAACCCACAATTCTTTATCTGGGCTTCAGGGTGGAGGAGGAGAAGGTTCAGAATATTATCATTTAGATATAGTTACTCATGATTCAGTTATGGGTTTTTTAGGAACATCAAATTGGGCAGACAACACCTTAACAATAGGAAGTGGAATTAATTTGTTATTTGATAATGGAAATGTAACTGCTTCTTGGTTCAAAGGTTTATTTAATTGGGTAGTAGGGGATGATTGGAATTCTTTTAATGGCTCTTCTCTTGTTTTTAACGAGAGCAAATTAGCTCCAAAGTATTA
>JAFCDZ010000030.1 GCA_017609405.1 Candidatus Pacearchaeota archaeon
ATGTAAAAATCCAAAACACAAAGGAAATAAAAGATTTCCATTAGAAATTACTCATTGTCCAAATTGTCTACCTCATAAACAAGGAAAAGAGAAAGGACAATTATGGGAATTAAAAAAGAGGTTAAATGATAAAGCAACATGTCAATTATATAGAGGTTCTTTTATTAAAAAAATATGATGGCTGGCATAGATATAAAAGAAGAATGGGAAAAACATAAAGCAAGTAAAGGAATTTCAAAAGAGGAAATTAAAAAAAGTGAAGAACTTGCTGATAAATTAAGAATAAAATTAGAAAACGAACCAGGATTAAACAGAGAACAAAGACAAGCAATTTTATTAGAAGTTAGACAAAAACTCCCAGAGTATGCAAAACAATTAAAAGAACAAGGTAGAAAAAAACAAGGTGAAAGAATTGTTAGAGAAATTATTAATGAAGAAAGAAAGAAAAGTGAAACTATTGAAAAAGAAAAATTAGATGAACTTGAAAACATTCAAAAAAAATATAAACAATTAACAAAGAAGAAAGAAAATAAATTATATATTTTAAGGATGAATGTTATCTCTCTTTTAGCACAGAAGAAAAGGAGAGATGCAACAGAAGAAATTGTAAATTATATTGAAGATAATGAATACATTTATACAATTAAAGACGATATAAAAAGTGAGGTTTGGATTTATGAAGATGGTGTTTACAAACCAAATGGTAAAACTCATATTTTAGAACAATGTAGAAAAATTTTAGTTGAACATTTTACAACACATTTAGCAAATGAAATTATTTCTAAAATAGAAACAGATACTTATATTGAATCAGAAGATTTTTTTAAGAATAATTATATTGATGAAATTCCTGTTAGGAATGGAATATTAAATATTAAGAATAAAAAACTTTCACCATTTAATCCTAAAAAAATATTTTTTAACAAACTTCCAGTAAAATATAATCCAACTGCAACTTGTCCAAATATTGAAAAACATTTTAAAGAAGTATTAAAAAATGAAGAAGATTCAAAAGTTATGTTTGAAACATTTGGATTCTTTTTATATAAAGATTATTTTATTGAAAAAGCATTAATGTTTGTTGGTGATGGAAGAAATGGAAAAGGAAAGACAATTGATTTAATGAAAAGATTCTTAGGAGCAGATAATTGTTGTTCAGTTCCATTAAACCAACTTTCTGATGGAGGTTTTAGAGTATGGGATTTGTTTGGAAATATGGCAAATCTTGCTGGTGATTTATCTTCTAATGCTTTAAAAGATACTGCTATGTTAAAACAAACAACAGGGAGAGATTTAATTGGAGCAGATAGAAAAAATAAATCAACTGTTAATTTTGTTAATTATGCAAAACATATTTTTGCTTGTAATGATTTACCAAGAGTTTATGATTTTTCAAGGGGTTTCTGGGAAAGATGGATTTTATTTGAATTTCCATATACTTTTGTAAAGAAAAGTATTTATGATTCTTTAAATGAAAAAGATAAAAAAACTCATAGATTAATGGATATTTTTATAATTGATAAATTAACAACAGAAGAAGAATTATCTGGTTTATTAAATAAAGCAATAGATGGTTTACATAATATATTAAGGCAAAAAGATTTTAGTTATTCAGTTGGTGTAGAAGAAGTAAAACAATTTTGGGTAAGAAAATCAGATTCTTTTACAGCATTTGCTATGGATAATTTAGAAGAAAGTTTTGATGGAACATTATCTAAACAAAAATTAAGAAAGTCATTTTTAAAATATTGTAATAAACATAAAATAAAAGGTGCTTCTGATAGAAATATGAAAGTTGTTCTTGAAGAAATGTTTGGTGCAACAGATAGGCAAGAATCTGGGGGAATAAGAATTTGGGAAGGTGTAAAATTAAAAGAAAATTCAGAATATAAATATTTAGGGAGAAAAAAATTATAACAGGAATAACATAGTTTTTAAGGTTCTATAAGAATTTTAAGTTCTATAGGAACCTTGATTTCTATGTTATACCTGTTATTTAAAAAAATCTCAAAGGGAATTTCCATAGGAAATCAAGGTGTAACAAAATAACCGAGTAACTAAAAACAACAAAAAATGACAAAAAATAACTATTTATTACATAATGGAAAAGAATATTGGGCAATTGTAGATGAAGATGGAAAAGTAATACAAAAGTTTAGAACCAAAGGTTGTGCTGTTCAATCTTTACCTTATTACCAA
>JAFCDZ010000031.1 GCA_017609405.1 Candidatus Pacearchaeota archaeon
ATATTGTCCTTAATAAGTGGAATTATAATTCAAATAAAAAATGGTAATGATACTGCAATAATTATTTGTTTATTGTATGATTGTGGAATTGGATTTGGTTATTATGGAGGATTATTTAAAAGTAAAAGGAGAAAAAGAAAATGATAACTAAAGGACAAGTAGCAATGATAATGCTTTTGTCATTGGTTGAGATTGCAATTATTTTAATTATAATTTATTTTTATAATGAAATGAGAAAAAGGAGAAAAAGAAAATGAATGAAATAATTTATCTAAGAACAAGCACAGAAGAACAAAATCCAGAAAATCAATTAAGAGATTGTAAAACATTAGTCAAAGGGGAATTTGAATTAATAAAGGAGAAACAACCAGCATTTAAAGATAAAGATAGGCCTAATTTTGAAAGAGCAAAAAAATTAATTAAATCCGGAAACATAAGACATTTTATAGTTTGGGATTTAGATAGAATATATAGAAATAGAATAAAGTTAAAACAATTCTTTGAATTTTGCAAACTCTATAAATGTTCAATTCATTCATTCAGGCAAAAATGGTTAGAGCAATTACATAAGATTCCAGAACCCTTTAATGAAATAATGCACGATTTAATGTTAAATTTAATGGGGTGGTTAGCAGAAGATGAATCAAAGAAAAAATCTGAAAGAGTTAAATTAGCAGTTAGAAAAAAAGAAGGAAAACCAACAAAATCTTATAAAGGAAATAAATGGGGGCGAAAATCATTATCTAAACAAATGAGAACAAAGATAAAAGATTGTATAAAAGAAAATCCAAAAATGTCTTTAAGAGAGATAGCAAATGAATTAGGGTTGTCTAAATCTGTTGTCCATAAATACTCACAAGAAATTACAAAAGAAAAAACTGTTAGAAAGGAGCGTGTTTAATTTAGTTAATTAAAGGACAAGAATGGCAAAAAAATATGTTGAAAAAACAATTTTAATATACATCTGTGAAAGATGTGGATATGAATGGGAATCAAGATTAAGATTAGAAGAAGGACTTCTTCCAAAGAGATGTCCTCGTTGTGGTTCACCTTATTGGGATAGAAAAAGAAAAAATGGAAGAAAAAATAAAATCCAAAAAGCCATGGTTTAATTTCATGGCTTCAAATGAATGGGCAGTATTTATGAACATAATGAGAATTTTAACTTTTGTAGCACTTGTTTTTATAATCTTTTATTATGTAAAAGAAGTTGAAACCTTTAAAGCAATGGCAGATGCTTGTGAATATTGCATGTCAAAAACAGGATGCCAATGTTTTTGTTTAAATTAAAATGCCAAAGAAATTAACAACAACAGGAAAACTTAGAAAAAATCCCTACATAGTTACAACTTTTACTTTAGGTTTGCTTTGCTTATTAATAATTGCTGGGAATATAATTGAAAACAGAAGCATAAATAAAACTGAAAATGAAATACTTTGTTCAGTAATATCATCAACTCCTGCTTGGGCAGATTCAAATGGAAAGATTATTCAGTATGGTGTTTTAATCCCTCAAAATATACCTATAGATGTAGTTAATGCAGTTTTAATTCCTCAAAGAGTAAAAATGCTTTATAATCCAAGTTGTTCTGCCTGTCAAAGACAAATTGATTATTTTAAAGAGCAGGGAACTTGGGAGCAATATCAAAAAGAAAAATTAGTAATAAATTGTAAGGAGGTGTTGAAATGAAAAAAACAAAGAAATTCAATCATAAAGAAATAGAAATTTGTAAGCTAAGCAAAAAACAAATAGACACTTCCAGAGAAGACTATTCAATTATTGTAGATTGCAGAGGAGATGAAATAATGTCTACTGGATTTTATAAAACAGAACTTCTTAGAAGTTTAATCAAAGAAAAAGGAGAAAAAGTTATTCAAATGTTTCAGCAAAGAACACAAAATCTTGCAGGAAATATCTTGCAAAAGATGGGAATAATTAAACCAGTTTTTGAGATTGGAAAATGATAATAGAAATTTTAACAATAATAGCACTTTTATATATAGGATTTGGTTCAGCAGTTTTAGTTGGGTATATTATTAGAGTTAATCCTAAAGCATTTTATCTTCCAATTTTAATTCTTCTTTTTTCATCAATAACTCTTTTATTACTTGTAAGAGGAGGAACTTGTTAAAATGAATTGGGGAGCAATAGCTTTGTTAATTGGATTGATTACTTTAGTTTG
>JAFCDZ010000001.1 GCA_017609405.1 Candidatus Pacearchaeota archaeon
GATTTTATCCTAAGGATAAGCTTTTTATAGAAATTTTTCTTTTTCATATTGCTCACCTCCTTTTTACATAAACAGGTGAGCAACCTTTTTTATAAGAAACTTTCTACAGAGCCTAAAAAATAAAAGCCCGGAAAAAACCGGGCTTTATAAAAAATTTATTTTAAAACCTCTATACCCAAATCAGACATCTCTTTTGATGTAGGTATAGATTCTTCTTCATCTCGTCCAACAATGTAAGGAGATTTTACACCTGTCATAATGGTGATAACCCTTACCTTGCCTGAAAAGTCCTTACTAATACGAGCACCAATAATAACTTGTGCTTCTGGAGAGATGTTTTCTGTAACGATCTTACCTATGGTATCAAATTCTTCTAATTTTAAGTCTGGGCCACAGGTTACGTGAATCAAAGCGCCATTGGCATCTGTGTAATCCACGTCAAGTAGAGGATGTGTCAGTGCCTGTTTGACAGCTTCGTTCACTTTATTTTGGCCATCAGACTCTCCGATACCAATAACAGCAAGACCGCCTTTTTTCATAATTGCAGAGACATCTGCATAATCAAGATTAATCAAGCTAGGCAAGGTTATTGTTTCTACAATACCCTTAATCATTGTACTGATTAATTCATTAGCAACTGCAAATGCTTGTTCAATTGGCAATTGTCCAGCAATGTCAACCAACCTGTTGTTATCCAAAATAATACAGGTATCAGTTATCTCTCTCAACTCTTCCAGAGCATATTCTGCCTTATCAAGCCTTGCTTTCTCTGTTTCAAAAGGCATTGTAACAACACCAATAACAATTGCTCCAGCTTCTTTAGCAAGTTGAGCAACAACTGGTGCAGAACCTCCACCAGTTCCACCACCTAAACCTGCTAAGACAAAAACCATATCAGCGCCAGAGCAGGCTTTTTTTATCTCAGAGATAGATTCTTTAGCAGCTTCTTTACCCTTATTAGGATTACCACCACAACCAAGACCTCTTGTCAACTCCTTACCAATCAACATCTTCTCATCAGCCTTAGTAACACTCAAATGCAATGCATCAGTGTTCAGTGCATAGATTGTAGCACCATTAACACCTTTGTTAAACAACCAAGTAACTGCATTAGAACCCATACCTCCAAGACCAAAAACCTTTATATTTGCCTTGCCAGCTTTCAACTCATCAAAGTTAATACTATGAGTCTCTGCATTTTGTATCGCTTCTTTTGCAAAATCAAGTACCATCTATTCCTTCCACCTCCTTTCACCGGATTATCACCTCCAAAGGAGTATATAAAATAAAGAATAAAGGCATTTAAATAAATTTGGATGTTAAAAAAACTATTTTAAGACAAAAGTTTCTTAAGTTTTTCAATTAATTCCCAACTTTGTTTAAGATATTTGTTAGACTCATTAACAATTTCCATTAAAAAAGCTGGACTAACTAAAATAGAACCTTTTCTAATTAAAGGAAATTCTAATTTCTGACTTCCCTTAATTTCAACAACAATATTCTTGCCAAGAGAGATAACTCCAGAATTCTTTATTCCACATTTCTTTGAAAGTTTTAAGAAAGATTTTGCAGATTCTAAATCCCTACAAGCAATATGAAGAATAAATGGCTCAAATTTAAATTTAACATTTTTCTCAGAAGTGTTTCTTATGAAATTGTTGATATCTTCAAAAGAAATATGGTCATGACTAATAAACAAAAATAAATTAGGACCTTTTTTTTCAATATCCTTCATAATTATGATTCTTCCTGAACAAGAAGAAGTTGTGTAGTAATTCTCGCAAGAGTTAATCTTTTCACATAAATCAATAATTCTTTCATCCCAACTACCTTTTGAAGATTTATCTTCCTTAGACAAAACATCCTGCTTTCTTTTCGAAAACCTGTCCATATAAAAACAAAGAAAAAAAGGTAAATAAATTTATTCTTTCTCAAGAATCTCTACTCTAAATCCTTTTGATTCACAGAGCTCTTTGAATTCTTTAGCATCGTCCAGAGTTCCAATAACAGAATTATAATGCATAGGAATTGCCAAATCAGGATTAATAATCTCAACTGCTTCTGCTGCTTCTTCAGCACTCATTGTAAACCTTCCGCCAACAGGGAGAAGTGCAACAAGTTCAACCCCTTCCTTATTATACCCTGTAAGATTTTTCATTTCAGGAATAACATCAGTATCTCCAGAATGGTAAATAACAACATCACCAAATTTAATAACATAGCCAACCCAATTTTCTTCTTTTGGATGAAAGGATTTATCAATGTTATATGCTGGAACTGTGGAGACCCTAAAATCAACAAAATCAAATTCTTTTCCAGGCTCAACTAAAACCATCTTGATAGGAAAATCAAATCTTAAAACCTTGCTCTGACAATCAGCAGGTATTAATATCTTTGTATCTGGTGTTATTATTTTATCTAAATCTTGAAGGCTGCAATGGTCATAATGACTATGGGTAATCAAAATAAAATCTGCTTTTTCGCTTCCGTCCTTAATATTATAAGGGTCAATATAAATTACTTTTGAATTTTTAATTAAAAATCCTGCATTTCCAAGCCAATGAATCTCAATATTTTTTATTTTCATAAAATTCAGAATAATACAAGATTTTTAAGTTTTTAGGAGATTTTCCTTAAATTTACTCAAATCCTTCTTATCAATCGTTGCGCCAGCAGCGACACTATGCCCTCCAGCAATAGCATCGTCCAGTTCCCTACTAGCTTTTCTTAGCAAATTATTAACATCAATATTTCCTTCTTGATTTCTTGCACTAATTTTAAAAGAGTCTTTCTCTAAAAAAATAGAAACAAAAGCTGACTCGGGCTTATATTTTGAAACAATAGTTGTAACTGGTGAAACAACATCAAACTTAGAATCAATAAATGCAAGATAAAGATTTTTTTCTGGATGGAATTCAGCAATATCAAAATATTTTCCAACCCATAGATTTATCTCCTCTTCAACAATATTGCTAACTTCTGAAATTTTATCCAAATCTTTTTTCAGGAGAGTATCAAAAACAATTTTTTCATTGCCCTTATAATAAATCAGAGCATTTGAAATCTTTCTCCCATTAATCCCTGGAGTAGAAGAGGAAATATTTTCAAAATTAACCTCAGGATAATACTTTTTGATAAATTCCAAATTTTCCTTCTTTTTGTAAGAGTAATCTGTAAACATTGCTGCGCAAACAAGCCAAGCCCACTCTTCATCGTCAATATAATCACACCCCAATCTAAAAATAGTTAAAGATGAACAATCAGGTGTTGAAGTTTTTATAATATTTTTTTTATTAACTAAATTCTCTAAAAAAGGGTGATGGTCAATTAAAAAAACCTTGAATTTTTTTCTAAATTCTTCAAAATAAGAAAAAGAATCTGCATTAATATCGGAAATAAAAACAACAGCTATTCCTTTATCTTTCAATTCAAGTTCTAGTTTCTCAAACAAATCTTTCGAATATGAGACAAAATAAATTTCAGAAAAAGATAATCCAAAACCAGATAAAATTTCCTTTAAAAATATTGCTGAAGATATCCCATCTAAATCAGTATGGGAAATAACTGCAATTTTTTCATTTTTATGGATAGAACTAACAAAATCATAAAATTCTTGCTTAGTTCCAATCAAAAACTCTTCATTCATTTAAACTCTCAATGCTTCTTCCAATTCTCAATAATTTTTCTTCCTGAGCCTTATCGCAGATTATCTGCATTCCAGCTGGAAGAGAATCAATTTTTCCAATTGGAAGAGAAAGAGCACAGTTTCCTGCCAAGCTCGAAGGAACAGTAAAAACATCTGAAGCATAAGCTTCTTCAATAGAGATTTTTTCCCCAATTTTCCAAGGTAAGCGGGGAGTTACTGGACAAACAATACAATCAACTTCTTTGAATGCTTTCTCAAATTCTTTAGTAATCAAAGATTTAACTTTTAATGCTGAATTATAATATCTTCCCCTATATTCTGCTTTGCTTATTTCTGAACCACCAAAAACCCTCCTCAATACTTCTGGACCAGCATATTCTTCAATCTTTTTTCCGTATTTTCTTCCATCAAATTTTCTTGTTCCTGAAAAGAACTCAACATAAACAAGAGGATAATAAGTTTCAACAGCCAAATCAAGATAATTTAGTTTAATTGTTTTTAGTTTCCAACCATACTTTTCTGAAGCTTTTTCAATTTTTTCTTTGAGCAAAGAATAAATTCTTTCATCATAATTCAAACCTTCTAAATCAAGTATTCCGACTTTAATATCTTTAATTGGTTTCTTTATTTCTTCTAAATTAATTTTAGAGATTTCCAATGTCGTCGGGTCTTTTTCATCTTTTCCTTGAATAACACTGAATAATAATGCAACATCTTCTACATTTTTCGCAATTGGCCCAATTTGGTCCAAGCTCATAGACAAATCAATTAAACCATATCTTGAAACTGCTCCATAAGAAGGTTTTAGTCCAACAACTCCGCAATGAGAAGAAGGATTTCTTATTGAGCCACCAGTATCACTCCCAAGAGCTATATCACAAAATCCTGCTGAAACTGCTGCAGCACTCCCAGACGAAGAGCCACCAGGAACATATTTTAAATTAACTGGATTTTTTGTTGCTCCAAAAGCAGAGCTTTCTCCAGAAAAACCACAAGCAAACTCATCCATATTTGTCATTCCGATAATTATTCCTCCTTCTTTTTTTATTCTCTCTATAACTGTCGCATCATAAGGAGCGACATAATTTTCAAGAACTTTTGAAGCACAAGAAGTTTTTAACCCCTTGACACAGATATTAGACTTAACTCCAATAATTTTTCCAGCAAGTTTTCCTTTTGAGTTTTCTGCGTCTTTCAGAATTTCTTTTTCTTCTCTTAAAACTAAAAAAGAATTAATTTCTTTATCTTCTTTTTTTATTTTCTCTAGAGTTTTTTTAATTTTAGTTTTTAATTCCATTTTACCATTTCTTTTTTTCAGCAATTATAAAATCTTTATTCTTTGCTGGAGCATTCTCAAACATAATTTTCTTGTCAATCTCGGGCTTTTCAGAATTTCCTTCTTCTCTTTCAAAAACTTTTCTCTCAACACCGAACTCTTCTTCTTTAACATCAACAGAACTGAGCTTTTCTGCAAAATTATCCATTATTTCTTTTGCTTGTTTTTTAATTTCCTGAAGCTCTTCTTCTGAAACTTTATGCCATAAAAAATCTGCCATATAAAAACAAAGAATAAAAGGTTTTTAAGATTATTTGATGTCAATTATTTTAAAATCTCCGCAGCAACCAAGATTAAAAACTTTTGTTTTACCGATATTCTTCTTTCCTTTTGACTCGTGAATATGCCCGCAAAAAACATATTTTGGATGAAATTTTTTAATATAATCTAAAATAACTTTGCTTCCAGCATGCTTTCCTTTCCATTGTTTTGGAGCATTCCCTCCGACCTTATCTAAAATCCCATAAGGAGGATTATGAGATAACAAGATATCAACACCCCTTTTTCCAAACCATTTTAAAACTTTTTTTGCTTTCTCAGACTCTTTTTTAGCTCTTCTAAGGTTTTTTGAATAATTTTCTGGTTTAAATTCTCTGACCCAAGAAACATCCATAAAATAATTCAATCCGCCAACCCTAAAACCATTTAAATTAACAAAGCGATTATTCAAAACAATCACACCTCTAATCTTTTGAATTTTAGAAGCAAACATTGGCAATTTATAACCAATCTCAGAAGAAAACCTTCTAACCCTAGAATCAGAAAAATCAATATTTCCTAAAACAAAATAAATAGGAGCAATTTTTACATAATAATTCAAAACATCTAAAGCAGATTTCTGTATTTCAAGATAAGCATCTCTTTGCTCTTGATTTGAGGGTTCATAATCTGGATTTTCAATATATTTAAAAAATTGTTTCCTTAGTAAATCTGCCTTGCCAATATCTCCTGTAATAAAGATATAATCCACACCCTTCAAAAAAGATTTAGAAATCTTTTTTCCATGAGGGTCTCCAATTACAGCAATTCTCATTTTAAGGAGTTAACCTATCTCTATCTCTTGGAAACATTATTACTTCCCTGATATTCTTTATTCCAAGAATAAGCATAGTCAATCTTTCTAAACCAATTCCCCATCCTGCATGAGGTGGTGCACCATATCTAAAGCTGTCAATATAAGATTTGAAATTTTTTGGGTCAAGATTATTTGCTTTTAATCTTTCTTCTAATAATTCAGGAATATGAATTCTTTGCCCTCCAGAAGAAATTTCCATTCCTTGATAAATTGCATCAAAACCTCTGCTTAATCCATTTCCTTTAGGCATAATATAAAAAGGTTTTCCAGATAAAGGCCAATCATGAACAAAAACAATTGTATCAGGAAAAAGCTCTCCTAATTTTTTCTCAGCATCAGTTCCGAGGTCATCTTCTTCGCAATGAACACCTTCTTTTTCCATTATCTTCTTTACTTCTGCAAAAGTCAAGTATTTTACATCTGGAACTTTTAATTTTACTTCTAAAATCTCTAATTCTTTTTTATTTAACTCTAAAACTTTTTTAACAATATATTGAACAGCTCTTGATAGAACATCCATAACAACAAATTCATCTGCAAATGCCTGCTCATAATCCAACTGTCTTG
Source organism: Candidatus Pacearchaeota archaeon (assembly GCA_017609405.1). GTDB lineage: Archaea > Nanobdellota > Nanobdellia > Pacearchaeales > GW2011-AR1 > JAFCDZ01. The sequence continues at coordinate 6,625 of JAFCDZ010000001.1, forward strand.
CCTCATTTAAATGGCGAACAGTGTTGTGTTTTTCTGCTCTCCAAACAGTAAAAATAGTAAAAACTTTTTCCATTGAACATGCAACCATTTGCTTATATAATTGGCAACTCTGACTAAGAAATGCTTTTTTATTAAAATATTTCACCTCAAATAAATCAGTTCCTCCCTCAGAGCTTGAAGAAATTATAGAGGGGAAAACAGCTTCAATTGCTCCTTCTTTAATCATAAACTCTCTATAAGCTTGCATAATTGTAGACTGAATTTTAAAAATTGCTTGAATTTTCTTTCTATGCAAATCTAAAAACCTATAATCTAATCTCTTTGGCAACTCAGTTTTAGAAAAATCAGTAACATCAATCGGAAGCTCTTCTGCATTTGCTAAAATCTCTATTTGTTCTGGTATCACCTCTTTTCCCCCAGGAGCTTGTTTAGAATTAATAACTTTTCCTTTAACATAAATAACAGATTCGCGAGAAATTTTATCCATAATTTTCAGAACATCATCACTAACCTTTCCCTTAACACCTGTCACCTGAACTTGCCCAGAAATATCTTTGAGAATGAGAAATTTAATTTTTCCTAAATCTCTAGAATCATAAAGCCATCCTGCAAGCTCAACATCGACCAAAGGCTCTTCAAAAATCTCTTTAATTAAAACCCTTTTATTATTGAATTCTTTTAAATCAATAATGTTCTCATATTCTTCCATAATTTAAACTATGAAAAAGGGTTTTTAATTATTTTGCCCATCAAAAGTTTGTTAAAAAAATTAAATTTAAAGTAATAAATATTAAGAGTTAACATAGAAGATTCTTAAGAAAAGTTCAATAAAGTTTCAAAGGTTTTTATCTATTAAAGTTAGCCAAAATATCATCCAATGTTGAACAAAACTTCTTTATCTGCTGAACTATTTCTGAGAAATGTTTTCCATTAATTCTTTTATAACATTTCAATAAAGTTTTAATTAGAAAGATTAATCCTCTAAAGAAATTTTAAATAAGTTAATATCAAATTATCTCTGGATAAAAAAGATATTTATGCTCTTCATACGCAAAAAGGATTTCAAAAGAAGATATTGCCCCAGGTACAGCTAACCTTAATTCATTTATAAAATCATGTATTAAAAAAGGGTCTTGATAAAGTGTATAAATCAAAACATCTGCGCCACCTTTAGAAAAAGTAGCCCACAATACATCATCACTCTCCTTAAGAAAAGATTTAACTTTATCTAAAGACCGATAACCCTCCTGAGTAAGAGTTAGCAAAACTGATTGAAGTGAATATCCTAAAGAACTAAAATTAATAACTGGGCGAAAATCTACAATTATTCCTGAATGAATGAGATTCTTAATTTTTTTAACAAGAGTCTCCTTTGACAAACCTACTTTTTTAGCCAAGATATTATTTGAAATAAGACAATCATTTGATAAAAAAGATAAAATTAATTTATCCTTATTATCTAATTGTAAAGGAATTTTTTTTCTTATTAAAAAATCTTTATGAAAAGAATAATCATTTTTAAATTTAGAGAAGTTCAAGCGAGATAAATCAATGCCCTTAAAAAATGATTTTGGTAAAATAGAGGATTTAATTGTATCCCCAAGAATAAGAATTAAATAATCATTAATTTTAAAAGAAGAAAAAAGTTCTTTTAAAAAATCATTAAAAGAAGAAATATCTTTAGAAAAAACTCCTAATTCAAGGTTCCATTTACCTGTATAAGTTATAATAACATTTACATTTTTATTCTTTTTTAATGAAGAAATCATTTTATTCTTAGTATCTTCAGATATACCTCCAAGATCTAAAAGAATATGAAATGACAAATAACCTAAAGAGCGAGTATTCACACAAGTCCTAAAACCAGTTATAACTTTCGAAGAAATTAATTTATTAAATCTATAATTAACAGTCCCGGGTTTTTTTCTTACAATCTTTGCGATTTTAGAAAGAGGAAATCTTGAATTTTTTGATAAAGAAAAGAGAATTTTTTTATCGAGGGAATCTAAAGAAACAATTGGAACTTTTTTTAAATATAAAACCTTCATAATTGAATAAAATAAGAAATATTTATAAATTTTTCGATAAAAAATCAGATATTTGAATAAGATATCTTATATAATTTTATGAATATAATAAAGTATGGAAACAATAAGATTGCTTGGAACAAGGGGAAGCATTCCAATATCAAAAACAAGAAATGGGGGGAGGGTAGATAAGTTCGGGGGAAACACTTCAAGTATAGCAATTGAAGGAGAAGAAAAAACAATTATAATTGATGCAGGTTCTGGAATAAAAAATTATACATCTGAAAACCCTGAAATCTTATTAGCAATAACTCACGCACATGATGACCATGTTATAGGATTAGGATTTTGGCAAGACGCCTATAATCCAACCAAAAGAATAAGAGTTGTTGGAGATGAGAATCATCTAGATGAGTTAAGAAACCATTATAGATATGATAATGGATTTTTTCCCGTTGATTTAGAAAACATGGGAGGAATAAAAGAAATTAATCCAATAAATGGTGAGAGTTTAAGATTTGGATATTATGAATTAAGACCAATAAAATTAAACCATCCACAAGGAAGCACTGGATATATAATTAAAGCAGAGAAAAAAATTGTAGGAATAATCTTTGACCATGAACATGAACCAGACATAGGAAGGATTGGTGAAAAAGATAGAGAATTAATAGAACAAATAAAAGGGTGTGACGTTGTAATAGTAGATGGAGCATATACTCCAGAAGAATATTGTCCTGAAAAATTTGGATTAAAAGGGATAAATAAAATTGGATGGGGTCACAGTGTAGATTTAAAAATTGCAATGATGGCAAAGATGGCAGGAATAGAAAGAATAGTATTAACACATCACTCTCCTGATAGAGATGATACTCAATTAACAAAGAGAGAAAAAGAATTACAAGAAATAGTTGGAAGAGAGGTTAGTTTAGCAAGGGAAGGAGAATCAATTATAATATGATTCTATTTCAACTTCACAGCAGTTCCATATGCAAGCATCTCTGATGCTCCTTGCATAACCATTGAAGTCATAAATCTCACTCCAATAATTGCATCTGCACCAAGTTTCTTTGCTTCTTCAATCATTCGAGCAAATGATTCATCTCTTGCTTTTGCTGTCATTTCTGTATATGTTTTAACTTCTCCACCAACAATTGATTTCAAACCTGCAGCAATATCCCATCCAATATTTCTTGCTCTGACAGTTGAGCCTTTAACAACTCCAAGAATCTCTCTTATTTCTTTTCCAGGAATTTTTTCCCCTGTTGTTATTATCATTTTTTACCTCCTTTCAAAAATTTTTGAATAATCTCCATCGCACTTTTTCCATCAATTTTTCCACGAAATTGTTTCATAACTAATCCCATATAAGCATTAGGACTTAATCCAGGCTTTGATTTAATAATTTTAAAAATCTCTTCTTCTATTTCACTTAAATCAACTTTTTCAAATTTAATTGCTTCCTCTAAACTAGCCCCTTTGACTATTCTCTCCAAAACCTCTTTAATTTGAGATTCCTCAATTTTTTTATTTCTTAAACTTTCAAGAACAAAACTATATTTCTCTTCATCAAGAGTTTTTTCAACATCGTCAAGAGATTTTTTAAGATGCTTTGCAATTTCTTTTGGATACAATAAAATCATTTTTCCAATTAAGACAGGAGAATCATAAACTTTAATTAAATTCAAAAACAAATTTGTTTTATTTTCTTTAAACATAATTTGAATCATTTCAGAATTTAATCCTTTTTTCTTCAATTCTTTCTCAATTTCGCTTCTTAATTTTGGAAGAGATTTTTTTAATTTGTTAATCCTCTCTCTTGAAATTCTTAATAAAGGCAAATCAGTTTCAGGATACATTCTTGCAGCTCCAGGCATAGGCCTTAAAAATTCTGTTGTAGCATCTGGCAGAGCATTTCTAACTTCTTTTTCAACTTTTCCTCCTTTCTCAATAATTTCCAACTGTCTTTTAACCTCTTTTTCAATTGTTTTAACAAAAATCTTCATATCTTGAACACCTTTAATCTCAACTCTTGAGCCATCTAAAATTGAAAGATTAACATCCTGTCTGATAGTTCCTAAGCCTCTTTTAACTTTACAACTCCTTAAAATATCTCCAATATGAAGAGCAACTTCTTTTGCTTGCTCTGGAGTTTTTATATCTGGAGAAGTAGTTATCTCAACTAAAGGAATTCCTAATCTATCTAATCTATAAATTGTTCTTGAGCTTTCCTTTGAAATAATTCGTGCAGCATCTTCTTCAAGTGCTACACTCTCGATTCCAATTTTTCCAGAAGAAGTTTCAACATAACCATCATAAGCAATTAAAACAGTTCTCTGAAATCCTGAAGTATTTGAACCATCAATAACTGTTTTTCTCATAATTTGAGTAATTGGGAAAATTTTGCAATTAAGTAACAGGGCTATTTGAAGAGCAATATCCAATGCTTCTTGATTAATTTGATGTGGTGGCTCTTCATCTAATTCAACTAAACAAGTTGTGTCATAACCTTGATAGATGAATTCTTTATCTTTAGATGCCTCATGCTGAGCAGCAACATCAATTTCTCCACTCTCCCCAGCAACAGCATGAAGTTTTCTCTTTATTTCAAATTCTGGCTCATCTTTTCTAAGAACAGAAGGGCAACTGCAAAAAAGTTTGTGAGTATCAAGCTGCTGATGAATTTCAAGACCTGCTTTGAACTTTAGTTTTTGATAATCTAATTCTGACATAAAAACAAAAGAAAACTCTGATATAAAAAGATTTGGGAGATTATCTCTTCTTTCTCATAATACATTCTAAAGTCCCGATTAATTTAAACAATAAAAAGTCATAAAATTTTCTTTGCTCAGGAGTATTAGTTTTCTTCAAAAGAAGTTTAGATAATTCTTCCCCACCCAAATCAATAAAAAGTGAGTAAATACTAAAAGGATCAACACCCGATCTAGAAGCAGAATCAATTTTTTCACTAATTTGTTTATATTTTTCAAAAGTTCTACGATCTAACAAACCAATTGAATTCCTATATGAAATTGATGCTTTTTCTATTTTATCTAAATACCTCTCTCTTTCATTTAAAGGAATTGTAAGTGGGAGAAAACCCTCTCTCTCTAAAATTAAATCCTGTACCAGTCTTGAAACCCTCCCATTTCCATCTCTAAATGGATGAATTCTAGCTATATGCAAATGAGCAAAAAGAGCTTTATCAAGAGGATCATCTAAATTGCCATACATCCCAATAAAAAAACAAAGCTCTCTCATAACTTTTTCTCCTGAAGGAGGGGAATAAGAAGAACTTTGAATGGTAGTTCTAGAAGTTTCAAACCTTCTAAAACCTAACAAGTTTTTATCTGGATCAAGAATTATTCCTAAATCTTCTAAAAAAGATATATCTAAATGAGGATAAAGCTTATCAATATTTTCTCTGCATAAATTTAGAGCTTGTTCAAAAGACTTTTTAGCTCTTCTCCTACGAACAGAGGATTTTTTTCCGTGATAAAGATCCCTTTCAAGTTTTAAAGAATAACTATGCCATTCAAGTTCTTTTTTATAAGAATTCCTAAGAAATCTAAAAAAATCAGTTTCAGTTTCTTGGTTTGCTTGATAGAGATCTCTTAATTCTCTTGCTTCTTCTTTAATATTTCCAGATAAAAAAGAAATCCTTTTTCGACCCATACTAATCTAATGCTTCCTCTTTTTTTAAACTTTTCTATTTTTAATCACTAAAGAATTACAACACCTTTTGAATAAAATCAATAAATTTAAAACCCTTATTTTATTAGATAAAATATGAAAAAAAGAGGGCAAAGGCAAACCAAATTAAAAGAAAAGGAAAACCAAGTACTAGAATTTCTCCACATCAAACACCCTATTTCAAAAGCTCCGCAAACATTTGGACAAAGAGCAGCAGATGTTCTAACAAAATGGGCAGGAAGTTGGACTTTTATAATCTTATTCATAATTTTTCTTCTCTTATGGATGGCTCTTAATACTACCTGGATAGTTTTTGGAAGAGCTTGGGATCCTTATCCATTTATATTATTAAATTTAGCACTCTCATGTCTCGCTGCAATACAAGCACCAATAATATTAATGTCTCAAAATAGAGAAGCTCAAAAAGATAGATTAAGAGCGCAATATGATTATTATGTAAATAGAAAAGCTGAAAAAGAAATTCAAGAAATAAAAAAACAACTCAATAGAATAGAGAAAAAAATAGGAAAAGTTTCTTCTTAAAGAAGTGTTCTTTAATCAGGATTATCTTCTAAAAACAGGTGAATTGGAAGGAAGCCTTGGAGAAACAGATGGCGGGTTAAAAGGTGGGCTTTGGGTTTGAGGTTTAGTTAAGGAAGTATTTTTATGGGAATTAGTTACAATTATAATAACAACAATTACAATTACAACCAAAACAATTAAACCAATAACCAAATAGATAATCCAATTAGAAGAGCCCTCTTCAGAATCTTCTTCTGAATCTGAAGAAGAATCATTTCCCTGATGAATATTCCCCTCAGAATTGCTTTTTTTGACATATAAATTAACAGTGCCTAAAGTAGAAGTAAAAAGAAGTGTAGTTTCCTTATTACCATCCCCATCTAGATCTACTCTAGTTGTTTTACCATATTGTGAAAATATAGTATCTCCATCATTAATAGAAAAACTAACCCCTGTTGGATTAACAGAGACAATTCTAACTGAAGAAACCTCATCTCCTAAGCCTACTTGAACCTCTGAATTTTCTGAAAGAGGTCCAACACTCCTACCAACATTATAATCCTCTCCAACAATAAAGAAAATTGCTGGCTGTGAAGGTGAAATGGTTTGTCCTCCACCAGAATTACCAGAAGAATCAGAACTACCAGAATCCCCTCCCGAATTATCAACCCTTCTTGTATAAAAAGTCCTTATTCCTGATTCCCCCTTATTACCAAAAATATCATAACAAACTATCTTCCATCTATACTTATGATTAGGGGTAGAAACATTTGTTGTTATAACATTATTACCAACATTAAAGAAATTAGAAGGAGAAATAATAAGATTCTCAGAAACAAGCTTTAAAGAACAATTATCAACTGCTGTTTCTTCTGAAATTGAGAAATTAAAATTAACATTTCCAGAAGAAATAACTTGTAAATTGTGCGGATAAAGCAAAGTAATTCTTGGAGAAAAAACATCAACAGAAGTTACATTCAAATTAACTGAAACAAGTGCAGGAGTATAATTTGAATTACCTTCAAAAGAACAATTATAGGTATAATAGCCCTCTGGAAGAATCTTTGTTTCATTAATCACTTTTCCGAATTTAGAAATATTCCAACCATTCCTCTTTAATAAGAGATTTCCAGAAACATCTGAAAAACAACTCACATTTGAAATAGTACCATTATAAACCTTAGCATCCCCTTCTTCACCATTTATTAATAATTCTAAGACAGGTGTCCTTTTATTTACAATAACTTTAAAATTCGTAGAATTCTCAAGACCATTGCTATCATTAATAAAAATTTTTAAGGAATAATTACCTGGAACAAGGGTTACCTTGTTTTTCAACCAACCACTAGAATTTATCTCAAATCTTGAATCATTAACTCTATAATTAAATTGGTTACTAGATGCAGAAACTTCAAATTTAACATTAAGAGAATTGCCAAAAACAAGAGTTATATTTTTAGGAGGGTTAATAAATCTAAGATGAGGGGGGGCGCTGGTAACTTTCAAAGAAGAATCTCCAAGAATTTGAAAACTTCCTGAACCAAAAGAATAAGAACCTGAAAAAGAATAATCTCCATCATTATCAGGAGCTTTAAGGGTATATTTTAGAGTAGTTTTAGTAAGAGGTTCTAAAACCACAAAATCAAGCCATCGAAGAGTGGTGCCTGATGGATTAAGTTCACCTCTAAAAGAATTAACAACCTCAAAACCATTAGGGATATATTCTTCAATAGCATAAGCATTATTAGAAGAGTTAGGATTAACAATAAGCGAAACATTAAATTCTTCACCTTTAACAACTTGGGATGGAAGAGCACGAGTAACATTTCCTAAAGAAGCTGAGGTAAAACTAATTAAAAAGATAAATAAACAAAAAACTGCAATTATATTCTTCATTGTCATTGATATCCTCATTTGACCCTTATTTAACGACAGTAATTTTATTGTTAACTACTGGTTGTGCTTCTTGGACAAGCAATACTCTCATTTAACCATCCATTTACAATTTGATTTAAATTAGCTTGCTCGCCAATTTCCCCCCTCATCCATTTCTTTATAAAGTTTATAATTTCATTAATATCAACACAACCATTACAATCTCCTACAATTGATGGTTTATCTGGAAGTGATAATTTACTCTCATCGCAAACACATTGCCATTGACCATCTACTTCTAAACAAGATTCATTATTTGAATTACAGGTGCCTTCATCAGTTTCCCCATCATCGTCATCATCTATACCATTACAAACCTCTTGAACTTCTGGTTGAGGAGCAGGATTAATTGTTAAAGTGCTATTACCAACAATAAATTCGCTATCTATCTCATCATTACCTCCAGCAAATGAATAATTCCCAGATAAAGTATAAGAACCATTTTCTGAAAAAGTTATAAGATAACTAAGAGTTTTTGGAAATGAAACATCTCCGTATAATAATTGAGCCCACCTAAGTTCTCTATTAGACTCGTTAAAGTAAAGGCTTTTATTATCAACAACTTCTGCACCTTCTGGAAGCTTTTCAATAATACTTGAGAATCTATCATCACTATAATTATTGATAATGAGAGTAACATTAATAATATCACCAACATAATAAACACCATCAGAAGCATTAAAAATACGGGTTACATTGTGCTCTGGAGGACTACTAAAAGAAATTTCAAACCCCTGATTAATAAGATAACCAATAATCGAGAGAATAATGGCAACAACAAGAGCAATTAAGAATATTTTATAAATATCAAGTTCAAACTCTTTTTTTCTTTTCCTCACCATTTTCATTTTATGAATTTTTTATTTAAAAACTTATCTACGATGAGACTCTTTTGTTTTTTCCACCCGACCCATTTATGAATTTTTTTATTTAATTTTGCCTGATTAAAATTTGTCAAGTCTCCTCGAACCCAGTTATTTATAATAGAATTAACCTCACTGTCTTCAACAACAAAATTCCCATCAATATCTAAATCAGAAGGGCTGGAGCAAAAGCAAACCCCATTACAAAGATAATTATTATCTTCGCAAAAAATCAATGTTTCACATTCAGAATTTGATGAACAAAGGTATAAATTCTGAAAATTCTGTGGACAAGAAAATTCACATTCACTACTACTCTTTCCAACATCATGCCACCCATCAACAATACTACAGGAATTATTAAGACCTAAATGATTACTTGCATCAAAATTATCAACAGAAATATCCTTTCCAATATTACTGCATATAAAATTTTTAGTTAGATTAACAGAAGAATTCTCTAAAAGAATTCCTTTTTTAGTATTCTGGAAAATAGAGTTTCTAAAAAGAGAAACATTAGAGGAATTTTTAATATATAGGCCATAGGAGTTATTTCTAAGAACATTATTTAAAAAAGTATTATTAAAAGATTTAAAAATATATACTCCAACATTATTTAAGAGAGTATTATTTATAAAAGAATTATTAATAATTTTTGAATTATCAACATGTTCAAAATAAATACCACGACTAAAATTAGAAATATGACAATTCAAAATACTAACATTTTCCTTACCAATTAATTTTATTGAATAATTATCTCCAGAACCGACAATCTTATGGCGTTGGCAATCTAAAACTTTATTATTAAAATTTTCAGGATTGTCAATACAAGTTCCTTCAACATTAAGGATATCCCCCCTTAATTTAACAATTTTGCAAGAAGAATCATTTAGAGCTTCATTCAAAACAGCACAACTAATAATATATTCATCTAAAAGACAAACATTATCTATTGTTGGAACATAAGAATAACAGGATATCTTATTTTCATCTCTACCAATTACATTAGAATTATCAATAGGCGAAGAACAATAATTATTATCTCCTTTGTTTTTCTTAGAAGGAGAAGTTCCTAAATTCTCTAAGATAATATCACCAAAAGAATTATCAACTAAAAAATTAAAAGAAATATTATTCTCTTGGGAACCATTTATAAAAATCGCAGAGAAACCTTTTTGAATAGAGTTGTTAATAACTTCTTCACCAGTGGATTTATAGAGAACAGTTCCATAGGTATTATTGAAAAGATTATTTAGAGTGATCAAAGAATCCTTATCATTTACGAGATTGATACCTTTCCCGCAATTTGAAACCTTATTATGTGTCAAAACATTCTCTTTTCCAAGAGATATATGGATACCCTCACATTGTTGCGAAAGCCCTTTAATGAAATTATCTTTGATGTGAATCTTATCAGCTCTTATAATAACATCAGGATTTTTCTTTCCTTCAATAAAGATACCCTTATCAGAAACATTAATAATTTTATTAAATTTTATAGTGTTATTTGAAGAAAATTTGATAGAAACTCCTGAATCTGAATTGTAGATATAATTACTAGAAATTATGTTTCCTAATGACCGCTTAAAAAGGTGAATTGCTAAACCATTATTCTTAAAAGTATTATTTAAGAGATAAGATTCTTTAGTTGTCTTGAAATATATCCCATTAGTAACATTAATAAAAGAGTTATTAAAAAGTGTTAGACCCTTTCCAGATTCAGAATAAAATGCTTCACTAGTGCAATTAATAAAAGTGCTATTAGTAATATTAGAATCCTCAACATTATTAAAATAAACTCCTTGAGAATTATTTATAATAGTATTATTAATAAGGATAATGTTTTTTATTGTTGAATCAGAAGTAGAAGAAAGAATAGCCTTATCCCAACCAACTAAGGAACAATTTTTAATTATAGTGCCGTCTTTTGATACTTTTATTCCAACTCCTTTCAAAAGATTTTCATTATTTTTGATTTTATATCCCCTACAGTTAATAACAATATTTTTTTGAGATACTACAAGAGCATTACCCTCACATGATAAATCCCCACTAAGATTATATGATTCAATAACTTTATCACCACAATTACACTCAACATTACCACCACATTCTTTCGCAGATAAGAAAGGCACTCCTAATAAAACCAATATTAAAAAAGATAAAACAATAACCCTCTTTTCACTCAAAACAACCATACAAAATAAAGATTAAAACACTATTTAAAGATTTCTTTAAGAAACAACAAGGATTAAAAACAAAAAAAAGAATAAATAAATATGGAAATAGAAAAGATATTAGAAGCAGGAAAGATAGCTAAAGAGGTTATATTATTTTCAAGAGGGATAATAAAAAAAGACACACCTCTTTTGGAAATTGCAGAAAAAATAGAAGAAAAAATAATTGAACTTGGAGGAAAACCTGCTTTTCCAGTAAATCTCTCAATAAATGAAATTGCCGCACATTACACCCCAACAAGCAACGATGAAACAAAAGCAGAAGGACTGATAAAAATTGATTTGGGTGTCCATATTGATGGTTGGATTATTGATACTGCATTCTCAATAGACTTAGAAGATTCTGAAGAAAATAAAAGATTAATTCTTGCGTCAGAAAAAGCTTTGGAAGAAGGAATAAAAAAGATAAATTTAGAAATTGAAACAAAAGAAATTGGAAAAGTAATTGAACAAACAATAAGAAAAGAAAATTTACAACCAATTATTAATTTAAGCGGACATTCAATTGAACAATATGACCTCCACTCAGGAATAATAATACCAAATAGAGACAATAATTCAAATAAAAAAATTTATCAAGGACTCTATGCTATTGAGCCTTTTACAACAACTGGAAAGGGAAAGGTAATTGAGGGGAAACCCTCAACAATATATCTGCTTGAACAAGATAAAAAACCAAGAAATAATAAAGCGAGAGAAATTCTTGAATTTATAAAGGAAGAATATAAAACACTCCCTTTTTGTTTAAGATGGCTTGAAAAAAAATTTGGAGGACAAGTCAGAGCATATCTTTTTGAAATGGAAAGAGAAGGGACCATCTATCAATTTAACCAATTAATTGAAATATCAAAAAAACCAGTAGCACAATCAGAAAAAACAGTCTTAATAACTGAAAAAGAAAAGATAATTCTCCCTATGTGAAATAAGTTGCCTTATTCAAAACAGGTGCTTTTGAATTTTTAACTAATTTTTCCTCAACTTTCTTATATGCCTCAATAGTTTGTTTTGTAACACTTGGAGATATCTTCTTTAAAGCTTCGTCAAAATGTTTCCTCTTTACAACTTCTGAATCAGGAGATTCCCTTAATGCGAGCATTGCAGCTTCCCTCACAAGAGATTCTATATCTGCACCAGTATATCCATCAGTAAGTTTTGCTAACTCTTTCAAGTCAACATCTTCAGCAAGAGGTGTATTTTTTGTATGAATCTTAAAAATTAATTCCCTTCCCCTTTCATCAGGAGCATTAATTAAGAGAAGCTTATCAAACCTTCCAGGACGAAGCAATGCTGGGTCAAGCATATCAGGCCTATTTGTAGCTCCAATAACAATAACATCTTTCAAATCTTCCAAACCATCCATCTCTGCTAATAATTGATTCAAAACCCTTTCAGTAACCTTTGTGCCAACATCAAGGCCCCTCTTTGATGCAAGAGAATCAATCTCATCAAAAAAGATAATACAGGGAGCAACCTGTCTTGCTCTCTCAAAAACCTTTCTTACACCCTCTTCTGATTTTCCCACCCACATACTCAACAGAGAAGGACCCTTAATATGGATAAAATTAGCTTCTGATTCTGAAGCAACTGCTTTTGCTAATAAAGTTTTACCTGTTCCAGGAGGACCATAAAGTAAAACCCCTCTTGGAGGTCTGATTCCCATTTTTTTGAATTTTTCTTCATATTTTAAAGGCCATTCAACTGCTTCTTTTAATTCTCTTTTAACCTCTTCTAAACCCCCTACATCCTCCCAAGAGATGTTTGGAGTTTCAACTAATACTTCCCTCATAGCAGAAGGCCTAACAACTTTCAGAGCATTAAGAAAATCCTTATGTCGCACTATTAATTTATCAAGAACCTCTGGAGGTATTGAATCCTTCTCGTCCAAATTTAACTTTGGTAACACCCTCCTCAACACACCCATCGCAGCCTCTTTTGCAAGAGACTCCAAATCTGCTCCAACAAAACCATAAGTTAATGAAGCAAGTTCTTCCAATTTTACATCTTTTGCAAGAGGCATTCCCCTTGTATGGATTTTCAAAATTTGTAATCTTCCCTTTTTATCAGGAACATTTATTGCAATCTCTCTATCAAACCTTCCAGGCCTTCTCAAAGCAGGATCAAGGGCATTTATCCTATTTGTCGCACCAATAACAACAACTTTTCCTCTAGAGCGAAGACCATCCATCATAGTCAAAAGCTGAGAAACAACCCTTCTCTCAACCTCTCCTCCAACATCCTCCCTCTTAGGAGCAATAGCATCAATCTCGTCTATAAAGATAATTGAAGGAGCTGTTTTTTCTGCCTCTTCAAAAAGATCTCTAATTTTTTTCTCAGATTCACCATAAAACTTAGACATTATCTCAGGACCATTAAGAGAGATGAAATTAGCATCTGATTCTGAAGCAACTGCTTTTGCTAATAAAGTTTTACCTGTTCCAGGAGGACCATAAAGTAAAACTCCCTTAGGAGGTTCAATACCAAGCTTCTCAAACAACTCTGGATGTTTAAGAGGTATCTCAACCATCTCCCTTATTTTTTTTATTTCTTCTTTCAAGCCACCAATATCTTCATAAGCAATTGAAGGAACATTACTGCTACTGATTTCAACTGCTTTAGAATTCATAACAACTTCTGTATTTTCAGTTACAATGCATGGCTTATTAGGAATAAGAGAGACCACAACAAATTTTATATTAGAAAAGCCACCAATTCCTGCTCCTCCAAAGCCCATATTCTCAAGAACATCATTAAAAACTCTTCCGAAATCTTCAAAATCATCAGATAGGGGAGCTCTTTTTCTAACACCACCTAGAACTAATTGATCCCCTTTTAACAAAACCCTACCAAGGAGGTGGCTTCTTAACATATCAGGATCTCCGGTAAATTGCACACTTATATTTTTTTGAACCGGAGCAATAACAACTTTTTTAGCCTCACTAACCTCAGCAGGAGAAATAGTAACAGGGTCTCCAACACTCGCACCAGCATTTTTTCTTTGGACACCATCCATCCTAATTATTTTCTCACCCATATCAGCAGGATAAGCTTTATCTGCAATTGCAATTGTTTCTCTTTTTCCCCTTATTAAAACAGGATCTCCACGATTAAGCCCCAGGCTTCGCATAATACCAGGGTCAATTCTAACAATCCCTTTATAAACATCATCCTGTAAGGCCTCTACAACAGTTAATCTAATACTACTTAGATTTTTCATTTTCCCCTCCAAAAAAGTAAACTGCTAATTTATTTATATCCTCAAATGCGAGATTAACAAAATCATTGAAAGATTTTTCTTGCTCTTTCAAAAATGAAACAATTTCTTTTGGAATAGAAATTGCATAACTGTTTCCAACAATTCTCATTTTAACACTAAACTGCTTTTTTTTCAAATCATTGAACTTTTTATATCTTTCTTCATCAAGAGGGTGAACAAGCCTCTCGCCACAACTTGGACAGACAAGGGAGCGAAAAACAAAGCCATTTTTTATGAAATCGTCTCTAACCATTTCCTCCCCACATTCTCCACAAAGTATTTTATTGTCAAATATATCCCTTTTCATTTTGTATATACTTCTATGTATATACAAGAAATATATCTTTTTAAATCTTTGCATTACAATTTACCAGCATTCTTTTCATAGTTTTCAATTGCTTTTTTAAGTGCTGATATTCCTAAAAAAGAACAATGAACTTTTATTTGCGGAACTTTTTTTAATTTTTTCAAAACATCTTTTGGTGTTATTTTCTTTGCTTGCTTAAGAGTTTTTCCCTTTGCTAATTCACAAACAACATCTGAGCTTGCAATTGCAGCAGGACAACCAAGAGTTTTAAATTTAATATCTTTTATAACCCCATCCTTTATTTTCAATTCCATATGCATAATGTCTCCACAAGCAGGATTCCCAACTTCTGAAACAGTATCTGGATTTTTTATTGAACCTGAAAATTTCGGAGACTTAAACCTCTTCAATAATTCTTTTGAATACTCTTCAATCATTTTTCTTATTTAATTTTTTTAATAATTCTTCAACTTCTTTTTCAGACATCCCATGAGCTAAAGCTCCTTCTTCAATTGTTTCTTGAGAAGCAAAAGGGCACCCAACACAATGTAAACCTTGCTCAAGCAGAATCTCTATTAATTCTGGAGCTTGCTCGATTATTTCAGAAAATTTTGTTTTTTTTGTAATTTTCATTTTAAAAGGGGCTTATTTTTCTTAAATAGGTAACAGTCTTTTTAAGCTCTTTAATCAAATAATCTGCATCTTCTTTTGTTGTGTATTTGCTTATTGTTATTCTTATTGAAGAGTTTGCTTCTAAAGGAGAGAGTCCTAATGCTAAGAGAACATGGCTTGGCTCTAAAGAGTGAGAAGAGCATGCTGAGCCAGTTGAAATAAAAATTTTTTTGGAGTTTAGAAAACTTCCAATTGCCTCTCCTTCAATATTATGAAAACATAAATTAATATTATTGCACAATCTTGAATCTCCTTCTGCCCCATTTAATTTTACATTTTCAATTTCAGAAAGAATCCTTTCAATAATATAATCTCTTAATTTCTTCATTTTCTTAATATCTTTTTTAGATGCAATTTGAACTACCTTTGCAAATCCTACAATTCCAGGAATATTTTCAGTTGAGCTTCTTAATTTGAACTCATGTCCTCCCCCATGAAGCAGAGGAGTAATTTTTATTCCGCTCCTAATGTAGAGTGCTCCAACGCCTTTTGGTCCGTGAATTTTATGAGCATTCAAAGTCATTAAATCAATATTCATTTTTTTGACATCAATATTAGTTTTAGTAAAACTTTGGCAAGCGTCAGTGTGGAATAGAACTCCTTTTTTTCTACAGAGCTTTCCTATTTTTTCAATGTCTTGAATTGTTCCAATTTCATTATTTCCGTGAATCACTGAAACTAAGAAAGTTTTAGGAGTTATGCTTTTTTCAAGCTCTTTTAAATCAATGAATCCTTTTTCATCAACATCTAAATAAGTTATTTCTGCTCCTTGTTTTTCAAGCCATTTGCAAGTGTTTAAAATACAATCATGCTCTATCTTTGTAGTTATAATATGATTTTTTTCTGGATAATTTGAGAAAAACAACCCTTTTAATGCAAAATTATTTGCTTCTGTTCCTGAGCCAGTAAAGACAATTTCATTTTGTTTTGCATTAACTGCCTTAGCAATTATAGAGCGAGCTTCTTCTAGTGCTCTTTTTGCTTCTTGGCCTTTAAAATGAAGAGAAGATGCATTACCATAAACTTCTGTAAAATATTTTTGTATTGTTTTTGCAACTCTTTCCTCAACTTTTGTTGTTGCTGCATTATCAAAATAATATTCTTTTTTCATTTTAGTTTGCAATAAAGCTGTCTGTGTTTATCTGCAAGTTTTAACAAAGGAACAACAGTTTTTTTGTTTAAAGAGTAAATTCTATTTTTTCCTTTTTGTTTAGATTCAACAAGATTGCAAAATCTTAAAGAAGCAAGAGCATGAGAGATCTTGCTCTGCTCTATTTTCAACTTTTCAGATAATTCAGAGACGCACATTTCTTTTGAATTCAAAGCAGAGATTATTTTTATCTTAAGAGGGTTTGAAAAATTTCTGAAGAAAAAATGATATGATTTGCATTTCATATGAAAAAAGATTCATACGAGTTTATAAATGTTTGGATTTGAAAAAGATTTGTTAAAACAAAATCTCAAAAAGAAGTCTTCATTGGATATTTTTATTCTGCCCAACTTAACAAACCAAAGTCTCAGTAAACCAAATAGAAAATTAAACTTTCATTAGAGTATACCTATTAGTCCTAATTTAATTATATAATAAACTTCTAATTAATTTAATCAAAAAACCAAAATAAAAAATAAAAGAATATAAAAAACAAAAAATCATTTCTTCTTTGTCTTCTTCTTAGAAGCTTTTGCTCTTCCTTTAGCCTTCTTCTTAGAAGAAACTAATTTTACTCCAGTGAGATGAGCCCTAAAAACTTTTGGAGCTTGCTTTGAAGCAAAAGCTTCCATCTTCTTGCCCAGCTTTCGAACCCTTGCAATTGCATTTCTTATATTTTTATCAATTCTAAGCAGCTCTTTATTTGTTTTCTGAACTGAGGAAAGAAGGGTTTTCTCAGAAATTCTTCCCTTAACAAATCTGTCTCTTTCTGCATCAAAAGAGTCAAGAACTGCTTGCTTCTCTTCCTGAAGAGTTCTAATGAGTTCGCCAATTGCATTGAACTCCTTCACAAGCTGAGCAAAAGCACGCTCATCCATCTTTTTGCTCTGAACCATATTCAACACCTCCTTTTATTTTTATTTATCAATAATTAAGAAGAGAAGTTTATAAATATGTCGATTAAAAGTACTTATCCATTCCACCAAAACCTTCTTCAACCTCTCTTGATAAAAATTGTTCATATACAAGAGTATCTTTTGGATAATCAACTTTCCAAATTTTTATTGGACCAATAAAATGTGTAGGAGCATATGGATTATAAACAAAATCACTATTTGTAAGACCCATTTGCTTTAAGCTTTTTACAAAAGAATGATCCTCACTATGAACAAGGGTGATTTCATTATAATCTCTAAAAGCATTATCCATTAAATACAATCTTGCAAAAAGGGATTTGCTAACCTTTGGAGAGAGATAAATAGCGCCACCAATAGGATTAATTGAAATTCCTTTAGAACTCTGCAAAAATTCTGGAATAATCATAAACACTGCATCTAATCCTTTTTTAAAATCAATAATTTCTTTGTTATAATAAACATATCTTAAAGGAATACGATACTGCTGATTATTATATACATAAACACCTATTGGCTGCTCAATTTTTGTTTTATCATCAACATTATGAACCTTAAGAATAACACCAACTAATGCAGAACGTCCTTGAGGCCTTCCATATTTATCAAAACTAAGTCCTGGTAAAAACAAGGTTTTACCCCCTTCTTTATATATTATATCATCATCAACTGCACCAGTTATTGAATAAACAAAGATAGTTTCATTTGATGTTTCTCTTGTTTGCCTATCGTCAATAACCCCAACAGGAATCATAGAAATCCTATCCCAAGAATCATTGCTACCTATTCTTGAATAAGCACCATATTTTCCAAGGTCTGTTGAATCTATAAGCAAATAAGATACATTCCAAGTTTTCATGTAACTATATGCTGTCTTAGGATTTGGAGTAGTTAAAACATATCTACCAATTCTATGGTCTGCACCAATTCCTCCAGAATGCCCTCCATCAGTAACTGTGGGTCTCTCACCCAGAGTCTGAATCCAGTAACCATAATCCCACCAGTGAACAAAAATAGAATTTTCTGGAGTATTTTCACGAACCCATTTCATTGCATACTGCCACTGAAGGTCAGCACTTGGTCCAGTTAATTTAGCATTATTAGAGACAACTTCATATTGGTGATATATTTCAATACCTGCACTGAATAAAGCAATAGCAAAAGCAATAAAAAGCATTGCTCTAAAAAACTCGTCCTTATTCTTAGAAGCAAATTCAAATAACTTAACAATAGAATATCCTGCAAAGAGTGTAATAAAAGGCGCGATTAAAAAGAAGGTTCTAACAGCAGAGCGACCATTAATTAAGACAAAAAAACCAATAGACAACAAAATTATTGATTCGTTTTCAACAAGCCGATTATTTTTCATAAACAACCAAAGGAAATAACCAAAGAATAAAACAAGGCCAGAAAGATAAAACATTTGGCTTATAAAAGATTCTCCGTTTAGTATCTGAGAGTTACTCGAAATTCTACTAAACAAAATACTTGCAACAAGATATGTCCATGATAAAAACAAGTAAATTCTCTCATCTTTCTTCAGTTTTTTTGAAAAAACAACTATCAAACAAATAAGACCTATTACAAAAAGCCAAAAAGTATTCTGACCAAATTGCCCTATCAAATCTCTTAGATAAGGTTGGGCATTCTCTGCA
Source organism: Candidatus Pacearchaeota archaeon (assembly GCA_017609405.1). Classification (GTDB taxonomy): domain Archaea; phylum Nanobdellota; class Nanobdellia; order Pacearchaeales; family GW2011-AR1; genus JAFCDZ01. The sequence continues at coordinate 25,856 of JAFCDZ010000001.1, forward strand.
ACAGTAATGCCGAGCCTACCAATACCAAAAGGATACAACAATCTGAACCAAATATCTTGAAGAATAGAAAATGGATTTCTCCCAATCAAGAATAAACCAAAAAAACCTAAAATAAAAGTTATAATTAAAGAATAAAGTTTCCTAAAATCATAATTAATTCTTTCATATTTTGTCTTGATTAACTCAAGAGAGTAATCAATAATCATAAATATAAGAGTAAAAGGAACCAGAAGACCATAAGAACCAGTCATTCTCCCAAAAAAATCTAAAAAAGAAAACCCAAAAGGAAAAACAGAAAAAAACAATGATGAAAAAATCCAAATTGAGAAAAAAAGAATTTCTTTTTGCTTATCTTTAGAATTTATAAAATAAAACAGAAAAAAAGCAAAAGGAACTATCATTAAAACAAAAGTTAATGCACCCCCCCAACTTGCTAAAACAAAAGCTGTAGAAAATCCCAACAAAAGAGAATATATAATTGTATGTTTAAAAGATTTTTCAAAATTGTTGTTCTTTAAAGCAAGAGTAAAAACCAAAAATACAATAAATACCGAGAAGATACCTATAGCCTCATGGTCTGCAAAACCAGCCATTGTCCTATAGAGATATGCAGGAGAATAAGCTAAAAAAGATGAAGAAATTAAAGCTACAATTTCGCTTTTTGTCAAAAACCAGACTAAAAAGAAAAAAGCAAGAATTCCTAAAACATAAAAAATAACTGGATAAATTACATCGATGTATTCAAGAGTAATTGACGAATTAAAAAGTGAACACCCTTTCCATATCCAAGCAATAACCCATGAAAGGATTTCCTTATGCCAAGAGATATGTAATTGTGGAGACCTCAAGGAATCATAAGCGGGAAGATTCCCCTTAGTCTGAACAATTGTCTCAGACATTCTAAGAAAATAAAAAGGATCCAAAGCAAGAGGTATATGCTTTCCAGTTGTTTTATCTATCAAAAGAGATATGTTTGAAGAACGAATAATACTACTAGAAATTATCACAAATAAAAGAAGAAGGAATATAATTGAATAATAAATTTTCTTATTTTCATAAATTGTTTTAAAAAAATTAATAATCTCTTTTTTAGCCATTTTATTTACAAGAAAAATCTATTTAAAATGTTTTCCATGACCATTAATAGCCTCAAGATAAATTTTATATAATTTCTGATTTCGCTTTTCAATTGAAAATTTTTTGATCGCAAGCTCTCGGGAAGCCTTTGACATCTTCCTCCTTAAATTTTTATCTTTAATTAATAACTCTGTCTTTTTGCATAACTCATTAATAAAAGATTCGCTCATGTCAGCATATCCCTTCCAGTTAGAAGGTAATTTTACAAGAAAACCATTTTTGCCATCTTCAACAAGTTCTGATTTAGCAAAAGTTTTTGTAGATACAATTGGAAGACCAAACATCATTGCTTCTGGAACCGCAAAACCATACGAATCACCAAAACCTGGATAAAAGAAAATATCTACAGCTGGATAGATTTTTTTAAATAAAATTTCTTGAGGAACAAGGTCCATAATTTTTATTTGTTTATTCTTTTCGTATCTCTCTCTAAATTCTTTTGGTGTTGGACAGATAAACCAAAACTCTGTTTTTGGATACTTTCTTGACAACCTATCAAAAACTTCTAAGGTTTGTCTCCCGCCCTTTGCATCAAACCATCTTGCAACAAAAAGGACCCTTACATTCTTATGAGGAATTCGCTTAAAATTAATCTTAGGAAGGGCAAAATGAAGAACTTCTATTTTACTCAAAATTTTTTTATTACCTGGAAAAGCTTCTTCAAAAGTTTTCTTACAATCATCAGACCAAGCAATTATTTTTTTACAATAATCGCTCTCCAAACTTTTTTTTATTATCCATTTCCCAAGTTTAGAATAAGCAATCTTTCCTGTAGAAGCAACCCTATCATATACTTCAGTATCCACAATCCAAGGTTTTTTATTCAAAGATAAACAATGAGCACAATGTATCAAATCAAAATCATTGCGTAAAGTAAATGTAATATTTGGCAGAGATAAAAATTCCAAAAACTTTCTTAATAAATTCTTAATTTTTTGCATAACCAAAAATTTTTTAGAAGAACCAATAACATTAAATTTATTTTCTTTTTTAGTATAATTAACAAAAGCCACACCCTTTGGAGGATAATCTAAAATATTTTTATAATAAGAGCTATCGGGAAACTTCCAAGGATATTGAAAATAAATATCAATCTTTTTTGACATAACCTTTAAATAAAGATTGAATTAATAAAAGTTATGGAAAAACCAATAGACATTATTTATGTTGTCGCATCTAAATTAGGAAGCATCGGAATGGGAACAACAGCGCTTAACGCTATTAAATCGCTTAATAATTCTAAAGAAATATCATATAGAATCTTTTGTAGAGGATATGATAAAAGTATAAAGATTGATAAAAAAAATATATACTCTTATGGTTTTCTTGAAATTTTATCGCTTCCGCTAAGATTCCTCGAAAAAAAAATAGGTATTAACATTAAACCATTTAAATATATAAATTGGATATATGGAAAATTAGTAGAAAAGGAACTTCCAAAATGTAAAATATATCACACTTGGATGAATGTTTCAAAAAACGCTGTAATCAAAGCAAAAAAACAAGGAGCAACACTGATATTAGAAGGGGCAAATAGTCATCCAAAAAATTTCTTAAAGATTATGGAAGAAGAATATAATTTACTTGGAAAAAAGAGGTTTATTCCCAAAAAAAAAGAGATACTAAAAGAATCGAGGATAATCGAGCTTTTTGATTATGTAATGTGCCCATCAAAATTTGTTTATAATTCTTTTTTAAAATATGGAAAGAAATCAAAGAAACAATTAATACTAATACCTTATGGAGTAGATTACAAAAAATTTTCAGGGCAAAGAAAAAAGAAGGGTAAAAAATTTAGAGTAATCTTCATTGGAAGCCTTCAAGTAAGGAAAGGTGTTCATTATTTATTAAAAGCATGGAAAGAATTAAATCTTATGAATTCTGAACTAATCTTAGTAGGACGTATTTGGCCAGATATAGAAGATATAATTAAAAAATACAAAAAAGATAAAACAATTAGATTCGTTGGCTTTAATCCTAATCCATCAAAATACCTAAAAAATGCTAACGTCTTTGTTTCACCATCACTCGAGGAGGGTTCGGCACTAACATGTTATGAAGCGATGGCGGCGGGTTTGCCGGTTATTGCAACGGTCAATAGCGGATCAATTATACGTAATAAAAAGGAGGGGTTTATAATACCCATAAGAGATGTAGAAGCAATAAAAGAAAAAATAAAGTATTTTCATGATAATCCAAAAATTTGTGAAAAAATGGGAAGAGCTGCAAGGAAAAGGGTAAAAAAGTTTAGTTGGGAAAATTATTCAAAAAGGTTATTAAAAGTATATAAAAAAATTTTAAGAGAAAAAAATGAAAAAAACAAAAGATAAAGAAAAAGAGATACAAAAGAATAAGAGGGTAGTAGTTAAATTTCCTAAGAATTTTCTTAAAAAGATAAAAAACAAACAAAAAAGTATTATTTATGACTGCTTCACTTTCTTCAATGAGCTTGATTTATTAGAAATAAGATTTGGTGAATTAGATAAAGTTGTAGATTACTTTGTTTTAGCAGAAGCAAATAGTACCTTTAGCGGAAAACCAAAAGAATTCCTTTTTGAAAAAAACAAAGAACGATACAAGAAATACTTTGATAAAATTATTTATGTAAAAATTATCAAAATGCCAAGAATAAATATAATTGATAAGTTTTTTATAGAATTAGAAAAAAAACTTCCAAGAAGATTCCAATTAATCTTGAGGAGAGTTCTTGCAAGAATAATTGGGGGGGTAGCAAGATATAAGATGATAGAGTATCAAAGAAGGATGCTTATAGAAGGGTTAGCCTACGCTTCAGATGAAGACATTATAATGGGTACAGATGTTGATGAGATACCTAAAAGTGAAAAAATAGAAGAAATGAAAAAAATGCTTGAAAAATACCGTTATGTTGAATTTGAATTAGCAAATTTCAGATATTATCTTAATGGAAAAGTTTATGGAAAAGGAGAAAACTCTCCTGGAACACGAGCATGCAAAATAAAAACACTTAGAAAAGAATTAAAAAACAAAATAGATTTTCTAAGAACAACACCCTATCTATGGAGAAAGATAAATCCAAGAGTTTATGGAAAGAAAAATTACTATACTATAAAAAAAGGGGGTTGGCACTTTAGTTACTTAGGAGGTGTAAAAAAAGTTATAGAAAAATACAAAAATGTTTCACACCCAGAATTTGATCGTCCTGAATTAAAGAATGAAAAATTCGTAAAAGAGATTATTGAAAAAGGGATTATTCCATTAGAAAATTCAAAAATAAGATATATAAAAATAGATGAAACATTTCCAAAAATAATAAAAAAAAATCTTAAAAAGTATAGTAAATATATAAAAAGATGATAAAAAACTCAAAACTACTTGAAGAATTAAAATACTTAAAAAATAAGATAATTCCTCCGAAGTCCTTGGGAAATCTATGTGGAAAAAATGCTATATATATAACTCTTCCAAAATGTGCTAATACAACAATAAAAAAAGAGATCAGAAAAATAACTTGGGGTGATCCAAGACTAACAAAAAAACAATTAAAAAGAATATCTCAAGGAAAATTTATATTTACTTTTGTTCGAAATCCATATGATAGATTTTTATCCCTTTATTTAGATAAGGTAAAAAATTTTAATAAAGACAATGATTATATAAGAGGGGTTTGCAGAAACATTGTAATTAAAAAAAACATAACCTTTAAAGAATTTGCTGAATTAGCGTCACTCATTCCAGATGAATGTGCAGACCCTCATTTTAAATCTATGACGGAGCTAATAAAAGAAAGCGGTCTAAAACCCTCTTTTATAGGAAAAATAGAAAATTTTGAGAACGATTGGAATATTCTTTGTAAAATACTTGGAATAAAAAATGAAGGATTAGGAATGGAAAACAAAACAAAACACAAACCCTGGCAGGAATATTATACTCCTGAATTGAAAGAAAAGGTGTATCAAAGATATAAAGAAGATTTCATTAATTTTGGATATAAAAAATGACCCCTCAAAAAGATTACATAAATCAGCCACTAATAAGGGAAGAAAATTTTAAACGTGAACAATATATTATTTCAATAAAATTTATCAAAAAAGAGAAAATAGAGCTTACAGAAAGAAGACTTCTCGATTTTGGTTGTGGAAATGGAGAATTTTCAGAGTATCTCAGCTCAAAAGGAGCAATAGTTGACTGTTATGAGCCAAATAAAAACTCTCGCAAAATTTTAAGAAAAAAAGGCTTAAAAGTTATAAAAAATCTTAAAAAGAATAATTATGATGGGGTATTCTCATTGGAAGTTATAGAGCACCTTATTGATCCAAAAAAAATGATTATTAAAATACATAACACTCTTAAAAAAGGGGGGTTCATTTTTATAACAACACCAAATCATTTATATTGGAAATTAAGAATTAAATGTTTGCTTGGTGATATAAAAGCTTTTGAATATCCTAATAAACATTTTTCATTTTTTACAAAGAAATCTCTCAAAAAATTGATGGAAAAGTATTTCAAAACAATAAAAATAGAGAATATTGGAAGCAAGATAGTTTATTATGGAAAAAAGGAATAACAAAAGACACCAAGTTAAAATTTATTAAATATACAAAAGGAAAAATCTTTTAATAAACATTATTTCAATGAGTAAAAAATGAAAGAACAAAAAAAATTCAAACTCACAACACCTGTACTTTTCATAGTCTTTAATCGTCCTGATACAACAAGAAGAGTTTTTTCTGAAATAAAAAAGGCAAAACCCCCCAGGCTTTATATAGCAGCTGATGGGCCAAGAACTCAAGAGGAGAAGAAAAAAACAGATGCTGTTAGAGATTATATATTAAAAAATATTGATTGGAAATGCAAGGTAAAAACCCTTTTTAGAGACAAAAATCTTGGATGTAAATATGCAGTTTCTTCTGCAATTGATTGGTTTTTTGAAAATGAAGAAACAGGTATTATATTAGAAGATGATTGTGTCCCAAGTCAAAGCTTTTTTAGATTCTGCCAAGAAATGTTAGAAAAATACAAGAACAATGAAAAAATAATGCATATTTCTGGAACAAATGTTGAAGAGGTTTCTCCAATTAAAGAAGATTATTTCTTTGCGGATGCTTTTAATGTATGGGGGTGGGCAACGTGGAGAAGAGCATGGAAACATTATGATGTCGAAATGAAAGATTGGCCAAAGTGGAGAATTAAAAGTCTCAGATTCATGAAAAAACACCCTTTATTAGATAAGATTAAAGGTATATACCTTTATGAATTAACATATCAAAAAAAAATTAATACATGGGACTATCAATGGGGATTTACATGTCAAAAAAGAAAAGGGCTTGCAATAATTCCAACAAAGAACCTAATCACAAATATAGGTCTTGAAAGAGGAACACACACGAAAGAGGATAAAAATAGAGAATTAAAAAGATATGAAATAAAAAAAGGATTCAGGGTAGGGGGAAAATTTAATGGATATTATTTAAAAAAGTATCTAAAATTTTTCAAAAAAAAAGAAAAAATAATAAAAATACTTTTTGCTAAAATAAAAAATATAAAGAAAGTTTTAAAATGAAGGATATAAAAATATTTGTAGGGTTCGCATATAAAAAAACAAAGGACCCTTATCTTTTACAACTATATGAGAACTTAAAAAAAGAGAATATAAGGATATTTGATTTCAAAGAACCTTTAAAAATCTTCTCTGTAGATATAATACATCTCCACTGGATTGAATACTATATAGTATCTAAAAGCAAAATTAAAACATTCCTTAAGATTAGTTTTTTTATTTATTTATTCTTATTAATTAAATTTATTTTAAGAAAAAAAATAATTATTTCTCTCCATAACATCCAATCGCATGAGGAGTATCATCCAAAAATTGAAAAAATAGGATTCAGAATATATTTAAAATATATAGCAGATAGGATAATAGTGTTTAATAATTGGTCAAAAAAAGAATTAATTAGAAGATATAATGTAAGTGAAAAGAAAGTTGCAAAGGTTTTTCCGGAAACATTTATTGGTTATTATCCAAATAAAGTATCAAAAAGAGAAGCACGAAAAAAATTAAAGATACCTGAAAAAAAGATAGTCGCTCTCCTATTTGGTAGTCTATGGAAATATAAGGGAATATTGGATGTGATAGATTATTTTAAAAATAATAAAATAAAAAATTTTATACTAATAATAGCTGGAAAACCGGAAAATGATATAATAAAGAAAAAATTAGAAAATTTAGCAGAAAAAAACAAAGAGAACATAAAATTAAAATTAGGGTTTATACCCGACGATGAACTACAATATTTATTCAATGCTTCAGATATTGGTTTTTTGCCTTACAAGAGAACCACAAACTCTGCTGTTCTTTTTCTATTTGGATCCTTTAAAAGAACTGTATTAGCAAAAAAATTGCCAGTATTTAAAGAGATTATTGGAAAAGATGCGTTTTACTATGAGAGAATTAGTGAATTAAAGGAGATAATTAAAAATATCAATAAAGAAAAGGCAAAAAAGATGGGAGAAAGATTTTATAAAAAATTGAAAAAAAATTCTTGGAAAAAAATATCTAAAGAAACAAAAAAAATTTACATATCAACTCTTAAAAACCCCTCTTATTTTTAATCACTATGTGCGGAATAAATGGATTTAATTTTGTGAACAAAGAATTAATTAAAAAGATGAACAATTCTATAAAACATAGGGGTCCTGATGCAGAAGGAGTTTTCTCAAAACAAGGTGTGTCCTTAGGCCATAGAAGGCTTGCAATAATTGACTTAAACAAAAGAGGAAACCAACCAATGATGTATGAACATAACAAAAATAAAGCAGTGATAGTATTTAACGGAGAGATATACAATTTCAAAGAGTTAAAAGAAGAATTGAAAAAAAGAGGCTATAAATTCAAAACAAAAACAGATACAGAGGTAGTTCTAGCAAGCTATATGGAATGGGGTGAAGAGTGTGTCAAAAGATTTAACGGTATGTGGGCTTTTTGCATCTATAATCCAAAAGAAAAAATTCTCTTTCTAAGCAGAGATCGGTTAGGACAAAAACCTCTTTATTATTTTTATGACGGTAAAAAATTTATCTTTTCCTCAGAAATAAAAGGAATACTTCAACACAAAATAAAATATAGTTTAGATAAAGAAGGAATAGATCTCTATTTCTCCTTAGGATTCATTCCTGCACCAAAAACAATCTATTCAGAAATTAATAAACTCGAAGCAGGCCATAATATATTTTTTAACTTAAAAACAAAGGAATTTCAAAAGAAAAGATATTTTTATCCTCCAAGATATTCACCAATAAACAACAAAAGATATGTAGTTAAAAAAGGAAAGGAATTATTAAGAGATGCTACAAATATAAGACTTATTGCTGATGTTCCTGTTGGTGCTTTTCTAAGTGGGGGGGTAGATAGTTCATCAATAGTATCAGAGATAACAAATATCTTAGGAAAAAAGAACTTAACAACATATTCTATGGGTTTTGAAAAAGGGTATGATGAAACAGAATATATCAAAATAATAACGAAGAATCTTAAAGTAAATAACCATCATAGTTACTTTACAAAAAAAGAATTAAACAACACATTAAAATCAATATTTTATTATTTTGATGAGCCCCTCTCTGATCCATCCATGTTCCCAACATTCTTACTTTCAAAATTTGCGCGAAAATCTCTAACAGTAGCTTTAAGCGGAGATGGAGGGGATGAAATGTTTGGTGGATATCCAAGATATAAGATAGCCGCACAAATAGAAATCCTAAGAAAAATTCCAGTAACTCTAAGAAAATTAAGCTTATTAATAATACCCAAAACCAAAATACTTTCAAAAATAAGAGAAGGGCTTAAGTTAAGCCTATTACCAAAAGAAGTGTTATATTCTAAAGCAAGAGAAAATGTCTATAAACCAAGGTCTTACATAAACTTCGTAGAAGAGAAATTTAAAGAATGTTTAAAGTTATCCAAAGGAAATCTAATAGAAGCAATAAGATTGATGGACATTCTCTATCTTACATTACCAGACAATTATCTAGCAAAAGTGGATAGAGCATCAATGGCTCATTCATTAGAAGTCAGAAGCCCATTCTTAGATTATCGTTTTTTAGAATTTGCATCCAAAATACCTACAAAATGGAAAGTGTCAATTTTCAATGAAAAAATTTTACTAAAAGGAATTGTCAAGAATCTAATACCAAAAAAAATAATAAAACGAAAAAAACAAGGGTTCACGCCCCCAATTGAAAGATGGTTAATTGAAAAAGAAGGTAAAGAAAAATTAAAAGAAATTTTAAAAAAATTAGAAAAAAAGAAAATAATTGATGATGCATGGATTGAATTCTATAAAGAAAGGATCATAAAAGAGAAAGACCAAATAAGCAAAACATATAGCATAAGACTCTTTATTTTCTATAAGTGGTTAGAATATTGGGGAAAATCAAAATAAATTAATTATTTCTAAAAATTTTTTCTTAAAAAAATTTAATTCAAAAAATTTCATAAATCGCTTTCTTCCATTTAATCCCATTTTCTTCCTTTTATTAAAATCCATCAATAATTCTATTTTAGAAACAATTTCCTCAGGAGTATTCTCCTTTAGCAAATATCCTGTTTTACTTTCATCAATAATTTCTGGAATAGAAGCGACACTATTAGCAATAACAGGCAAAGCATACATCATTCCTTCAATGATTACTCTTCCAAAAGTTTCAAGAGGATATTCTGTTGGAAAAATAAGAATATCTGCATTTTCAAGAAACTTGTTCTTTTTCTTTCCAATAACTTTTCCATGGGAAAAAACTTTCCCCTTGAGATTATTTTCACACACAAAACTATCAAAAAAGTCTTTATATTTTTGTGATGGCCATCCTCCAATAAAATCGCACTTAAAAGAAATATTTTTCTTATCTAGGATTCTACAAGATTCAAGAAGTTTTATCCACCCTTTTGAAGGGTCCATATTCGATAGGAATAATAAATTCAATTGTTTATGCTTCTTTCTCTTTTCCAATATCCCCTTAACCCTTGAATCTGTTACTTCATTCTTAATAGCATTATGCAAAACAAAGATTTTTCGAATATTTAACCCAACAAGATCTTTTTTTAAAGCCTTGCCGACAACAATCACACTACTTCCATTGAATAAACCTCTCAGCAAAAACCCATAAAAAGGATTTTTTTTGTCTCTCTCTAAAATTCTACTCCTAACATGAAATAAAATTTCTTTCTTCCAATATTTTCTTATCTCTCGCACAATTAAATAATCTCTAATTAATCCAAGACCATGTGTGGCAGGTACCATATAAACTAAGTCGAGAAAAGAATCTGAAAAAAATTCCTTTATCTTCTTTTTAGTTGTGAAAAAACCCTTTATTTTCGAAAAATTTATTCTTCCAATATCTTGAATCTCTTTAGAATAATTTAATTTTATATTAAAAACATCCATACTTCTTATATTTTTCAGAATATCTAAACACATCTTACTAGAAAGCGCACTTCCATAATAAGGGGGTGGGAGAGGACTTAAAAATAAAATTTTCTTCATTTTTCTACCTCTAATTTAACTTTACCAATTAAAATATAAATAAGCCCCATAAAACTTCTAAGAACTTTCTTCTTAGAATGATTAAAATCAGTAATTAATCTATAAAACCATTCTAGACCCATAAAAGACCATATTTTTGGAGCTTCTTTTTTATTTCCTAATAAAAAATCAAAAGCAGCTCCGACAACAAACATTGTCTTTCTCACAAAAGGATAAATCATATTTGCAAGGATTTCTTGTTTAGGACTTCCAATAGCAAACCAAATAAAATCTGGATTGAATGTTTTAACTTTCCTAATAACCCCTCTGATAGTCCTATTATCAAATTCTATACCCCCTATAAAAGGCAAATCAAAAAAAGACATCTTCATAATAGGAATTCCTGTAAGCTTACTTAATTTATGAATATCCTTTTTTGAAAGACCCAAAAAAAGATGTTTCTTATTCTTAGCATAGGAAGAAAGAAGAAATTTCTTAGTAAAAGAAGGTCCTCTTCTTTGAGAAATCCCAAGAAAAAGAGATAAGATTCTCCCATCTGGAAAATTTAGATTATAATTTTTAGAGATTAAAGCCCTATATTTTGAATTATTAAAATACCACCATACATTATAAAAATTAAAAAAATTGAAAATTTTTTTTTGATGTACAAGCTCCTCTGGATTATTTGGCAAAAAATAAAGTTTTTCCATAAAAAAATAATAAAAGGAATCTTTATAAATTTAACAGAAACAATTCTAAAATATTATTTAGATTTACTTATCAGAACACCAACAAACAATAGAACCATAGAAAAGATTCTACTAAGAATACTTGCAACTGCTGCACCTGCTGCTGCTAATAATTGAGAATATTGAAGAAAATACATAATCAAAAAGTAATTCAAGAGGATATTCAAAATTGTCGCACCGATATTTGCTGACGCAACAAATCTTGTTCTACCTCTTGAAATAAGATAAGATTGATAAAGCCCTGAAATTGGCAAAAGCAGAAGCATTGATGAAAGAAGTTTCAGTAATGGTTGAGCCGGGAGATATGCTTTTCCATAGATAAGAAAAATAATCCAATCAGAAAAAATAAAGATAAACAAAAATAAAAACATAGATGAAGCAAGAACAAGAAGTATTGCTTTAATAAATTCCCTCTCACTCTCTCTCTTGTTTAGTCTACTGAATATAGGAAAAAAAGCTGCTGAGAAAGGAATTACAGAAGCTGCAGTTCCAACCAATGAGAGAGCAATATTATAAAACCCAATAATACTCGCACCAACAAGAGGACCTAAAAATACTTTATCAATATTCCCAAAAAAGATTCCTGAAAGAGTTAGTGCAGAAAGGGGGAGAGTAAACTTCAAGATTTCTTTTCTAATTTTCTTATTAGGTTCATTTGAACTAAAGTCTAAAAAAGAATATCCTTCTTTTTTTGAAGCATAATAAAGAACAAAAATTATTGAAAAAAATGCTGAAAAAGAAATCAACGAAAAAATGGCAAATAAAAGAGGTTCTTCAGAAAGTTTATTGACAAATAAATAAACAAAAACAAGAACAAAGGAGACCCTAAAAAATTGAAAAAGAATAGACCTAATAAAGGGGTATCTAAAATTATTTCTTGATTTAAAAATAGCATCAAAAAATCCTCCAAAGGACATGAATATCAAAAAAAGCACTCCTGACAAAAGAGCCAAGAAAATAGGCTTGTGATAATAATCAGCAATAATCTTTGAGGACAATAATAAAACTAATGAAACAAAACCAACAAGAATAAATTTCAGCTTAAAAAAATATTTAACATACCCTTTATATCGTTCCTCATCCCTTATTCTTGAAAGATATTTAATTAATGTACTCCCAAGACCCATATCTGTTAAAGAAGAAAAAATAAGAATTGTAGAAAGAGCAAGCCCATATAATCCAAATAAATCAGGCATAAGAAGTCGCGCCAAAAAAATTGATAAAATCAAGCCACCAAATTTCTCTGAAAGAGTTGTTAAAACTACCCAAAAAGAATTTTTAATTGCTCTTATAGTCCACTTATTTTGTTTTTTGGCCCTAGCCCTCAAATAGGAGATAAAAGAATATGCTCTTGATTTAAATTCTTTATGAGCAATAAAACCATAAAAATCAAGGAAGGAATGAAAAAGAACCCCTATAAGAATATAAAAAAACCATCTTGAAAAAAAAGACAATATCCCTAATAAAATAATAAACTCAACACTATGAAAAACATGATAAAAAGGAATTTGTTTTAGTTTTTCTTTTAAGTTCCTCCCTAGAAGAATATGCCATTTATAAGCCCTAAAAAGATTAACATCTTTTTTTCTTAGAATATAAACAAAGTAATGGTCAACATCAATTAAAAAAGAAGATAAAAATATAACCAATGCACCTAATAAAGTTATTTCCGGAAATAAAAAAAAGAGTATGCAAGAGAATAAAAAACCTGTTATAATATGTGTTTTTGGCAACATTTTTTTATAAAAACAGGTCTATTTAAAAATCCTTTTATAATTTTCTTCAACCTGTTTTTCAATCTCTTTTAAAGAAATTTTTTTAATTTCTGCAATTTTTTTGTAGCTTTCAATTACATTCGCAGGCTCATTATTTCTTTTTTTAAATGGATGAAGAAAAGGTGAATCTGTCTCGCAAAATAATTGCTCTAATGGAACAATTTCTACAACTTTTTGAAAATGTTGGCTATAAGTTATATTTGTAGGTATGCTAAAAAACCATCCATTATCAATAATTCTCCTTACTAATTTTAATTTGCCTGAAAAACAATGCATAATTATTTTTTTATAATTAAATTTTTCAAGAAGCTCTATTGCAATTTCCTCTGCTTTTCTTGAATGGATTATGATTGGTTTATCTAATTCTATTGCAAGTTTTATGAATTTTTCTAAATTCTTTTTTTGTTTTTCAATTAAAGAACACTCTTTTAAATCTAATCCAACCTCACCAATTCCAACAATTAAAGTTTTATTTTTTCTTATAAATTCAATCTCTTGCTCCAGTTCTTTTTCAGAAAGCTTAAGAGCATCACAAGGATAAATCCCAAGACAAGCTTTTATTTCATTAAACTTCTTTGCTAAATCAAGTGCGAATCGGTTTGTTTTTTTGTCTGTCCCGCAAGTTAGAATTATTTTTACATTGTTCTTTCTTGCATTTTCTATTTTTTCATTAACTGGTTTACAAATCTCGAGGTGTGAATGAATATCAATAAACATTTCAATATGGGCTCATTTACAATGGGCGCTGAGGGAATCGGGCCTCACAAAGTTCGACCTAGTTCGTCTATCGCTACACTCATAGCCAAACTAAACCCAAAGGGTTCGATGGGCGCGGAGGGAATCGAACCCCCGTCTGGCGGTCTGGAGCCGCCTGTTTTACCATTAAACTACGCACCCTCAAAAAAAGAGAGTGTTTTTTATTTTTAAGGTTTTGGAATTCAAAAAAACCTCAAAAAACCAATAAAGTCTGCTAAAATAAAGATGATTAATTATAAATTTTTATTTTTTCTCTTAGTTTTTTAACTGTTTCTTCATTCATATGATTCAAAATATTTTTGCATTTTACTAAAAACAATGCTCTTTGTTTTTTAATCTTTTGATATAATTCTTTTGAAATATTCTTATCTGAATAATACTGAACATCTATCCTTGCTTTTTGTGATTTTTCTAAAAGTTCTATATCCTCCTCTGAAAAATAATCCCTTAAAAATTCTTTCATAAAAAGAATTGTGCAAAAGTGTATTTCTGATTTCACTCCAATTTTCATAAGTATCGCATACAAAGAAAAGTACATTGAATAATATGAAGAAGATATCTCCCAATCAAAATTATCACTTAACTCATTAGCAGCTCTTAATGCGTTTTCCGCCTTTTTTATATATGCTATAGCTAGGAATTATTTGGCTCTATTAACCTAATCCCCTTCTTTTGCTTCAAACACCAAATAATCTTATTCATTTTATTAATTCTTCAACCAATTGTTCAACATTCTTTATTATTATATGGTTTTTTAATGCTTCAATTGTAAGAACATCTTTTTTCAATCTTGGATAAATCTTTAAGTTCAGTTCCTTATTATAAATATCTGCAATTTTGCTTATCTCTCTTTCATTTGCTTTTCCAATCACTAAAATGTCCAAATCAGAATCATCTTCTTGAAGATTTTTAGCATAACTACCGAAGATTATTGCTATTCCTTTAATATAAGGAAGAATTTTTTCTGATATCTCTTTTATTAAAAGGTTCTTTTTGTAAAATTTTATTGTTCTTAAATGTTCTGCAGCTATGATAAAATGTCTTATTATTTCTTTATTACCAAGGTTCAAAAAATATAACTTATTTTTACCCTCTATCTTGCTTTTTAAAATTCCTTCCTTTTCTAATTTACCCAGATAATTTGATACAGTTTTTTGATTTAGGTTCTTTTTTTTAGCAATAAAACTACCTGTTAACCTCATAGAATAATCTCCAAGAAATTCTTCAAATATCTCAAGATGGTATTTAAGTAACATTTTACTTATATTAGTAAATTTTTATTTATAAATATTTCTATTAAAAAATTCTAAGAGTTTTATTTCAGATAACCTCCTCTCTGAAGATTCCATAGCTTTCTATATTCTCCAGGCTCTTTGATTAATTTATTGTGTGTTCCTTGCTGAACAATATTCCCATCTTTCATAACAACAATTTTATCTGCATTCATAATAGTCGATAATCTATGAGCAATAATAATTGCAGTCCTTCCCTGCAAAAGGGTTTTCAAACTTTCTTGAATCTCATGCTCTGTTTCAGAATCCAAAGCAGAGGTTGCTTCATCAAGAACAATTATTTTCTTATTTGCCAATAAAGCTCTTGCAATAGAAACTCTTTGCTTTTCTCCTCCAGAAAGCTTAACCCCCCTTTCTCCTACAATAGTTCTCTCTTTTCGAGGCAACCTTTCAACAATCTTATCCAACTGTGCCATGCGTATTGCCTCCATAACTTCTTCCCGTGTTGCTTTAGGATTAGCAAATTTAACATTATTATAAATTGTGTCATCAAATAAAATACATTCCTGCGGAACAATAGCCATCTCACTCCTAAGAGATTCTTGCTTGAAATCACGAATATCTTTACCATCAATTAATATCTGCCCATTCTCAACATCATATAATCTATAAAGAAGTTTAATTAATGTAGTTTTCCCACAACCAGAATGTCCTACAAGTGCAACTTTCTGTCCGGATTTTATCTTGAGATTAAAATTCTCAAAAATCTTCTTTTTTTTAGTATAACCAAAAGTAATATTCTTAAATTCAATTTCTCCTTTTCTTATTTTTAATTCTCTAGCGTTAGGTTTATCCTTAATTTCATTTTTTACTTTGCTATATTCAAAAAGCCCCTGAAAATCAGCCATTGACCTATAAAAGCCCCTAATACCCCAAACAAACCCAAAAAGAGGGCCTGCAACATTTTCATAAATAGAATAAATAAATACAAGGGTTCCAATTGAAAGGGAGCCATCTAAAAAACTTTTCATAGGAAAATAAATCAAGAAAAATAAGCCAAAAGACAGAATTAATATCTGTCCAGAATCAAACCACCTAAAATAACCCCAATACCTTAAAGAAGCTTTTTTAGTTTTTTCTGCAGCTTTAAGATAAATTCTCTTAATTGTAGATTCTTTTCCAAAATACTTTATAGAATCAATATTAGTAAAAACATCACTAATAAGACCTTTTTCAGAATCCTCTATTCTATTAAACCTAATTCTATGGGATTGTTGTTTGGTTTGAATAAACAAACTGTACCCAATAAATAAAACAGAGGTTATAATTAAAATAAGAGAAGATTGCCAATTAAAATAAGCTATTGAACCTCCCACTAAAACTAACTGAAACAATAGGGGAACAAAATTAAATATAAGATTATCATTAAAACCTTCAACAGCCCCAGAACCGCGAATAATCCGAGAGATAAGCTTTCCAGTTTTATGAGTAGTATGAAATTTATATGAAAGTCCTAAAAGATGGTTAAAGTATTTTCTTTTTAAGTCAAAAACAAGTGTAGAATCTAATAAAGAGAGAAAATGAATGCTCAACCACTTAAAAGAAGCTTTCAATATTGAAACAACAATAAACACTAATGCAATAAATACCAAGGTCAAAATAAAAGTCTCTTGAGAAAGGTTTCCTGAAATAAACCTAGATCCATCATCTATAATTCTCTTGAATAAGAATTTATCAACTGTATAGAGTGCCTCTAGTAAAAGAACAATGACCAAAAGCGAGAAAAAAATCTTTTTATGTTTTTTTAAAAGATTCCAATATTCCCTTAAATTATATTTAAAATCAATTTTTTGTTTTTTTCTAATCATAATAAAAGTTAAGTTTAAATATTAATAAATCTTTAGTAAGAAAGATGAAAGAAGAAGCAATTTATACACCTTATGAGCAACCAAGCTCAAAATTGTTTGAAAAAAAGATTGAAGAGAACTTTGAAGAAAATAAAGATATTGAAGAATAATTAAGAAAAAAATCAACTAATCCTCTCAATTTCTCTAATTTCATCACTGCTTATTGCGCACCCTCTAAATTTAACAGCCCAAAGAAGAGCATCAAGAGTTCTAGAATCTTTTATATTTAAGAGATTCTTTTTCCATAAAATATATACTAATTCAGCTGAACGAATAACCTTACATTTTATTGGTTCTTCATCAACCATCCTAACATTAGAATGAAGTTTTTTCTCCAAAATTTTAACAAGATTTCTTGGTTTTTCGCATAGAACCCTCGTCGTCCTCTCATCAATTGCGAGAACAACATCAAAACCCTTCTTTTCAAGAGCACTATATAAAACAAGCGACGCAACCTCCCCACTATCAACAATATGCACAGGCCTATCCCCTGCAATAAAAGAAGAATTAAGTTTTTTTAATAAAGAATTTGTCTCAGAAGAAATTTTTTTACTATCAATTCCAACAACCTCTGGAAATTCTAAGATTCTTTCATCTATAAGCTTTTTCAATCTCAAAGCCTCCAACTCAAACCTCTTAACTTTTATAGGTCTTTGAACAATTTCATAGTAAACTTCTTGTGTAATCAAAAAATACCCGTTAAAGAACTTTTTTAAAAGTTTTATTTCCTCAAAAAGACCATTCATAGCTAAAGAAATCAAAGTGCTTGAGTCAAAGACAATGGCTTTCTTCATCTTAACTAAAGATATCTAATGCGAGTTTAATTCTTTCTTTTTCTGAAATTGTCTTTGATTCTTTTGTTTCAGAGATTCTAGTCCCTCCAGAATATTCTGCTAATTCAAACATTGTTATTCCAAGTAATTTTGCAGTTCTTTCCATAGAAATACCATGCTCATAAATTCTTGAAGCTTTATTTACTTGGGCTCTACGAAAAACTTCCTTAATATATTCCCTTAACTTCCCTGATAAATTAGTAATTTCCTTCCTTATTAATTCAAGATTATTCCTAACTTCTTCGAAATTCTTTTCTTTAAGAGCTTTAATTGATTTTTCCAAAAAGAGTTCAACATTATCTAAAAAAGATATAAATTTTTCATCATCCCTATTTTTCTCTCTTTCAAGAATTTTTCCAAGAGAATAAACAATTACAGCAACTGAAATATTATCAGCATCCTGAGTTCGTGAAGCAGTATTAATTGTCTGATTACTCAAGTGCTTTATCTTAGAAGCATCTCGTCTTCTTAAAGCAGATAAAGTTCTCTTAAGAATCTTTAAGATATTTCTCACCTCTTCCATAAAGTAAAAAATAATTACAGCTTTTTATAGGTTTCTCCTTAAGCAAGATTAAATCTTCTATTAAGAATCCTTTCTTTTATTAGGGGGATATAAAACTCTGCTTCTAGAAAAAAGCCTTTTTGTGCTGCTTCAATCAAATCTGGAAGAGTATATCCTCTAACACCATCTTTATCTCTCCAATCTTCAGGATAAGAATAACCAAAAAATACTGCTGTTCCAGTTCTAATTATATATTCTTCAAAATCAATCCCTCTAATTTTAAAAGGGATAATAAGCCGGATTATCCGCGAAAGATTCCCAGGATTAAACTCAGAGCAAAAATAAGTTTTAGGAGGAAAAATTCTTCTACTATCATCTTCATGAAAAAAATACATTTGCACAAGAGGGTCTAATTGAATTAGAGGAGAAACAAAAAGCTTGAATTTATCAAGAGTTACTAATTCCCTCATGGAAAATTAAAAAAATAAATCTCTTAAAAAAATTGTTGTTCTAAAATAGATGAAAAATATTATATACATTAAAAATATTATAAGAAAATGAAAGCAGAAGAAATTGAAAAAAAAGTAAGAGATACTTTAAAAAAAATAGGAATAAGTAAAAAAGACAAAATACTTATTGCACTTTCTGGAGGAAAAGATTCTGCTGTCACTGCTTTTTTGCTCAAAAAATTAGGATATAATATTGAAGGCTTTCATATTGATTTAGGCATTGGAAAATATAGTGAAGAGTGTCTCAAAAAAACAGAAGAACTGTGCGAAAATTTGAAAATAAAACTTCACAAGCATATAGTAAAAGAAAAAAAAGGAGTAACTATGTGCTATATCAGAGCTGCAATAAAATCTTTTCCAAAATACAAAAAACTAAATAATTGTGCAATATGTGGAGTGATAAAAAAAGATATTTTAAACAAAGAAGCAAGAAGATTAAAAGCAGAATATCTTGCAACTGGACACAATTTAGATGATGAACTCCAAACATTCTTAATTAATTTATTCAAGGGAAGTCTGAAATTAAGTGCAAATTTAGGACCCATAACAAAAGGAAAAGAGAATAAAAAATTCATACCAAGAATAAAGCCATTATATTACATTCCAGAAAAAGAAGTGCTAAAGTATTCAAAAATAAAAAAACTCCCAGTTAATGAGAAAAAATGCCCTTGCGCCCAAAAATCATATAGGATAGAAACAAGAACTCTTCTTGAAAAATATAAACCAAAAGAAAAAATACAAATGCTTGAAAATTTTGTCAAATTTATGGAAAAACTCAATATTAAAAGAGACAAAATAAAATATTGTAAAATTTGTAGAGAGCCATCCCAAAGAGATATTTGCAAGAACTGCGAGCTCTTAGGAGTAATTAATCAAAAAGTAGATTCTAAAATATATAAAAAAACACAATAAAATATTTATTCAAAAATAAAAAATTTAGTTTATGAAAAGAGAAAACACTGAGAGAATACTAAGAAGATATTTAGAAATAAGGGGGAGATAATTCCTGCAAATTTATTAGATCTTAATTATATATTATCCCTTGCAGATTTTGCAGATAATGGAGAAATCTTTAAAGTTGGAGGGATGATAAGATATGCTATATCTGACCCATTAGACATTTTTCCAAGAGTAACTAAACATCGAGGTTATGGCCTTGTAGCAAGATGCCTAACTTGCTTAGGATTTTTTATGAAGCTCTTGAATGGAAAAGAAGAATACATGCTGCACCCCCTCCAGAATATTACCTCAGAGTTGGGATAGCAGTTGCAAAAAACACAGGCTATCAAAGAATAAGTGAAAACTTTAGAAGATGGATAGAATTTTTACAAGAAATGTTTCCAATGCAAAGAATAAGCACCCAAATCATTAGTGAGTAGTTATAAACATTTAAATAAAAGATTTCTTTTTAATAAACGAAAACACAAATTACAAGATAAAAAAAGGGTAAGGCATACAAAATATTGTATGTAAAAAAAGAAATGAAATGCCCATATTGTTTAAATCCAACAACAAAAGTTACAGATAAAAGAGATACTCTTGAAGGAATAAGGAGAAGGAGAGAGTGTCTAAAATGCGGAAAAAGATTCACAACTTACGAAAGAATAGAAAAAACAAAAATATATGTCATAAAAAAAGATGGTAGGAGAGAAGAATTTGATATTAATAAAATCAGAACAGGAATTGAAAAAGCATTTGAAAAAAGACCTATATCAACAGAGGAAATTGATAAAATGATAAGAACAATTGAAGAAACAATAAGAAAAAAAGGAAAAAAAGAGATTCCAACCTCTTTTATTGGAAAATTAATATTAAATAAAATAAAGAATTTAGACCCTGTTGCATATATAAGATTTGCATCAGTCTACATGGACTTTAAAGATATTAAAGATTTCAAAATAGCATTAAGGAGTATTTAAAATGATAGAAAAAATAAGAAAAAGAGATGGAAGAATTGTAGCCTTTAATAAGGAGAAAATATTCAACGCAATATGGAAAGCAGTAAAAGCTGTTGGTGGAAGTGATGAAAAAAAAGCAAGAGAGATAACTGATAAAATCTGCGAGATAATAAACAGCAGATACAAAGATTCTGTTCCAGGAGTAGAAGATATTCAAGACATTGTTGAAAAAACTCTTATTGAAGAGGGTCATGCAAAAGTCGCGAAAGCATATATTTTATACAGAAAGAAAAGAGAAGAAATGCGCAAATTAGAAGGATTATTCAATTCAATTGAAGTTGTGGATAAATATCTTAATACTGAAGATTGGATGGTTAAAGAAAATTCAAATATGGGTTTTTCACTACAAGGATTAAACAATTATATCTCAACAAAGATAATCACAAAATACTGGCTTCTAAAAATTTATCCAGAAGAAATACAAAAAGCACATGAAAACTGTGACATCCATATTCATGATTTAGGAACTCTTGGAGCATATTGTGTTGGCTGGGACTTAAAAGACCTCCTATTAAAAGGTTTTAGAGGCGTTCCTGGAAAAGTTGCATCAAAACCTGCAAAACATTTTAGAACAGCCCTTGGACAAATAGTAAATTTCTTTTACACTCTACAAGGAGAAACAGCAGGAGCCCAGGCATTTTCAAATTTTGATACTTTGCTCGCCCCTTTTATAAGATATGATAACTTAAGTTATAAAGAAGTAAAACAAGCAATGCAAGAATTCTTATTCAACCTTGCTGTTCCTACAAGAGTAGGGTTTCAATGTATGTCAGAAGATACAGAAATATTAACTCCAAAAGGATGGGCAAAGTATAATGAACTTAAAAAAGGAGACATAATAAAAACATTTAACATTAAAAAAGGAATAATTGAAGATAAACCAATAAGAAGATTATTCAAAAGATATTATGAAGGAACTATGTATAATTTAAAAAATAGGATTCAAGACCAATTAATTTCGCCAAAACATAGGGTGGTTAGAAAAAAATTCAATTCAGAAGATTATGTTTTAGAGGAAATAGAAGAAGTTGAAAAGCTAAAATCACCAGTAATAGTCCCTATTGCAGGAAAGAACATCTCAAAAGATGCGAATATAAGTGATGAGCAAATAAAATTAATGGCTTGGATTATAGGTGAAGGGAGTATTGAACGAAGCAAAAAAGGAACCCAAAGAATAAGCATCTATCAATCAAAAATTAAAAATAAAAATAATTATTTGGAAATAAAAAAACTCCTAAAACATTTTAAATTAGAATTTGAAGAATATACTCAAAAAGGATTAGGAAAACCAGTTCAAAGAATAAGATTAAATTCAAATTCTTCAAAAAGAATCCATAAATGGTTTTCAGATGAGAATATCCATTTTATTCCTGACATCCTTCTAAATTTAAGCAAAAGGCAATCGAGATTATTCTTAGAGACATATATTAAAGCAGAAGGATTTGAAAAAAGCAAAATAGCAACAACAAATAAAAGAATACTTGAAGGGCTTCAACAAATTGTAGTTAATGCTGAATATGGATTTACTGTTCTAAAAAGAAAACCAACAATCGGAACAAAAGAAATTTATGTTTTAAGAATAATTAGACACAGAGACACATATATTCAAAAAATCAAAAAAGTAAAGTATAAAGGAATTATCTGGTGTCCGAATACAGATAACGAAACAGTAATTGCAAAAAGAAATGGAAAAGTTTTCATAACAGGGAATACACCTTTTACAAACCTCACAATGGATCTAAAGGTTCCTGAGTATATGAAAGAAGAATATGTAATAATTGGAGGAGAACCAAAACAAGAAAAATACAAAGAGTTCCAAAAAGAGATGAACATGATAAATAAAGCTTTTGCAGAATGCATGATTGAAGGAGATGGTGAAGGAAGGGTATTCACTTTCCCAATTCCCACATATAATATAACAAAAGACTTTGATTGGGACAATCCAGAGTATGAACCTATATGGGAAATGACTGCAAAATATGGAATTCCTTATTTTTCAAATTTTATAAATTCAGATATGAAACCTGAAGATGCAAGAAGTATGTGTTGTAGACTTCGTCTTGACCAAGCAGAACTAAGAAAAAGGGGTGGAGGATTATTTGGAGCAAATCCTCAAACAGGCTCAATAGGAGTGGTAACGATAAATCTTCCAAGATTAGGTTATACATCCAATGAAGAAGGGGAATTTTTCAAGAAATTAGAAAGACTTATGGAAATAGCAAAAGAAAGTTTAGAAATAAAAAGAAAAGTGATTGAAAGATTCACAAAAATAGGGCTATATCCTTATTCAAGATATTATTTATCAAATATTTATCAAAGATTCGGAGAATATTGGAAAAATCATTTCTCAACAATAGGGCTTCTCGGGATGAACGAAGCAATAATGAACTTTTTGCCAGGAGAGGACATAACAACTGAAAAAGGAAGGGCTTTTGCATTAAAAGTTTTAAAATTCATGAGAGAAAAATTAGAAAAATTCCAAAAAGAAACTGGAAATATATATAATTTAGAAGCAACCCCTGCTGAAGGAACAACATATAGATTTGCGAAAGCAGACAAAGAAAAATTCCCAAATATAATCGTGGCTAATGAAAAAGCTGTTAGAGAACAAGGAGCAGCACCATATTACACTAACTCAACACAACTTCCAGTAAATTATACTAATGACATCTTCGAAGCATTAGATTTGCAAGATGAACTCCAAATACAATATACTGGAGGAACTGTTTTTCATGGATTTATCGGAGAGAAGATACCTCCAGAATCAGTAAAGTTAATTGTTAAGAAAATAGCTGAAAATTACAGGCTCCCATATTTTACAATAACCCCAACATTTTCAATATGCCCAATTCACGGATATATTCCTGGTGAACATGAATACTGCCCAATTTGTGACGAAGAAAATGGAATATTCGAAGAAAAGATAATCCAAAAGGAGGTGTGAAATGGAAAAAAAGAGAACAAAGTGTGAGGTTTATTCAAGAGTTGTAGGATATCTACGACCTATTGAACAATGGAATGATGGAAAAAGGGCAGAATTCGAAGACAGGGTAACTTTTAAGGTTATAAAAAATGAACAAGCAATTGAAGCAGCTGAAATAGAATGCAAATAAAAGGATTTCAGAAATTTACATTAATAGATTACCCTGGAAAAATAGCTTGCACTATTTTTTTATATGGTTGCAATTTCAGATGCGGATTCTGTCATAATCCTGAATTAGTGATAGAAAATGACAAAACAGGAAGCTTTGATAAAGAAGAAATATTAAACTTTTTAAAAAGAAGAAAGGCTCAATTAGAAGGGGTGTGTTTTACTGGCGGGGAGCCCTTAATGACTCTTGAAAAAAATTTTCTAAAAAAGATAAAAGAACTTGGCTACAAGATAAAAATAGATACAAACGGAAGTTTTCCTGAAAAACTTGAAGAATTTATAAACGAAAAGTTAATTGATTTTGTTTCAATGGATATAAAAACTAAAAGAGAAAAATATCCAGAGATAGTAAGAGCGAATATTGAAATTGAAAAAATAGAAAAAAGCATAAAATTAATCCCCTCCTTACAAGATTATGAATTCAGAACAACTATAGTAACCCCTTTACATCCTATTGAAGATATAATAGAGCTTGCTAAGTGGTTAAATAACTTGGTTGGAAAAAAACCAAAAAAATATGTTTTGCAAGGTTTTAAAAGAGCAGAAAAATTAATTGATCCAGAATTCAGAAAAATAAAAAGCACAAAAGAAGAATATTTAAAAGAGATAAGAGAAAAAATAAAAGATTATTTTGAAAAAACAGAGATAAGGGTGTAAAATGATATTGAAATTCAAAAAACTTGATAAAGAAGCAAAAATAGGAAGTTATGCATATAAAGGAGATGCAGGACTTGACTTGTTTTCAAACCAAGAAGTAATATTAAAACCCTTTGAAAGAAAAACAATTTCAACAGGAATTGCACTTGAAATACCTAAAGGATATGTTGGATTAATTTGGGACAAATCAGGAATTGCATCAAAAATTGGATTAAAAACAATGGGTGGTGTGATTGATTCAAATTATCGAGGAGAAATAAAAATTGTAGTATTCAACACATCAAAAGAAGAAGTAAAAATTGAAAAAGGCCAAAAAATAGCTCAAATGCTGATACAAAAAGTGGAACAGGCTAAAATACTTGAAGTAGAAGAATTGAGTGAAACTGAGAGGAATGAAAAAGGGTTTGGAAGTTCTGGAATAAAATAATTCTCCAAAACAATTAAAAAGAATTGAAGGTAAATATAAACATGCCTTATGACATTATTATTGGAAGAAATGAGGATGATAAAAAGAGGTTTGGAAAAAAGGGCTTAATCTATATTGGAAAAAGTTATGTAAAAATGGGCAGATATACCTCTTTATCAAATAATGTATTCATGGATGTAGCAAGAAGTCATGTTGTATTAATTGCTGGAAAAAGAGGAAGTGGAAAATCATACAGTTTAGGGGTAATTGCAGAAGAGCTAAGCACACTTTCAGGAGAAGAAAAACAAAATATAAGTGCAGTTATATTTGACACAATGGGAATTTATTGGACAATGAAATTTCAGAATGAAAAAGATAAAGAATTATTAAGCAAATGGGAATTAGAACCCCAAAACATCCCAATAAGAATTTTTGTCCCTTTTGGGCATTTTGATAAATATCTTGAAAAAGGAATCCCTATTGATGAAAAATTTGCAATAGATGTTTCAGAGATAAAAGCTGAGGACTGGATAAATTTATTTGAACTAGAACTAATTGACCCTGTTTCTATTTTAATACAAAAAACACTCTCAAAGTTAGGAAAAAAATTTTTTATCCGAGACATAATTGAAGAAATAGAAAAAGATAAAGAATCAGATAAGAATACAAAAAACGCTGCAAAAAGCCTTTTCTTAGCAGCAGAAACTTGGGGGATTTTTGCAACACCTGAACAAAAACCAATAAGCATTGATGAAATAAGTTCTGGAGGAAAAACAAATGTAATTGATTTAAGTGTGTATAATTCAATTGGAAGTTTCAACATAAGGGCATTAGTAATTAGTCTGGTTTCAAGAAAACTCTTCAATGAAAGGATGGAATACAGAAAAAAAGAGGAAATTGAAGCAGTATCAAAAGGATTAGACTATTTTAATAATGAAATAACAAGAGAAAAACCTCTTGTTTGGATTTTTATAGATGAAGCTCATGAGTTCTTGCCAAACGACGGCAAAACAATTGCAACAGATGCTTTAATTCAATTACTAAGAGAAGGCAGACAACCAGGAGTTTCTGTTGTTCTTGCGACTCAACAACCTGGAAAAATCCATACCGATGTAATGACTCAATCAGATATTGTTATCTCCCACAGAGTAACTTCTGCTCAAGACCTAAAAGCACTGAATAACATAATGCAATCATATATCTTAGAAGACATACAAACCCAGATGAATAATCTTCCAACACTAAAAGGTTCTGCAATAATCTTAGATGATAATTCAGAAAGAATTTATTCAATGAGAATCAGGCCAAGATTTACATGGCATGGAGGAGAAGCTCCAACTGCAGTTAAAGAAGAAAAGGAGTTTTAATTTTTCTCCGACATGCCTGGCATGGTGAGCAATGTTCACGTTAAGAAAATTTCTTTCTAAATAAAAAAGAATTATATTAATAAGAAGAAATTTTTAGTGAGCTTGCGAATTGGAGCAATGTTCACGTTAAGAAAATTTCTTTCTAAATAAAAAAGAATTATATTAATAAGAAGAAATTTTTAGTGAGCTTGCGAATTGGAGAAGCTCCAACTGCAGTTAAAGAAGAAAAGGAACTTTGAGAAATTTAGTTAATTAGAGCTGAGCCATAATTATATTTCAAAAGCTTTTCCATCTCCAACAATCCACTGTTTAAAAACACTCCAAACATCTCTTTCTAATTCACTAAAAAGAGCTTGGTTTTCTAATGAGGATTGCAAAGAGCTATCTGGAGATATCGGCTTCATAAGAGCAAAACATCTGATAGAATATTTTTTCATTGATGTAGGAAAGCCTCTTGCATTTTGATGAAACTCATAGAAATCCTTCCAATCCATATTTAAAACAGCCCCAACTACTAAAGGATCTTGAGCTTTTCCAATAAAAGACCATGACCTATCGAACCTTTCTTTTCCATTTCCTTTTTGATAATGAAAATAAAAACAATCTCCTTTATTCCCTAAAAATATATGTGGAAGAGGATATTCAACACCAGAATAAAAATTACCAACTAAATATCCAGAACTATCAATATCATTAAATGGTCCAATAACAAATCTAAGAGGATTATGAGTGTCTAAAAAAAGATGATTTATTCTCTGAATAATCCCACAATAAGAGCTATTCCCTCTCATAGTCAAAAAAATAGAAAAATTATTTTTTATATATTATTATGTTAAAGAATATTAAAATTTAAAAATAAAAAAAATATTAAAAGAATATGGAAAAAGAAGGAAGAGATTATGAATTAGAAAAGAGAACTGACAATCAAAGAATAGACATTAGGGCGATGAGAATAGCAGGATTAGTTGATTTGGAAGAAGTTGAAATTCCTCCATATGTTCTTGCAGAATATGAATTAAGAGAAGAGCGCAATAGAAATTAAATCAAAGAACCTTAAAATCAACCCTAACCCTATGCTTATAAGGAGCAATATCTCCTGCTAATTTTTTATTCAGAATTTTTATTTTTTTTCCTGCTTCTTTAGCTTGGTTCTTTATTTTCTCTATAACTGAATCAAATTCATCAATCTTGCAAAAATCATAATAATAAACTATTGTTCCTTTTTTTGAAAGTGCAAAAGCTTGTTCTAAGAAACTATCTTTTAATTGAGGGCGAGGCATTACAATCACATCAAACTTCTTTTTTTGCTCTTTAAGTTTTTCTGCGACTTTTTTGATGTCTCCATTAACAAAGATAATTTTATCTTTTAATTTATTTAACTCAACATTTAGTTTAGCATATTTATTTGCCTCTCTATTAATTTCATTACTATAAACAATTTTTGCTTTTGAGTTTTTTGCAATTACAATTGAGTAGGGAGCTACTCCTGCAAACATAACTAAAACCTCTGCGTTTTTCTTTATTTGCTCTGCAATTTCTTTTCTCTCCCCACTTAAACGAGGAGAAAAGTAAGTTGTATCAACATTAAATCTGAAAACACACCCATTCTCTTTATATAAAACCTCTTTGTTTTTCTCTCCTGCCAAGACCCTTGTCTTTATTTTTCTCAGCCTGCCTGAAAACTTCCCGACTTTTTCAAGAACAGTTTTAATAGAAGGATTTCTAGAAAGAATCTCTTTTGCAATCTTTTTTTTCTCAGATAGTTTGACGCCGTCTGAAAATTTAACAATTGCTATGTTTCCAAGAAAATCATAAGCTCTTCGAGTTGTTTGTTTTGCCATAATAAAAATAAGAATTGATTTATTTTAAAGCTTATGACAGACACAAAGTTTATAAAAACAAGAAGCTTTATTTGGAAATGGTAAAAAAAGCAGGTGGATACATTTTATCCTTATCAGGAATTTTTGGATTCATAATAACCCTTGACAAAGTTTCTAAAAAATATAAAATAAAATTCCCTTTAATAATATCAAAAAAACCAGAAATATTATTATCAAAAACAGCGATATTAATTATTTCAGGTGTTTTATTTTTAATTGGAATTGTTCTTTTAGCAAAAAACACTTCTCAAAAAAGAACAAAAAAAGGTATGAAAAAAGTTCCCATATACCACAAAGGAGAAGTTGTTGGTTATGAACTTGAATCAGGCTCTTAAAAAACCTCTCTTTTAAAAAATTTATAAAAAGGTTTGAAAAAATATCTAAAAAAAGCAAAAGCTACTAAAATAAAAGAAAGAACATAAAATACCCAATACAAAAAAGAGATATCAATATCATAAAGATATAAATTATAGATTGTCAAAGCAGAAGCAGAAAAACCAATGCCAAAACAAAGAGGTTTGTTTTTCTTGAACAAAATTCCTGCGACCCAATAATAAGTAATAAGAAACAAGATAAATAAAAGAGGATAAATAAAATCAAGATTAGATAATGCATTCACTTGTTGAGATATAAAATATTCTGACATCCTAATCCTCCTTTCCTAAAACATTGAAAAAAGTTTCCCAATATCTTCTAACATGGTCAAGGAATTTTCTATTGAATTCTTCTTGTTCCTGCTCTTCTCTTTTTTTCTGCTCTTCTTTAAGCATTTTAAGATATACAAAAAATGCATCAAACAATCTAAGAACAAAGGAAAATAAAACTAAAGCAATAAGAAAAATCCAATATCCATAGTCTGAAATAATAGAACTAAAAAATTTAGAAGTAATCTCAGATAAAAAAACAAAAAAACCTAATTGAGCCCCAATAACATTTAATAAAAAAGAGAAAATAATAGCTTTATCATAAAAAGTAGAAAATTGAAAAATATCATAAAAATAACGCATAAGAATAAGCCACCAAAAAAAAGCAAATAAAAAAACAAAAGAAAATTCATATTTCATTCCAAGTATTATAATCCATATAAAATTAAGTTTCTCTAAAAGAGCATTCATATAATAAAAAAATTTAATATTAGACAATCTTTTTTTCCACTCAAATTTGAGATAATCGCTGCTTTTTCCAGAAGAGATATCATCTGCAATATAATTAACAGTTTCAATACCTTCTTCTAATTTTTCCCCGCTCTGAATTAATTCATCAGGATTAAGAGAATATGCTTTAGCAACTAAGAGAATGATTAATATAGATAAAAGAATAAATAATATACCTCTTTTTTGCCTTAAATCCATAATAAAAAAAGGAACCTCTCATTTAAAAAATTAGTGATAATTGGGCAATAAATATTCTGTTGGAAAAGGAGTTGTTGAAAGACTTTGATTTAAATGAAAGAGTTAACAAGAGGATATTCTTCGTTAGGTTCAACATTTCCAAGCAGGTTAAACAAGTGCTTCTGTTTTAGTTAGGTTCATAAAAGCTGAGCAATCCCTTGAATTGCTGAACATCTGAACATTGCCTCAAAAAAATTAGATGCTAATTAAAATATAAGAAAAAAGGATTAATTGAAAAGATAAAAGAATACCCCACTTATCCTATTTTTAGATATCCAGTTCATGAGTTTATTATCTCATTTAAGAATTAATTTCCCTAACTCTCAGGGGGTTGTTATAATTATCAGGATTCTTCTGTAGCTACTCTCTTAATTCCTTTAAGAAAAGTCATTGCTTGCTTAGCAGTTGTAATATTCTGACCAATTGCTTTCTCCTCATGCAATAATTTCTTAAGAGCATATTTTCTTGCAGCATATTTCCTAAGAGGAGTAATAAAAAACATTTCAAAACCAAAGAAAGCTACTATATTTGAAGCTAATGCGAGAACAATCCCAAAAACACCTAGTCCCATAAATAAAGCAATTGAAACAAGAGCCATCTGTCGAATAAAACCAATTTGCCCCATTACAATAGCTAAAATAATTGCAACACCCCAATCAAATCCTGGACTTAAAGTAGAAAAAGATCTAAAGATGTCAGCAAACACAAGGATAAATAACACAACAAGTAACCCCAAAACAATAATTGAAGAACCTGCTCCGATTTCATCTATTAAAGCTTGAGGAATATTTGGAACAAATAAAAAAAGAACAGTAGATAAAGCTGCTGAAACATAAGGAAGATTAATATTAAGATTATCTTTAAGAACATCGTGAATAGGTATAAGATTATCACTTGAAGATAATGCAATTACTTGTTTATGAAAATTAGTTATAGTGCTATCTAAAAAAGAACCTTTAAATGGAAAAATTGGCCCAGCAAAAGCCATAACAATGATATATAAAAATAATGTAATTCCAATACCGGCTAATAAAGTATAAGACCACTTATCTGTAGCTTTGTGAATAATAAAGATAAGAGTACCAACAATAACAGCAATAACACCAAAAAGAACCATATTATTAAGATTATTTGTAAATGAAGGAAAATATGATAAACCTAAAAGAAAAAGAACAACGAGAAGAGCTATCACCAACCCTGGAGAAACGCCGCCCATTGAAAAAAAACCAGAACTTCTTTTAGTTTTAAAAGATACACTATCAGAGTTTTCAGGAGATGGTGCATTCCCTGGAATACCAACTGCCATATCAATTAATCCCTCCTTTTATTTTAAATAAATTAAATAACTCCATAACCTAAATAAAAATCTTTTATTTATAAAGATTTCGTAATTTTTTTGAATAATATTTCACAAACCCCCAACCCCCTAAAACCACTCCCCCAAGCCTTTTTGACTTTGTTTTTTTCGAGCATCTCGAAGTTTTTCAAGCTGTTTTTCAACTCTTTCAGGAGAAAAATCATGCCTCTCAATTAAGATTTCTTTTATCTTTTCTTCATTAATTTTTGGAAAATTCAATTCAACATCTTTAACAGCAGGTTTATGAAACAATTCAAAAATATCTCTCCAATCAAACCTATCTTCTTCAGGAAGAGAAAGAATTTTTTCTTCAACAAATTCAAATATTTTAATTGGGTATTTATATTTACGAACAATTTCAAGGGCTTTTTTTTGTCCAATTCCTGGAACTCCTTTTGGATTATAATCAGTTCCAACCAAAATTCCAAGACAGATTAATTGGTCCAAATCAATTTCAAGAGAGCTTAAGACATTTGATAATTCAATTTCAACAGGAAAAATCTCTTTATATCCAAAAGCAGTTTTCCTCCTTCGAGAAATTGTAAGGTTTTGAATGAGCCTCTTTGCCCCAAACAACAAACTATCATAATCCTGGCTAACAACAGAATAAATTTCAGGTTTTTTAGTTAAAAAAGAAGCTTCTGCCTCCCCCTCCCCCGGAGCCTGAACAACTAAAATCCCCATAGCTTCAAGAAGCTCCTTACTCTCATTAATCATCTCATCATTTAATCTAACTAACTGGCTTGAATATCTTTTCATAGCATCTAAATCTCCTTCTTTCTTAGCAGACTCATATTTTTCAAAAGCAATTTCTCTTGTCTTCTGGCGAACCTCATGAATCTTTTCTTTTAATTCAGGAGGTTTTCCGTCAAAAACATAGATTAACTTCAAACCATCAACAAGAAGCGAGATATTTCTATAAAAAATCCCTGAAAGATGACTTGTAACATTTCCTCTTTTATCCATTAAAGGAGTTCCATCCATCTGCCTGATTGAGGATAAAAATTGATAGAGAACATTAAAAGCATCAACACAAAAAATTTTTCCGCTTAATTCTTTAACTGAAATCTCTTTCTTTGGAATTATCTCACCAATATTCAAACCCATATAAAGAGATAATACTAAGGATATAAATAATTATCTAAAAAATGGACCCGGAGGGAATCGGGCCTCACAGCAACACTGAAGCTCGACCTAATTCGTCTACTCCCTTCAGTCGTAGCCAAATAGGCCTCATATCAAAGATATTCGACCTGCTTCGCCCAAGCGTGGTCAAAGCAAACCTAAAGGTTCGATTATGGACCCGGAGGGAATCGAACCCCCACCAGCCGGGCCGAAACCGGATATTCTATCCATTAAACTACGGGTCCAATCTAATAAAGAAGATAAGGTTTTTTAATTTATTCATAAGACAATTTAGTTGAAAAATTCGTCTTAGAAATTAATTCATACAACCAAAGGAGTTAGTAAAAAAGTTTCACATCATTATCAGTAATAAAACATCTTGCTCAACAAGCTAAAAATTAAAGAGCTTGTTAAACCCTAACTAAATGCTGACCACGCCAAAATTTATCGCACTAACACTTCAATATTTTCAAAACCAAAAAAATAAAAATAGAAAAAAACATAAAGAGAAATGAAAAGAGATGTTTTTTATGCAGTAATGATTATTATAGGAACTTGCATTGGAGCAGGTTTTCTTGGAATACCTTATGTTGCTGCAAAAACTAATTTTTTTATTGCTCTTTTAGAGCTTATATTAATTGGAGCACTCATTCTAATAATCAATTTAATGCTTGGAAAGATAGCAATAAAAACAAAAGAAAACCATCAACTATCAGGCTACGCCATGAAATATCTTGGAAAAAAAGGATATTATCTCATGCAATTTTCAATGCTTGTCGGAATCTACTCTGCTATAATAGCCTACTTAATTGGGATAGGAAAAAGTCTCTCAATTCTCACATCATATGATTACTTCACATTATCAATAGCAACAGGAATAATCACAGCAATTATATTAAAAGGAAACCTTAGTGCAGTAAAGAGTTTTGAAAAATGGGCAAACCTCTTAATCCTCACAATTATTTTAATATTAACTTTTTCATTCTTAAATAAAATAGATTATCAAAATTTTCTAATAATAAACTCAAAAAATGTTTTCCTTCCTTTTGGAGTAATCTTATTTGCAATGCTCTCTTTTGCAGCAATCCCTCAAGCAAAAATAATCTTAAAAAATAAGAAGGATTTAAAAAAAGCTATAATAATTGGAACAATAATACCAATTATATTTTATGCCTTATTTACTTTTATTGTTGTTGGATATCTTGGACCAAACACACCCCAAGTATCTACACTAGCACTTGGAAAAGCATCAATAATTCTTGGTATATTAACAATGCTCACATCATATATTGCATTAGGAAACGCCTTACAAGAAGAATTTGTATTTGATGAAAAAATAAACAAAAGAACCTCATGGTTATTAGTTACAAGCATCCCTGTAGCAGTCTTTATTTTAATGAATTTACTAAAAATAGATTCATTCGCTTATGTTCTCTCAGTAGGGGGAAATGTCTCAGGAATACTCACAATAGTTCTTATAATTGCAATGTATATGAAATCATTTAAGTTTCTTAATTAATAAGGAGCGGACAATTGAATAATCAGCCATGTTTTGGGTTTTTCTCATAACCTGTCCAATTAAAAAATTGATTGCCTTTTCTTCGCCATTTTTATAATCTTCCACTGCTTTTTTATTTTCTCTCAAAACCTCGTCAATCAAATTAGATATTTTATCCTCGTCTTGAACAATTTTCCCACTAACCTCTTTTGAAGGAGAAAAAGATTTAGGAATCCATTTTCTCAAAATTTCTTTTGCTTTTAATTCAGTTATTTTTTTATTCATAATCAAATCCAAAAGTTCAACAAAATGTTTTTCAGAAATCTCGACATCTTCAAGTTCTTTTTTATTATAATTCAAAACATTTCTTAATTCAATAACAACCCATCGAACAGCGAGAGAAGGTTCTGTTTTGTCAATAATATTTTCGAAAAATTCTGCTATTGCAAGATCTTTAACAAGAATTTCAGCGTATTTTTTTTCAATTTTATATTTTTTTATTAACTTATCTAATTTTTCTAAAGGAGTTTCTGGAAGATTTTCTTTAATCTTTCTGATTCTCTTTTTATCTATTTTAATAACAGGCAAATCAGGATCAGTTAAAAAACGATAATCTTCAGCATTCTCTTTTAACCTCATTAAAATAGTTTTTCCAGATGAAAAAGCTCTTGTTTCTTGCTTTTTCGGAACCTCTTTCTCTTGCCTTGAAACCTCATAATCAATAGCTTTTTGAATATTTTTAATAGAATTAACATTTTTTATCTCTACCCTTGCCCCTTTTTTTGATGGAAGAGAAACATTAACATCGCATTTTATTCCTGCTGATTTATCTAAAGCTTTGACGTAACTAAGCGTATGAATTAATTTTCTCAACCAATCAACAACCTGTTCTGAGGTTTCAAAATCTGGTTCAGTGACTATTTCAACAAGAGGAAGCCCTGAACGATTGTAATCTATCTCTCCTGTCTCAGGATTCCACGCAGCAGGATCTTCCTCAAGATGACATTCTTTTATCCTTATTCCTAAAAAATTACCATCAACACCATTAGGAACAGAATAAGCTCCTGAAATAGTATCCTGATAACCTTTCGGTAAATCAGGCCAATTATAGTGCTTCCTCTGCCAATAAATTTTCTCATTGACTTTGCAACCCAACAAAAGAGCTATCTGAATTATTTTATCAATTGCTTCTTTATTTGGAGGCATAGGTTTTGCACCTGGTTGTCCAGTACAAATTGGGCAAATATTTGTATTAGGTTTTGTTAATTTAGCACCATGAATTGCTTTGCAAGAGCAGAAAAGCTTTTCAGAAGTATTAAGATAACCATGAATTTCCAAACCAATTTTTGCTTTAACCATAAAAAAAAGAAAAAAGAAAGGTTTTTATATTTTAGGAAAAAGAGAACACTATGAAAAATACAATAAAAATAAAAGCAATAATATCAAGTTCTTTAATTGTTTCTTTTTTAATAACCACATTAACAGGTATTGGACTATACTTTGCCCCTTCTGAAAGAATAGCAAGAGCAACAAACTGGACTTTTTTATCTTTTAGCAAAACATCTCTTGAGAATGTCCATACAATTTTCGGATTTATAATGGCTGCATTAATAATCATTCATTTTTTATTAAACTACAAACTTTTTAAAGGAGAGATAAAAGCATTAAACAAATAATCACTTTTTCAATCTTCTTGCCTTTGGAATAAAATTAGTTATCTTATTTTCAGACGCTTTTCCTGTTCCCAAAAAATCATCTCCAGATTTCATGATTAAAAAATCTCTCTTTCCAGTTGATATAAGAAGCTCTTGGCCTTTCATCCATTCAAAAACTTCATTTTCAGAAAGCTCATAGATATTCTTCGAAATTTGATCTTTCAACAATTGACTACCCTCAATACTTAATCTTATCTTATCATTTTGTATTTTTCCAAAATAAACACCAATTCTATCAATGTCAAGAAAATCAAGTAGTTTAAGCAACTCCTCTTTGTTAAGATTACCAGTAAAAAGATAAATCTTACCTTCATTCCTCTGAACAAGCAATCCATCAAGAGCCTTAATACCAAATTGCTCCTTAAGTTTATTAATAAACTGTTTTTTCTCCTCTTCATTCAAAATCTTTAGTTTAGATTCTCTCATCTTATGACACCTCCATTCACCTCCTTGAGTTTCCTAAATTTGGCGATGAAAAATCCTTCTGCTCAGGACCCTTCATTGGGATTAATACCTCCTTCTAACTCTCTAACTTTCTTAAATTTGGCAATGAAAAATCCTTCTGCTCAGGACCCTTCATTGGGATTAATACCTCCTTCTAACTCTCTAACTTTCCTAAATTTGGCAATGAAAAATCCTTCTGCTCAGGACCCTTCATTGGGATTAATACCTCCTTCTAACTCTCTAACTTTCCTAAATTTGGCAATGAAAAATCCTTCGGTATCATTGTCTTGAGGATAGATTCTTCTACAAAGCCTAACTCTCGAATCAAAAGAAACACCCTCCCACTCTAAAATACCCTCACGAGACTTTAATTCTTTTGGAAGTTCAGGTTCTATAAT
Organism: Candidatus Pacearchaeota archaeon; assembly: GCA_017609405.1. GTDB lineage: Archaea > Nanobdellota > Nanobdellia > Pacearchaeales > GW2011-AR1 > JAFCDZ01. The sequence continues at coordinate 62,106 of JAFCDZ010000001.1, forward strand.
CTCAATACTATCGCCCAAAAACCCAAGAATATCACTAACAACTCCTTCATTTTCTTCTGGAGCATGTGTACAGGTGCTGTAAATAATCTCCCCTCCTTTTTTAAGCAACTTAAATGCACTTAGAAATAATCTTTTCTGAATCCTTGGCAAACTTTTAACAGTCTTAATGTTCCACATAATATAAGTCTGATAAGAAGAACGTAGAGTTCCTTCCCCAGAGCAAGGAGCATCTATAAGTATTTTGTCAAATTTGAATTCTGGATAATTTTTTAAGAACCTGTTGCAAAAAGCAGAACCCTCCTTTCTTGTCAAAAGAACATTTGCAACACCGCATCTTTCAAGATTAGACGCAAGAATTCTTAATCTTCCCAAACTAATTTCATTTGCAAAAATTACTCCTTTATTTTTCATCTCTGAAGCAAGTTGCGTTGTTTTGCTTCCTGGTGCAGCGCATAAATCCAAAATTCTTTCTCCGGGCTTTGGTTTAAGGGCAATTACTGGAAGCATTGATGCAAGCTCTTGAATATAATAATATCCCAATAAATGCTCTAATGCTCTTCCAAGCTCTCCTGGCTCAAGTTCATTTTCAACAATCATAACTTCTGAATGCTCTTTCCATGGTTGAGAAATTTTCCATCCTTTATTTTCTAATCTTTGTTTCAGTTTTTCAGGAGCTATTTTTAAAGTATTACACCTAAAAGATTTAACTGGAGGGACCTTAATAATTTCAAGATACTTCTTAAAATCTTCTCCAGAGAGAAGTTTTTTCATTCTTTCAAGAAATAAAAGTTTTAATTCAGGAGGCTTTCTCTGGCTCATAAAGGAACATAATTAAATGACTTTATAAATTTTGATTCTTTCTAAAAACCCTAAAGAATCTCTACAATATTTTTAACATTCTTCTTTAAAGAATAAAGCATTGGCGGACGATGTGAGACATTCTTATCAATCCCCTCTTCTTTTAAAATACCCAAGGATAAAATCTTTTTTCTAAAATTTCGTTTATCAAATTTTTTATTAAAAACAATTTCATAAATTTTCTGAAGTTGGCTTAGAGTAAATTTTTTTGGCAAAAGAGAAAAGCCCACAAGAGTATATTCAAATTTCCACCTCAATCTTTGAAGAGCATATTTTAATATTTTCTCATGGTCAAACGCAAGCTTTGGAATTTTATCAATAGGAAACCATTTTGCTTCAGAAGCATCTGTTGAAGATTTTAATTTTAATTTTTCAGAATTAATGAGTGCAAAATAAGTAACAGTAATAACCCTTCCTCGTGGATCTCTTTTAACATCTCCAAAGGTGTATAGTTGCTCAAGATAGTCAGCTTCAACTCCTGTTTCTTCTTTTAATTCCCTTATAGCAGCATCTTCTAAACTCTCATCTATTCTCACAAATCCTCCAGGAATTGCCCACGCTCCTTTAAAGGGACTGATTTTTCTTTTAATTAATAAAACATTGAGTTGATTATTACGAATAGTAAAAATAAGTATGTCAACAGTTACTGATGGTTGAGGATAATCTGTCAATGCCATATTGTAATTTATACATTTAGTTATTTAAATGTTTTTAATCTTAAAAATTTTTGCTATCAAATGCCAATTCTAGCAATTTCTGAGAGAATAAATGCGAGTTATATTTTTATGTAGCATTTTTATTTTTTAAATATCCCTCAATAATGAAGTATTCTCTTGAAAGAACTCCATTAGAAAAATAATTTAAAGAATTAACACTTGTTTCAACAGTTCTCCAAAATGAGACTTTCACTCCATAAATATCAAGAATGGGTGATCTCTCAAATTCATCAACTTGGGGAAATTTTTTTCTTACCCTTTCATAGAATTTTTCAAAAGCTTCGATATGCTCCATCATCTCTTTCTCTCTAGTATCTGTAGATATTCTTCTAACCTGAAAATATCCTATCTGTGGATATTGTGATACAAACATGATTAAATCTAAAATTTCATCAACATTCTGTGTTGTCACAACTGTTGCGACTCTTTGTGGAATTGTCACGTTTCTAAAAATATAATCAAAATAAGGAATTTTTCTTACACCAGTTATTTCCTGCATTGTTTCTTCATTCAAGGTTAACATAGTATAACTCACAGACTTTCTACATCTGTTGATTGTAGCTATTTTTCTGTGTGCTAAAAGTCCGTTAGTCCTCAAACCAGCCATGAATCCTTCTCTTTGTAAATAATCGATTAATTCATCTAAATGTCTATATAGGAGAGGGTCTGTATTTTGTCCAGTTATGTAAATATTTCTGACACTCTGCCTCTTGCATAATGCTAAAAATTCAGCTAAATTTGGCAACCTTGAGGGCGGAGTATCTAAGGAGTTATATTTTAAAAATTCTTCTTCTAAATCTTTGCCAAGGCAAAAAAAACAATCAAGATTACATTTTCCTAAAAGATTTATATTCGCAAATGAATATCTGCCCCTATTTCTATTTTTCCTTATCATCATATCTTAAACTAATTTTAGCAGCTAGAGGATGTATTATCTCTAATTTTTTAAGAGATAAATTATATGCCTGTCGAAACTTTGTCCTCACTCTTGATATTAAGTTTTTATGGTAATTTTCTTCAAATGCTCCTGGATTTACCTCTATTATCCCTCCATCAACATTGGGATTTCCTATTTTTAAATTAAGATATCTCTCCATTTAAAGCTCCTCTAATCTATTTGATTTAACCTCACACCTTCCTTTTTTTGCAAGAGGCATCCATTTCTTTTCTTTTTCACTAAAATATGCTACAATATCTGATGTAGTTATAACAATATTTTTTGTTAAACTACCAGTTCCAATTGAATTGAATAACTCTCTTCCATAAAGTTGTTGATATTTTTTATCTGCTTCAATAAATGCGAGAGTTTTTTCTGTATTAAATCCTGAAGAAACTACAATTCCAACATTTTCAAACCCTTCCTTATCAAGAGCTCTTCTTAAAGCCCAAACTGCTGGAATAGTTACTCCTTTTCCTTTGAGATATTTTTCTGGAACATTTAATTTTGGTAATTCCACATTTGTTGAGTTTTGAGCATAATTTTCCCCACAGGTGTCGATTCTTATTGCTGCTAAGCTTTCCAGATTTCTTGCTGTTGCTAAACTATCTGCAATTTCTCTATTAAAAGTATCAATTAAAACAATTCTTGGGACATTTTCGTCAATGTATTTCTCAAATCCTCTTGCAGCTGCGAGAGTAGGGTTCTTGTCTAATCCATTCTCACGAATATTTGCAGTGTAACTTAAAATAAGAGCATGAGGTATTGTTCCAATTCCTTTAGTCCTCCATGCTCTTGCTCCAATATCAGTAGAGCATCCTGCAAATCCTTCTTCTTGACAAATTTTAGCAATTCTTTCGTCTAATGATGGTGAGAAATGTCTTGCTCCAAAATAAAAAACTGGTTTATTATTTGCAGCTTTTACAATCTCTCTAGCACTCTTTCTGATCTCTTCAAAATCAATTCTTCCATAACATTCTTGTGTTAAAGCTCCCGAAAGTATCCCTAAATAAACAGTCTCTAATTCTATTAGATCTTGAACCCTTCCTTCAAGTTTAATAATTGGCTCTCCTGCTTTATAATCTTGCCCATCTGCTAAAGAAAAGATTCTTACCCCCTCCCCAGCAATAGAGCGTATAAAATCGACTGCAGAATTGATTCCACTTAAGCGAGGAATATTTTTTCTTGCAAAAACTTGATATCTTACAATAGGGTTTATTCCTTCTTTTTTTAAGATTCTTCTTGCCCTTAAAAAATATTTATCAGTATATTCATGATAATTTTGTTTTGTTACTTGTTTTGTCTGCTCCATTTTAACTTATTGTGTTTTTTACTTTAACTTATTGTATTAGTTACACTTTATAAAGCTTTCTGTTATTTAAAATATATATTAAAAGAGTATATTTTACACTAAGTACCATATAATTAATTTAAACAATCTTTAAAACAAGAGTAAACTCATAAGAGGATTGCTCCTTTATACTGCCAATCATATCTTAAATGTCCATCCGGAATAAAATGAAAAACAAGAGGCTCATACCCATACTTGCTCGTAGGTTTTTTGCACTCTTCTTCAACAAAATTTTTTACTTCTTTCATTACATCCACTTTTCTAGTCCTTCTTGCTTTTTTTCTTCTACTAATTCTTCAATATTGATATCAAAAACCTGGAAAATATTTTCTACTGCTGGAAGAATTTGTTTTTTTAGATAATATTCTATCTCATACTCTCCTTTTTCATCTGGAAGCTTTACTTTTTCCCTAACAAGTTTCTTTTTTTCTTTTGTTTCAGCAATATAATATTCAATCAAACTTCCTTGCGAAACAGGAATCCCTATTTCTTTCATTTTTTTGGCAGCTATTACATGAGGAGAAATTGCTTTATACTCTGATAAAGGTTTTTTTAATTGTGTTCGAATTATAAGTTCCTCTCTTTTTATCTCTCTTTTTTTGAGTTTTTCTATAACTTCTTTTAAATATTCAAGAGCTTTTTTTTCATTTCCATCTTCTAAAACCATTTTTATTATTTTATTTTGTGTTTCTCTTGCTAATTTACACCAATCACGACGAACAGTTTCAAATCCTCTTATTTTTAGTCTTCCTTTTTTATCAATTAAAGCATATTTTTTCTTTGCTCCGATTTCTCCAGAGCGCTTAGTTACCCAAATACCTCTTTTGAAAAATCCTTCTAATTCAAGCTCCATTATTCCTGGAAGCTCTGAATTTAATTTTTTCAAAAATTCTTTGGCTTGTTTTTCTGTTTTGCCATTAAGCAGGAAAGCAATTGAGTCAGTGTCAGAATAAATTGTTGTATATCCTTGTTTGTTTATTTTTTCTATAACTTCTTTTATTGTTTTCCTTGCAAATGCAGCTGTTGCTGCAGCTGCTTCAAGACAGTAGTATCTTGCTCCAAAAAATCCTTGATAACCATAAGCAGAATTTGCCAAAAGTTTGAAAGCATTGCTCCTTGCTTTTTTAATTGGGTCTGGGGAATGTTTTAATTCTTTTTTGTATTTTTTTCTTTTTTCAATTATCTCTCTTAACATCTCAGGGAAAAATCCGGGTTTTTTTGAAAAATAAAGTGTTTTTCCAAGTGCTTCAATAGAATAATATTCTTTTTCAGTTGGCTTTTCTCCTAAATAAGTTGATTTTGATAAATTATAAGTTACAATTGTGCTTCCATAGCAAGAGGTAAAGTCAAAAATAGCAATGTCTTCATATAAACCAGGAGTTGGCTCAAAAACAAAAGCCCCTTCATATTTCTCCCTTCTTCTTCTCTCAGCTATATCAGAGTATCCGGGTTTTTTTTCTGGAATTTCATTGAATTTTTCTAAATTGTGAAGAATATATGCTTCTACATTAGAAGACATTCCATTTCTTGAAATATTAAAAATTGGTTCTTTTATTACTCTTGTAAATTCTAATAAATCTGGCCAAAATTTTTCAAATAATTGGTATGTTAAAACTGAATCATGGAGGTTATACTCAAAATATTCTTTCCAATTTTTTATTCTTGAAGAATGCTCTAATTTGAATTCTTTTTTTGAATCTCCTAAAAATTCTTTTGCAACTTCATTTAGAGAGAGAGTCTCAGACTGCATATATTGAGAGTATGCGGTTCTAATAAATTTTAATAAATCAATATGAACAATCCCTTTTATTTTTCCAGTAAGCATATTTCCTCTTGAAAATTTTGGCTGAGAGTTGTCAATTCCTATTGATAATTTTATATTGTAATGCTCTGCTCTTGCTTTTATATATGGCAGGTCAAACCCGTCTGAAAAATAGCCAACTAAAAAATCAGGAGAAAGTTTCTTAACATACTCTATAAATTTTTCAATTAATTCTGCTTCATCTTTTACATATTCTATGTTTTTGAGTTTTTCATTTGTTCTTTTCCATGTTATTATTTTTTTGAAATTTTCAGAGACCAAAGAAATCATTAGAATTTCTCCTTGTCCAAGTTTTATTTCATCTGTTTCAATATCAAATGCAAGGACTTTTGGCTTGAACTCAATGTTCTTTGTTTCTTTTATTTTTTCTACTTTCAAGCACAAATCTACATCAAGAGCCATGTCTATTCCACCAAATTCTTCAGAGTTATTCAAAACCTCTCCTTCTAGTTCATACCAAGTTAGAGGAATTAGTTGTTTTTCAATTATGTAATGAGTTATATATCCTAAGTCATAGCCTCTTCTTTTTTCTATTTCTGGCATCCCAAGTTTATCAGCAATGTCATGCAGGTCTTTATAGTTTGTTGCAAAGATTTTCAATGCTTTTACTTTTTTTCCAAGAAAATTTTTATCATAAATCTCAACACCCTCAACTTTTGTTTTTCTTCCTTTAATATCTAATTGAATTGTTTTTATTTTTTTTATCAAAGAGTTTATTTTTTGAGATGATAAACCTTGTTTTAAAATTGCCCATAAATATACTGGACAAGAATCAATTATGCAAACTCTTTTTCCTTTGTCATCCCTTCCAATTATTTTTGCGTAATTTCTGCCTTTCCAATCAAAATAATCATAATCAATTGGAATGAATTTTATTTTCATATTATAATATTAATTGGAGAGTTTATATTTTTATTGATATTTAATGGATTGAAAAGGGAGATTAGATTTAATAGTTCTAATTAAACCTTTTAATGTTTCTTATGTTTAAACCAAAAGATTTATATACTCCTTTAGAGTAGTTACTTTATGAGAGAATATTTTATTGAAGGTGGAGAACATTTTGGATTAGCTCATATTCTTACAGATGAAAGATTAAATGAGGAACTAGAGAACCATGATCCTGATAAAGATGTTCAAGAAATAGGGGGATTATGGGGCATGGCTCTTGCAGAAGAAGCCAGAAGAAGAGCGCAAAGAGAGTTAAATCAAAACCCCATCGACAGTAAGGAGGTATCTTTTTACCTCTTCTGTGAAACAGAAGGGTATAATTTCGACGACAAAGGAATTTGTGAGATAAAAAAAGACCCAGAAAAACTTGAAAGAGTTATCCAAGGTTTTGAATTTTTTACTGAAAGAAGAATTCAAAAAGAAGACTCTAAAAAATTGTATTTGCCTTATATAACCTACAAAATTGGAAGAATTGAATATAGAGAATCAGAACCTCTTGAACAGATTCAAGAAGAGATGATGTTCAGAAAAAAGTACCAAAAGTTTTTAGAAAAACACCCAAGAAGCAAGAGAGTGGAATTACAAACTCCTTGAACTAACAATAGCAATAAATAAAAAACTAAAAATAATAAAATCATTTTTCATAAAAATACCAACAATAGAAAAAAACAAAGAAACTGCAATAAGAATCTTAAACCATTTTCTTCCCTGCTTAAGCTCTTCTTTTGTATATTTTGCTAATAAATCCCCTATAGGAATTCCTAGAAGCAAAATAAGAATTCCAATAAAAAAAGTTGCAAACCCCATTTAAAAATAAAATAAGATGTATTTTTAAATATAACTTAAATAAACCAAAAATTTAAATAGAACATTCAAGATTAAGAAATATGACCAAAGGCCTTAGTGTAAAGAAAGATGAAAATTTCTCAAAATGGTATTCTGAGGTTTTGGAGAAAGCAGAGATAACTGATTTAAGATATAATGTAAAAGGATTTGTTGTTATAAGGCCTTGGGGAGCAATGATTCTTGAAGAAATGTATAAATTATATGAACAAGCGCTTCAAAAAAGAGGGCATAAGCCATCGTTTTTCCCAACAGTAATACCAAAAAAGAATTTTGAAAAAGAAGCAGAGCATGTCAAAGGATTTACCCCCGAAGTGTTTTGGTTAAAAAAAGTCAAAGGAGAAGACGAATTAGCATTAAGACCAACATCAGAAACAGCAATGTATCAGATGTATTCATTATGGATACGCTCGTGGAGAGACCTTCCATTTAAATTATATCAAAGAGCGAATGTTTTTAGATATGAAACAAAAGCAACAAGGCCTCTAATAAGAGCGCGAGAATTTTATTGGATAGAAGCGCATGATTGCTTTGCAACAAAAGAAGAGGCAGAAGAACAAGTACAAGAAGATATAAGAACAACCGAAGAAGTAATGCATCAAAAATTTGGAATACCTTTTTTACCAATGAAAAGACCTATATGGGATAAATTTGCTGGAGCAGAATACACCATTGGTTCTGATGTAATTATGCCTGATGGAAAACTTCTCCAACAACCGTCAACACATTTGTTAGGACAGCATTTCTCCAAAGCTTTTAATGTAAAATTCAAGAACAAAGAGGGAAAAGAAGAATATGTATGGCAAACATGCTATGGTCCTGCAATATCAAGAATTCTTGCATCAGTAATCTCTCAACATGGAGATAATTTTGGACTAATTTTACCTTTCATAATCTCACCAATACAAGTTATAATAGTCCCAATTTTCACAAAACAAAACAAAGAAAAAATAATCAAAGAAGTTAAAAAAATAAAAGACGAATTAATAGATAAAGGAATAAAGGCAGAAATTGATCTAAGAGAAGAAAAAAGGCCTGGAGAGAAATACTATGAATGGGAATTAAAAGGGGTTCCATTTAGGATAGAACTTGGTGAAAAAGAAATTGAAAATAAAGAAGCAACATTATTCATAAGAGATACACGAAAAAAAGAGAAAATCTCATTAAAAGAAATAGGAAAGATAAAAAAATTAGGAGAAGAGTATGATAAAAGGCTTCTTAAAAAAGCAGATGATTTTATGAAAGATAGGATTATAGAGTGTAAAACACTAAAAGAAATTGAAGAAGCATTAAAAGAAAAGAAAATAGCAAAAGTTGAATTTTGCTCTACAGAAAAAGAAGGAATCTCTTGTGCAGAAGTAATTGAAAAGGAAATTGGGGCAGAGATAAGAGGAACATTAGGAAACAAAAAAGAGATTCCAAAAGGAAATTGTATTGTTTGTGGAAAGAAAGCAAAAGAAGTTGTATACATCGGAAGAAGTTACTAAATAATCAAAGATATAAGGAATTTCCAAGTAGATTGCACATAAAGGTTTATGCAACCTACCCTTTCTACTCCAGACTATTGAGAGTTAACAACATCGTAGAGCTCTCTTTCTAATTCTGAAGTTGCTCTCAAAAGATGAGACAACTCCTGCTCTACATATTGTCTTTCCTCTCTTTGTATTTGCTCCATTTTTTGTGTCATTTCTGCGCCTCCTTAAATCCACCCCCTGCGATTTCTGAATTAATTGAAGAAAAAGCATCTCATTCAACTAATCCAGAAACCACAAAGGGTTGGATTAGTATGAATGAGGTTTAATAGTATAGACTAAACTAAACAAAATGCTTAGTTTCCAGCACTTCATTAGTTTAGTCTGAGCAAACATCTTACAATAGATAATGCAGTAGTATTTATATATTTTATTATCTATTGATTAGTTACAAAATCAAGCAGTTTTTCTTTAAAAACACCAAAACAATGCAAGGAAATTCTCCCCCCTATTGCATCATCATGCCCGCCCCCAACAACCCCCCCTAACTCTTCTGAGACTTCTTCAAAAATTTTTTTTATGTTTTTTCCTCTTGCAGAAAAGAGAACCTTATCAGAGGTAATCCTAAAAACAAAAATAAACTTATCTGGAAACTCATAAATCAAACGATTTGCAAGAACTGAACTAATTCCTTTTTTTCCAGAGTATTCAAAAAAAAGAACCTTAGAACTTTTATCTAAATTAGCTCTTGCTTTTTCAAGGAGTTTTTGATAAATTTTATCAATTTCTAAAAAAGAATCAAAGATAAATTTGTTCTTATTATCTTGTTTTAATATATCATAAGGGCTCTTCACACCAATCATAAATTCTTCAAGATGAGCAACTCTTTTTATAGAACCTCTAAGAGTGGAATCTAACATCTGTATAATTTTTCCAAATTCAGATTCATAAAGCAAAGTAAACGCATCTTTAGTTTTAATACCTAAATCAGGAAATTCTTTTAAAAAAGAAGAATAATAATCTGGTAGAAATCTATCAGACACACACCCAATTAAAGAAATCCAAGAATCTTGTTTATTTCCAAAAAGCTCAAAAATAATCTCAGTAACAGGAATCTCTTTTTTATCAATTAAAAGAGGATTATAATAATTAACAAAAGAGGGGATTTCATCAAAATTAATCTTATGATGGTCTATATACAAAATAGTAATTTCTGATTTTTCGAGGGAATCAAAAAAACCTTTTGGAACACTTGGAATATCCAATATAACAATTAAATCTGGAGAATTCTCATTTATTTTTTTAAGCATTGCACTTGAAGAAACAGTTTTTTGAATAAACCCCACACCTTTTCCAAAAACCCTCTTCAGTAAAATAAAAGAACAAAAACCATCAAGATCATTATCATAAAAAAATAAAGGGTTCTGAGATTTCTTTATTAATTTTCTTACACATGATTTACTAATTATCATAGATAATCAACAAAAAAGATCTTTAAAAACATTAAGAAAACCCCTAATTTAAAAATCTTAAAAAGGGTTAACAAAAAAGCCCCATAACCATGATAAACCTTATTCTTATTGGTTTATTGAACCTTGCCAAAAGATAATTATTTTATTAACAATTTCATTTAGGTAAAAGTTTTCAATTATAATGAAAAATCCTCCAAAACTTCTGTCTTTAATTTTTTATATCCAAAAAAATCAGTGGTATAATTGTATGCTCCAGCATTTAAAAAAACAATTTTATCCCTAAGTTTCTTTGGCTTTAATTTAACTTTATACCTAAAAATATCATCTCTTGTTGGAGAGTTTCCTTTTATTAAATAATAAATACCCTCTTCATCATCGCTTAATTCTCCTTCAACAAGCATTTTGTTATTTCCAATCAAAGTATCTAATGCACAATTATAAATTGTTGTATTTATGATAATGTTTTTTCCTTGAATCTGAATAATTTCTGTTTCTAGTTTAACTGCAGGAGCAGCAATAAACCTTCCTGGCTCAATATAAGTTTCAATTCCTTTTTCTTCAAGAAACTTTTTTGCTTCCTCAATTTTTCCAAAAATATATTTGAAAACTTTTTCAGTATTTGACTTGTAAATTGAAGGAAGGCCTCCTCCAAGATTAATAAAATGAATTGAATTAAAATTTTCAGGCAAAATTGAATTTTCTAGTTCAGACTTTATTTCCCATTCAGAAACATTCTGAGATTTTCTATGAATATGAATTCCTAATTTTTCAATTTTTTCATTATTCTTTAATTCAAAAAGCAATTCATTAATTTTTTTAGAAGGCATTCCATAAACAAAATATTTTCCAGTTCCAACTCTATGCTCTTGAAATTTCATCCTTAACCCAAGCCAGATTTTTTTGTCAGAAAAATTAAGAGCATCTAAAAGAATTTTCAAATCAATTTCATTATCTACTACAAATTTATTAATCCCTTTTTCAAAAAGAGCTTTAATTTCTTCGATAGATTCAGCTTGAAGAAAAAACCAGATTTTATTTTTATCATTAATCATATCAATTTCTTCTTTTGCATGAATAGAAAATTCAATATCAGAAGTTTCAGGCATAGTCTGGAGTATATCTCCTACTTCTCTATTAGTTTTGTAAGAATATGAAATCTTTAATCCAAGAGATTTCAATTTTTCAATTTGCTCTTTGAGAACTTTTTTAGATAAAAGAAACTTTGCCTCACTCATTTTCAAGGAAACCTTCTTCTTTTAGTTTGTCTAAAACACTGCACATCATTAAAGGAAAAGTTATTGTAACATCTCCATGAACAGTAGCAGCTTCTGCATCATCTTTTATTTTTCCCCAAGATTTTGCTTCTTGTGTTGTTGCTCCTGACATTGAGCCAGAAGAAGAGTGCGAAGTTGTAAGATAAACAGCATAATCAAAACCTCCAGAAAGCAAAGCAGCAAAAACAGCATAATGTTTTGAAATGCTTCCACCCAAAGAGATTAAACCTTTTTTTTCATCAAAACTTAGTTCAGTAATAACTTTATTCATATCTTGAATAACATCAACAATAAAGTCCTTGTGTTTTTGCTGAAACATAAATAATTGAAACCCAAAACTTGAATCAGCAATTCCAGGGCAATAAATCTGGATGTTATTTTTCGCTGCCTGATATAATATAGAATTTTCATCATCTAACATTAAACCAATTTCTCTCAATAATTCTGAAACCATTATACGCTTTTTTTTCTCATAAATTTTCATTAAAAACTCGTTCATTTTATCTTCAAATTTCATATAACTCTCATTTCTAATTACTAAATTTCCAATACGATTTTCTCCTCTCTCATGCAAAGCATTATCATCAGCATAAAAACTTGAAATTTCAAAATCTTCACCCATAGCTTTCATAATATCTTCTTCAATTGCTCCAGAAGTTGTAACCAAGATGTCAGGAATTTTTAATTTACATAATTGAGCAAAAAAACCTCTTAATCCAGAAGTTACCATATTTGAAGTAAAAGTCAAAAAAATCTTTGCACCTGAGCGCTTCATTTTAAGAACAACTTTTGCTGCCTCACTTAACTCATGAGCCTGAAACCCCAAGCTATCAAAAGCATCAAGCATCTCACTTACTTTCATTCCAGGTTTCCATAAAAAATCTTTAACTTTTTTCATTTTACGAGATTATGAAAAATTTAGGCTAACTAAAGTAAATAAAGCACAAACTACAGAATTCTAATTAATAATAGGGATTGCCCTTGATTTTTGAATGAAAATTAATTTCAATTCATACTCCATGCTAAAATGCATTAACAAGGGTTTTTAAGGTTTTTGTCTTGGTTGGGAAGGTAGTTGAGGGGGGATGACTCGGGACATAAATTTTTAAAAAAAATAAAGATTACTAAACTCATATGGATAAAGAAACAATTAGTATAATTTTTCTAGTAATGACTGGAATTTACATTTTAGGATGTTTAGCCTCTATAACTTCAGAATCTGCAAAAGAGATAGTAATTTTAGGCATAAAAGCTCTTGGAATAATGGGGGTTTTAATTTTAGCCGCCCCTCCTATAGGGTTGATTATATTCATAATATCTCTAATAATAAAATCTTCATGGAATTCGCAGGAGAGGGGTTTATGACTCTTCTAAAAAAGTTGCTAATGACTTTCATAGGAATAATAATCTCTTTAGCATTTGCGACATCAAATTTTTCCGATATGCAATACGGAAATATAATCAATATAGTAGGGGCTATTGGAACTCCTGCTTCTTTAATCAAAGCCAAAGCAATAGGATGAGAAGGCATTCTTATTGCTACGCTATTTAATCTTGCTGTAACAACATCAGGAACAATTTCAGATTTTTTAAAAACAAGTGTAAGAGGGCCAGGCCAAAATCTATCAATCAACTTCCTTGCAGAATCAGGAATCTCTTTAACAAGTTTTTTAATCTCCTCAACATCTGACACATGAACAATAAGAGGATTGTCAGCAGGCCTGCCCTTTGCTTCAAATATTTTTCTAACTGCATCAGCATCTAAAGCATTAGCACCAAGCCCATAAACTGTTTCAGTAGGAAAAGCAACAAACCCGCCTTTTCTCAAAACCTCTGCTGCCTCCCTAATCTTGGAAATATTCTTATCTAAATCATTAACCTTCAAAACTCTTGTCTTCATAATAAAAGAACTAAGAGATACATTAAAAATTTTCACCCATCAAAAAAATTTATATTCCTTCTAGATTCAAAAGATATGAATAAAAAAAGATTATCTAAAGAAATATCAAAAATATTCATCCTTATAATATCGGGAATTATCTCATTAATATTATTTTCAAACAGGTATAATATAAAAGAATTAAAAAAACCTTATTTAATGGGAACTTGGATAATCTATTTAACCCACCTTATTTCAGGGTTTATAATTCCTATACTCTTTTTCATTATTCTTTCGGGATTGCTTTTCTTTTTTATTGGAGAATTAAATAAAAGAGACAAAAAATTAATAATAAAAATAATATTTACTTTAGTAATTATATTACTTATTTTATGGGAACTAATTTACACCCCAATTGTATTTAAAAGATTAGATTTCATACAGATAATCTTTGAAACAATAGGCATTATATTCTCTTTTATTCTACTAAATTCGTTCTAAATCAAACTCCTTATTAATTTTTATTCTTCCATAAATTCAAAGCTTCTTTTATTGAAAAATGCTTAAAGATTATTCTTAAAATACACTGTTCAATAAATAAAAACTCTCTTAAGATTAAATTTAAAAAGAAGAAAATAGCAAAAATATAATGAAAACACGAAAATATAACACAATAATAAAAGCTCTAATAATTGGAAGTTCATTCCTTGAACCAACAACATACTCAAAAGAAGCGGGAATCAAAGAAGAAAGGGCTTCAGAAAAGATTCAGGTAATAAAAAAAGTTGACGTCAAAGAAGAATACGGAACATTAGTTCATATAAAAATCACTCACATGCCTCCCCCTGGAGAATTATTGAGATTAATAAAAAAAGCAGAAGCAACATACTTTTTATCAAGAGGTAAAATAGATTACAGGGGAACTGCAAAAGAATCTATAAGAAAATTTCTAAAGAGGATGAGCGATTCCCAAAAACAAACCTATAGAATAATTAGAAAAATTAATCCGCAAAGAGTTTATGTGGAAGGATATGAAAGAGGGGAAAGGCCTTCTCTTGAAGAATTAGCAAGAGCAGCAGAAAGAGAGCATAGAGAAATAAGGCAATTAGGAATGAATAGGATAGATTCGATACAAAGCCCTTTAGAAACTTTTTATAAACTAAAAAAAGAAAATATAGAAATAATTGGAGCAGATACATACACTTCTAAAGAAGAAACAAAACAAGTATTAACAGAATTAAAAAAAGGAGATTTAAGGAGAATAAGAGATAAAAGAGAGAAAAAAACAATTGAGTATGTATTACAATATGGAGAAGGAAAAACAAGAATAATAGTTTATGGAAAGAAACATAATTTTGTAGAAGAAGTTCAAAGATGGAATAAAAGTCATCCAAGAGAACAATTTGATTTAGTAGAGATTATAACAAGAGATTATTAAATAAGGATTAGTAAAAAATTCTAACTGCATTGAGCTACAAAGAAGAACGAGTTCCCCCATTAATTAGATGCACACTGCCTTAAAATAATTCTTCTGTTAAACCTTTTAACAAAGATTTCAACTAAAAACAACAAGATATTTTTAAGAGAGAGTGAGTGATATATAAAGAATAAAGGGTTAAGGCTTTTCATAGAAGTAATTCTTGTTTTCTACCTTTATTTTAAGACCTTCTCATCAATAAAGAGATTTTAAAGTTTTGAGGGAGTAGAAGGAATTATCCTAAAAAAGAAGCATAATATGATTAACTCAAAGTTTAAGATAATAAATTTAAATGAAAAAATCAAAATTCAATCCTATCCTTAATTTCTCCAGCAAAATTTTCAAGCATTTTTTCTTTGACAACCTCTTTATTCTCTGCCCAATTCTTATGTCCTAACACCCATCCTAGTTTGACAAAAGCAGTTTCGGCAAGCATATCTTCTAAAAAAATAACCCCTGTTTTCATAAGTTCTCTTCCATTGCTATAAACAAGAGGGTCCAACCTTCCGTAAATTGTTTGAGGAGCAGCACAAATAATTAAACCTTTGTCTTGAACTTCTTTTAATTTTTTAAGCCAAGGATGAGTTTCATTATGAATTGGAGCATGGCCTAATCCTGCTAACTCCAAGACAACTCCTTTGTATCCTTGAGAAAGATAATAGTCTAAAATAGAAGGGTCTTGTCCAGGATAAACTTTTACTAATGCAACTTTTTCTTCAAATTTAGAATCTAATTTAATTTTTGAATTTTTTCTTGGGGAATATTCTGAAAGAAAAATAATTTTATCTTTGTCAACTTTGGCAATTGGCTTGTCATTGATGATTTTAAAAGCATCTCTCTTTGAGCTGTGCATTTTTCTGACTTTTGTTCCTCTCATAACATAGCAAAAATCATCATTTGAAGAGGCATGACCTACTAAAACTACCTCTGCAATATCTAAAACAGCAACTTGCGCAGCACAAACAAGATTTAATCTTGCATCACTTGAAGCCCTATCAATACTCCTCTGAGAATAAGTTAAAACAACTGGTTTATTGAGCTCTCTTAAAAAAAATGATAAAGCTGAAGAAGTATAATGAAGAAAATCAGTTCCATGAGTGATAATTATTCCCTCTATTTTTGGATCATTCAAAAATTTTTCAGCAGATTTTGCAATTTTCTTCCAATCTTTATAATCCATATCTTCTGATGCTTTCATAAAAGGAACATCAATTTCCACAATATTGACTTTTTCAAAAATCTCTGGATAAGCTTTGAAAAATTCTTCTGGTTTTGTAATCCACTTAACAGCCCCTGTTTTTGTATCCAATCTTGAAGCAATTGTCCCACCAGTAATAATCATTGCAATATTTGGCTTTGAGCTGTTTTTCTTAAACTCAAAATTATCTTCTTTTTTCTCAAATTTCTTAATCAATTTAATTTCAGAAACATCTTTTTTCATAATTCCAATATTATATCCATTTCCAAGCTTTAGTAAATAAATTCCTGGCTCATCTTTCGGAGGTTCTAATAAAATTCCTTCATAAATTTTTGTTGGAGTGTGAATTTCAACATAATCCCCAAAATCAGCTTTTTTCTCCATAACAAGATTAAATAAAAAACCTATAAAAAGATTTGGTTATTATTCGCTACTATCTTTTTTTGAATCTAAGTTTAATATTCTTAATTAATTTTTCTGTATTTTGAACTACATATTTAACATATTCTTCATCTATTTCTGTTCCATAATAGAGCAATCCATTTCTAAAATATCTTAATTCATCAAGAAATAAAATACATTTTTCTTCAAAGCCAAGTCCCTTTAAAAAAGAAATCTCTGCCCCATGAGCACCAACCCCAGAAGCAACATACCCTTTTTTTAACATTTCTGCTCTTATCAAAAACATCAAAGAATCATAGCATAATAAAAGATATTCACCAAGCATATCCCTGTCATAATCAAAGACACTTATTTGCTTTTTAATACCCTTAGCTTTCTTTCTGAATCTTTAATTAAGTTCATTGACCTTTCTATATCAGGAGTAATTCTTCTTATTGTTCCATTACCAACATATTCTTTAAATTTCTTTATCATAATTAAACGCTCCCAAAAAGAACAATTCCATTTAGGATATTATTTTTTAAATGTCTACTTATCTTATTAAAGGAATCAAAAAATAATAAATGAACCTCCCTGCCTAATTTTTTTTCATATTTTTCTAAACTTAAAGCTTTTCTCTTTCTTCCTATAATTGCAATATCAATATCAGAATTAGAAGTATCTTCTCCTCTTGAATAACTACCAAAAAGGATTATTGTAGCACCAGGAAGATTCTTTAATAAAAAATCTGAAAGCCCTGAAAGGAAAATCTGTTTTAAATTTTCTACTCTTTTTAATTCAATTGCCTTTTTTTCACCGCTAAGTTCAATAAGGTTTATGTTCTTTAATTTAGTGATCTTAATTAGTTTTAATTTTTCAAGCCTTTTGACAGATTTCCCAATCGCTGTTGGAGAGACATTAAGCAAAATTGCTGTTTCCCTCTGGCTTAATTTCTTTCCTGCTTCCTTGCATAAAAATGAAAAAAGCTTTTGATCAAGGGGTGTCAACTCAAAGTCACCATTATCCATTTTAGTTTATATATGTAAACTAAAGTTTATATAAGATTTTCTTTTTTAAATTCATGAATCTAAATCAAAAAAACCTTCAAAATAAATTTAAGTAATAAGATATTTCAGTCTTTATTTTTATAACTCAAAATCCCCATTAAACCAATTCCACCAATAGCAAAATACCCTAAAAGAAAATAATCTAATCTTTGTTTTTTGAGCTTTGCTCTACTTAGCTCTTCTCTTAAAGAATAATCTCTTGGAAGTTCTGAGATTTTCTGTCTAAGTTCAAAAATTCTATCTTGAGTTGATTTATATTCATAAGTATTATTGATTGCTCCAAGTAAGCCAAGAACCAAAAATCCAGATGAAATTGCTCTGACCAATTTACTCTTTTCCATTTTAAATAAAAAAGAATGAAACTTTTATTTTTTTCTAAAGAGGGAAGCGATTGTTTATAGAATATTAGCAGTAGAGATAATTTCCAGCCGAAGACGAGATTTTAATGAATATTAAGCAGAGTAAACTCATAGAAAAGGTGAAAAAACATTAGCAAAGTTTTGGCTCCAAGACAAAACAATTAAAAGTAAAAACTGTTTTTATAATTCATGCCAAAATTTAGGGAGATTACAACATCGAGTGGGAAAAAAGTTCTTGGTGGAAAAAGTGCTGAGAATAATGAAGAATTAATTGCCCAGGTAAAGCCGAATGAATATGTCCTCCACACTGCAAAACCAGGAAGCCCTTTTGTTAATATAAAAGCCCCTAAATCAAGAGTAAGAAAAAAAGATATAAAAGAAGCAGCAATATTCTGCGCTGCAAAAAGCCGGGATTGGAGAGATAACAAGGGGGACGTGATGGTCCACTACTTCCTCGGACAAGATATCTACAAAACAAAAACAATGAAACCTGGGACTTTCGGAGTTAAGAAGCATGAAGAAATAAAGATTAAAAAACAAGAAATTGAAGATTTTTTAAAGAAAATTAAATCAGAAGAAACTAAAAATGGTTGAAACAGTTAGAAAAATACCTCTTGGAAAAAAAGGCTTGACAAAAGAATTTCTAAATTCCCTAAAAAACCAATTTAAAAAACAAAAAAACATAAAAATAAAAGTTTTGCAAAGCGCAGTATCTGAAAGAGCAGAAATAAAAACCACTGCAGAAAAAATAACAAAAGAACTTGGAGATAACTACACAGCAAAAGTAATTGGATTCACAATTGCAATAAAAAAGTGGAGAAAACCCAAACAAAACAAATAAAAGGAGGCATAATGAAAAACCCTGCAAGAATTTTCATAATAATCTTATTCCTTCTTTTAATTGGATTATATTTTATATTAAAATCTCCAATAAAAAAGGATTTAGATGAAATTCAAAATTATCAAAGAGTAAATATTTCTTATTTAAAAGGAATCTGGCCTGCTCCAGGAACAGAAGATATTGTTTTAGAAAAAGAAAGCAATAAACTCAAAAATATGGGGGTGAATGTTTTTCCAATTTCAGTGTTATTTAATATTTATCAGGATGGCTCAATAAAACTTCTCAATACCAAAGAATGGGAAGGAAAAGGCAAAATAGAATATACAGAGAGAATAAGAAAAGCTCATGAAAAAGGATTTGCAGTTTTTTTAGAATTAGACCCTGTTTATGTAGGAAAAAACGATTATAAAGGGGGAATTCAATCTACAAAAATTCCAGAAAAGATTAAACAAAAATTTATAGAGAACTTTGAAGGAATTGTTTTAGAATGGGGAGAAATAGCTGAAAAAGAGAAAGTTGAATTTTTTTCTCCAATAAATGAACCAAATTCTGAAATAAGCTTAGGAAATGAGCTTTCAATAAAATTTATAGAAAAAATTCTTCCTTTAATTAAAGAAAAATTCAAAGGAGAGATAGTCATAAAATTTGCTGAAGCAGGGCCAAAAAATATCTCAAAATATGGAACAATAAAAGGATATGATTATTTGGCAATTGATGTTTATGCTATGGGTGTTTCTGAAAAAGAATTTGAAGAATACCTTAATCAGATAATAAAAGAATCTCTTGAAAAAGTTGAAAAATATAATTTAAAGGGATTTATTTTTGGGGAATTAGGTGTGGAGCCAAAAGATGAATCTTTTCAAGCAAGTGTTTTTCAAAGAATTTTTGAAAAAACATGGAATAAAACAAAAGGATATCTTATTTCTGGATGGGGAGAAAATATAGACCCTTCAGATGATTTTAATGTAGTATTTACAAATAAGCCTGCTGAAAAAGTAATTAAGAACTGGTATAAAAGAGAAATTTCTTAGAAAACAAAATATTTATAAACCATAATTTGTGCATAAGAATAGCCAAACAGCCAAGAGCTGTTCTAACATCGCAAGATGTGGCTAAATTAATATGGCAAACGCAGTATATGATATGAATCCATTTGAATTCAACTTAAAATTAGCAGAAGCTCTCAAAAAAATACCTGAAATATCTGCACCAGAATGGGTAAAGTATGTTAAATCAAGTTCAGGAAAAGAAAGACCTATTGATGACCCAGACTTTTGGTATAAAAGAACAGCAAGCATATTAAAACAAATTTATAGAAAAGGTATTCTTGGTGTAAATAGATTAAGAACAAGGTATGGAAGCAAAAAAAATAGAGGAGCAAAACCTGAAGAATTTAGAAAAGCTTCTGGAAAAATAATAAGAACAATATTGCAACAAACAGATGAAGCAGGACTAACAGAGAAAGTTGAACCTCAAAAAGGCTCAAAACAAAGAAGCGGTAGAAAACTCACTGAAAAAGGAAAAAAACTATTGGAGGGGCTAAAATAAAATGGGTGTAAAAGATCCTCAAAAAAAAGCAACCCTTGCAAAACAAAATAGAAGAACTAAGTGGGCTCCTGTATGGGCAATATTAAAAAGATTTGGAAAAGGAAAAAGAATCCATCCAATAAACATAACAAGAATTAAGAGGTCTTGGAGAAGACACAAACTTCATATTAAACCAAGAAAAATAAGAAAATCACACCTAGGATAAAATGGCTGAAAAAACAGAAACACAAAAAATTGAAAGAGAATACATAATCCCTCTAAGAAAAGAATGGGCAAAAGTACCAAGATACAAAAGAGCAAAAAAAGCAATAAAAGCAATAAGAAAATTTTTAGTCAGGCACATGAAGATTTATGATAGAGACCTTAAAAAAATTAAAATAGATAAATACCTCAATGAAGAAATCTGGTTCAGAGGAATAAAAAAACCCCCTGCAAAAATAAAAATAAAGGCAATAAAAGAAGGGGAAATTGTAAAAGCTGAATTAGCAGAAATGCCAAAAGAATTAGAATTCAAAAAGAAAAAAGAAGAAAAATTAAAACAAAAGGTTGGAAAAGTCATTGAAAAGAGAAAAGAAGAAAGAAAAGAGGAAAAAGAAGATAAAGAAGTAGAAGAGAAAAAAGAAGCATCAAAGGATTTAGAAATGAAACTTGAAAAAGAGATTTCAAAACAAGAAAAACAAATAAAACAACAACAATCAAAAGCATTAAAAAGCAAAGCACAAGTTAAACAAAGAAAAGCTCTTGAAAAATAACACAATAAACTTTAAAAAGGTTTAATTCGAGGTTATAACATGGCAAATAAAATTGAGCGTCCTTTGGATTTGCTAAACAATTCAAAAGGAAAAGAAGTGATAGTAAGTCTTAAAGGAGGAAAACAGCTTGTTGGAACACTCCTTGCTTTTGATATTCATATAAACCTTGTTTTAGACAATGCAAAAGAATTAGAAAACGGGGAAAATAAAAGAAACCTCGGGATTGTTTTCTTAAGAGGAGACACAATAATTTTTATCTCTCCTGCTGCTTAATTGGTTGAAGAACAAATTTTGGTTTTGCAAAAATTTCTTCATTGAGAACTTCATAGATTCCAATAAATTTATTTTTATAAAAAGCACAGATTAATTCTCCTTTTGAAAGCACTGGTTTTTTCTCAATATCTTTCTCAAAAATTGGCTTCCCTGTGAGTAATCTATCTACTTCTTTTTTCTTAATCTCAATTTTTTTGAACCTCTTCTTAATTATTTCTTCAGCAGGAATTATTATTTTTCTAATTTCATAATCATTTCCTTTTTCCAATTCCTCAACAGCCCTATCAAACTCATATAAATTAACAAAGTTTTTATCATTTTCACTAAAAAGACCTGCCCTTGTTCTTCTTAATTCAAGCATATGAGCTCCAATTCCAATCTCTTTTCCTAAGTCATCAATTAATTTTCTTATATATGTTCCTCCCTCGCATTTAACCTTAAACAAAATGTCTTTTCCGTCTTTTTCCAAAAGTTCAAAAGAATAAATCTCCCTCTCTCTTTCAACTCTCTTTACTCTTGACTTCACTGGAGGAATTTGTTTTATTTTTCCGATGAATTTTTTATTAATAACCTTTTTTATCTTTTCAATTTCAATATCTTTATGTATTCTCATTACACCAACATATTCTTTATCCTCTCCTAAGAAAAATCCCGTTAATTTACAAGCACGATTTAAAGCTATTGGTAGAACACCTGTTACCTTTGGGTCAAGAGTCCCAAAATGAGATGTTTTCCTAAGTTTAAGCTTTTTTCTAACATAATCTGAAATATCAAAACTTGTCGGACCAGAAGGCTTGTCAATGTTCAATATCCCAAACTCAAGAAGCTCACGAATTTCCATAAAAAATTATAACATTCCTAATTTAAAAGTTTATAGAAATTTGAATATATTAAGGAGTTTCAATCAAGAATAATAAATTACAAAGGAGTTTTAAAAGGGATTAATAAAAAAGAACAGTATAAGAAATGCTTTTTGTACTTGCTCAGTTGAACACTGTTCTAAAATAATTTCAATTAACCCCTGAAGAAAGAATATCAAGGGTGAAGAAATTCGAAAATAGAAAGGTATTTAAATAAAACTTCAAAAATTGATATATGGTAACAAGAACTGGAAGAAAGATAACTGGTGGAAGATACAAAAAAAGCAGGAAAAAGAAAGCCTATGAAAGACAAGGGCAAAGAAGAATTGTAAAAGTAAGAGACAAAGAAAAAAGAAAAAACCTTCGTGCAAGAGGAGGAAACATAAAAACAGTTTTATATTCTGCAAAATATGTTAATGTAGTTGATGAAAAAAAAGCAATAAAATTAGAAATAAAAAGGGTTCTTGAAACACCTTCAAACAGATTCCTCGCAAGACAAGGGATTATAACAAAAGGAGCAATCATTGAAACTGAAAAAGGAAAAGTAAAAATAACCAATAGACCAAGTCAAGAAGGTATTGTAAATGGGATTTTTATAAAAGAATAATCTTATAGAATTTGTCAGAGTTCTATTAATCTAAACCAAAGGTTCGAATCAGAATTAATAATGCGGGAGACAGGATTCGGGCCTCATGGCGATTTCTTAAATCGACATTGACAAAATCTTTGATTTTAGTCTTGTTATAAACATTCGACCTGATACGCTTACTCACTTCGTTTGTAATCATATCAAACCCAAAGGGTTCGAATCAGAATTAATAATGCGGGAGACAGGATTCGAACCTGCGCAGGCACTAAGCCACAGGATCTTAAGTCCTGCCCGTTTGACCGCTCCGGCACTCCCGCCTAATAAAAAAAAGAGAAGAAGACAATATAAAAACTTTATGAATTAGATTTTTTCTTCTTTTTTAACTCAGATTCTTTTTCATGAACTTTTTCCTCAAGCTTAAGTTTTTCAATTAATTCTTTATATCTGTTTCTTATTGTAACTTCTGTTATTCCTGCAACATCTGCAACCTCTCTCTGCGTCTTTTTCTCATCATTCATCAATGCAGCAACATATAAAGCAGCAGCTGCAATTCCTGCAGGACCTCTTCCAGAAGTTAGCTCAGAACCAACAGCTTCGTCAAGAATTTTAATTGCTTCATTTTGAGTTTTTGGAGAAAGATTTAAAACAGAAGAAAATCTCAAGATATAATCTTTTGGTGAGCTTTGTTTAACCTTAATTCCCAATTTTCTTACTATAAATCTGTATGTCCTTCCAATCTCTTTTCTCTCAACATTTGAAGCAGTTGCCATCTCATCCAAAGTTCTTGGGATATTATATGAACGACAAGCAGCATATAAACATGCAGCAATAACTGATTCCATACTCCTTCCCCTAACCAAACCTCTTTGAAGAACATAATTGTAAATTCTTGCTGCCTCATCTCTTATAACATTTGGAAGATGAAGATAAGAAGCAATAACCCTTAATTCAGCCATAGCAAGCCTAAGATTTCTCTCAATAGATGTAGAAACCCTTTCTTGCCACTTTTTTAATCTTAAGAATTTTCTTGTCTGAGAAGGGTCTAATTTATAAATATCTGATATTTCTCCAACATTTGTTGTCAAACCCCCATCAAATTTCTGCATAGAAATTGGTGCTCCACCCCTGCTTGTTTTTTCTGTTTTATCAAATTTTCCTCCAGCATCACGCCCCTCATCAACCATACTCTCTTCAACAACAAGACCGCAATCATTACAGATTATCTCTCCTTTTTGAGGATCATAAGTTAAATTAACACTTCCACACTCAGGACATTTTTTTATTGCGTGCATTTTAGAACTTAACAATAGTAAAATTTAAAAAGGATAACCCTTTTTAAAGCTTTCGGTTTATAATTAAATAAAAGTAACCACTATACAATAACTACAAAACCAAAAGATTTATAAACCCTAAAATCTTAAGAAAACCATGACAAAAACACTCACAGATAAATTAAAACAAGGAGCAAGAAGCGCTATTGCTGGAGCATCACTTGCAGCAATTGCTTTAGGAATTGGCTCAGGATGTAGTTCAACAAGATACCCAGTAGTAAGAATTGGGAAAACAGATTATTCAGATTTTGGAGATGGGTATCTCTTTCATTCAAAAACTACTACTGAGAAGAAGAAGGGAGAACAAACTATTAAAACAAAAAAAGAATACCTTCTCTTAACTCCTGCTATTGATAAAAACCACCAGAGAGGTGGAGACCCAATTATTGATAGAGTTTATCTTAATCCTAATGAGATTTATGCGAGATT
The DNA here is from genome assembly GCA_017609405.1 of Candidatus Pacearchaeota archaeon. Lineage (GTDB taxonomy): Archaea > Nanobdellota > Nanobdellia > Pacearchaeales > GW2011-AR1 > JAFCDZ01. Next base: position 86,786 of record JAFCDZ010000001.1, read on the forward strand.
AAATGAGGAGGGTTTAGAAAAAGTTGCAGAAGCAACAGAAAAAGGAAAAGAAGTTGAATTAGACGAAAATGATTTCAGATTTAGCCCTTGGGAGTATGTAACAATAGGTAACAAAGAGTATGTTTATTTCAGAACAGACTTAAATAATGTAGAAGGTGTAGACCCATATAATTCATCAACCCCAAGAAAATTATCAGTTAATGAAGACATGAAGAAGGGTGAATATTCACTAATTTTACCAAAAAGAAATCTCAGAGTTATATATAATCCTTCTGAAAACAATTTCTCAGTAAAATATCCAAATGGTGGAAGAGTAATAATAGAAACAGAAGAGCCGAGATTAAAAAGCACTGATGTTATAAGGGCTGAAGCATTAAGCCCAGAAAAAGAAGAAGAGAAATAAAAGAAACAAGATTTAGGTAAGTCTTCTGATGAAATAGATATCTTAAGAAGAAGTTCTAATAATTCTTACTGGTCTCTTCATCTCCTCAAAGTATTCTTTTTCAGCAAGAGCTTTTAATAAGCGAGCCTTAAGAAGGATTAATTTAGCTTTCTGCCAATTATAGAAAACTTGTTTGCTGTCTAACATATATTGATTAACATCTATTTTACTAATTAATTTATTTATATCATCAGTTTTCTTACTTTTAATTGCATCAGAAGCTTGTTTCACAAATTTTCTAAAACCATCTATTGTAACATAATTTTCACCCTGAAGATATTCCTGAGTCTTAGATAAAACAATATTATCTCCTAATTTAGATGAAAAAGCATCTTTTACACTTTGTGTATCCAACCAGCATCTTATTTTTTCATCTCCGCAATAACCAACATCAACCCATCTTTGATTGTTTTCTCCACCAGGATTATTTGTTGCGCATATTCTTATGATTCCTCTCTGATTAATATTTGGATTAATTAATTCCTGAGCACCCTCTTCTAAATTTGGTGAAGCAAGAGCAAGAAGAGAGGCAGAGCCAAATTTACATTCTTTCTCTGTTGTAACTTTTTTAGAAATCTGTTGCTCAAGATATTTATCTTTAATATAATTAACTGCTAAAGATGTGGAAACCTGCTTAAATCCGCATTTCTCATCATTATCAACCATTACACAAAGCTCTCTATAACCTGAAGGAGCAGTGAAATCTTTTTTGTTTGAAACATACTGGCCAATAGGTATATATCCTGTATCAACAATTCTTGTATAAGTATCACTATAAACAGAAGTTCCAACAGGATTTTTCAAATAAACTTTATAATAAACTCCATGGTCTTTTCCAGCATAAATGTGATAAAACACACTATACTGAGATACTGGAGGAATTGTAGCAGTTGTAAATGGAATTTCATCAAACCTTGCATGGAATTGCGGAGGAGACCTTGCTTCCTTCAAAGCAGTAAGAGCTTTTAATTCTGGGAATGAAGCTGACATACTTCTCCTACAAAAATCAGAGCCAACCTCTTCAGTTGACTTTAATTTAAATGCTCTTAAATTAGCAGAAGCATATTGAGTAGTAAAATAATTCAAAGATTTTTTTGCATTTTCCCAAGCAGCTGTAAATCCTTCATACTCTCCACCACCCCGCCCCTTAAACCCTCTAAGAACATATTCAATCATATTTGGTAAAAGAGAATCAACCATTGGAGCAACCTGCCTCCAAAAAAACTCACAAGTATAAATACTGTGCAATTCATCGCAAATACCAACAACTCTTCCGCTCTTTAAATTCTCGCTCAAGCAATCCCTATAAGACCTCAAAATAGAAATATAACCATCCATTCCTGCCTTAATACCGCTAAGACAAACAGGAATTAAAACACCTCCATTAGAAGGGCTTCCAAAATTAGGCAAGCATAAAACAGTGCTTCCTATTATACCTGATTGAATAACATCGCTCACTGGAAAAAGACCACCAAAGTCGCATCTACTTGATGGACAGATAACAGGGTCGCAAACATTAAACAATAAAACACAGCTTCTTGGAGACATAAAATCATAGCATTTAGTCATTGGAATATCTGCTGCAAAATCACCAACCTTAACAGGCATTCCTAAAATTGTTATAAACCTTCCCTTAGAAGTTCTTTTTCTCTCTGCCTCTTCCAAAGCTCTTTTAGCAGTATAAATTAATTGCTGTGTCTCTGACTCACTAAGACCAAACATTCTCATTCCAACAAACCTTGACTGAGTGAAATCAATATTATAACACTCATCCCCCCCAGAATAATCTCCTAAACCAGGATTAAAATTAATAACACCATCATCGCCTGCATTACAAATATAAAAACTCTTAGGAGCTCCTGATTTTTCATAACTGCTCTTTCCAGACAATACACTTAAATGCCTAACACCAACATAAAAACCATGATTTTCCCTGCGAGGAAATGGAAATGGAACAATAGAAGGATAATCTTTATCTGGAGCAGTTCCAAAATACCTAACTTCTGGATTAGAAATTGGAACACCAAACTTGCTTTCTAAAAACACAAAATTTTTAGGGATATTTCCTGCTTCAGATAATTGTTTATTTTCAGCGACTTCATAAACTTTTTGAACACCAAAACCATTTGAAGCACGAGTTAAAACAAACAAATATGTTTTTCCATTCATAACAACTGGCTGAACAGGAGTATTATCTTTTAAAGTATCATCAGAAGGTAAAGAGTAACCATTATTCTTAAAACTCTCCCAAGTTTTTCCAGTATATCTTGATGTAATCATTTTTCCAGAAGATAAAACAACAACATCATCTCCTGAAAAACCAGCTTTATTAATTGCATTAGCAATTATTTTATCTTGATTCACAATTTCAAAAATAGAAGCATTAAGTTTTTCATAACGGTTTTTAATAGCAGTTTCAAAATCTCCTAAAGAAGCTCCATCCCCCCCTAAATCCTGCTTAACCCTTGCATATAAATCAAGTTCTCTAAGTTCTTCAATGGAAATTTTATTTAAAGTTTTCTCGTTAAGATTCTTAAGAGTCCCATCAAGAACAGAACGGCTCAAAAATGCTTTTTTCCTATCTAAAGAACTTTTATCTTTAGGCAGATTATCTAAAATCTCAGATTGCTCTGAAATTGCTTTATCAAATTTCTCTTTCACACTATCATACATTCCCATTCCCTGGCTACTATATATACACTCATCAATATCTTTATACATTCCTTTAGAAACCTGAGAAGAGCAATATTCTCTCATAAAATCCATTGTTTTTTTACGAGAATAAACATTTCCTTCTGAAAAAGCATTTCCTAATAAATTAGTAACAGTTAATAATGTTCCAGTAGCAAGGCAAGCTTTTTGCATCCCATCAACAACTTTGCCAAGTTTTTCAGATTTATCTTCCCAACTTGAAATTGTCTCATTAAGATTCTCTATTTTTTCCTTAATTTTCTCAGGAGATAATTTAATTGCTCTTTTTTCAATTCCAATCCTAAAACTAAAATTACTCTCAGAATAAACATTTCCAATATTTGATAAAACCTGAACTTTTGCAACTTTATTTAAATTAATTTTATCTAAACTAATGCTGAACTTACCTATGTTTTTTACTTCATTAAGATTAATCCTGACATTATTATAATTCTTACCATGAACACCAGAAGAACTGCGGCCATCAGACGATTCATAAATATCAAAAACTGCAAAGTCATCTTCAAGTTTTTTAAGAACAATATAACTGCCATCACCTAAATCCTTTCTTTTATTCAAAAGCAAAACAAAATTATCTCTAACACCTCCACCAGAAATAGAAACTTCTGCACTTGCATCACTAACTTTTGGCTCATACACTCCTAAAAGATTAATTGTATGAGTAATGCCATCAATGTCAACAACACCTAAATTACTCTCATCACCTAAATCAGAAGACCTGTAAAAATTAACAAAGAAAGTATTTTCTTTTGAAGGATATTTCTCAAGAAGGAGATTCAAAAGCTCTTCTTTTTTATCATAAAGCCCCATTTTATCAGCAGATACAATTGCTTCTTTAAGCCCAATCTCACCATAAGGCATACTTGCATCACTCTCATATTCATCACCAACACCAACACTTGGAAACTCATTAACTAATTTTGTATAATTAGAAACAGCATTAGAAAAAATCTTATAGTAATCTTCATTTTCATGAGCATCAGAAACTATTTGATAAACATCACTTGAAAATTTTTGAAGAGAAATACCTTTACCTCCTACAAAGGATTGTTCTCCCTCACTAACAACAAAATATCTTTGATTATCGTTACTATCCAATCCCCCAATAACACCCTCAACATCCCTACCAGAACTAAGTTCAAAATCAATTTTTCTTGCAATTCTTCCAATTTCAGAATCACCTAATTCTTTATTTGATTTATATAAAACACTAAATAATTTTCCATCAGAAGAGCCAACATAAACAAAATAATATCTTTCAGTTATCTTATCATCAGCATCAACTTTTCTTAAAGGAAAAACTTCTTCTCCCCACTTAAAGATTTGTTTGCTCTCATCAATCTCAAAAACAACTTTTGGTATTTTAGCAATTTCAAATTTTGATTTACCCTCAGACCTGCAATTAATAACAGCATAACTGACTAATCCAACCTTGCCCAAAGAATCAACCCTGCACCTATCATTTAAGAAAGTATCTCCTTTTCTAACTGAAACAACATCATTATCAACCAAAAACCGAGCATAAGTGTCAGGTGTCTCTAAACCAACTAACTTTAACTTAAATCTTGCCAAGCAAGAAGTTCCTGGAACAGAAATATCCCCAGAAATCTGACCTTTTTTCAAGAAAACACTTGATACCCTCCGATTCTTATCCTTATAAATAGAAACCCTTGCAGAATCTCTATTAATATCATCTACTCTAAGAAAAACAAGGTCATTCCAAAACCCATAATCCCTATAATAAGTTTCCCAATCACTATCAGACACAACACCAAGATAAAAAACAGGATTTCCAACACCAAAAACATCCTCAACATCATAAGAGATTTTTGCTGTCAAATTTCCAGAAACCCATTTAGGCATAAGAGAGGCATTTCTCTGCTGTCTTAACAAAATAACAACATAACCAACATTTTCAAGAACAGGATAATTAACCAACTTTTTCTCAGAAGAATAAACAGCAGCCTGTGCTGGATGAAAAGCAACACCTGCAACATATCTTGAATAATTTCCTCTAAAAGTCATTGACTTTATTGCATTAACATCAATAAGAGGATTTATTTTTGTAGCAACAATTGGACAAAAAACAGGAACATTCTGCTCTTCTAATAAATCAGACCTAACAACAGCTGGCTCGCAACCTTGTGGAGCAATTTGTAAAATAAAATCCTGCCCTCTGTTTTCACACACATCATTTCCCAAAGACCTCTCAAAAGAATATAAATTAACCCCTTGTGAACCAAGATAAGATGCTGAATCAGCCCTACCTGAAAAATAACTGACTCTTGAAGGTGGTTGTGATTGAAAAGAGCTTCTATGATATGACTCCTGAGCACCAACTAAGGAAAATACAAGAAGGAATATTAATAAGATACATAATCTTCTCATTTGAAGCTCACCCCAATTTTTGAAACATCCACTAATTCATAATTTTTTTGAATATCTTCAAGAGATTTTGGAATTCCAAATTTCCTTACATTTAAAACAATAACATTATTCTTTAAATCATTCTCAATAATATAAGTTTTTTGCTTCCCTCCTCCAACAAGAACATCTGAAATAATTTGTTTTGGAACCTCTACATTAAAGCATTTCTTCTCTGTCATTCCAAAAAAGCCGAATAATCCTGAACGAGGAACATCAACACATTTTTCATAGCTTACTTTTGGAAGATCAATTGAAGAATTATCAAAGACCATTACCTGAATTTCATACTGGCCCTTGCTAAGATTAATAAATTTATTATCTGGATAAAAGATAGTTTTAGAACTATCATTAGAAGCAAAATAAATAATTGCTCTTCTGTTTGTTAGAGTGTTATTCAACCTCAACTCAACTTCAAGAGGATATTCTTTTTTCATGAATAAAGTAGCGTTTCCTTCTTGGTTTGTAGAAACCTCTAATTCACTTGATGCATACCCTGGTTTTGAAACCCTTATAAAACCATTTACACATTGTGGGAATCTTGCATCTAAAACACCTTCTTTATTAGTTTTTCCAATATAACACCCAACACCAAGGCACTCAAACTCAACCTCAGCATCTTCAATAGGTTCAAAATTATAATCCATAACATTTACTACAAAAGGTGTATTCTTATAATTACAAACATCTTCAATTTCAGGAGTTTCCATACTAGAAAAAATTGTAGAATTTCTTGGAAGATTTCCTCTTAGGACAACTGCAACAGGAAATTGGAAAACCTCTTCACCCTTGTATACCTGAACTAAAACAGGATAAGCAATATTATAAACAAAATGATAAGGGACATAACAGAAACCTAATACCCCTAAACCAGGTTCATTACCAATTGGCTCAGCAATTAAAAGGCCTCCTTTAGATGGAGCAACTTCAAAACTATATGGCCAACTTTTCAAAACAACAAAACGAACCTCGTTCCCAAAACTCTCATCTAAATAAAAGTATTTTTCTTCAACACTTCCACTCTTTTTTCCCGGTTTGATAAGAGGTATATTTGAAGCAAAAGCATCTTGAAGATTATTAAAAACATCATCTGCTTTCCAAACAAGAGGGGAACATTTCATCTCAACACCATCTGTTGGAGCATATAATCTAAGAATATCTTCAGAATACTTTTCCAAGAACAAGTTCTCTTGCTCAAAATCATAGACCTTTAAAGCAGAATTATACAAACTTCCTAAATTAGAATTAATTTTAAAAGAGTGTTCTCTGAATTCAAAACTCTGATTTCCTTTTTTCAAAACCAAAGGCATATCAAGAGAAACACTAACACTTCCTTCTTTAATATTAACTTCTGCTTTAGGCCCCCCACTAACAAGAGTAAAATCCATTAATTCGTTATCTTTTGGCTTACATTTTTCAACAGAATTCTCAATAAAAGAAGCGAGTTCTTTTTCCATATATCTCTTAGTCGGAACTTGCGTTTTTTCAAGATTATTCCCAGATATGAAATACCAGTAAGGAATAGGAGTTCCCATAAAATTAAGAACAGATGAAAAAGGCATATAAGGTGACCCAGGTACAAAATCAGGAAGATTAATATAACCTCCCCGAGATTCAAGAATACCTATCCCAATCTTTATTTGATTCTCCATACAAGAATAAAAGTTTGAATAAACAGGATTACTTTCAGAAGGTCTAGAAATACTAAAATCCTCCCTAAACACTACAAATAAAACAACAGCACCTACAATAATCAACCCAAGGATAATAAAAAGCGAAAGCTGTGCTCTTTTATTATGAAAAAATGAAAAAAACCTCTTTTCAATAACCATATTTAAAATAAAAGTATATAATATATAAAGTTTGCTGAATATAAAAAATTAGAAACAAACAAAAATCCTTTAAATAAAAAATACATAGAATAAATAAGGCCCTGTAGTCCAATGGCTAAGACGCTTCCTTGACGCGACGCGAATCTCGCGAAGCTTTGGGAGATCGCTCTCAAAATGGAAGAGACCGCAGTTCGATTCTGCGCAGGGCCATATCGAACGTTAGTTTAGTTTGGATGCGAACATAGTGAGCAGACGAACTAGGTCGAACTCTGTGAGGCCTGCTTGCCACGGCTTGGGCGAAGCAGGTCGAGCTTCAGTGCTTTGGTGAGGCCCGATTCTGCGCAGGGCCATAATTAATTTAAACAAAAAGTAGCGCAATTCTAAGAAAAAATAAGAGAAAAACCCCATAAAAAACTTTTTAAAGCAAGTCAAATTAAGATTTCCATCATAGGAAGGTAAATATAATGAAAATCCCAAAAACAGTAAATAGGTATTGTCCATACTGCAAGAAAGTTACTGAACAAAAAGTAAAATTAGTATCTGGAGGAAGCAAAAGAGGGGCTCTAAAGAGGGGTTCATTAGCAAGAGCAAAATTAAGAGGAACAAACCAGGGAATTGGAAATAAAGGTAAATACTCAAAACCAGCAGTATCAAAATTTAAAAGAAAAACAAAGACGACCAAAAAAACAAACATAATGTACACCTGTAGTGTTTGCGGAAAATCTAAATACCAAAAAAAAGGTAAAAGAACAGGAAAGATAATACAAGAATAAAATGGCAATAGCAAAAAAAAGAAAAAAATTCATTGAAGTTGAAATTCCAATACTTGGAAGAAAAACACACTTGTTAGGCTATGAAATTAGCGACCTAAATGGAAAATACATCACCCAAGACCTATCAAGAATACTAAAAGGAAAAATCGCTGAGATGAGGGGTTTGGTTATTGTTGAAGGTGAAAAAGCAACTGTAAAACCTACACAAATAAAACTTCTTCAAACTTTTATTAAAAGAGTAACAAGAAAAGGGACAGATTATGCAGAAGATTCTTTTGAAATCACAACAAAAGATGCGCAAATTAGAGTAAAGCCACTCCTTGTTACAAGGAAAAGAGTTACAAAAAAAGTATTGAAAGCATTAAGAGAAAAAGCAAGAGAATGGTTGAAAGAACATCTATCAAAAAAAGACAGTGAAACAATATTCAAGGAATTGCTAAAAAACAAACTCCAGAAAGAATTAAGTTTAATTCTCAAAAAAATATATCCTCTCTCATTCTGTGATATAAGACAAATAAAAGTAGAGAAATTTTTAGAAAAAAGTGAAGGAAAAACTGAAGAGTCAGAAAAAGAATCCTCAGAAGAGACAAGCAAGGAAGGAAAAAAAGAAAAAGCAGGAAAAGAAACTGAAAAGAAAACAGAAAAAGAAGAATAAAAAATTCAAAAGGACTGATTTTATTCTATCAAAAATAAAAAGCAAATAAGCAAATTTTTTAAACCAAGATGTGATTAAATGATTAAGCCTGCATAGCTCAGTGGTAGAGCAACTGCCTTGTAAGCAGTAGGTCGGGGGTTCGAATCCCTCTGCAGGCTTTGGCAACTCAGTGCCAGCCAAAGATTGCAGTGAAAATCTTTGATTTACTCTGCAGGCTTTAGTGATTTCAATTCAAGCTAAAAAATCTCGCACTAATCTTCAATTTTTTTTGCCTTTCCTTCTTCTATTAAAATATCTGCAATATTTTTTGGTAGATTGGCAACCTGTCCTTTTTCAAAAGGCCCGAAACTATTTCCATCCATTCCAACAAACTCGTCAATATCTTCTAAGAAAGTTATTAATTCATTTCTTAAATCCCTATCTACGCTTCCATTAAGAAGCTCGTTAATCTTTTTATCAGTAGCATCAATCTGAACCATTATATTTTCAAAAAGCTCTTTCTCAAAACCCAACATATTTTCAAAATCATGTTTAGAAATGCCTGTTTCACTTGCAATTAAAACCAAATCAAGAATTTTTTTCCTCCTTCTTAACATTAACTCTTTAAAGAGAGTTATTGCATTTTCCAACTGTTTTTTTGTTTTTATAACATCTTCAGAAAAAGAATCCCCTTCTCTCTTCAAAAATTCCTTTTTTTCCTTTATATATTCTGCAACTTCTTCTACAAATTTCTTAGAAAGAGGTTGTAATTGCTCAGAATGCCTCTCTTTTCGAGCTGCCTCATAAATATATTCATAAGATATCATAAAAAAAATAGGAACTGTAGTTTTTTAATAATTGCTATTCTCAAAACTACAATTTAACTTTATAAACAAAATACCTATCAAAAGGTATCTCCCATTTTTCTGCTTCTTCTTTTGATTTATTCTCCATAATCTTTCTAAAACATCTTATAGAATTTCCATGAGCAGAAATTGCAACATTAACTTTCAGTTTTCTTATTATCTTAAGTAGGTCTTTTATAAAAGAGCCCACTCTTTTCTCAACATCTGCAAAGGATTCGCCCCCCAAAGGCCTCAAGTCATAGTTTCTATGAACTGCATCATACTCGTGTTTTCCAAAAAAATAGATTAATTCTTTCTGCTTCCCTGAATCAAGATGGGTATATAACCCGCCTTTATTTAATTCTTTTAAAATTTGTCTTCCTGCTGATTTAATAAAAGAATTATGGCTTGTTCCCTCTAAAATACCATAACTCCTCTCAATAATTCTTTCATCTTCTAAGACAACCTTGCACTCAGGGTGGTTCTTCAACACAATCTTAAGTGTCTGTTTTGACCTCTTAAGAGGGCTTTGAAAAGCAATATGAAATTTTTTATTTTTCAATTTTTCAGAAATCATCTTAGCATCTTTAACACCCCTTGGTGTAAGAAGTGAATCCTTCCATCCAGTGAAAAAGCCATCCCTATTAAAATAAGTTTCACCATGCCTGAATAAATAAATATACCTTACCCCTTTCATTAAAATAAAAAACATCTTTACTTTAAAAACTATTGCAAACAGAGAATATAGAAAAAGATATATACTCTTCAAGACACCTAAAAACATGTTCAAAAAATTAAAAGAAAAAATAAATCTCTGGACAAAAAAAATAATAGAAAAAAAGAAGGAAGAACCCAAAAAAGAAACAAAGAAAGAAACTAAAAAAAAGGCTCCCACTCCTAAGAAAATTAAAGAAAAAGTTTCTCCAAATGAGGAAACTGAAGAAGAAGTTCCTTCAGAGGAAGAAACAAAAAAGAAAACAAAAAAAGGAGTTTCTTTAAAAAAAGAAACTAAAGAAAAAAAAGGGTTTATTAAAAAAATAAAAGAAAAAATATCAAAAACAAAGATTTCTGAAGAAGATTTTGAAGAATATCAAGAAGAACTCGAAATAACTCTCTTAGAAAATAACACTGCCTTAGAAGTGACTGAAAAAATAATCGATGAATTAAAAAAGAGATTAGTTGAAAAAGAAATTGAAAAAAAAGCTCTTGAAGAGGAAATAAAAAAAGAACTTGAAAAAATATTAGATGAAATTTTAATTGAATCAGAGGATATAATTGAAAAAATCAAAACAAAACAGGATAAACCTTTTGTAATTTTATTTTGTGGTATAAATGGCTCAGGAAAAACAACAACTATTGCAAAATTAGGGAGCTTATTAAAGAAAAATAATATATCCTGCATATTTGCTGCAGCAGATACTTTTAGAGCAGCATCAATTGAACAATTAAATGAGCACGGGAAAAACCTTGACATAAAAATAATTTCAAAAGATTATGGAGCAGACCCAGCATCTGTTGGTTATGAAGCAATACAATATGCAAAAAAACATAAAATTAATTGCGTCTTAATCGACACTGCTGGAAGAATGCATACTGCAAGCAATCTGATGAGAGAAATAGAAAAAATATCAAGAGTTTGCAATCCAGACCTAAAGATATTCGTGGGTGAAAGCATAACAGGAAATGATGTTATTGAACAGGCAAAAACTTTTGATGAATTTATATCTCTTGATGGAGTTATATTAACAAAAGCAGACATTGATGAAAAAGGAGGAGCAATACTATCTATTGGATATATATTAAAAAAACCAATATTCTTCTTAGGAACTGGTCAGGAATACCATTCCCTTGAAAAATTCAAGAAAAAAGATATAATAAAAAAATTACTTAATGAATAACTATTGGAATAATCTCTTCAGGGTCCTGCCTTCTTAAAATAGATTCACATGAAGTATAAAAAGACGGTGAATAATAACCAGGGTCAAAAATAGATGGTGCTGATTTTTCCCCAATTTTAAATAAGTATAATTTAAGATATTCGTTACTCCTTATTTTTGAAATCTCAAAAGGTGTTTTTGAATAAGTTTTATAATAAAGAGGAATTCTAACAATAACATCATAAGATTCTTTTGAATTAGGGGGAATATCAATATTAGAAAATCCAGGATATTGTCTAAAAACTCCTGAAGAATAAATGATTTCTAAATTTTTAAAATATTGTGAATCAAATTTTGGACCCCCATAATAAAGACAAGCAACATATTTTGGAAAAGAAAATCTTTTTGAAAAAACCCCTTTATTGACAACAAATAATTCACCAATTTTTGTTTCAAAAGAATTAATATATTTACCATCAGATGTAAAATTAACATCATCAACTGAAACAATGATTGGATTATTAAATTTAATAAAATAAGAAAATTCTGGAATCCAATAAACAAAGAGAAAGATAATTAAGAGAACTGAAACAACTGCAATAACTGATAAAGAGATTTCTTTTCTCATTTTATCTTTTTTCTCTTGCCATACTTCTTGAGAGATAATATCCTACAAAAAGGAACAATATTGCAGAGATAAAAAGAGCTAATGAAATCCCCCATTCATCGAAATTGAAGGAATCTATAAGATATGCTATAGTAAAAGAATATAAAAAAATAGATATCAAATAAAAGATATGATAAAATTTTTTATATTTAGCAAATAAAATTATTGAAAATATTAATCCAAGAAAAAACAAAAACCACCCCAAAACAACTGACCATCCCATCATTTATTCACCTCCCTTAAAAACTCCCCAATAAAAAAATTAAGAATAACTAACAAAAACAACAAGATTATCTTCAAAGAAGGATCTAATTTAGAAAATACATTTACTGCAAGATAGAGAAACGCAACAAATAAAAATACAATCCCTACAAAATAAAAAATATAACTAGACTCAATAGCCATAATATCTAAAAGAGCCTTTTATTTATAAAGGTTATGGGATAAAAATTTATTAAAAATTTTTATAGTTAATCAAATACATTCAGCCAGTGTTCAACAATTCATGAGATTATTCAATATTAAGAAACTAAACTTATTTTCTGAATAAAGGAGTTAATCCAACAATTCTCTAATAGACAAGGTTCAGCAAGCAAAGACACTCTTATTCAACCTAACACCAAACTTTTTCAACAGAGCCAAAAATTTTAGTTAAATTAATAAACTATTTTAGTTTTTTATTTTCATGGCATCTAAAGTATCTCTCTTTTTTTTAGGGACTTCAGATTCAATACCAAGCATAAAAAGAAACCATACCTCTATTTGGCTTAGTTATGAAGGAGAAACTATTTTGGTAGATTGTGGAGAAGGAACACAAAGACAAATTAGAAAAGCAAAATTAAATCCTTGTAAAATCACCCGAATTCTTATAACCCATATACATGGAGACCATGTTTTAGGACTTCCTGGATTATTGCAAACTTTAACTTTAAGTGGATATAGTAAAACCCTTTATATTTATGGTCCGAGAGGATTTAAGAATTTTTTTGAACTGCTCAAAAAGACATTCTCTCTTGAAATTAATTTTGAAATAATTGTCAAAGAGGTTTCTGGAAAGTTTTATGAAAATGAAAATTTTGAGCTTATAGCTGAAAAAATGAAACATAGTATTCCAACAAATGCTTATTGCTTTATTAGAAAAAAACAAAGAAGAATTGATAAAGAAAAATTAAAGAAATTTAAAATTCAAGAAGGCCCAATCATGCAAGAGCTAAAAAAAGGTAAAGATATTGTTTATAATGGAAAAAAATTCAAAGCAAAAGAGCTGACTTATATTGAGAAAGAATTTAAAATTTGTTTTGTTTTAGATACTGCTCTCAATGAGAAAATTCAAAATTTTGTTAAAGGGGCTGATGTTTTAGTTTCTGAAGCTAATTTTAGTTCTGAATTAGAAGAGCTTGCAAAAGAGCATTTTCATCTTACTGCTGCGCAAATCTCAAAAATTGCTAAAAAAGCAAAAGCAAAGAAGTTGATTTTAACACATATTAGCCAGAGGTATGAGGCAAATCCAAAAATAATCTTAGAAGACGCAAAAAAATATTTTAAAGATGTTATTCTTGCAAAAGATTTTGATAATTTTGAATTCAAGTAGAACCAATTCCTAATCTATCCCCAAGTTCTCTTCTAATTGCCTTCTGCATATTAGCAATTCCGTCTTCATAAGGAATAACAGAAACCTTTTCTGGAGGAAGCATCTTTGCAACATATAAATACCCTTGCCTAACTTTATGGTGATATTCTATTCCTTTCATTGAAAACCTGTCTTTACCAACTTCTCTATCTAAACCAACTCTTGGGTCAACATCAATTATAAACAATAAATCTGGAAGAATACCAAGAGTAGCTCGCTTATTTAGTTCTTGAATAAGTTCCAAATCAACACCTCCTGCAAAACCCTGATATGCAATAGTTGACGGCCATCCTCTTGCCTTTAAAACAGAATATCCTCTTTCTAATGAAGGCTGAACAACCTTTCTATAATTTTCTAAGCGAGCAGCTTCAAATAAAAATAATTCTGAAAGAGGGTCAAAATCATTATCCTTCTTTGACAACACATTCCTTATTTGCTCTGCTTCAGGAGTCCCTCCTGGCTCTCTTGTTCTAACAACACTACATCCCAAATCTCCAAGATATTCCTCGAGTAAATTTGCTTGTGTGTCTTTTCCACTCCCTTCACCCCCTTCAATCATAATATAAAAACCCTTACTCATTTTTCCTCCTTTGAATTTTTGAATAATACCCGCAACTTTTCCTCTCAGGACATCTTCCATAAAGAACACATTGCGGAACAATCCTATTACCTAAATCTGAATTATAACAGCTAATAAGCTCCTTAAATCCCCTTGAGAGGTCTCTAATTTCCCATTGTGCTTGTGTGCAGGTTCTTTTTCCTAAAGAATGTAATGCATTCCATCCATTAATATGAATTAAACCAGCAATTTCAAGAGCATGAGGAAGAACACCTAAAGAATCTGGATAAAATTCAGGATTATTTGCAAAAGAAATTGCCCTACTAGCTAAAAGAGAAAATTCTTCATCAAATGAGGTTCTCATTATTGAACTAGGAATTTTTACAATACCTCTCTGAGATGCTTTTTTTAAAGGCTCAACACTATTGTCCCATGTTCTCTGCCGTATTGCCTGATGAAAACAAGCAAGAGACATAGAAGCTAAAAAAGTATAATGAATATGCTTCAAATTCGCTAACTCTGCAGGGTCTCTTGAAAATATCGCTCTTTCAATGGCTCCATTAGACATCCGAATTCTAGGAAAGTCTAATAACATTGGAAAAGGAGCTTTTGAATGTTTCTTTATAATGTCTTCAAGAGTTTTATTTTTAGAGTAATATAAAGCTGCTGCAGGATACCATGCTAAAGGTTCGTAATTTGTCTCCCTTTTTTTCATTAATCTTGGAGCAATTTCTCTTGCAAGAGAAACCATCTCTTTAACAACATCTCTTGTCTCACTTGGAACATCACTATTGTCTGCTAACCAATCAAGGTGTTGAAGCTCTCTTGCATCAAAAAGAGACTGAATATTTGTCTTAACATAAAGAGGCAGAATATATCTTGCATCTTCTTTAGGAACTCCTGCTTGAACCATTTCTTCATATAATCTAAACTGCTCATTCATTATATCTTCAGCCTCACTTCCCCTTAAACTTTCAGGAAGATAAAAGCCCCTATTAGCACTTGCTCTTCTAAGAGATTGCTGTAAATGAGATGTAAATTGAGGAGAGCATAAAAAAAGAGTAGTTGCCCTGCTAACATCTTTCAAAGAGAATACAAAACCAGAATGGTCAAGAACAGCGCCATGACCTCTTCCAGAAGTTTCTCTAAAAATCATCTCTTTTCTATCAACATAATCTGGTTTTTGAATCTCTGACCTATGAATCTCATCAGAACTTTTATCATAAAAACAACCCCTTGCACCACAAGAAGCAAAATCTTCAGCATCCCAATTTTCACGAGGATTCTGAAGCCATCCTATTAGCTTAATTTTAGCAGTTGTATGCATGTTTAAAATAAATTAAAACCCCCTTTTTAATAAAATCTGTTTGAAAAAATATATATTAAAGAATATATTCGAAAGAAGACTAATTAACGATATGGCTCAGTAGCAATTCTATCTACCCCTCCCCTTTGAGAAAGGTCATAAGCACCCATATCTCTTGCAGCAGGGTCATAAGGATATAATAATGGAGAAGCATTTATATATATTTTATCAGCATCTGAAGGACCTATCTGAACCCCAACATTCTCTTTAAGATTAGCACACCCGCTACAAACAGCAAGCAAGGCTAATCCTGAAAATACTTTTCTAACAGCATTTTTTAGTAATTTATTACTCATTTTACTACTATATAATAAGTACACTTTATAAATCTTTCGGTCAAGAAATCTTATTCAGAAGTAAAAGTAAAACCTTATTAAAAACACCAATTAAAGAAAACATGAACTTCCTCGTTGATAAGATCAGCTTTTATTGAAAGAGTTGCTCTCTCCCCACGAATTTCTATTGAAGGATTAGCAAGATTAAGGTATACATTTTTAATAATATTCCACTCATAAGGAGAAAAAGTTTTTTCTTCCCTAAAACAAACTCCTGAATTAATACTGCTCGGATTATATTGAAGAGACATTAATAAATCCATAGGAGGAGTAATTACACAACCTTTAACAGGGGTGCTAATTGAAAATTGGGAAATAGAACCATCTTTATCAAGAGTAAAAGGACAGCTAACAAAAGTACCAACTTGATTCCAACAACTAAGAGAACTTCCATCAGAAGTTTTTATTGAAAGCTGCTCAGGTTCTTCAATTACCTGAACCCCACCAAAAGGAACCTCCTCTGTATTGTATATATAAGCAGGATAATTTCCATTAGGCTTTAATGAAAGCATCCCAAAAGACTCGCAACTCTCTTGCTCCATAGCAGAGGGTGGAATAAAAGAGATATTTGAAAAAGCATTATCAAACTCACTAAAACTATCAGCTCCAGAAAATTCAGAACCACCCATGTATTGATTAAACTCTTCTTCTTGCTGAGAATTATAAGAAGAGAAATCAGAACCATATCCTTCTTGTTGATTATAATTTTGAAAATAAAACTCTTCAAAAGGAGGAGAAAATGAAGGAGAAATATGCCCAATAAAATAACCAAGATTAAGACCAATAACAAATATTAAAAGATATATCAAAATTGTTTTAATCAACCTCTTTTTCACTTTTTTCATAAAAAACAAAAGAAAAAAGTATTTATAAATTTTTCATAAAACATCCATAGAGAACACATTAAATTATATTAAAAGCCCAATCAGTACAAAAATAGAAATTAGGGCATATAGGGATATCCATAATTCTGCTAACCAATCAGGAAAATCCAAATGAAAATATTTTTTCAAGAACATTGGTATAAATTTTGTTTTTTTAATTCTCTGGCCTGCTTTTTTTCTTAATTGATATTCTTCAACAGTTAATGGACAAGAGCCATATATTTTTTCAATAGACCATAGACCAAATAGCCAGAAAGCAGAATAAATTTTTAATAAGAGTAATGCAAAAATAGCAATCAGAGCAAAAACAATAATAAAGAAAATTAATAGATAAATAACTTAAATCAACTCTGCTAAAAATTTATATTCTTTAATCCTCATTTTAAAAAAATCTATATAATTTACGAAACTAAGAAAACCCAAAACTTATTAATCCCTCTTTTTCTTATAAAAACATGCTTGAAAAACTTGGAAAAACAATAAGAAAAGTAACAGACAGAATAGCGAACAGCATATTTTTAGATAAAGAAGAAGTTCAAAGCATAATAAAGGACCTTCAAAGAGCATTAATAGAAGCAGATGTAGATGTGTTTCTTGTAAAAGAATTAAGTGATAAGATAAAAAAAGAAGCAATGAATGAGAGAATCAAAGGTATAGAGAAAAAAGAACATATAATAAAACTTCTCCACTCCTCTCTTATTGAAATCCTTGGAGGTGAAAAAAAGGAATTAAAATTAAAAAGAGGTCAAAACAGAATACTTTTAATTGGTTTATATGGTTCTGGAAAAACAACAACTGCATCAAAGTTAGGAAATTATTTCTCAAAAAGAGGGAAAAAAACAGTTCTCGTTGGATTAGATGTTCATAGACCTGCTGCAAAGGAACAATTAAAACAAATGGCTAAAAAAGCAAAAACCCCTTTTATCACAGATTTTGAAGAAAAAGATCCTATAAAAATCTGGAAAAAGAATAAAAAAGAAATAGAAAAATATGAATTAGTAATAATAGATAGTGCAGGTAGACATTCATTAGATAAAGAGCTCATAAAAGAAATAAAACAAATTTCAAAAGAAACAAAACCAACAGAAATAATCCTTATTCTTCCAGCAGATATAGGACAGAGTGCAAAATCGCAAACACAAGAATTTCAAAAAGCAGTGAATATAACAGGAGTAATTATAACAAGAATGGATTCAAGTGCAAAAGGAGGTGGTGCAATTAGTGCGTGCGCTGAAACAAAAGCCCCAATTTATTTTATAACAACAGGAGAAAAAATAAATGATATAGAAGAATTTGATCCTGACTCTTTTTTATCTCGCTTATTAGGTATGGGTGATTTGAAAACATTAATAGAAAAGATAAAGCTCATAACAGATGAAGATAAACAAGAAGAATTGAAAAAAAGAATAGAAAAAGGGGAATTAAAATTAGAAGACGTAATTGAACAAGTAAAATCTTTGAATTCCTTAGGAGGCTTTTCAAAACTAAAATCACTAATTCCTGGAATGGGTAATCTTAATATAGGAGACGAAAAATTAGAAGAACAGCAAGAGAGAATAAAAAGATGGGAGTATATTCTAACATCTATGACAAAAGAAGAAAAAGAAAACCCTGAACTTCTTGAAAAACAAACAACAAGAATATCAAGAATAGCAAAAGGTTCTGGAACAACAACAAAAGATGTAAGAACGCTGCTAAAACAATATAAACTATTAAAAGAGATGATAAAAAGTCAAAGCATGAGTAGTGGAGAACTATCACAAAAACAATTAAAAAAACTAATGAAAAAATTTGGAAGATTCAAAAAAATTATTTAACAACCCTCATCAATCTTCCAGTTACAATTATCATCAACACCATTAAAACAAACTTCTTTTAAATTAGGATTAATTTTAGGATTATTATCATCGCAATCACATTTTGTTCCACCAGAATAACACCCCATAAAACCATCATCATCCAAATCAATATCAACAACTGAACTAATAACGCAATCATAGCGCTCACCAGTTGTAGAATTAACACAAGAATCATCAGAACAAAAAACCCTAAAAACAGCTGAATGTCCGGAAAATTTAGAATTAAAAGAATATTCAGAAAAATTATCTACAGAACAAGGAGAAAAAAGAGTGTCTGAATTCTTTGGAGAAAAAGAGATTTTCGGAGTTTTTAGATGAATTAAAAAATAAAGACCAACAGATAAAAGAATTAACATTAAAACAAATCCAAAAAAATTAAAATGTGTTTTCTCTCGTGGCTTTTCAATTTTCATAAGATATCAAAATTATCAAAGTTTTTAAATTTATTCTAAGTTAGGAAAGTGTTAAAAAAGTTTAATCTATAAGAAGAGTTAATCAATAATACCTAAAATAAGCTCAATATTTTTAGAGAAGTTATAAAACGTTGGTTGTCATGATAAATAAAACAAGAAACATCATAAAAAATTCTCTTAAAATTGTTGCCCAAACTCTGCCCTCTGAACACTGTAGTCATAAAAATTATCAGGATAACACTTTCCACTGAATTATTCTAAATAATGTTAATAACCAAAAATTGCTGAACACGATTTTAGAATACATCCGATTAACATAAAAAGATTTCAACAAACTATAAAAATTAATGTTTATATCTTCCCCTTTTCTCAACTTTTTCCAATCTCTCAATTATCTTATCGTAATCTTTTGAAATTTTTTTATAACCTTTTAAAACAAATTTCCAAAAATCCCCCCACTTATTAAAATGTTTTGCTTCAAGAGCTTCTTTTAATAAATGTAAATCAACAGCTTTATCTTCAATTCTATGACTATGATACCCTAATCCGAAATCAACAAAAAAAACATCACCACCTTTCAAAATCATATTACTTGTTGTCAAGTCACCATGAATTATATCTGAATTATGAAGTTTAGCTACTGATTCACCTATTTTTTCACAAACTTTTAAAGAATTTTTTAAAGCATCAAGATAATCTGATAATTTCTTTCCATTAATAAACTCCATTATAATTCTCTTATTAGATTCATCAACGAGGATTATATTTGGAGCACAAATCACCTCTGAGGCTTTTTTAATTAGCTTTGCCTCCCTTCTTGTTCTTAATTTGCGTATTTTTTCATCTACTTCTTTTATACGATACCCTTTCTTAATCCTCTCTTTTACAATAACTTTCTTATCCTCATCTAATTTAATCACTGCTTCTGCCCCTTGTTGAAGGATTTTCATAAAATTCTAAATCCCCCTTTATTTTTAAATTTGGTGATATAAAACAACAGTTTTTTATAATATGAAAAACTTAAAATAAAATGAACAAAAAAATAATTGTAAGCCTTTTCACACTAATTGCTTTGATAGGAGTGGTTCTTATTATAATAAGCAATTTATCAAAACCTGTTTATTCTGGAGTAGAATGTAGAATAATCTCTGAAAACTCCCCGCCAGAAAAAGCTATTAATATTGTTTTTCTGACAGAGAATCTAAATGAAAAAGCATTTCAAAAATATATTAAAGAATTCATAGAAACAGAACCTTTCAATGAGAGCAAAAATAAATTTAATTTTTATTATATATCTGAAAAACCAAAATGCGAATTATACAAAGGAATTGCGCTTTTCTGCTATTCAAGAAATTTGATAAATTTAGCATCATCTTGCCCAAATGATTTTATAGCTGTTGTCTCAGATAGAGATAGAAAAATTAGAAGCTCTGCATATATGAATGTAATGAGCATCAATTATAAATTACCTCCAACAGTATTTCTTCATGAATTTGGACATGTCTTTGCAAACTTAGCAGATGAATATGTTCCAGCCCAACTAAGAAGAGGCTCAAAGAATTGTAAAAAAACTTGTGAAGAATTTGAGGGAATTGGAAAATGCTACAAAGGATGTTCAAGAGAAAACTTATTCAGGTCATCATATGCATCAATAATGAAAACATTAAATAGCAAAGAATATGGTGATTACAATACTCTTTTAATTAAACAAAAAATGGAGGAATGGAAATGAAAAAGATAACAGCACTACTGATTATAATCCTTATTGGAGCAATAATAAGCTACAATAGGCCAGCTGAAAAAACAATGATTCTTGAATTTGAATATTCAAAAGGCAGTATAAGATTAGTTAATAAAACAATAATCACTGGCTTTGCCTCAAAAAATCCAAAAGATATCTCTCTTGAATATCATTATAAAATAATTGAAGGAGATAAAGAAAAACAAGGAAGTTTTAATCCAGACACATTATTCATAGATGGAATTGAAAACAATGAATTAACTGGAGGGATTATAATCCTAAACAAAACAAGGTTCTTTATAAATACAAAATATAGCGAAGAAATTAAAAAAATAGAAATTTATCATAAAGACAAAAAGATATATGAAATAGATATCTTAGAAAAAGGAGCAACACCTTGTAGAGTAAAATGAGTAAAAGAGCCCTATCAGGAGTTGTAGCAACAGTAATTTTAACAGCTCTTGCTCTAACATCAATAAGTATAATTTACATTTATATTGAAAGAACAATAAGCCTATCAAACCAAGAGGTTTTTTGTAATAATCAAAAAATAAATGAGAATATCCGCATACTAAGAGCATGCTATTTATCAGATAATGAATTACTTGTTATTGTTAAAAAAACAAGCCAAGATACAAAACTGATGAGATTCATATTCTCAAATAAAACAAATGAAGCAATATTTGAAATGAAGAATAAAAAGTGTCTTGACATAAGAGAAAAAAATAGTGAATATGGAAAAGAGTGTATTATTAATTTCAATGGGATTAAAAAATATGTATTTAATATTGAAAAAGGATATACAAAAGTGAATTTAGAAGAGGAATTTGAAAATAATGAAAAACCTTGCTTCATGTCAAGTAAAAATATTGAAAAAACATGTGAATCTTAAAAAGAAAGAAATTTAAACTAAAAAACACTAAAAAGAGTATGGAACAAGAGATGCCTTTTCAGAATTCTTATATAGGAGCTTCTACAAGAGAGTTAGAGGAAAAGATAAGAGTTTTAAGAGATAGAGTAATTCTATTCGGAAAGAATCTTGTAGAAACAAAAAAAGAATTAAGAGAAGAAATTATAGAATTAAGAAAAGATTTAGAAACAATGAAAGAAGACATAAAAAAACTTGTAAGATTTTTAGAAACAGCCTCTGCTGAGTTCTCAAAATTTGCTAGGAAAGAAGAGGTTGAAACTTTAATAAAACAAGCAAAAATGTTCCAACCATTAGAATTTGTAAGGAGGGATGAATTAAAAGAGCTATTAAAAAAATAAGATGGGCTTAGTAGATACAGTAATACAAATGAAACAACAAGGAATGAATGATTCTCAAATAGTCCAATCCTTGCAAGAACAAGGAATAAGTCCAAAAGAAATAAGTGATGCAATAAATCAGGCAAACATAAAAACAACATTAAATGAATTGCCTCCTGAAGGAGATATGCAATCTTCAATAATGGACCAAGCACCTGCACCAACACCTCAACAAGAAGTTCCAGTTCCGGCACCTCAACAAGAACAAACTCCAGAGCAGTATCCTCAAAACTATCAAGAGCAATATCCTCAAGAAACACAACAATATAACTATGATTATTCTCAAGGAGATTATTATCAACAATACCCTCAACAAGAAAATATGGGATTAGGAACAGATACTATAATGGAATTAGCAGAACAAGTGTTTGAAGAAAAATCAAAAAAAATTGAAAAAGAAATAGACAACCTAAAATATTTTGAATCAACAATAAAACCAAAAATAGAGCAAATTGATGAGAGATTAAGGAAAATAGAAATGATAATTGACAAACTTCAGTTAGAGATTCTAAACAAAATCGGTTCTTATAACCAAGACCTACAAGAAATAAAAAGAGACATGAATATGATGCAGGAAAGCTTTGGAAAAATGGTAAATCCTCTTGCAAAATTAGCAACAGAAAAACAAACTAAAAGAACAACAAGAAAAAAGAAAAAATAAAAATAAGATATAAAAAATTAAGAACTATTTTTTCTTTTTGCCATTATTATTTCCTACAGCAGATCTTAGAAGATTTAATAAAACAGATTCTGTATCGTCACTATTCAATTTATAATTATTACTCCCAGAAGCTATAGCTGCAATAATGACAACTAATAAGAATACAACACCTAAAGTTAACTGCCAGTTGTAAGGTAATCCAAAACCAAAATTATAACCAACAGCATTTGAAGTAGATACTAAAATAACTATTAAAATTATTGTACCAATTCCCAAAAGAACATAAGTAAATGTAGAAACACTGGTATCAATAAACATAGCTAAGAAAAGTAATAAGACAAAAATCACTAAAATACCAATACCAACTCTTGGAAAAAATTCGGATGTAAATCTCGGAACAAAATCAAATTGAAGAGATAATAAAGCAAGCATAAAAGCTATCAAAGCATGAATTGTATTATTTCTAAATAAATTAGTAACTGAAAGAATACCATATATTATAAGAAAAATTAATAAAAATGGAAAAGCATAAGAAAAAAGACCATAATCGCTCCAAGTTGATAAAACCTGGCCTAAAGCAGTTCCGTCAAAATAAGAATATCCTGCTAAGATAAGGTTAGTCATCACCATATTTTTTTAAAGAAATTATGATTTAAATATGTTTCTTTTTTTTTAGGAAGAGATTAAAAATTAATCGCTGTCTCCAGAATCACTACCTCCTTCAGAACCCCCTCCCCCGGATTTAAGAACAACAATTAATCCAATAACTAAAATAGCAAGCATCAAAGCATTTGTCCAAAAAGTCTTACTCCAAGATTGAGTAAAAAGATATTTTATTGGCTCAAAACCAAGTCCAGAAGCCCAGAAAACAGCAACAATAACTGCTAAAAGAATTACAATACCCCCAATCCATCTTAAAGTATTGTCTGTAACTTTTGGCTCATCACCTATTAAAAACCCCCAAAGTAAAAAGCCAACAAATATAACCATAGAAGCTACAACAACAAATAATACAAGATTATTAACAATCTGTGTTGGGCGAACTGCAATAACAAAAATAAGAGATAAAATCAAAGCAGTCCAGGAATTTAAAGAAGTTCTACCTGAACCAAGAATTTTTGTCTTCTCAAGAATAGCAAAAAGTATAAAGAACATTAAAATAAAAGGCAATAGAAAATCCTTAAAAATCCCTGCTTGAAAAATTATGTCTGCCATTTTAGATTAGGTCCTCAGCAGTTTCTTCAGATTCTTCCTGAACAGGAGGAGAAGAGGGTAAAAAGTTTTTATTAATTATACAAATATCGCTCATTGCTCTAATAAATTGATGAGGAATAATAACCCCTCTTGCACCATTTAATAAAGGAATAACCTCTCCAGAAAGCCTTATCCTCCATCCATCAATTCTATTTTCCCCTAAATTAGCTTCCTCTATAGTTCCAAAATAGTCTCCAGAGTCTGTATAAACTTTAATTCCAACAACATCAGTAATTCTTTTTACATTCATACTAAAATTAGAAAAAATGCATTTAAATAATTTTCTAAAACAAAGATTCGATAATTTAATAAATAAATAAATTTTAAGAAGATTATGAAAAAAAGAGATGTCATTTTAATAATTACTGCCTCAATCATCCTTGGATTCTCTATTCAAAGGCCAGAAGGAATTTATAATTTATTAATTAATTCTCTAAAAGCATTAATTATTATTTTAGTAAATATCGTTGCTAAAGACATAACTGCATATTATTTTGATGGTGAACTTGAATTAGATTTATTTAGTAAAAAAATAGAAAAAAAGAATATTGATAGGAAGAAAAAGAAAAATATCCAAATAATACCCCTTGGAATAATTCTCCCTCCTTTCCTTTCAATATGGAGCAACTGGAATATAACTTGGCTTGCCCCCCTAACCTTTGATGTAAAAAGAACCCCTTTCCAATCTTCAAGAAGACATGGATTAGACAAATATTATGATATAAGTGAATATCACATTGGATTAACTGCAGCAGCAGGAATAATTGCAAATATAATTTTAGGAGTTCTATTATATAATCTAAATTATCCAAATATTGCAAAACTAAGCATTTACTTTGCAATGTTTAATATGATTCCTTTCTTTGGATTAGATGGAGAAAAGATATTATTTGGAAGCAAAATAATTTGGAAAATAACAACAGCAATAACAGTAATAGCTGTTCTCGCAACATTAATATAATTATGGAAGAGATAAAGAGATTCTTAAAAGGAATAGAGCCAAGAGAGTATCAACGAGAAATTTTTAAAACATGCAAAGCAAAAAATTGCTTAGTTGTACTTCCAACAGGATTAGGAAAAACCCTAATTGCAATAATGCTAACTATTGAAAGAATGAGCAAATATCCTGGAGAAAAAGTGTTAATGCTTGCTCCAACAAAGCCTCTTGTAGAACAGCACAAAAAAGCATTTGAAAAATATCTTCCAGAATTATTTGGAGATATACAGCTTTTCACAGGAAAAATAAAAGCAGAAAAAAGAAAAGAGATATGGGAAAAAGCAGACATAATAATATCAACCCCCCAATGTATTGCAAATGATTTAAAAAAGAATCTTTACTCTCTCGAGGATGTGTGTCTATTAATTGAAGATGAAGCCCACAGGTGTGTAAAAAATTACGATTATACATATATTGCAAAGAGATATAATGAGCAATCAAAACACAAAAGAATCATCGGATTAACTGCTTCTCCTGGAAGCGAACAAAAAAAGATAAAAGAGATTTGTAGAAATTTGTTAATTGAAGAAGTTGAATTAAGGACAAGAGAAAGCAAAGATGTAAAACAATATCTCCAAGAGCTTGAATTTGAAAAAATACCTGTAGAGTTTCCAAGAGAATTCAAAGAAATAAAAAAACTCCTTGAGTCAATATTAAACAACTATATTCATGATTTAGAAAACAGAAAAGTCTTATTCGCCCCCCCTACAAAAACTGAATTATTAAAAGTCCAAAAGAGAATCTCCAATTTACTAAATGAAAAGTGGAACTGGAACTATATCCATGCGTTATCTTCTTGTGCGCAAGCAATAAGGCTTCAGCACGCTGTTGAACTTTTAGAAACCCAGTCATTAGAAAGCTTTGCTAAATATTTAGAAAAACTCTTCAAACAAGCAAGAGAGGGAAAAAGCAAAGGGATAAAACAGCTTGTTTCAATTCCTGATTTTAATAAAGCATACATTCTGGCAAAAGAACTCTTACTAAAAAACAGGGAGCATCCAAAAATAGAAAAATTAAAAGAGATTCTTGAGAAAAAAGATAAAAAAGATAAAATAATAATTTTTACCCAATTTAGAGATACAATAAACAAGATTGTAAAAGAAATAAATAAAATTACAGGAATAAAGGCAAAAAAATTTGTTGGACAGGCAGGTGAAGAAGGGATGAAACAGCAAGAGCAAAAAAAGATTATTGAAGAATTTGCAGAAGGAAAAATAAATGTCTTATGTTCAACAAGCATTGGTGAAGAGGGTTTAGATATACCTGAAGTAAAAACAGTTATTTTTTATGAACCCATACCCTCTGCAATAAGAAAGATACAGAGGGCAGGAAGAACTGCTAGACTAAATAAAGGAGAACTATTAATTTTAATAACAAAAGAAACAAGAGATGAAGCATTTTATTATGTATCAAAAGCAAGAGAGAGAAAAATGCACAAAACAATCTCAAGGATAAAAGAAGATTTATCAAATAAAAAAATGAATACAAAAGAAAAACAAGAGATATTGGGATAATTATTAATGTTATAGACTATTAAAAAATTTAAATTAAGTGTTGTTGAATAAGATTTTTTAGCTACGAAAACCACATAATAAAACTTTTTATATTAAACTCTTAATAAACTAATAAAGAGAAACCAAATAGGGATTTTTAAAAATCTCTTTCAAAAGCCTTTTAAATAAAACATAATTAATAAAAACAAAGCCCCGTAGTACAGCGGTCAAGTATACAGCCCTTTGGTCGAGAGAATCGGAAGATAGGCTGTGACCCAGGTTCGAATCCTGGCGGGGCTATATCAATTCTGATTCGAACCTTTAGGTTTGCTTTGACCACGCTTGGGCGAAGCAGGTCGAATATCTTTGATATGAGGCCTATTTGGATGCGAACATAGTGAGCAGACGAATTTGATTACGAACGAAGTGAGTAAGC
Organism: Candidatus Pacearchaeota archaeon; assembly: GCA_017609405.1. Lineage (GTDB taxonomy): Archaea > Nanobdellota > Nanobdellia > Pacearchaeales > GW2011-AR1 > JAFCDZ01. The sequence continues at coordinate 113,928 of JAFCDZ010000001.1, forward strand.
GTATCAGGTCGAGCTTCAGTGCTTAGGTGAGGCCCGAATCCTGGCAGGGCTATATTAATTCTAAAAAAAGTTCTATTTGCAGAGATTTATAAAATAAGAATCTAAAAAAATTCAACTAAACTATTGAACCTAATCAAACATCTCTCTTGGTTTAAGAAAAATGTACAGAACCAATAAAATAAAAACAATTCCGACAGCACCAAGAAGATAAAGATACCACTCTGGAATCCCTCCACTAAGAGGATTTAAATCAACTTCTGTAAGGTTCCCAAAAAGCACTCCAAAGATTCTATCCATAAAAGTAATTTGATTTTTAATTATTTAAGGTTTTCTAAAACAAAATAAATCTCATCTCCAAACATAAATTTATCCTTTATCTGAAAATGCTTTCCAGCAAAAGCTTCAAACCATGCCCTATTTGCTCTAAAATTCTTTCTGCTCACAAGGCTCTTAGTAGCAAAACTAACTATAATCCTATCAAAAAATCTCCCAAGCTCAAGAAGAAGTTTTTTTGAATAATCCCTTCTAAGCATTTCAAGAGAGTCAACAACTTTTAATAGAAATAAAACTCTTGGCCTACTTTGTGTGCGAATAATTTCCTTTAATTTATCTGTATTAAACAAGCTCTCATGAAAAACAATCCCTCTTAATTTATTATTTCTTAAGTAAGCATTAACTAAATCAACTAACTGGCCAACACTCTCTATTCCAATATAATTAATATTTAATCCAATTTTTTTAAAAAAAGGGTAACTAAAACCATTAACCCCGCAACCAAAATCAAAAATATTTATTTTTTTGTTTCCAAAATCCTGTAGTGTTCTCCTATAAAGTTGTTTATAATATGGAAGCCTTTCTCTTGTAGAGAGATGCTTTTTCAAATACCAATTAGGCTCTTTTAGATTCTCCAGGTTCCTATTTTTCAAAAGTTTGTTGCTTGAAAAAACTGAAAAAACCTTCCTTAACAGATCTCTAGTTCTCTTTATCTTATCAACATAACTAATATTCTTTTTTTCAAAATGAGAAAATGCTACTAAAATATCTTCTCTCTTAATTTTTGAAAATTCTTTTTTCTTCACCACCTGCGCAATAATATCCCTATTCTTTAAAAAAACCTGTCTCATATAAAATCCCAAGAAATGTTATTTTAAAATCTTTTCTAAACAAAAAACTATATTAAAAAATTATAAAAACTCTCGAGTGTAATAAAATATATGCTTTCAAAGGAACAATTAGAACAAATAAAAAAACAGCTTTTTGAACAAATAGATAAGATTTTCCCCCCGGATAAAATAGAATTAGCAAAAAGACAAATCTCTGCAATGGATGATAAAGAATTTGAGAGCTTTCTAATAAAAAATAGATTAATTAAAGTAGAAAAAAGTGAGTCAAACAAAGATGAAAATCAAGAAAAATGCATCCCTTGCCTAATTGTTCAAGAAAAGATTCCTTCTTTTAAGATAGCAGAAGATAAAGATTCTATTGCTGTTTTAGAAATAAATCCCCTCTCAAAAGGCCATTCGCTCATAATTCCGAAACAACACATAAAATCTTTAGACCAAGCACCTGAACAAATATGGAATTTAGCAAAAAAAGTTGCAAAAAAAATCAAATCAGAACTTAAGCCAAAAGACATAAAAATTTTTTCATCAGAGATAACCTCTCACTTCTGTATTAATGTTGTCCCTATCTATGATGGAGAAAAAGAAGAGAGAACAAAAGCAACACCTGAAGAATTAAAAGAAATGAAAAAAAAATTAGAAATAAAAGAAGAAAAAAAGAAACCAAAAAAGAAAATAACTGAAAAGAACATTTGGCTTCCTCAAAGAATCCCATAAAAATTATTAAGATAAAGAAAAATAAATATAATGTAGCTAATCAAAAAAACAGGAGTAAAGCAAACCCCTTGCCTAATTAAAACTTCCTTCTTATGTTTTTTGAATAATTCTATATCTTTTTTATCAAGCCCATGCCATGTTGCACGAATAACCTTTCCACCAACAACCACATCATGAACAAGCCAATCGCCCTCCATTAATTCATTTGGACTAACATATTTTTGCATAAATTGTGAATCAATAATCAAGGTAAGAATATAAAAGATATATAATATAAAGATAAGAACAAAAAAGAAAGTATTGAAAAAAAGAGAAACAAGAGAAACAACAAAGAAAAGAACAAAAAAGAAAAAATAAACTTTATTAGAGAGATAATTTAAAAAAGAGGAAAAAACTTTTTTTGGATGTAGAAGTGTGAAAAAAACAACAGCCAAGAGACTAAACAGACTTCCAACTACAAAAAATAACACCACAAAAATTAACATTGGCTTAATATTTAAGGAAAAATTATTATAAATCGGCAAAATTGCTCCAAGAGAAATAAATAATTTAGCATCGCCTGCTGCAAAAGTATGAATGTAATAAAGAACAATTCCAAGAACAAAAAAAATCCCAAGCCAGATTATTCCTTGATAAAAATAAGAAAAATCATGATAAAACAAAGAATAAAAAAAGCGTGTTGAAAGTCCAAAAAGAGCAAGTGAAAAATTCAGCCAATCAGGAACTTCAGTAGTTCTAAGGTCATGAACAACAGCAAATAAAATCCAAACAAAACCAATGAGGAATAATACAATAAATAGCTCTATCATAAACAAAATAAAAACAGTTTTTTTATAAAACTATTGTTTCTTAATTCTTTATAGAAAAAGTTTGTTTCAAACTCAAGAGGGGTTAACTTAAAATACTCTATCAAAACAACAATTACTTATTTTTTAGTTATGCTAAATAAAACCCTTCTTCAAACCAACACACATAAAATATTTTATTATTAACCTATAACTTAGAATAAAAAATGAAAAATTCATGGCTATTGTTTCTTAGATAATTTAACTGTTCTATATTTCCCCCCTCTCTTATAAGGGTGTTTTTTCTTTTCCTTAAATTTATCTTTCCTCTTATTTCTTCTCTCAGCATATCCTGAAGGCATAAATAATAAAATGAAAGGAGATTTTTAAATCTTATTTATCTTTCTTAGAAGCTCGTCTTCTTTTTTTGAATTACCAAAAGCCTGACCAAACCTAACTAAAACATAATTTATCTCTCTCCAATACCTCTTTGGAAACAATAATTTTAAATCCTCCTCTATCTCTCCATTTTTATTAGTTTTATGTTTTGTCCAGCCTAATTTTTGAGAAATCCTTGCTACATGTGTATCAACACCAATAGTATTTTTAGATTCTGCAACAGCAAGATAAACATTTGCAGTCTTCCTACCAACACCAGGAAGCTTAATCAACTCATTAAAATCTGAGGGTATTTTCTTATTTCTCAATAATTTAGCAACATCTAAAATTCTTTTTGCCTTTGTTTTATAAAAATTAATTGGTTTTATAATTTTTTCAAGCTCTTCCAAGGAAGCTTTTGATAGCTCACTCAAAGACTTATATTTAGAAAAAAGTTTTTCGCAGACAGGGATTGTTTTAGAATCCCTTGACCTTGCAGATAAAATTGTAGCAATTAAAACTTGCCATTTCTTTTTCCACTCAGCAGCAAGCCTTATTTTCGGAGCATGTTTTTTCAAAAACAAAAACTGCTTTATTGCTCTTTGCCTCTTTTTATCAAAACCCATAAAAACAAAAAACAAGGAGGATATTTAAAAGTTAGTTATTAAAAGAGTTAATGAATCTAGATTATAAAAGATAATCAAGCTATTGTGCTATTAAATAGTGAAATAAGAGCATCAGCATTAAAGTTTGCACCATTATCCTGAACAAAACTCATAGTATTAGTATAATCAATTAAGTAATCACTACAGTCCTTTCCCTCAATATTAGGATCATTGCTCTCATTAAAGGAAATCCAACATTTACAAGGAACCTTATTAATAAAAATCCTTTCTTTATCTCCTGGCTGAACTTGACAAAATTGCCTAAATGCAATTATTTGTTTGTCAAAAGCACACTTCCCATCTTTCAACTTTTGTTCAATTAAATCCTTGCTTGGAACATCAACCGGATATTTTTTAACTAAATAATCACAAGTTCCGAATTTTTTTGCTCCTCGAACATCTAAAGACCTTGTTTCATAACAATAACTTGCAACAAGACCTCCTGAAGCAGCAAGCTCACATCCTTGAGACAAAGCTTCTAAATTTCCTGGAAGTGCTTCTTGAACATTTGATGCTCCTTTTAAAAATTTCCAACCAATCCAAGCAGCAAGAAGAATAGCAAGAATAACAATAACCCACATACCAACATTACCACTCATACTTGCCTGTCCTTTTTTTGACCTCTTTTTTATCATAAATTATAAAAAAAAATGTTATTTATAAACTTTTCTAATTCTTTTTCTCATCAAAAAGAAAGTTAAAAACAATTTTACTCGGAGCATAATTTCTAAAATTCCCATTAGTATCATAGTTCCCAAATAAATAAGCTCTCTTAGAAACAAGGGTAATATGATAAACAACTTTATCCTCATATTCAACAAATCTCTTATACCTAACATCAAAAAAAGATTGCTTGTTCTTTAAGCAACTGACAAACAAATCATGATTTTCAGCAACATAGCAAGAATTAATAATTTCTGAAAGATTTTTAGGATATATTAAATTCAAATCATCCCAAGAAACAGAAACAACAATATCTGAAGAATAATTAATCTCTTTTATATCTGTTTTGAAAAGCCTCTCAAAAGAGTTCTTACAAATAGAAAAGTTAAAATTTCTAACAATAAGAGAAACTTTTTTTGAATCAACAAACAATTTAAAATTTCCTTCTTTAATCTCTTTATGAATCTCAAAAAGATAATAAGGGTCTAAAGAAGAGGGGGCGATATCATTATTTTTATTAATAATTCTTGTAGCAAGAAAATCTGCAAAAGTTTGATTAAACAAATCCTTTGTTTCCCCTACATAAAATAGGGGTTCAAGAGATTTTTTATTTTTAATAAAAGAACCTTTTTCAAGGTTATATTGGTATTCTTCTAAAACAGAAAAATATAATAAATCATAAAGATAATCTTCAACTTCATATTTTTGAGAATAAAGAACATCTTGGATAATAAAACCATTTAATTTAGAATATGCTTTTTCTGAAGAAAGATAAAAAGAAAATAAAGAAGCAAAAAGAGCAGAAGCTACAAGAATAACTAAAAACATTATTGAAATAGGTTTGTTCCCCTTTTTTTTACTCATTCAAACCTCCAGACCCTTAACTCAATAAAAGGTCTATGATTTTTTATATAAAATTTCTTATGAAAAAAATCTGAATATGAATTATAGGAAGAAACATCTACATAATCAGGATTTTGACTTAAAAGAAAAATAACTTTTTTATTTCTTGAAAGATATAAATCAAAAAAAGAAGAAAAAACAGAAACTCTTCTTGAAAAACCTGAAAGAGCAAACTTAGAAGATTCTTGTAAAAAACCATAATAAATCATTAATTGTTTCCATAGTTTTATATCCGAAATCTTATCTGAACAAAACACTCTAGCAAAAAGAGTATTTTCCTTATCTTTAGATTTCAATAAAAAATTATCAAGATAATCTTTCCTTAAACCAACATCTAAATAAAAAAATTCCTTAAGGGATTCTAGATTTTTCTTATTAAAAAGAAAATCTAAAAAATTAGTATTGATATATGGAATAAAACCAAAATAATAAGCCTCCCATAAAGAGATTTTTAAATCATCAGTATCTGAAAAAGGACAAAAAAGATTCTTCTTTTCAACAACAAGACTATCTAAAAAGTAATAACCTTCAATTCTTCCAATAGGTGTGGTAATATTTTGAGCAAGAGAACCATAAGGATTTCCTCTTTCAACAGAAAAAATCTTAACCCCAATACCTGCAAGAGAAAAAGATACTCCAATGTAAATAACTATCAAAAGAAATAAAAAAGGAACTGCTACCATCCAATCTAACAAAGAACCCATCTCTCCTTTTTTATGAATCATTTTTAATCCCAATCATTAATTTAATTAATGATTTATTATTGTGTTTAGGTGGATAAAAAACATCTACACTCTCATTTAAACAAAGAGGATATTTTTTAGAAATTTCAATATCTTCCCTCAAATAAAGCCTACAAGGATTATATAATTCTTTCAAACCATACTCACGAAATAAGACCCTGCTTCCAGACTCATCAAAAATTTCCAAACGAACATAAGATTTTTTTAAAAAACCTTTATCTAAATTACAAAAATCAAACAAATCAAAATCCTTACTAACTACACCCTCCCTAAGATTAGCTCTATAAACAAGACAATTAAAGACCCTTTCTAAAAAAATATTAGCCTCTTTCTCACGAATATCAAAATCTCTTGAAAAAAATAGAGAAGTTGTTAAAGCAACAGTTACTGCTACAACAACAAGTACAATTACCCAAAAAAATACTGAAGGAGTAAATCCCCCTCTCTTTGAATAACCTTTATTTCTCATTTATCTTCAATATAACCTCCTTTCTCACATTATTAAAATATAAACTAACATTATAATTTGTAAAAAAAGGAATTTTAGAATTAACCTCCCCAAATACAAGAACAATTTCGTTCTTGTCATTATCTACCTTCAATATATTTTCTGGAAGAATATTTTTTTTATCAGAGATATCAAAAAAGGTTCTTCCATCAAGAACAATTGTCTCATTTGGATAAGCATTATCAATAAGCAAAGCAATTTCTTTTGAAAAAGATTTTAAGTAAAAAAAATCCCTATCTGAATTCTTAGATATAACTAAATAAAGAGAACTAACAAAAATCAGAGTTAAGATTAGAAAGACAATATTATCCCAAACAATCTCTCCTCTTTTTTTCATAAACATAATAAAAATAAATAGATTATAAATTTATCTAATAAAAGCCCTATTAAAAGCTTCTTAGAATAATAAAAATATACTAAAGTATTTTTTAGTAATTAAGGATATTCACCTTTGATAAAAACCAAGAAGAGTTAATGAAATAACCGGACAATTTTTGTAGGGTCAGGTTTAGCTTAGAAAGTTTTATTCAACAGTTTTAAAGCATTGTTTAATAACAAGATTCCCTATTATATTCAAGCTAACTATCTTATTTAATTAAACAGAAAATGTTGAATTCTGCTTATAAGAATTTTCTATTAACTTTTCTTAGATAAGACCTTTTAAATAAAACCTAATAGAATAAAATCCTTTTTTGGAGAAAATCTTCTGGACAAGCAAATTTATCATCTCCTTCCCCCCAATTTGCATTAGAGAAGCATTCTGCAGACCAGATACCCCTATCATCCTTTGAAAGTGCTATCCTCTGAACCCCCCAAAGAAAATCAACCTCGCTTATTTTATCTAAATTATCTTTAAAACACCAACAATCTTTGCCACACTCACCACCTGAATCAGAATAACAAAACCTATCATAGAATCTATAACACTTCTTAAAACCATTGCCATCAAAATTACACCAATATTCGGAATGAGAAGTAGGTGTAAATGCTAAACGACAATCTTCATTAAAAGAGATTGAATTAACTCCTCTTGGAAGAAGACCATCAACCCACTCCTTACCATAAATAAAAAGATGTTTATAACAATTAATGCAAGAAAGAACTGTATTAGCCCCCTTACTTTCAGAATAATCAAACTGAATATAACGAGGATTATCTAAATAAATTTTACTAACCAAAGAATTATCTATAGAAACCTTATAACCTCCATAGTATGTTGTGTAATAAACAGTAACAAATGGTGAGGGTGAATATGGATCAGAAGATTCTTGGACGTAATTAATGAGAAAATAGCGAACAAAATCATCAAATGAAGAAAAAGGTCCCTCTTCCAACCAAAGCACAGAACCCCAATTTCTCTTAATTGCCCTCCTACCTAAAAAATCCCAAGCAAAAAAAGAATCTTCTTTTTTTGAAAATTTAGAAGGGTTTTTATATACATAACATTCTTTAGTCAAACAAGGATGAAGGCCATTAGTATAATAAGAGCCACAACGAGGTAATATAGAGCTATTAAATCTAACAAGATATCCTGTATTAGTTCTAATTGAAATAATCGGATTTATTTCCAAAGCTCTCAATAAAATATCCTCCTGAATTTTCTTTAAATCATCAGCATCAAATCTTTTTCCATTTTTACAAAAATAATATTCTCCTTCTCCTTTTGAGATTATTCTTGAATTGTTTAAATTAAATAAAAAGAAAAAACGGCTTTCAAGAGGAAAATAAAAAAAGCGATTACGAAAAACCCAATCATAATTTGGAAGATGAAAATCGTTAATTAAATGAAAAACACCATTATCATCAACACTACCCAAATAAATCATATCATCAGGAAAATGTTCTTTTTTTTGAATGTCTTTTGGAACCTTAAAATAAAGATCATAAATTCCAGAATCTTCTGAAGATTTTAAAACAAGAAAAGGGTTGTCGTCAGTCTTAGAACAAGAGTCATCCAAACAAATAATAAGAGGTCTTTCTTTTCTCAATACAGGAATGGGAAAAGCAAGAATCCAACGGAATTCAACATTCCTTGCAGGTTTAGAAATTTTAGCAACAAGAAAACCACAGCTTCCTTCTTGATGAACAGAATCTCTTAAACCATTGCTTGGAATTCCTGCTAAAGGATTTGGAAGAATGCTATCAAAGAATCCCCAAGCATTAAAAAACCCTAAAATAACTGCTACAATAAGTATAACAATAAGAGCCATAATAAATTTTCCAATAGTTTCCTGCATTAAACCTCTTTTCATGCTCCACCATAAAGAATTTTATATTTGATAAACCTAACAAGAACTGCTAATTTGCCAGAGAGTAAAAAATAAAGGAACCCTGCAACAAAAATCAAAATAAGACCTAATATAACTGCTTTCACAAATTGCTCCATACCTCTTTTCATAAAAATAATTATAAATGAAACTTTAATAAGTTTATGGATAATTCAAAAAGGTTTCTAAGCCCCAAAACCTTGTAATACCAACCTTGTTAAAAAGTACAAAGCAATTATTCCAACCAAAGAAATAAAGAAGTAAAAAGAAATTCCATATTTTAAATTTTGAGCAGATTGGTGGGTTCTTTCAAGTTTATCCTCACCAGAATCAATAGCTACAAGAGTCCTTGTCAAAATCAAAATAACCTCAATAACATAAACCCCTATGCTTATCTGCAAAAAATAAGGTGGAATCATTTTTGAAAAATCTCCAAGAACAGATAAGAGATTTGAAAAATTACCAAAAGAAGAAAGACCCTCACCAATAGCAAGCATATCACTTATTTTTGAAATAATTGTAGTTATCATAACAGATAAACTAACAACAATTGCTGTTAAAAAAGGAGTCATAAAAACAATATTGGATTTCATATCAGAGATAACTTCTGCTAAAAGGTCCTTCAACCTAAGGTTTATCTTTTGAAGATTTTGTATATATTCTGAGATAGAAATCATACTAATTGCAGCAATTTTCAAACCTTTTTTTATTGACTCAACAAAAATTTTCATACTAATTGAAACCAAATCTGAGGGAAAATTAATAATTGCACCAACTTTTGGATCAAAAATAGCTCTCTCAACTGAAAGCCCGTTTCTTTGAATATTATAATTAACCTGATAAAAGAAATTAGATGTTTTCTGTCCTTTTGTAACCTCTGCAACTCTAGAAAAAACTATTTCAGGAGGGATTCCCTCTCCTAAACGATTTCCAAGCTGAAAAAGGGAAGAACTAAACTCTTCTTCTAATTCTTTTGTCTGATTTCTATACTTAATTAAATCTTTAGTTTTCATTGAAAAAGAAATAGAAAAAAACAGAGCAATAGATAAAGGAACAAATAAACTTAAGATTACAGCAAAAAGACCAAAAGGGCCATTATTATTTCTAAAATCAAAAAGCATCTCCTTCTCACCAAAAAAAGACAAACCAAGCTCGCCAAAACTATAATCTTCTTTTAACCCAACAAGAGATGGAAAAGAGGTGTAATGAAATATTAATGGCAAAAACCCAATTAATAAAAGAGGAAGCACAATTAGAAAAGAAATAAAATAGGGTTTTTTACTTCGGTATTTTGGATAATAAGGGTTTAATTCTAAAAGAGAAGTTTCACCATACCCTCCAGGACGGGACAATAAAATTTTATCACTAAAATACAAAACTGCAAAAGGGACTATTAAATTAAATAAAAAAAATAAATGATACCATCTAAAGATATCACTCAAAAAAGTAGAAACAATCGGAAGCATTGAAAGGGTAAGGGTTGGTAGAACAACACCAAACATATAAGTATTTGTAATTGGCCCTCTAACCTCTCTACTAAATACAAGCATTTTATTATAAACCCCATCTAAAACAACCTGAAGAGCTTTTTCTAATGCTGCTGTTTTTTGAGAGTTGCTTGTCTGAAACAAACTTGACTCAATTAAATGAAAAGCTTCTATAACCTCTGGAAAATAATCTCTCCATAATTCAAGATAACTCAAAAGGCTATCAGAGATATTTGAGTATTTCCCTATCTCAACATCATAAATAATCTTCTTAAAATCAATTGCAAGAGGTGGCTGAAGATTCTCTGCTGCAAAAGCAATTGCTTTCTCGAGATTAGAAGTATGTCTCATATAAATTACCGTGTACAAAATAGCAGGAACCATCTGGCTTGACGCTTTCAATCTCCAAGAATTTGCAGCCCTTTCAGGGTATCCATACAAAAAATAAAAAATAAAAGAAGATAAAAGAACAAAAAACAAAAAAAATGAAAAAATCTGACCAATGGAAGCAAGGTCATAAATGAAGAAAATAACTGACAAAAGAGCACCTATAAAAAAAACAACAAAAAAAGAAAAAAACGCTAATGAAACAGCCTGCCAAGGCTCAATGTCTAAATGAGCAATATCAAGAAATTTTTGAATTTTTGCTTTTTCTTTCTCAGAAATCTTTAAATGAATGAAATTTCCAAATTTTTTACAAAAAGATTCATATCTTGTATATCTTGGATACATCTCTTGCTTAAATTTCTTATAATCAGAACTATAATTAGACAAATCAATTGTAGATATTTCTCCTTTTATCTTATTCCCATATTTCTTTAATATATCCTTAACATTATCTGACGCCATAAGCACCTCTTTTACAATTATTTATTTTATTAGGTATATATCTTTTTTGTTTTCAATTTTTCATCAAGCCATTTTTTCCATTTTTGGAATATTTCATCATTTGAAAGATGGTTTTCCTTAAGAAAAGATTCCTCTATAATTTTATGAAAGATTATATTTGATAAAGTAGTAAATTCAGCCTCTAATAAGTCCGGACGATTTAATTTTTCAGAAACATTAACAAGTTCCTGAAGAACTTTTGCCCTTAACAAGATATTATCCCAAACAGCATCCCAATTACCAACCCACCCTTTAACATTTGATGCAATCTCTTTTAAGATTTCAGAATCTCCATTAATTAAATCATCTGTAGGTTCTAATTCATCTTTATCCACATTATACCTCATTAAATCCACAAAACCTTTTTCTGCAACAGGGTCCTGCTTCCAATGCTTTCTCACTTCTGAAATCTGAACAACCCTTCTCCAAGAATTCAAACCATCAGGAGTTTTAATAGGATTTGCCACAACAATTATATCTGTTGCTTTAAAAGAAGTTAAAGGAACCCCTAAATCATTAACAACCCTATCAAAAACTGCATAAGGGCTTGCACCATGAATTGTACCTGCAACAACATTTGCCAAAGCACCAACCCTCATTGCTTCATAAAGTGCCTTTGCCTCTGTACTTCTTATTTCTCCAAGAATAAGAGAGCTATCCCCTAATCTCAAACTTGTCCGAATTCCCTCCTCTGCTGAAAGCTCTGTTTCCTTGCTTGATAAACTAGAACGCACAACCATTCTTAAGACATCATAATTAAGTTTTCTCATAGCTTCAACAGGAAGCTCCATAGTATCTTCAACAACAATAACCCTTATATTTGGAAGAATATTGAGCATCAAACTTCCGAGAAGAGAAGTCTTACCTGAGGACCTTGTTCCTGCTATTAAAATAGTTCTTGAACCATCAATTAAAAAACTTAATAACCCTGCTGCAAGAGGATTAATCATTTTATTCTTTAGAAACAATTGCAAAGTCCATGGTTTTGTCCTATGTCTCCTTATAGAATACGCCAAGCCATCTACTGATAAAGGTTTCTGAACAGCAGCAATTCTCGCACTTACATTTTCTAAAGAAATTTGGGTATCTAAAACAGGGCTTGATTCATCCAAAGGCCTTCCAGAAATCATCCTAAATTTAGCTGCCCAAGATTCTGCGTCTTCTAAACTAGGATTTATATTAGTAACACACTCTTCAAAATCCTGATGTCTAACAAAAAGAGGAAAAGAAGTAACAGGAGCATTTATAGAGATATCCTGAATTTTTTCATCTTGAAGTAAAATTTCTAAAAACCCAAAACCAACTGTATGCCTAACAAGAATCCTTGCCAACCCATCAAGTTCTTCAAGTGAAAGTGGAACTTTTTTTGTAGAAGATAAATCTCTCAACAAATCTCTTGAAATATTAAAAAAAACCTGACGAATTCTCTCAACATCTGTAAACTCTTCAGCTTTTGGTTGGTGCTCAATCAAAACATTTTTAGCAAGATTTAGAATCATGCTTTTATCTTCGCTAAGTTGGTTTTCAGGAGGATTTAAATGATAAAGATATTGTGAATTATCTTTTAATTTAAAGATGCTAACAAGAGATTTATCGCCCTCAACACCAATCTCATATTGAGTAACTAATTCTGCGTTCTCGGGAATTTTAGTAAGAATACGTGTAAAAGTGAAATTAGGAACAATGCTTGGGTGAAAAATATGTGAATAAATCTCTCGACCTGTTTCTCCCTTTTCAAGATATTCCTTTGCCTTCTGGATTAACTCTGTATTCTCAAGAGATTCTAATGAATTTTTAAGAGTATTCCGATATATATAATGACATCGCTTTTCAGAACCTTTTGTTTTTTCATACAATGCATTAACTCTAAAAAAGATTGATTTTAAATTAAGATATGCGTGAACAGGGTCTTGCTTAAGAAGATTAAGAAAACCAAGCATCTCATTATATCTCTTAGGTAAAAGCTCTTCGCAAGAACTTAAAACCAATTTTTGAGGGGATAAAACCCTTCCTTGTTTCTGAAGTGAAAGATAAAGCTGAGCAATCTCTGACAACAACTTTGTATCTTCAAACCCATAACTATAACTCTTTTGTTGAACAAGAACAACTCTTGAAACATTGGGATTACTTGAAAGAGCATCTATAACTCTCTGCATAACTTCGGGATAATCTTCTATACTTGGAACAATCGGCGCACCAACATAATTAAAATACAAAACATCTACCCCTCCTTCCCTTCTAACTTCATAAGAATATAATTGTGCCTCTTTTTTAAATTCCATATAAATCTATAGAAAATCTTATTTAAAATATTTGTGTAGAGGGTATTGTATAAAAAATCCCAAAATATCTCCAAATTTGATTAAAAGTTATCTTATTATAAAAGAAATAGCAATATTTAAAAAAGGTATTTTTATTGATTTATCATGGCTGAAGAAAAACAAAAAATATCTGAGAAAGAATATGAAAAAAAAGTAATTGAATTAGCTAAAAAAGGTCTTACTGCAGAAAAAATAGGTGAAACATTAAGACAACAAGGTATCCATCCAAAAGAATTTGGAAAAAAGATATCAAAGATATTAAAAGAAAAGAATCTTTACATAAATCCAGATATAAAGAATATTGAAGAAAAATTAAAAAGAGTAAAAGAGCATTATGAAAAGAATAAGCAAGATAAAAGAGCTAAAAAAGAAATTGAAAGAATCTCTGCACATTTAAGAAAGATTAAGGATTATTTTAAGAGAAAAGAAAAATAATAATGAATGAAACGCTTGAAAAAATAAAAGAGGTCTCTCAAAAATTTTTAGAGAAAAGCAAAAACAAAAGAATCTTGGTAATCAGCCACTTTGATACTGATGGAATAACTTCTGCTGCAATAGCTGTTAGACTCTTAAAAAAACTTGATTTAGAATTTGAAATAAAAATTATAAAAACACTAACAAAAGAACTAATAGAAAATCTACCAAAAAACAAAATAATCTTATTTTTAGATTTAGCTTCAAATAGTTTAGAAGAACTCTCAAAAACAGGAATAGATTCTATTTTTATAATTGACCACCACGAAATAAATCAAATAATTCCTGAAAATGTAGAAATAATAAACCCCCATCTAACAGACAATGAAAAAATTAGCTCCTCTGGCTTAACATATCTCTTTTCTAAAGAATTAGAACCCTCTTTAGAAGGGATAGCCAAACTTGCAGTTCTTGGAATGGTAGGAGATACTCTTGAAAAAGAAATTGATAAAATAAATCACAACATAATAAATAATGAGGATATTCAAATAAGAAAAGGATTAAAGATTTATCCTTCAACAAGACCAATAAATATCGCATTAAGATATTCTTCAAGCCCATATATTGAGGGAGTAACTGGGAATATTGAAGGAATAAAAGAATTACTAAGAGAAAGTGGGATAACTCCAGAAAACAACAAATACCCAAGCATATTAGAATTAGATGAAGAGCAAACAAAAAGAATTGTAACATCAATTTTATTAAGAAACAAAAAAATAAAAATAGAGAACTTAATAGGCAACATATTTTTATTAAAATTTTTTAATAAACTTGAAGATGCAAGAGAGATGAGTGCAATGATTAATGCTTGCTCCAGACTTGGGGAGCCATATATAGCACTAAAGATGTGTCTTGAGGATAGAGAATCAAAAAAAAGAGCAGAAGCAATACATGCAAAATACAAAAAAGAGCTCCTTGATTCACTATCAAAAATAGAGGAATTAGAAAAAATAGAAGGAAAAGATTTTGTAATAATAAATGGAAAAGACCGTATAAGAGATACAATTGCTGGAACAATAGCAAGTATTTTATCAAACTCCCCAAGATACGAAGAAGGAAGTGCAATAACAATTCTCGCATATGATAACAAAAAAATAAAAATATCTATGAGAATAATAGAAAAAAGTGAAAAAAACGCAAAAGAGATACTGGAAGGGGTTATAAAGAAAATAGGTGGAGAAATAGGTGGGCACAAAAATGCTGCTGGGGCAGTGATTGAAAAAACAAAAGAAAAAGAATTCATAAAACTTCTTGAAGAAAACTTAAAAATAGAGAAAATAAGCTCAAAAATAATAACATAACACTTAAAAACAAACCTCTTCTTAAAGATTTATGGAACTTGAAGAAGGAGATATTGTCTTATGTACTGTAGATAGAATTGTTGGTGCTGTTGTATTTGTAAAAATAGATGGAAATGGTGAAGGAAGCATTGTATTAAGCGAAGTTGCTCCTGGAAGAATAAGAAATATAAGAGATTACGTTGTTCCAAAAAAGAAAATTGTATGTAAAGTTTTAAAAATAGATGGGAACAACATCCAGCTCTCATTAAGAAGAGTAACAAAAAAAGAAAAAGAAGAGGTCTTAAAAGAATACAATCTTGAAAAAAAAGCAAAAAGCATACTAAACAGCGTACTAAAAGAAAAAAGTAAGGAGATAATTGAAGAAATAAAAAAACAAGGATACAATCTTGGAGAGTTTCTCTTTTCTCCTGAAAATCATAAAAAAATACTCCAGATAATCCCAAAACCAGAAGCAGAGAGAATATTAGAAATTGTAAAAAAACAAAGAGCAAAAAAAACAATTATAAAAAAAGTAATTTCATTAAAAACAATTCTTCCAGAAGGTTTAAACAAGATAAAGGAAATATTGGAAGAAATAAAGGATTGTGAGATAAAATATATCGCAGGAGGAGAGTATCAATTAAAAATTGAAGATGAAAATATCAAAGAAGCAGACCAAAAACTAAGAAGCATAGTTGAAGAAATAAGGAAAAAGGCAAAAAAAGAAGGAATTGACTTTGAGGAAAAATGAAACTTAAAAAATGTAAAAGATGTTTAATATACACCTTAAATGAAAAATGCCCAAAATGCAAAGAAAAAACAACTAATGCCCATTATAAATTCATAAAATTAAAAAAGAGTCATCTGCCTCTCTAAAGAGCCCTCAATTAAAGCAACACCATAAACACCATCATAACCAGGTTTTACTTTTATCTTACCATCTCTATTAATTAAAATCAATCTTACCAACTTTTCAGGGATATCTAAATCTAAAAGCTCTTTTTCTGAAACTGACAAAAGAACCTCAAATTCATTTTTGAATTTGTCCAAAAGAGTGTTATAAATGTCCCACACTTTTTTGCTGTTTAAAGAAACGCCTAAAAACAAAGAAATAATCTCATGAAGAGGAAGGAGTGTATAAAAATATTTTTTATTTTTATAAGAAGATTCTCCAGACAAAGATTCTACTCTATGTTCAACACCGATAGTTAAAAGACCACCACAAATTGGGCATATATTATTCCTTTTCTCTGCTTCTTTTGGAGGGCAAGAAAAATTACAAACCCTATGCCCATCCCAATGATACTTTCCATAAGCAGGTTCTGTCTCAATAGTTCCAATAATTTTATTTTCTCTTATCTGAGAAATAACATCTACATAAGAATCTGTTTCTTTAAAAATAGTGGCTTCCCTTCCCAATCTCCAAGGCCAAAAACTATGAGCATCAGAAAAACTAACAATAGTTTTGTTAGATAAAAAAGGTATTTTCCAGTTCATTGGCGGGTCTGAAGAGATTCCTGTTTCAATTGCGTGGATATTTTTTTCTTGCTCTTTAAAACACTCTTCCAAACTATCAAAACCAGACATACTTCCAAAAACACCAAACCAAGGAGTCCAAACATGAGCAGGAATTATTTCAATATCTTTTGAGATTTCCAACAAATCTCTAACAAAAACATCTGCATGAATTCCAAAAATGGGCCTTCCATCATAATCTCTTCTCCCTTTTGTATCTAAGTAAGAATTAATTTTTTCAGCAATTTCAATTGAAGGAACAAGAACAACTAAATGAATTTTTCTTGATTTCCCACCATCAGAATACATCAAAGACACTTCCCCAGAAATAATAAAAGGAAAATCTCCAAAATAATAAAATCCTTTTCCATTATCCCTAAGTTTCTTAATTTCTTCAAACCAAATAGGGTGAGTAAAATCCCCTGTTCCAAGAAGATTTAATCCTTTGATTTTTGCCCATTTAACAAGATTTTCAAAAGTTATATCTTTACTGCAAGCTCTTGAAAAGCGAGAATGAATATGCAAATCAGCAAACATCCAATCTTTTTCCATTGAAAAATAATATAATACAAGTTTAAAATATTTTGCAAATTTAGATAAATAATAATTGAACAGTACCCCCCCTGTTGAGCCATGTTTTAAATATTTTCCTATTAACCTCTTAAAGAGCCTCAGCTAATCTAAATATCACAAACTTATTAAAGTTTCATTTATAATTATTTTTATGAAAAGAGGCTTGCAAAACCTAAATATAAAGTGGATAATAAGAATAATTTTAAGCCTTGCTTTTTTTGGAATATTATACCTCACAATTAAAAACATTATCAATAAAGTGATATAAAATGAAAAAGGCAGAAGTAAGTGTTGGATTTTTAATAACAACAATCTTAATTATTCTCGGAGCTGCCCTAATTTTTGGAATTTACTCTATAATGAATCCAAAAGACATGAGTGATAAAACAGCCTGCAAAACATCTGTCTTATTAAGAGCCTCAGCACCTGAAACAATGGGCATTTCAGATAAAATTCCTTTAAATTGTAAAACAAAAAAAATATGTATAAGAAAAGGAAACCTAATCTCAAGAATTTTTTCAAAAGCAGAATGTGAAGAATTCTCTGGAGCAAAAGATGTTATAACAAAAAACGCTGAAACAAAAGAAGACGTAGAGATGATTATTGCAAGAGAGATGGCAGAATGTTGGGACACTATGGGTGAAGGAAAAATACCTCTATTTATTGATGCTAAATTAGGGAAAAAAAGAGTAAAATCCCATTGTGTAATTTATTCAAGAATTGCATTTGACAAAGAACTAAAAAAAGACCCTGAAAAACTAAACCTAAACAAAATAGATATGATGAAATATTTGAATACCCATGAACCTCCTGGGCATGAAGGCATATCTTATGTTGAATACCTTCGAGGAAGATACACCACAGACCTAAAAAAAATAATAGAAAATAATGAGATAAAAGAAGAAATAAAAACAAAAAGTGAGCAAATTAAAACATTCGAAGAACCCCCTACTAAAGAAATAGCAGTGATATACACACAAATTTATGCACCTACATGGAAAGAAGCATGGTCAAAGATACTTAAATCTCCAATAACAAAAGCAGGGGGAGCAATTGGGGCAGTTCAAATAATAAGACACCCTATAAAAGTTATTAAAGGAACTTTTGGAATATTAAAAAGTATACCATTTATATTGATTGCAACAGCAGTTGAATTAGCTCATACAGCAAACATAAAATACAATATGTATATAGCATCAATAAGGTGTAATGATTTTATAATCAATAATAAAAAATATTATGGATGCAGCTCAATAAGAGTTGTCCCTTATGACCCTGAAGAAATAAAACAATATTGTGATATAATCGAAGGAAGCTCATAAACCCAAGAAACTAGTTGAAAAATCCAATTTATATATTAAGTTGGAGTTAATATGGGCAATCATTTGAAGTAAGGTTCAACATTCTGGTCTGGTTTATAAAAGCCTTATTAAGTTGAACAAAACGAGAAATCTTGCTGAACATTTTCAATTAAAAGATTATTTCATTAACTCTAAGATTTTCAACAGCACCCAAAACAAAAATATTTAAAAAAGGAAATACTATGAAAAAATATGGCTATTCAAAGAACACTCGTATTAATAAAACCAGATGGATTAAAAAAAAGTTTAACTGGGAATATATTAAGCAAACTATCTGAAACAGAATTAAAAATTGTTGGAGCAAAAGTTGTAAAAGTTTCAAAAGAATTAGCAGAGAAACATTATTCTGAATTAAAAAAGAGCTTAATTGAAAAATTTGGAGAAGAAAGAGGAAGGGAAATTTATGAAAATGTTCTTAGATATATTCAAGGAGAATATCACGGAACTCCAAGAGTTCTTGCTCTTGTTTATGCTGGAGAAAATGCAATTGAAAAAGTAAGAAGAATTGCCGGGGCAACAAATCCTGAAGAAGCAGAGCCAACATCAATAAGAGGAAAATATGGAAGGATTCATTCAAAAACAGGGGTTTTTGAAAATGTTATACATTGCTCAGATTCCCCTGAAAACGCTGAAAAAGAGATTGCATTATGGTTCAAGGATGATGAAATTGTTGATTGTGAAGAAGATTAAGCTTTATCTCCAATTCCAGAATCACTTACCCAGAAAATAGCTTCATTATCAGGTAAATTAGGGGAGTCAATTAACTTAGCTACTCTTGAACCCTGCTTGCCTCTTCTTAAGTAAATTCTATATGTAGAAGCATGCCCAACAATATTTCCCCCAATCGCAGTTGTTGGGTCTCCAAAAAGCATTGCGGGATTTGCCATAACCTGATTTGTAACATAAACAGCAATATTATGTTGCTCTGCTAATTTCATTAACTGGTGCATATATCTATTTAATTTCTGTTGCCTATCTGCTAATTGTCCTCTTCCAGAATATTCTGCCCTAAAATGAGCTGTTAGAGAATCAACAATTAATAATCTTATTGGCTCACCATTTTTTATTAAATCAGAAACTTTTTCAAGAAGAAGCATTTGGTGGTCTGAATTAAATGCTCTTGCAACAAGTATATTCTTCAAAACCTCTTCAGGATTCAAGCCCCTTTTTTCTGCAATTTGTTTTATTCTTGAAGGCCTAAAAGTCCCTTCAGTATCAATAAAAACACACTTCCCTTTCGCTCCTCCTTGTTCAATTGGAAGCTGAACATTAATTGCTAAAGATAAACCCAACTGAGTTTTACCTGAGCCATAAGCACCAAAAGCTTCTGTAATAGCCCTCCCCTCAATACCTCTCCCACCAAGAAGTTCATCAAGATTTTTACTTCCAGTAGTTATATAATAAATATTTTCCCTTTTCTTAGCATATTCCAAACCATCTGAAAAACCTAAGTCAAGCATATTTCTTGCAGCTTGTATTGCTTTCCTAGCAACAGCACTGCTAACTCCTGCTGCATCAGAAAGAGCAGCTGGACTCATAACTGCAAGACCCATAAGGTCAAAAATTCCAGCGCTCTCCAATTTTGCAGCAACAGCAGGACCAATCCCTGGAAGATCAGTCAACTGCGGCTCCTCTTTTTCTCCAGCTTTTTTTGAATTTGAATTTCCCTCAACAGCTTCTTTAATCTTTTTTAATTCATCTTTCTTAGTAGCCATAATAAATCTAAAATTTAACTCTTTATAAGTATTATTCAAATATTAGATATATTTTAAAGTAGTTATAAAAACACATTAAGAAAGATAACAAAAAGAAAAATGTCAAAAACCAAGAAAAAATAAAATAAAAAAGATTCAATAAACCCGCCTGATTTTAAAAATCCTTTAATTTTAAAATCAAAAGGATAAAATATCCTCACACCCTGCCGAGTAAAACAATCTAAGAAAATATGTCCTCCATAACCGAATAAAAAACTAAGAGATAAAATAAAAGAAAATTCTCTTAAAATAATGAAAACAAGAAGAACAAAGATAAAACTATGTAAAAAACCTCTATGCTGAAAAAAAATCTGAATACCTCTAAGAGACTTCTTCTTACCTATTTTAGAGAACCTTGAATCAACATCTGGAAGAGATGAAAAAACAAGAATAAGAAGGATAAACAAAAAAGGTGATTCAACACCTTTTACAAGAGAAAATAAAAAACCAAAAAACAGAGTTACAACCAAATGGGTTTTAAGAAGCATTTTAATGCTCTAATAATTCAAGTAATTTAGAAACATCAACTTCCTCAACTTTATCTATAATAAATTCTAGATTGTTAAACAATCGATTCCTTCTTATTGTCCCTGAAAAAAAGAATTCTTTTCCAAGTAAAGAATCTTTTTTGATTGAGGCCTCCTCTTCATTTGAGATATCTAACCCCAAAGAATTAAGAAGATCATTAAAAATAACAGTTCTTAAAGTACCTGTTCCATCATCAATCACTAAATTTAACAAAGCTCTTTTTTCAGGAGATACTTTCCCATGTTCAGGGCATTCTCCAATCTCATTCACTCTTTTCCCACATTCAGGGCAAACTTCAAAAAACCTTATAGGAAAAACCTGGACAATAAAAGCCCTCACACTAACTTTTTCACCTTCAGAGATATCTGAAATCTTTCTTTCCCTATAAGAAGGCTCCAATCGAACTTCTGTAATAACTTCATCACTAAGCTTTAACTCTGAAAAACTTCCAAGGTGAATCTCAGAACCCCTCATACTCCCTCTTGAAATTTCAACAATTGAACCCTCTTTAATTGTCCCATCTTCTATTTTTGCTATGTGTTTAGTATCCCAAATAACAACCCGAATATTTGATGTTTCGTCAGCAATAATTAAATTAGCGACTTTGTTTTCAATCCCCTCGCGAACATAAGTCCTAACTGGAAAAAGTTGGATAACTTTTCCAATAACACTAACATTCCTCATTCCTGGAAGCAATTCATCAATTTTCAGCTTCTCATTATCAAAAGAAACCCCTAATTCTGAAGCAACTATTTGTGCTGCCCCCTCCTTACTAATCAAACCAGATAATTTAGCTCTTTTTGCTTCAACCCTCCTCTCAAGATCCTCAACACTAACGCCAGAAACTCTTGAAATTCTTTCAAGAACTTTTTGATAATTCTCATCACTCATCACACTAAAAAACAATAAGCCTATTTAAGTATTATTATAATAAAGTTAAAAACAAAGAATAGAAAAGGAAGATTTAAAAACCCCTTTCTCTACACTCAAACATGGGAGTAATGGGAATAAAAATCAAGATAATGCCAGAATCACCAGATACAAATCTGGAAGAATTAAAAAACAATATAAAAGAGATTATTGAAAAACAAGGTGGAAAGAACTGCCAGTTTGAAGAACAACCAATTGCTTTTGGTCTAACAGCAGTAATTGCTTTCTTCGCTTGGGATGAAGATAAAGAACTAGAAGATTTAGAAAAAGAATTAAAAGAAATTCCAAATGTCAATTCCGCAGAAGTTATAGATATGAGACGAGCATTTGGATAAAGAGTATCTTTCTTCAGTGTAAAATATTGATTACTTTGTCCAAGTGGGAGTAGAGCATTTGGATAAAGAGTATCTTTCTTCAGTGTAAAATATTGATTACTTTGTCCAAGTGGGAGTAGAGCATTTGGATAAAGAGTATTTTTTCAAAGAATCTACTAAGAATCACCAGCGACTAACAAACTTATTTCCTTTAATATAAAATCTTAATTTTTCTGGCAAATCTTTTGTAACTCCTATTCTAAAACTTTTAACAATCTCAAACTCTTCATTATCTGCTGACTCTTCAACCCATAATAAATTTTTTTCATCTTGAAATTTTCCATGAAATTCGTCATTAATTTTAAGAGCAGAAGTGAGCAAACCTGGACCAGATGTTTTTGCTTCAAAATTCAATGGCTCAACAGCTCTTATTAAAACAGCACTTGCCACTCCTTTTTTTCCACTAACAAAATTAAGCATTTTATATTTATGAACATTATAAACTAAAATCTTTCCTGGCTCTTGTTTCATCATTTTACTTACTTTATTTTCTCCTTTGCTCGCTCTTGAAGCAGGATCTTTCTCATCAAAATAAGCTTCAGTTTCAACGATTTTTGCTTTTAACACATTATTATCAATCTTCCTGCACAACACCTTTCCAAGAAGCTCTCTTGCAACAATATCTGCATCTCTTGCAAAAAAATCTTTTCCCAGTTTCATAAATCTTTTAAGTAAAATAAGTTTAAAAAATAATAGAATGCCAATCAATGCCCATCCTGATTATCTTGCAGCTGAAAAGGAGTATCTAGCAGCGCAGACTTTAGAAGAAAAAATAGAGAAACTCAAAAAAATGATTTCTTTATCTCCAGGTCATAAAGGAGCAGAAAATTTAAGAGCACAATTAAGAACAAGGCTAAAAAAACTTTTAGAAAAACAAGAAAAATCAAAGAAAAAACCAGTTTCAAAACAAGGAATAAAAAAACATGATATGCAAGCAGTTTTAGTTGGAAAAGAAAATTCTGGAAAAAGCTCTTTATTAAAATTATTAACAAACGCTGAGCCAAAAATTTCTGAGCTTCCTTTCACAACAACAGAGCCACAAATTGGAATGCTTGAATATGCAGGAACACAAATACAATTAATTGAAAACCCTGCAATAGACTCTGAAAATTATGATAAAGGATTAACTAACAATACTGATACAATTCTTATAATTGTAACAAGAATAGAAGAAATTGAAGAGATTTTAAATAAAATAAATGCCAATCAAGCTAAAAAAATAATTGTTTTTAACAAAATAGATGTTCTAAACCAAAACCAAAAAAGAAAATTAGAAGCATATTTATCTTCAAAAAAATATAATTATATCTTAATCTCAACTAAAACTCCGGAAGGAATTGAAGAATTAAAAGGAAAAATTTTCCAAAGTTTTGACAAGATAAGAATTTATACAAAAGAGCCTGGAAAAGAAATTGAGATTAATCAAGAGGTTCCTTTAGTTCTCCCAAGAGATTCAACAATAAAAGATGTCGCTGAAAAGATATTAAAAGGATTTAGTGAACAAATAAAAGAAACAAGAATTTGGGGTCCATCAAGCAAATTCCCTGGACAAGTTGTTGGATTAAAACATATCGTAGAGGATATGGATATTGTAGAATTTAAAACAAAATAAAGTTATTCAAAAAATCAAAGTATTCCTAAAAATTAATGAAAAATTTAATGAAGAACTAATTTATTAATCTGCCCTCCAGAAACTTCAATAGCATCATAATTAAGATTATATTTCTCTGGAGAAACAAGAATATTTATAAGAGTTTGAAGAGAATTGTAATCCTTTGCATAAACAAAGAGAGAATTTTTTTCAGAATCATAAACAACAATTGCTTCCTTATCTTTTGCTAAATCAGAGTAAGGAATATTTTTCCCAAAAAAATTATATCCAATAAATATTTTATTATTAAAATTACTTATTTCTGACTCTTTATAAGAATCTGAAGAAATTCTATATTTTGCAGAAAACCTTGAAGCTTGTTGAATTTCATGAGGAGTTGCTGCTTCGCGAACAACAATTGAAAATAAAGAAGGATTTAATTTAACATCTAATAAAAAAGAATTTATAGAATCTTGTTCTGGATTAAAATAAACAGGAATAAAGGATTTAAGAAAAAAGAAAAATATTAAAAAAACTAAAACTGCAAAAAGGGTTACAAAAAAAACTTTAAATAAGACTGCAGAGCTATCACCATAAGAATATTCTTGATCAAAATTCATATTATTAAAAAGAGTTATAAACTTTATAAAGATTTCTAAATAGAATAATAAAATGAATGAAAAAATAATTATAGATTATAGAGAAAAAAATTCTCTCATAGCGTCAATTCTAATAAAAAACGGATTAAAAATAGAATTCAGAGAATTAAAAATAGGGGATTATTTAGTAAAAGATACAATAATTGAAAGAAAAACAATTGAAGATTTTTTAGCATCAATGCTCAATAAAAGATTGATTTCTCAGCTAGAATCTCTTAAAGAATTAAAAAATAAAATATTACTTATAGAAGGTTTTGAAGAAAAAGATATTTATACAGAAAGGCAGATATCTCCTAATGCCATACGAGGATTTTTAATTTCAATTCTACTAAAAGATAAAGTTCCAATAATTTTTACAAAAAATCCAGAAGACTCTGCAAAATTTATTGAGATTATCTTTAAAAAACAAGAAAAATCAATTTCATTAAGAGAAAATAAAAAAACAAAAGACCTCAAAGAAAGAGTAGAGTATATTTTAGAAGGCTTTCCAGGAATTGGACCAAAAACAGCAAAAAAACTAATAGAAAATTTTGGCTCATTAAAAAAAATCATAAATGCTCCAGAAGAAGACTTAAAAAAAGTTTTAGGAAAGAAATATGAGGGGTTTAAAAAGATAGTTGAAAAAGAAATAGTTTAGCTATTTAACCCAAACTCTTCCAAAACCTTATAAATTGGTCCTTGAGGAGTTAACTCAGATTTCATTAATAAGAATTTATTTACTTCAAACTCCTGTTTTTTAATTTTAATCCCTCTGATTTTATTCAAGAAAGTTTCTCTATCTTTTACTGCTTTAACTCTTGCTACAGTAATATGTGGAACAAAGTCTGTTTCAAGAGGGAAACCAGATTCTAACAATTTCTTATCAACTAACATTTTTAATTCTTTAACTTTTTCAGAAATAAATTCAACAAATATGACTTTTATATAATTCTCAGAAGGAAAAAAACCAACCTCTCCAGTTTCAGCAACAAAAGATTCAAATTTAATCTCTCTAAGTTTTTCTCTTATTTTTTCTACTTGCTCTTCTGATAACTCTCCTAAAAATCTTAAAGTAAGATGAATGTTTTTACTTTCAACTAATTTCAAAGATGCAGCTCCAAACTCTCTAAGATGCTCAAACTTAGAAGAAATTTCTCTTCTTGCTTCATCCTCAATTGGAACAGCAATAAAAACCCTCATATTAATTCTGCCAAAAGTTTAGCCCCAAGTTTAACTGTAAAATCATTAACATCTTTTTCAGGATTAATCTCTACAACATCAATTGCTCTTAAATTTTTAAGATTCTTTATTCTTTGCAAAAGATAAATTAATTCTCTTGAACTTAAACCTCCGGGCTCCTGATAATATGTTCCTGGAGCAAAAACAGGGTCTAAAACATCAATATCCAAAGAAAGATATGTTTTTCTTCCTTGTGTAAATTCCATTATAGTATCTGCAATATTATCGATGTCTTCTAAAATAGAATTAATTGAAATTATTTTAATTTTATTTTCTTTGATAAAATCAGATTCATGAATATCAGAATTTCTCACACCAATCAATAAAATATTTTCTTTTGGAAAACCATCCTCAATTAATTGTCTAAGCCATTCTTCATGAGTTGGCATGCTTTTATCAACCGAAGGCATTAAATCAGGATGAGCATCAAAAACAATTAAACAAGTTTCTTCTTGTTTTTTATTAAAAAATTCAAAAAAAGCTTTAGCAAGAGGATAACTAATAGAGTGGTCTCCTCCTAAAAAAATAATTTTCTCTTCTTTAGAAAAAAACTCTTTTGCTTTAGAATAAATGCGCTCATTTGATTCAAATGGAATGTCATTATTTAACTCTAATTTTTCTATTTTTAATTCCTCAGAATTAATTGGTTCAAAAAACTCATTTGAAAAAATTTCCTCTTTAAGCTTCTTTAAAATCTCTTCTCCTGCTTTCTCGCATCCTTTTGTCCTTCCTAACCCATTTATTCCCTGAACATTCACAATAAAAGGAATATTTTCATCTACCATAAGAAAATAAAAAAAAGAAAGTTTAAAAGATTATTCTATTCTATGCTCCATAAGAAAGTTAGTTTAATTAAATAAAGGTTAATGAATAATCTTCAGCAAGGTTTAATTCTTAAGTTTGATTCAACAAGTGCTTTATTTTATTAACCACCAAATTAAATAAAGCCCCCTATTTAATAAACCCCACAAAGATATTTTAAACAAAAATAAATTTTCAACATAAATAACACAACAGAAAAATAAACACTCAAAAAGAAAATTTATAAAAATCTTTTGATATGAATAAAGAAATCTATAATTCCTATAAGAAAAAAGAATAATCCAACAAGAATAATTAATAATCCAAAGAGAACTGATGATTGGGAAATAAATCCAACACCCATAATAAAGAAAAGTAAACCAATGAAAATTCCAAGAGGATCTCCAATAAACCAAGGTAATCTAACAGAAGCTCCTGGACGTGATGAACCAAAATTTATTCCCATTTTAGAGCCCCTTACCTAAAGAAATTTTTTTTAATAAAAATTCTCGAATTTTTTCAGCTTCACTAACTGAAACTCCTGGTATATATCCTTCTGAAAATAATCCTTGTGAACCATAAGGATATCCAGAATACCCTGCAGTTTGAATATTTAATGAAGAATAACCTGATAAACGAGCGAGAATCCCTCGATTTATATCAATATTTTGAATTCTTGAATAAGGAATACTTTTATATGTCTTAAAAATAACTCCTTTTTCTATTTTAAGTTCTTTATCAGTAAATTCATATTTCCAATTGTTATAACTCAACCTCACAAAAACCTCTGCAATTCCAAAAAATAACAAAAAGAAAAATAAAGCAGAGAATAAAATAGCAAAGGTAAAAGAACTTGTTTGTCCTTTAAACACCACTGAAAATAAAGAAAAAGAAAAGACAAGAGCTACAAAAAATAATACCAGAGCAGTAAAATAATAACCAATTCTAAAAGACCACCTAACACCTGGATGTAAATGATTCATAATAAATTAAAAAAGAATATCTTTTTAAAGATTTCTAATAAATTAAATTTATAGAGAAAGAGAATTGTATTATCTAAAATTAGGTTAGAAGATGTTGAATCTACAAAGATATTAAAAAATAACACCATTTCAAGAAACTCTCATACAAGCCTAAAAAATTTTAAAAAAAGAAGAAAAAATAAGACAAAAACCAAAAAATTTTCAAAAAAATACCTAATAATATCTAAATAATTCTAAGGGTATATATTATTAGTTTGATTTTAGGTAGAGATAAAATGATTTACTTAGAAAGAGAATTACAAAAAGAAGGAATAAAGGGAAGAGGACCAATAGTTGTTAAAGCATGGGGGTGGAAAATGATTAGTAGCGTATATAATCTCGCAAAGAGAGAATTGGGAATAAATAATCAAGAAGCTGATAAATTTCTAGACGTAGTTCATGCAGGAGGGGGAGAATATAAGATAGTAATCTATCCAAATAATCCTTATAAAGCATTTAGAATATGTCAAGGTCTAATAAGAATTATAGAAAAGAATGCAACAAAAAATGAAATAACTCCAAATGATATAATAAGCGGCCTATGGATATTTGAAAAAGATATTAGATTTAAAGCAAGAGAAATAGTTGATGAACTTATAACATCTCCAGAAAGAGAACGCCTTCATGAATTAAGACGTGAAGAAAGAATAAGAATAAAAAGAAGATATTATGAATTAAGAAGAACATATGAAAGAGCAGGAAGATATGTAGAGAAAATGTTCAGGCAGTCAGGAAGGCTCCATTATGAAATAGAAGCGAGTTTGCCCCCTCCTTCAGCTAACCCTACGGATCTTTGCCCTTACCCTGGATAGTTTTTTGGGACGATCCAGATTAACAACAACTAAATATTTTTAAAAATTCGGGTAATCCATAAAAAAGTTTTCAAAAAATACAAACTAATAAGGCAACAACTCAAAGAAATTATGTTCTTTAAGAATTTGTTTCACTAATTTTTTAACATCTTCAACCCTAACTTCTTTAATCTTCTTCTCAAATTCATAAGCATCTTCTGCTTTTGATACAATTTCCCAAGATAAAAGATTAAGCATCTGAGCCTGAGAATCCTCTGTTTCTAAAATATAATTTCCTATTAATTGCTCTTTAACTTGAGCAAGCTCTTTCTCAGACAAATCTTCAAGAAGCTTTTCAAACTCTTTAACAATAATTTTCTTTACCTCATCAACTTTTTCTTTCATTGTCCCAACATAAATAAATCCATGAGGAAAATACTTATTAATTTCTACCTCTCCTTTAACAGAATAAGCTAAGTTTCTTTTTTCTCTGATTTCTAAAAATAATCTTGAAGACATTCCTTGAGCCATTAAAGTATTCAAAAGCCTTGCACTATAAGACAGATTCTCAGGAATATGATAACAAAAAACTAAATTTGCCTGGTCAATGCCTTTTCTTTTTTCAACAAAAGATTCATTTCTCTTTTTAACCTTTAATCCCCCAATTTTTTTCCCCATGAAAGAGAAGTTAGCCTCTGCAAATTTGACTATTTCATCAAAATTAGCATTTCCAACAACAACTAAAATTAAATTTTCTGGAGAATAAACTTCTTTAAATTTTGAAATTAATTTTTTCTTGTCAATAGAACTCAAAGAATCAAAAGTTCCAATCAAATTAATACTCAAAGGGGGCTCAAATAAGCATTTCTCAAGATTATCAAACACATAAGTTATTGGAGAATCTTTTCTCATCTTCATTTCCTCAATAATAACTTGTCTTTCTTTTTCAATCTCTTTTTCATCAAAAAGAGGATTTTTAATTAAATCAGAAAGAACATCTAAAACAATATTCAAATGCTCTGAAGGCATTTTGCACCAATAAGCTGTAATAAGTTGGTCGGTAAAACCATTTAATTCCCCCCCATTCTTTTCAATCTCTTCTGCAATTTGTTTATTAGTCCTATTTTTTGTTCCTTTGTAAAGCATATGCTCAATAAAATGATGAATCCCTTTCTCTTTTTCAGATTCATAAGCACCCCCACTTCTAACAGCAAAAGCAACACTCACAACTGGAAAGTTCCTTTTCTCAAAAAGAATCGTCATTCCATTACCTAAAACTTTTTTCTTAAAATTTGAAGCATCCATAAACCTAAATTAAAAAAAGAGTATATAAAATTAAGTATTAAATTGAATTTCTAACTCTCGCAAAAGGGCTTTCTTCAAAGACCCAAACTTCCCTCCCTCCAGATTCTCCAAGTTCCTTCTCAAGATTTCTTAATCTATAACCAAAAGACTCAAGATGCATAGTTCTCCTTCTTCCTGAAACATCATAAACAATCTTATCATCTTCTGTATTTAAACATAAAACTGTAGGAGTCCCATCTTCACACAACATCTGTAATGTGCTTATAATCACATAAGAATCAACTCTCATATATTTTTTCACTTGCTCAGGAGTTATCTTAGCTCTTTCACTATCTCGACTTACTCTGTTACGAGAAGCATTGTAAGCCCTAATCCAAGATTCCAATTGCTTGTCCATAATTCAAAATAGAATTAACCCTTTATAAATCTTTCTATTTTAACTACTTAAGAATAGTTACAGAATACAATCAAAAACCTCACTCGTCAGGATAAGCTTTTTCAGCAATTTTCAATAACTTATCTTTTGCTTTATCATGAATGGGTTTTATTAATAAATAAATCTCTTCTGCAACTGCATTTTTAATATCCAAAGGATGGATTTTCTTTTCAAGATAATCTTTTTCAAGTTCTTCATAAGAAGAATACTCTAAATCTCCTCCATATTTTTCTTCTCTTTTTACAATAAACTTTTCCCCTTTATCCTGCTTTAAAGTAAAAATAACATATTTTAAAAAAGCCATAACACCATTATCTGGATCTCCAGCAACCATTTCTGCATTTTTCAACTTGCGCTTTATTGTTTCTTCATCATCTAAAATATCAATCTTAGAATTTTTGTCTGAAGAACTCATTTTCTTACCTATTAATCCAGGAATAAGAGGGTTAATAATCTCCACCCTTTTTTTATAACCTAACTTTGGGAGAAATTCTCTTGCTAAAACCATTATTTTTCTTTGGTCAGAACCCCCTAATTGAGCATCAACTTCCAGATATTGCTCGTCTAAAGCCTGCATTAGAGGATAAATTAATCCAGAAAGTCTTGCACTATCTCCCTCAACATTTTTAACAACCTCTGCAGCTGCTTTTCTTGAGTCTCTTATAGAAACTAAACTTGAAAGTTTCAATAAATCAAAAGCAAACTCTGGTTTAAGCTGATAATCTGAGCCACGAATAATCTCAAGATTTTTAATATCAACACCCATTGCTTCAATCATTAAAGGAATTATTTCTTTATAATATTCATATCTATGTTCAAGCAAGTTCCAAGGAGTATTATCCAAAGCAGCATGTAAATCTGCTAAAAGAATTTTTACTTTAAATCCTGCCTTTAATAAATCAGCAATTTTCAAAAAAGGAAATAAATAACCTACGTGAGGTCTTCCAGTAGGAGCAGTTCCCCAATAAATGACTGGTTGCTCTTTCTCAGATAACAACTTTTTGAGCTCTTCCTCTTCAATAATTTCCTCAGTATTTCTTTTGATTAATTCAAATCTCTCTTCAACACTTAATTCCATAAAAAAGTAAAGAAATAAGAGTTATTAAATTTTTAGGTTCTTTGATGAGAGTTAATTTATAAAATAAATTAATGTTTAGTTTGGTGGTGAGCAACATAGACAATATAAATCAGTATCTAAAATCTTAGTTGAACTTCCCATTAGATCTTTTGCCCTTTCAAAACCATTTTCATCACATGAGATCATTAAATTCACACTATCTAAATCATTTGAAACAGAAATATTTAAATCTTCTCTATTAAATTCTCTTTGGAAACTATCAATTCTAACTTGTGAGAGAATACATTTTTTATTACCACATATATCATTACAGGTAGAATCTGCATTTAAACTTGTTCTTAGTTCACAGCTATTCAACATCTCCAAAACACCTTGATATGTCACACCTTTGCTAGATAAACCACCACCTCCTGAACTACCCCCTCCGTTATTATTACTAATAAGTAATGTTATATTTAATAGAACATAAGAAGGGAGACCCTCTTTTGAGGAGTAATTTATATCCAAAACATCTATAATATAAAAAAGGTCTTTTGATGAATTGTAAAGATATTTATCCCCTTCACGAAGAGAATAAGAAGAAACTAATTGATTATCACGATACTCTTTTACAGATAATTTAATCCTATCATTATCAGAGTACAAAGGTTTGACTAAAAAATAAGAAGCATGTTTATCATATATAATTAAATTATAACCCACATCAAAAAGTTTAATATTCAATAAAATTCCTTTAGAAAATTCATCATTACTAACAACTCTAAATTTATTTATACACATTAAATGTTTATCAAAAACATTAGGATTTTCTGATAAAAGAATTAAAGTCTTATTATAATAATAAATATCATATATATAAAATGAAATATCTTTAAAAGAAATTGAGTCTCCTTTCTCAGCACCATCTTTTATTGTTACCCAATTGCCATTTTTCATGTATTGAATATCACATTTAGGGGTATCAGCATCAATCTTAAAATCAGTAGCTCTAAAGATATCATAAGCATCATCTAAATGAACAATAAAAGCATTACAATAATCTGCACTAAAATAATATAATTCAAAATCTTTTTTAACACATTTTTTAATAACATTATTCCAAACCTTTCCCTCAGGACAAGCATTTACTTTAAGAACAAGACCATCAATATTAGAATAAAAAGCATAATAATTTCCTTTATACAAAATACTCTGATTATTAAGTTTTCTATAATTATAAATATATTTTCCTCTATGTGAACTAGGATTCCATTCCCAAATATAACGAATAGTATGATTGTATTGTTTTAATGTTGGAAAAAGATCATAATCTTCATCATTCCAAACATAATAATAATTCCACCCCCTGCTTAAATTAATACCTTCTCTTAAATCAAAAAGAGAAATTTGCTTATATCCTACATTAACACTATTTCCCGTTATAGCATTACCTGAAATTGTTGGGGGCTCTGGAACATAACCAGAAAAATACATAAGAACCCCTAACACCACTAAAATAAGAGTTATAATTACGACCCAAAAGAGTATTCTTTTTTCACCTTCTTTTAAATCCATAAGTTTTATAATAAAAAAGGGTTTTTAAATATTTCGGTAAAAAAGCTATTAAAAATCTTAGAGTTAATAAGATAATTATTTGATTATTAGAGTTCAACAATAAAACTTTCCACCCAATCAAAAAAACAAAAAATTTATTAAACATTGCTAAAATATAAATTTATTAATCCATTAATATATATAAATAAAATTAATCCATTAATATATATAAATAAAATTTCCAACATAGCCAATCAAATCAACAAATTTTTATCAAACAAGAATTCTTTTACTTGTTAAACACCGCCTTAAAATAATTTTCTTATTAATTCTCTAAAAAAATTTTCAAATAATCCTTAAAGGAATAAAAAACAATAAAACAATAAAAACATCTTCTTCTTTAAATAAACATGTTAATTCAATTACTAATCTCACTCTTATTAGGAACTCTCGCAGGAACAATAACAGGATTGATTCCTGGAATTCATATTAATTTAATTGGAGCATTATTAGTTTCACTCTCTTCCTCAGTTTTCAACAATATACTTCCAATTTATTTAATAGTCTTTATTGCTTCTATGGCAATAACACATACTTTTTTAGATTTTATTCCTTCTATTTTTTTAGGTTGCCCAGATACTGATACAGAGCTATCAACTTTGCCAGGGCATGAACTTTTAAAAAAAGGCCAGGGATATCAAGCAATTATTTTAACAGCTTATGGAAGTTTAGCTGCAATTTTTATTATAATACTAATTTCTTTTCCTTCAATTTTAATTATTAAAAAAACATATTCAATAATTCAAAAATTAATTCCTTTTTTATTGATTTTAATTTCTATATTCCTAATTTTTTCAGAGAAGAAAAAATTTTCAGCTTTGATAGTATTCCTTTTAACAGGAATTTTAGGTTTTAGTGTGTTAAATTTAGAATTAAAACAACCCCTGCTTCCACTTTTAACTGGTTTATTTGGCTCATCTATGCTAATTATTACAATCAAAAATAAAACTCAAATTCCTCCTCAAAAAATTGAAAAACCAAAAACAAAAATAACAAAGCCCCTTATTGCTTCCCTAATCTCTGCTCCACTCTGCTCTTTTTTGCCTGGACTCGGTTCTGGCCAAGCAGCAATAATTGGAAGCACTATATTAAATAAAGACAATAAAAAACAATTTCTTATTCTTTTAGGAGCAACAAATACTCTTGTTATGGGTTTTTCATTTATCTCATTATACACTATAAACAAAACAAGAACTGGAGCTGCAAAAGCAATTCAAGAAATTTTTCCAATAATACAATTAAAAACTCTGATTTTGCTTTTAATAATTATTTTTCTATCTGGAATTATTTCATTTTATCTAACAATTAAAATTGCGAAATTTTTTTCTTTAAAAATACATAAAACAAATTATACTTTCTTATCAATTTTGACTTTATTGATTCTAATAATTGTTGTTTATTCTGTATCTGGAGCTTCTGGATTAATTATTCTTGTTATCTCCACTATAACAGGAATTTATTCAATTTCAACAGGAGTAAGAAGAACAAACATGATGGGCTCTCTGCTTCTTCCAACAATTATTTTTTATTTGAGAATATTTTAAGAATAAGAGTTTCTATCTAATTCTATTCGTTCTATTAAAGAATTAAAATCTCTTTGTATACCTGGCTTTTCAAATCCATAAACAAAAAGATCCTTATTTTTTTTAGAAAGCTCTTCAGCAACATTTACTACATCATTATATCCACTACTAAAGATAAAAGGAATATCAGAAAGGCCTTCAAGAGATCTAACAGCAAAATAAAAGTCAACGCCACTCCTTATATTCCCAGAGATAAAAATAATTTCTTTATTAAAATCAAAACACCTATTTCCTAAATTAGCCATAATAAATTTAGGAATCGAATTTCTTCCAAGAAAACTTTTCAAATAATTAAAGCCCCTCATATAAGAACCAAAAGAACTTACAGAATATTCTAAACATTTAAACCATCTTGAAAAAATATTTCGGACAGAATCATTAGTCTCAACCAAAACAACATCAGAAATCCCTTCAATAGAAGGGATGTTTTCTCTTCCAGAACCTTGAATTGATGACAAACAATCCATTTATTTATCCTCCAAAAAACAATAAGAAAAAATTCTTTAAAAATATTTCTTTATAAAAAAGAATGTTTCAAAAAACAAGAGCTTAAAACCACTTTTGAAGAGCTTCTTGTTTTTCTTCTTCTTTTCCAAAAATTTCATCAATGAATCTTCGAACTAACTCAAGATTTTGTTGTAAATAAGAAGATAAAAGATATTTTTTAGATAAAAAAACAGCCAAATCAAGATATTTTTTAATCCCTCCCTCATTAATTGTAAAGATTATTTTTCCGCCGCATTTTTCACAAACACCTTTTAATGGAACTCTTCTATAAATCTCATTACATTTCACACACCTGAAGTTTTGTTGAGAAAATTTTCTTAAATTACCTCTTAAATCCCTTAAAAAATGCCTCTCAATTATCAAACGAGCAACATCTGCTTCATCAACAGCCCTTATTTTTTCTACCAAAGTCATTTGATGTTCAACCTTTTCCTGCATAGTACCTAATAATTTATAAGAAGAACATAAAACACCTTTATTAAAATTAGATGTATCATGAGTAAATCCAATATTAACAAAAGGGTCAAGACCTTCTTTTAAAATTTTTTTAACAGTCATAATACTTTCAACCTCAGAAGAGTGAAGCCTCTGCTCTGCTTTTTGATATAATTCAAGAGGATATTCATCAGCAAACTCTAAATCAAGAATCTGGTCATCTACCTCTCCAGCAGCAATATTTCCATTTAATACCAAAGGTGCATCTTGTGTTCCACCTCGATGGTCAGGTAAAAACTTTCTTGAAAAATTAATTAATACATCTAATAAAAGCATAACTGCTGCTTCATCCCCATCACAATCTCTTCTTATTGCTGCATGCATATAAGGGCTTGCTAATAAACTCTGTGTCTTTGAAAATCCAATAAACCTGCAAATAACACCTGCACAATTATGAGGAGCCATGACAACACCTAATTTCCCAATTAAGTCATCTTTTGTTTTTATATTATAAAAAGGAGAAATCTTGTAAAAGCGAACTAAAAGCTCATCAACAAAATTAGCAATTCTAACAAAAACATCATCAGCTTTTTCATCAGGAGAATCAGGACAAGAGGGAAGAATAACATCATGAGGCATTAATTCAAGAATCTGGTCATCACTAATAAGTTCTTTTCCATGAATATCTTTTTCATAACCAAGTGTTCTCAATTTTTCAACTGAGACACCAACTTCTTTTGGTTTAAAATGCGTAATAGGTAATTCAGTAGCATCCATTCTTACAGTTCCATCTTTATTAACAGGAAGATTATATTTTGCCCTTAAAATTCCCTTAGCAAGGTTTTCTAAAATATGGTTTTCTGAAGTAGTTCCTCTAACACCTTTAATTAGTTCTGGAAGCTCAGACCTCTCCATCCCTAATCTTTTCAAAGCAGAATCAAGATAATAATTAATATTTATTGAATTATAAGCACTTTTTGAAACAACCCCCTCTTTAATTTCAATTTCTTTTAAAACAGTTCTGTTTCCGCATTTTTCACAGTAAGGATAAATTGTATTGTTTCCGCATTTTTCACAGTAAAATAAAGGAAATTCAGAACTAACTTTTCCAATTTCACAAGCAGCACCAATACTCCTTAATCTCCCGCCTTCCCCTCCAACAGGAAAAAGAACATTTGGAGTTCCAGTAAGTTTTCTTAACTTTGCTTTTTCAGGTCTACCCATTCTTGTTCCAATAAAATCACCAGCCTTATCTTTAATCTCAACTGGACAGAGATCATTAATAATATCAAGAACATTTTCTTTATCAGAATTAAAATTTTTTAATTTACCTAAACCTTCGCTATCCAAACCCAAATTAAACAATAAAGCTTTAGTATTAACCTTATCAATAACAATATTCTCAATTACAACTTTATGAGGAATGCCTAAGAGTTCAAGAGCCCGCTTACCTAAAGAAAAAGATTCTCTAAAATCAGAACTAAAAGGAAGAACTAATCTCCCATCTACAACTTTTGACTTAGAAATCCATTTTAATAAATTAAAAAACTGCTCTTTTGAAATTTCTGTCCAATAAAAAATATATTTTGGATAAAGAGGTATCTTATATTTTTTACTTAATTCGACTGCTTTTTCAAAATCAACATTAAAAATATCAAGGTTTTTTTCTTCTTCAGGTGCTTCTTCTCTTAATTCAAGTTTCCACCACTCTTCCACATAACCTGGCTTTAATAATTGATAATTTCTATTAAGAACATCACTATATGGAAAAAGAATATCTCCTAAGTAAATTATTTCTTCAACATCTTTATAGATTTTTCTTGCCTCATCAAAATCTGAGAGCTTAACTACACTTCCATCTTTTAATTTTACAATCGGTCCTTCTATAGTATCACAAGAAGAAATTGCACATCCTTTTGTTGGCTTTTCTATTTTTAATTGTGTCCCAATAGCAATAAAATCATCAGTAATAGCCATTGTTGCTGGATGAATTGAAGCAGCACTAAAACCACTAACTCTGCTTCTGCCATACCTAAATCTAAAAGCACCTGAACGAGAAGGGTGTCCATAAACAGGCCTACCAGCAACTAAATCTTTTATATATGTTGGCGGACCAGAACTGCTTTTTCCAACATTTCTTTTTTCATGCAACTCTATATATTCATCTAAGAAATCCCAACCTGCAGCTTTAATTCCATTTTTCTTTGCATTATTTAATAACCTAAACCCTTTTGCAGCTTTCTGAGCCAAACCTTCTGAAAAAATAAGGCACATACCACCTCTAATATAATTTGTCTCAACCCTTTCAAGATTTTTATAATTAGAAACCTCTAATTTCTCTGTAGGATCACCATCAATTTGTATAGGTAAATTTTTTGCTAAAAAAGTCATCTCCTCTTCTGTAGGAAAATATTGTAAATTAGTAACTCTTTCATGATAATCTGTATTTTCTGTAACATATCTCTTTATTTCTTCTTCTGTAGGGTCATATTTTGCGTAACCAAAAAGCTCTCTTAGATAATCAATTAAAAGAAGAACAAGACAGGATGCAGTTGTACCTGCTGAACGAATTGGACCAGAAAAATATGCTTTAAGATATTCCTTTCCATCCCTTGTCTTCCCAACCTTCAATCCTGTAAATCCTTCAATAGGAGAAGCAACAACACCAAGAGTAATATAAGAAAAACCAACTCTAATTCCTGCATCAATTGCTTCTAAAACAGAATCAAATTTACAAAATTTTTGTTTTGCCACTTCTTCGGCAATTTTAAAAACAATTGTAGAATCTAACTGTCCATATTCTTTTTCTAATTCAAGAATTCTATTAACAACACCAGAATCATTTAATTGAGGGTAAATTGTAGCAACTAAACCAACACTTTTTTCAGCTAAACTTTTAGCAAGAGGAATCTCTATATCAGTACTTGGATCTAAACCAATTGCTTTAACTTTCTTTGCTAAATCATAAATTTTTTCAATATCTTTATGAAAATCTTCAAAATATTTTTTTGTTTTTTCTGTATAGCCCATTTTATTCAAAATCCAAAATTTTCACCTCACCTGTTTTTAAATTTAATAGAGGAACCTTACAATGATCAGGTATGTTTCCAAACTTCTCCTGATAAGGTGTCATTGCTTCCCAACAAGAAGTAGATACAATTAAAATTTTATTGTAAGAAGTAACACCACATTTATGAGTGTGTGCAGAAACAAAAATATCAGGAACTTTTTTTATAACAAGATTATCTTTTTCAGTAGGATAATATTGTGTAGACCCATGTGCTGGAGCAAGATGTCTATTTTTAAGTAAATATTTCATTATCTCTTCTGGAGAATTCATAGCTTTTTTTTGAACAAGATAGGGAATATTATTGGCATAGTATGGATAACTAAACCCATGATAAGCCAGAACATCAAACCCTTTAAAACCATCATAACTACCAATATTCACAAACGCAGGATTTGTTGTAATAATAACATTATCCATTTGATATAAAGCCCATGCAAATTTTTCATCTAAAAGAGGTTGTGGCTCCATAAGTCTTGTTCCATCGTGATTTCCAGAAGAAAGAATTATCTTTATATGTTTTGGAATTTTTTCAAGATATCTTGCTAATTCTAAAAACTGTTCTTCTAAATCAGGAATAGCTAAATCTTGTTCTTGATTAGGATAATTACCAACACCTGCAACAAGATCGCCAACAACAAAAATATATTTAATTTTTTTAACCTCTTCAAAATTTTCAGGATGATTAAGATATTCAATAAACCTGTCAAATTCTTTTCTTAAAAAGAGTTTACTCCCAAAATGCAAATCACCTAAAAATAAAACAATTTCTTCTTTTTCAGAGCGCTTTCTTTCTGGAAGAGTTGCATCTGGAAAAATAATTTCATTAGCAAAGAATATCTCTCTATTCCCTGAACCTTTGAAACCTAAAACAGAATCTAAAGAGATATTATCTGCAAGTTCATAAACTTCTTGCTTATTTTTATTAATTAAAACAAGTATCTTTCCAGTTAAGTCCTCTACTTCTAAGATAATATTTTGATTCTTTGATTTTCTTTTATCTTTTACCATACCAATAATTGAAATATTTCTTGAATCATTAGAT
This sequence comes from Candidatus Pacearchaeota archaeon, assembly GCA_017609405.1. Taxonomy (GTDB): domain Archaea; phylum Nanobdellota; class Nanobdellia; order Pacearchaeales; family GW2011-AR1; genus JAFCDZ01. Next base: position 153,294 of record JAFCDZ010000001.1, read on the forward strand.
ATTCTATTAATTGAAACCAGCTCATCTAATTCAGAATGCTCTTGCAAAATTCTTGATAAATTAATAAATCTATCTCTAAAATAAGATACAAAATCAGAAACTTCTAATTTTTTTGATGGTGTGATATAATTCTCAACTACTTTCACTGTTGGTTCGTAGTTTTCTTGCTTTTTAATTTCAGGTTTTTTTGATATCTCAAGACTTAAGCCTAACTTCAATTTTATTTTTTCAATATTTTCAATATTAAAATTATCTGCAAAAGTATCTAAGATTCTTTGAATTTTTTCTTTATTATTTTCTATAACTTTTTTTGTTAAAATTTTTGAATTTGTCTGAATTCTTAAAGTTTCAATAATTTCTTTTGCAGTATTAGTATCAATCTCATAAAAAACATTTAAGATATCTTTATCTAATAAAAGCCCTTTTTTAGAGCAAAAGTTGAGGATCTCTCTAATATTATCATCCATACTCTAAAGCCTCCTTAATTATTTCTTCAGCTTTTTCAGTGATTTTATTGTTAATCGCTAATTTAATTTCCCTCATCCTTCCACCCCTTCCTTTTGAAATAACACGAACATTAATAATACCAAGCATATCAAACTCTTGAATAATATCACTAACTCTTCTTTGAGTCAAAATGTCTGATTTATAAGTTCGGCATAAGTCCTGATAATAATTATAAACATCACCAGTAAAAATAGGTCCGTTTTTTTGTTTAACTAAATTAATAATAGAATAAAGAACTAATTGAAATTGTTTAGGTTCAGTTCTAATTACATCTAAAATTTTATCCCTTTCTATTTTTTGATTTGATTCATCAATATGCCTTAAAAGAACTTTTTTTGAACCTTCCCTCTCTGCTAATTCTCCAGCAATTCTTAATAAATCTAAAGCTCTTCGAGCATCACCATGTTCTCTTGCAGCATAAGCAGCACATTTCTCAATAACACCTTCGCTTAAAACATCTTTTTTAAATGCTTTTTCTGCCCTCATCTTTAAAATATCTTGGATCTGTAAAGCATTATAAGGTGGAAAAACCAATTCTTCTTCTGACAAAGAACTCCTAACTCTTGGATCAAGATTATCTAAAAAAGTTAAATCATTACTTATCCCAACAATACTTATTTTTGTTTTAGATAATTCTGAATTTAAACGAGTTAGATTATATAAAAAATCATCTGAAATTTTCTTAACAGCTTGGTCAATTTCATCAAAAATTAATACAATTATTTTTTTATTTTTATCAACTAAATCAACAAATCTTGTATAAACAGATTCTGTTGGAAGTCCTGTATCAGGAACTTCACCACCCATTCTTCTAACTAATTCAGCTAAAATCCTATATTCAGTGTCTGAAATTTTCTTTAATTTACAATTGATATATTCTATTTTTAAATCAAAAGATAAATTTTTAGACCTGCTCAAAATTTCTTGAGTAATGTATTTGATAGATAATGTTTTTCCAGTACCTGTTTTACCATACAAAAATAAATTACTTGGTTTTTCACCTCTTAATAAAGGAGCTAAAATAGAGGCAATTTGTTTTATTTGTTCATCTCTATGATAAATTTGTTTAGGTGTGTGATTTGGTTGTAAATAAGACTTATCTTCAAAGATCTCATTCTTTTCAAAATTACTGAATATCTTATCCAAATCTGTAACCATTGTCTCTCCCACAGCTTTATTTCTTATGGAAATTTTTAGTTTAGTTAATTTTTCCAACGAAAAAAACAAAGTTTAGTATATAAAGAATTATAACTACTCAAAAAAAGAAACACCTTTTTTTCCTATGGAAAAAAAAAGAAATTATGAAAAAATATTTTAATAAAAATCAATTTAAAAATTAAATATGAAAATAATAAAAAGTAATTCAAGATAATTTAAAAGAATATAATATAAAATAATTTATAATATATAATAAAAAATCTGGATTTAATTAGATATAAAAAATTAAAGATGTTATAAATTTAGAATTAAAACATCTTTTTTATTTAAAAAAGTAATTAATAATATACCATGAAGATATAATTTTAATTCTTCAGTTATTTTTTCTTTTTTCAATTAAGGTAATTAATAATACCTAATAAAAATATTATATATACTATAATATTTGTAATTGCAAGTGTGGGTTATTTATTATCTTTATTAAATAAAAATATTATATATATACTATAATATAATAAATTTTTTAAATAAAATAAAAAAATAAAAATTCCAAAATTTTCTTTTTAAACTTTTCTACACGAAATCAAGGGGTCAGAGGGTTTTATTTAAATTATTTTTACTTAGGATTTAAAATATCAATATAAAAATTCTCTTAATGATTCTTAATATTTAACTAAATAGCCTTAAAATAAAAACAATTTTTAATAATATATAAATAATTTTTTTAATAATTATGATTTAATTTAAATATATCCAAATAATTTATCTTTTAGTATCAATTCAACTAATATCTAAATTATTGTTTAATATCAAATAAAACCAAACATATAAATTAAAATTTTATTTTTTCTTTTTATTTTTCCAAACCCAAATACCTTTTTCTTTTTCAATATAATTTAATTTTTTTAAAAATTGTTTTGTTTTATCTTTCCATATTTCAATTATTATCTCAGGATGATTCTTTTTTATAAATTTTTCAGCTCCTTTTAGAACTTCATATTCAAAGCCTTCAACATCAATCTTTAAAATAGGATTTTTTTCTTTTTTTAAAATTTTATCTAAAGGTACAATTTTTATTTTTTCTTTTTCTTTTCCTACTTTAAATACTATAGAGGCTTCTCCTTGTTCATTGGGATCATATGATATCTCAATCTCTTTTTCTGAATCTCCAAGACCTATATTATATAAAAGAGGTTTTGAATTATTTATTTTTGCATTTATTTTTAATTGATTAAAATTAGATTTTAGAGGTTCAAAAGATATTACCTTAAATTTTTTTCCTAATGGAACAGTATATTTTCCTATATTTGCTCCAATATCTATAAAAGTTATATCTTTTTTATTATTTAAAAAATTCCAAATTCTTGACTCATAAGAATTTAGACACATCCAAAAATCTATTGTTTTTTTTCTAGTCTTAAAAATACAATTTTTTACTTTTAAATTCATTTCAGGAAATTTTGAAATTGGATATTTAAATATATGTTTAGATATATAATAAAGAAAATAAGAATAAATAAATTTTATCTTAGTTCCAAAAGAATCTTCACTTTGTTTAATTACTTCGATTGGAGCTGAAAAAATTTTTTTAAATCTCATTAATTTTTTAATTTTAATTTATTTAAATACTTAACTAAAAATAATTTTAAACTTTTTCAACAAGTTTTAGTTTTTAATAAATAATTCCTCTTAAATTAAATCTTCTTCAGAAACAATTACAAAATCCCCTATAGCAATAATAGCAGAATAAGGTATTAAATATTCATTTTCTTTTGTTTTTTCTAAATTAAGATTCTTAACATAAGGTGTTGGGTCTTTTAAAACAATACTTATTAATTCACCTGTACTTGTTTCAAAAAGAACATCTTTAACATAACCAATTCTCCTTCCTTCTTTTGTAACAATTAACTTACTTAATAAAGCATTAAATTGAATTTTATCAGCCATGTTTTTTATAAACCCTTCTTATTTATAAATTTATCTATATTTTAGGCTGTAAATTAAATATCACAAATTAAACATCACCTTTAAATAAGTTTTTATAATATTCTTTTAATATATTTATAGAGTAATGAGTTAAGAAAAATAAAAATCTAACAATAATAAATTGGGATTGGTTTAATAAATATTTTAAAAACATAACTTTAATTTTTGGATTTATTTTTGCAATCTCAAAAATAGATATTTGGATTAATGGAATAGAAAAAAATATATCTTTAACTTCTATCTTACCATTTGTTAAGTCAATATATGAGGGTTTTTTAATGATTCTTTTAATTCTATTAATTGCTATAACATATAATAATGAAACATAAATTTTTTGCTTATTTAGGTGACTTTAACCTTACAGTCTACTATATTTTAGACTTCATAAGAAATTAAAAACAAAAATTCATCAAAATAATCAATTTAGCATATAAATTTCTTTAATAATTATCTTATATTTTTTTAATCACATAAATATTTAAAAACCTCTTTTATTAAATATTATCATGAAACTCTTAGGACTTAACTATAAAAAAATTAGTGTAGAAAAATTGAAAGATAATGCTGAAAATATTAATATTTCATCAAGTATAAATGTTTCTGAAATTAATAAATACAAAACAGACCTCTTTAAAACAAAAGAAGATCTTCTTGAGATTAAATTTAATTATTCAGTAAATTATGCTCCAGAAGTAGCTAAATTAGAAATAACAGGTTCAATGATTATTTCTGTTGAGCCAAAAGTTGCAAGAAATGTATTAAATAAATGGAAAGATAAAGAACTTGATGAAGATTTTAAACTCTCCCTTTTTAACTTAATAATCAGAAAAACAAGCATTATTTCTCTTGAATTAGAGGATGAAGTTAATATTCCTTATCATATACCATTACCGCGATTAAGGAAAAAAGAAACGTCTTCTGAGGGAAAAAGAGAATAATTTTAATTTTATTAAAATGCCAATTGATTTGCGAACAAGAAAATTAGCACAGCTTGCAGTAAATTATTGTATAGATGTTAAGCCCGGTGAAAAAGTAATTATTTCTGGTAGCTCAGAAGCAATTGATTTTATGGTAGAATTATATAAAGCAGTTATTTTAGCTAAAGCGCATCCAATTGTTAGATTCCATCTTCCAAATACTTCTGTTTTCTTTTTTAAATATGCAACTAAAGAGCAATTAGAATTTTTTCCAGAATATTTTATGGAAACTTTAAAATTTGCTGATAAATATATTGGCATTGATACTGAATTAAATACAAGAGAATTAACAAATATTGAATCTGAAAAAATTTCTATTAGGTCAAAAATTCTCAAACCAATTAAAGATTATATTGCAGATAATGATAAAAATATAATGAGGAGGGTTACAATTGCTTATCCTTGTCTTGCTTTTGCTCAAGAAGCTGAAATGAGTTTAGATGAGTATGAGAAATTTGTTTATTCTGCTTGTTTACAGGATTGGAAAAAACTTGGAAAACAAATAGAGAAAATAAGAAAAATTTTTGAAAATGGCTCAGAAGTTCATTTAATTGGAGAGGGGGTTGATTTGAAATTTTCAATAAACAGAAAAAATGCAGTTGCAGATAAAGGAGAGGAAAATATGCCTGGAGGTGAAGTTTTTATGGCTCCTGTTAGAGAAAGTTTAAATGGATGGATTAAATTTGATTATCCTGCAATTAGGGATGGTAAAGAAGTTACAGATATTTTTTTGAGGTTTAAAGATGGAAAAGTAATTGAGTTTTCTGCTTCTAAAAACCAAGATTTTTTAGAGAAAATGCTTAATACAGATGAAAATTCTTCTTATGTTGGAGAATTTGGGATTGGGTGCAATCCGAGAATAACTAAATTTACTAAAAACTTGTTATTTGATGAAAAAATTTCTGGGACAATCCATCTTGCTCTTGGAAGTGCATATAAAGAAAATGGTGGGGGAAATGATTCTGCAATTCATTGGGATATTGTAAAAGATATGCATAAAGCAAAAATTATTTTAGATGGAAAAGTTGTTCAAGAAAATGGAAAGTGGAAGATTAGAGGCATTAAAATATAAGACCCCAATCTTTCTTAATATTTTTTACTTTATTAAAAAATTTGATTTAGTTAAATTAAAGAACTTTAATTAAAATACTCTTTCTATAAATATTCTTTTATATAAAGCCTTTATTCACCAAAACATTATAAAGTATTAATATTATATAATATATTATGAGGAGAGGGGTTTCAGATAAAAATATTCTTGAAAAATTTGCAGAAGATTTTTGTAAGATAGTTGAAAAACATGTAAAATATATTGTTTGCTCAGGTTTTGTTGCAATTGCACATGGAAGAAGCAGAAGTACAGAAGATATTGATATGATTATTGAAAAAATTCCTTTTGAGAAATTTTCAAAACTTCATGAAGAACTTGTAAAAAAAGGATTTGAATGTATGCAATCTTCTGATGCTAAAAAAATTTTTTATGATTATTTAATAAATGGTGATAGTGTTAGATATACTCGTAAAGGAAAATTTCTTCCTGAAATGGAATTAAAATTTGCAAAAGATGAGCTTGATAATGAACAAATAAAAAACAGGACAAAATTACCTTTTACAAAATTAGATATTTTTTTCTCTTCTATTGAATCAAATATTGCTTTTAAGGAAGAATTTCTTGGAAGTGAGAAAGATTTAGAAGATGCTGAACATTTAAGAATCATTTATGAAGGAGCGTTTGACGAAAAAATCATTAATGAAATTAAAGAAAAAATAAGAAAGAGGAAGAAAAATGAGAGATAAAACTCACTTAGAGCAAATTAGGAAATGGGCAAGTTATATTAAAAAGAGTGATGGTAAATGGAAGAAAGAATTTAATGAATTTATAAATAGCCAAATTATTATGGCTGAAAAAGCTCTTAAAAGATTAACTCCTGGAAAAAGAAGAAAAATACTTTTTAGAAAAAATAAAAAAAGTTAATTTTTATAACCTCTTCTCTACCCATTAATTATATAAAACATTTTTTTCTTCTTTTTTTATGAAATTAAGCGAAGATAAAATTAAAAAAATATCAGAGCAAATAATAAATCTCCTTTATCTTAATGCACCAAAATCTCTTTTTACATCTCATATTGCAAAAGAGCTTGCAAGAGATGAAGAATTTATAAAAAAACTTCTTTTTGATCTAAAAAAGAAAGGGATTGTTGTTGAGGTTAAAAAAAATCCCAAAGGAAAGGAATATTTTAGGAGAAAACGCTGGAAACTAAGTGATAGAGTTTATAATTTAATTCTTTCAAGAGATAAAAACAGTAACATATCTTTCTAATATCATAAATATTTTTATAGTTCATACTATTTTATTTTAAATGGATAAAATAAAAGAGGCTTTTCAAAAAGTAAAGGAAGATATAGAGTCATTGAAATATTCATTAACTGAAATTAAGCAGGAATTAAATTCATTAAAAAAAGATATTTTAGACCTTAAACACCCTATTCAAGCACCTGTTTATGATTCAAACATGCCAAATCAAGATAATTTATCTGTCGAAACACTTTCGACACACTACACCCAAAATCCGGCATTTCGACACACTCTTTCGACAAATAATTCTCCTTTTTACGCCTTAAAACCCCAAAATTTTGATATTTCCACTGGAAATCAAGGGGTTTCGACAGACAGACAGACAGACAGACAGACAAACCAACAGACACAAAATACCCCAAATTTTAAAAAAAATTCTTTTGAAGATGCTGTTAAAATACTTGATTCTTTAGATTCAATAAAAAAAGAAATAAGATTAATGTTTAAAAAACTTACAGAAAGAGAAATGGCTGTCTTTTCAGCAATTTATCAAATTGAAGAAGAGAAGGGTTTTGCAGATTATTCATCAATTTCTTCTAAATTAGGGATCTCTGAAAGTTCTGTAAGAGATTATGTTATAAGACTAATAAAAAAAGGAATTCCCGTCGAGAAAACTAAAATTAACAATAAAATTATTCATTTAAATGTTTCAAAAGATATGAAAAAAATAGCACCTCTTTCTGTAATAATACAATTAAGAGATCTATAAAACCCATAATTCCCTTTTTTTATTAGTTATTCGTCTAAACGAATACTTATTTACCTCTTTCTTTCTCTTTTTTATTTATCCATTTATTTAGACTCTTTTCTTTAATAAATAAATATCTTTTTTTTGATTTTTTAACCTCACTTTTTATTATTCTTCCTCTTTTTCTTCTTTATTCTCACTTTTTTCATCTTTTTTACCTAATTTTACTCTCACTTTTGCTGTTTTTAATAGTTTTTCTTTCATTTCTTCAGGTATATATACCCTTTTTTTACCATTTTTTTCAATTTCTTCTACTATTAAACTCTCACTTTTACGTTTTATAGCATTAATTTGGCCCCTAATTGTGCTTTTTTCCTTTCCTAATAGCGCTGCTATATCTCCATAGCTTAATTTCATATCAGAACTCAATAAAACCCATATAATCGCTCTTTCACTTAGTGAAAAATCAGATAATTTTGGTGTTTGAACACCTGTTTGAACACCTGTTTGGACAACTTCAACACCTGTTTGTTGTTTAAACACCTGTTTGGGTGTTTTAAACACCCTTTTTGTGTCTAAATTTCCAATTATTTGAATCATTCCTTTCAGATTTTCAATCTCTGATTTTATCGTCGATAAATCTTCTTCAATTTTTTCTATTTTTACATCCTTTAATTTTCTCTCAGAATTCAAGAAATTTATACGCTCTTCTAAGGTGTTGATATCTTTTTTTACTGCTTCAAAACTCTTTTTTGTTTCTTCTTTTATTTTTTCAACCTCTTTTGATCTAAACAACCATCCAAACATTCTAATAATCAATAGAAATCTTCATTTAAAAATCTTTTTATTTTCTTTTTTTAATTTTTATTTTATCGTCGGTATTTTTAATAATCTTATTTTATTAAATTTTATTATAAAAGTTATTAAAAATTTTAAGGCTGTTTAAAATTAAAATTTTCTAATAAACACCTGTTTAAACACCTTTAAACACCTTAAACACCTGTTTAAACAGCTTTTTTTCATTTTTTACTCTAAAAGTCTTATTTTATTCACTTACCTAACCTTAGTATACAACCCCTCCCAAAAAATAAAAATTGATTTTATTAAAAAATACACAAACTTTTTAAGATACTTTTTTATTATCTTTTTATGAATATCGCATTGAGAAATTTATTATACAAAAATAAGAGATTTAAGAAAGAATTTTATCATGAAATAAGGCTTTTTGTTACTTTTACTTTTGGATTCACAATTGCTTTTACATGGAGGCAGACTTTTTTTGATATTTCTCAATCTTTTGTAAACTTTTTATTTAATTTAAAAAATAATGCAACTTCTTCAGTTCTTGCTTCAATTTTTATAACCCTTTTAAGCATTTTTATAATATATCTAACTTCTCATTACCTAAAAACAGCTTCTGATTGATCTTTTTTCTAATTTTCACTTAGCTAACCTTAATTAACAAGAGGTTGTTGTAGATGGCTCTACACCAAATATTTAAAAAACATCTTTTTTAATAATTCATGATGGCAGCAATAGGAGGCTATGGCACAACAGGAAGAGTAAGGGGTTCAAATGGTAGAAATGGAAGGAAAACCCTTAAAGACTTTCTTGAAGAAGGAGGAATTAATGGAAAAGTATTTGCTACTCAGGATAATACCTTTTATATGATTTTAGGAATTGATTCTAATTGTCAAAGAGAGGTTAATATAAGGGTTAGAGTTGAAGAAATTCAAGATCACCAAAAAGTTTTATATACTGATAGAATATGGCTATTAAGAGAACACTTAAAAGACAACTATGTAGGAAATATGCTTCCAGGTCTTCAAAAACCACAAAATTATTAAAAATATCTAAAAAACTTCGCACAATATACATTATACGAACCCTAAAAATACCTTATTTTTGTTAACTTACCAAACCAAAGTGAACAAAATTAAATCTTTCATATCATCACTTTTTTAAATATCTCTAACTTTTCTAAATTATGAAAAAAAGAGGGAATGAAGAACATATTAAAGCAATTGTTTTTGATATTGGAGGAGTATTATTTTTACCAAAATATTCTGTTTTTTTAAAACCAAATCATCATAAATCAACACTTGGGGTTCATGAATATGTTGCAAAAAAATTAAAACTTTCAATTGATCAATACTTTGATTCAATTGATTCAGTTTATTCAAAATCAATAGAGGGAAAAATCTCTGAGAAAGAGCTTCTTAATTCTTTGTCTCATGCTCTTTTATATCCTAAAGAAGAACTTATTGAATTATATACAAGAGCTTATTCAAAAAAATTTAAATTAAATAAGGAATTAATCAAATTTGCAAAAAAACTAAAAGACCAAGGATTTAAACTTGCAATTTTATCAGACCAATGGCATCTTTCAAAAAGAGCTTTGGTTCCAGAATTTTTTTATAATCTTTTTCATCCAGTTCTTATTTCATGCGATTATGGTCTTAGAAAACCAAACCCTGCTTTTTTTAAACTTCTTTTAAGAAAAATAAAATTAAAACCTAAACAAGTGGTTTTTATTGATAATCAGCCCTGGAATATTGAAGCAGCAGAAAAATTAGGTCTTGTAGCGATTCAATATATAAACAATAAACAGCTGTTTAAACAGCTTTCAAATATTTTAAATGTTGAGATAAAATAATACCCTCTAAGATGTTTTAATCTAAAAAAGTATTTTTAAAAAGTTTTAAATCAATTAATTTTAAATGAATGAGAAAAATAAAGAAAGTCCCTATTCTTGTGATATAAAAAGAGATCTCAATAAAGGCCAACACTTCTTAATTAATAGGAATATAATCAAAAAAAAGATAAAGGTTGCAAAAATATCAAAAAAAGACAGGATAATTGAAATCGGTGCTGGAGAAGGGATTCTAACAAAAGAATTAGTAAAGAAGGCTGGAGAGGTTCTTGCATTTGAGATTGACAAAAAGTATCTTAAAAAATTAAATTTATTAGAAAAAAATCATAAGAACCTAAAGGTTATCTGTGATAATGCTCTTGATTATTCTTGGAAGGGATTCACTAAAATTGTTTCTAACACGCCTTACTTTCTTTCAGGTCCTTTGATAATTAAATCAATCAAAGAGGATATTCCAGAGATTATCTTAATTGTTGGTGAAAGATTTAAAAATCTTTTAGAAACTAAACAAACTAAGATAGGTATAATTGCGAACCTCTTTTACAATATTCATTTCATTACGAAAGTAGATAAAAATTCTTTTTCTCCAAGGCCAAGAGTTGATTCTTGGTTAATAAAACTTAGAAAAAAAGAAAAATTCTCATATGTAGAATCATTATTAATCTCTATTTTTAATAAAAATGGAAAATTGAAAAACGCCATAATTTATTCTCTGGTTGGAATGGGCGAGACAAAAAGAAACTCTCGCGAGATAATAAAGAAAATGGATCTTTCTGAATCTTCTTTAGAAAAATCTGTAAGTAGAATTAGCGGGAGGTTATTAATTCGCTTGATAAAAGAACTTGAAAAATTAAAGTAATAATCTTAAGACCCTATTTTAAAACTTACCTAAAATATTTAAACAAGTTCGTATAATCCATTATATGAAAAAAGAGGAATTTTTAGAAAAACTAAAAATTGAACTAAAAATTTCTAAAAATTCTGAATACACTTTTAGAAATTACTTTAATTCTGTAAAAAAATTTTTTGATTTTATTAAAAAACAACCTGATGAAATTACAGAAGATGATGTTAAATTATATATTGCTGAAAATCTCTCAGAAAGCTCTTCATCTTCTATAATCCTCTTTTTATCTGCAATAAAATATGCTTTTAGTTCAATTCTCAAGAAAGACATTACTGCAGGAATTAAGAGGCCAAAAAAAGAAAAAAAACTTCCAACAGTTTTAACAAAAGATGAAGTAAAAAAACTCCTTGATTCAATTTCAAATGAAAAATCAAAATTAATGATTAGTTTAATGTATGCTTGCGGATTAAGGGTATCGGAATTAATTAATCTTAAGATAGATGATTTGGATTTTAATGAAAAAATAGGCCATATTCGGCAAGCAAAAGGAAGAAAAGATAGAATCTTCAATATCCCTGATTTTATTTTTGAACAGCTGTCCAAACAGGTGTTTAAACAACAACAGCTCGGAGAAAAATATCTTTTTACTGGTCCAAAAGGAAAACTAACGCCGAGAAATCTTCAGAAAATTGTTTCAAATGCTGCAAAAAAAGCTGGAATAAAAAAAGAAGTTCATTGCCATACTTTAAGGCATAGTTTTGCAACTCATTTATTAGAAGATGGAACAGACATAAGATATATTCAAGCTCTTCTTGGACACATATTCAAGCTCTTCTTGGACACTCAGATTTAAGCACAACCCAAATTTACACCCATATCTCAAGGGAAAAATTAAAAGGAATCAAGAGTCCTATTGATACCTTATAAATTTAATAGAATATTAATCTTTTTTGAGGCTTAATCAAGTTATAGAAGGCTATCTCTAAAATTATGTGAAAACTTATTTTTTTGATTTACCCTTTTTCTTTGTTTTTGATTTTTTATTCTTTTTCTTATTTTTAGAGTAAATCAATAAAAGCACTCCTAAAACTATTAAAAAAAAAGAACCAATTCCAATCCAATTTAAAGCATTTCTGCTCATATTCAAAATAACATTGCCTGTTAAACTAGGCGATAAAAAAAATATGCTTCCAGCAACTCCAATAATAGCTAACGCACTTCCCACTCTTTGTTCAAGACCTCTTAATTTTTCACTTCTTTGTTCTTCTGCTGTTTTTACAATTCTTTTATAATCTTTTATCATAAGATAAACATCTCTTAGGAAGTTAGAATCATTTGAGTTATTTGCAACATTATAAATAGATTCTATTACATTATAGAATCTTTTACTTCCTCCTATTTTGCTCTTTATTTCATCTAATTCTTCTCCACTTAATACGCCTGATTTATAATGGGCACCCTTAATTAAGTCAAAAACTTCTCTAATTGTCTTTATTGCATCTTCATAATGTTCTTTTCTTTTATCTTTTTTTGCTTCTTTTATATCTTTTTCTACAACAGATAATCCTTCTCTTGATATCTCTTTTAAAACCTTTTTTTCTGCATCTTTTGCTGCTCTTTCAAAATCAAATTGGCCCGGTATTTTTTTATCTCCTTTAGGAGAAGCTTTATAAAATTTCTCAGCAAGATCAAGTACATTTTTTAATCTTTCTATTCTCTTTTTTCCTTTTATGCCGAATCTTGAATTATTTCTTCTAACACCCACAGCAAGAGAACTAATATAACTTCCTATTTCTCCGAGATCCTCTTCAGTTACACCCCTATGCCATGAGAGTATTTCATCAGGGTTATTCGGGCCATATTTGGAGTAGTCCTCAAGAGTTCGTATAGCCTCTTCCACCTTTTCATACATTTTTAAATCACTTTCTGTTGCTTTAGAAATTCTTTCCCTATTTTCTCGTCTACTTTTTAAATTAGAATCTAATTTTCTTCTTAAATCTCTTTCCATCTCTTCAATTTTTTCTAAATTCATATTCTTTTTAAGCAAAACCAATTTAAAAGTTTTTTGATTTTTTAGAGTTGTGAATTACAGATAATTAGATGTCTTTTGAGATATTTTTATATATACTTTTTTTAAATTTAATACTTCTTAAAATTTTAATAAATTAGGCTAGATTCTTTTTTCTAGTAATTATATTTATCCTCTCTTAATCTTTTGATAATCTATCCATTTCTTTGACTTTTTTATTATTTCTAGCAACTTGATAATGTCTTTTTGTCTTTCATACACTCTAAGAGAATCTTTTTTGAATGAACCTCTTTATGATATGCCCTTCCAGTTAGAAGAATATTTAGTAATCTGTGAATATCTCTTCTTTCAATTCTTTTTCTAAAATATGGTCCATTCTTATTTTCATCTTTTTTTAATTTATATATTTTCCCTTTATTCCCCTTTTAACACACCTTTTAAAA
>JAFCDZ010000017.1 GCA_017609405.1 Candidatus Pacearchaeota archaeon
AGAGCGGATACTCTGTTTATCCGTCAAATCTCCAGACACTGATGCGGAGATGCCTAGAGCGGATACTCTGTTTATCCGTCAAATCTCCAGACACTGATGCGGAGATGCCGGAGTGGTCAAACGGGACAGGCTTAGGACCTGTTGGCTTAGTGCCTACCTAGGTTCGAATCCTAGTCTCCGCATTTTTTTATTATTAATTCTGATTCGAACTTTTGACATGAACAAAGTTATCTCGTCTTAGAAAATTCAAAAAAAAGTAGAAAAAAGGAACAAAAAGATTTATAAATAATAAGGTAATAAAAAAAATGAGACGGCCATAGTGGTTAGGAAACACCTGTTCCCATTCCGAACACAGAAGTTAAGCTAACCACGTTAATGGTTGTAGTGGCTAATCGCTGCAAAGCCATTAAGCTGTCTCGCCTATATTTCTAAAATGAAAAAAACAAAAAAAGAGATAATTAAAGATATTGACGATTTCTTTAGGAATATAAAAACAAAAACCCCTAAAGAAGTTAAAAAAATAAAAAAATTAGCAATGAAATATAAAATCCCTTTAAAAGAAAAAAGAAAATTATTTTGTAAAAAATGTTATTCTCCTTTTATTTCTCCAAAAATAAGGATAAAAAAAGGGCTTAAAATTGTTGAGTGTAAAAGCTGTGGTTATGTCTCGCGTTGGAAAATTAAATAAAATTAACTTTTCTTGAATTTTGCGGCTAATTCTATTAAATCTGTATGTCCAAGGAATAGGGCTCTACAGCAAGCTCTCTCTAATCCAAGCTCATTAAGAACCTTTTCAGGCTCTTCACCTTCGTTAACTCTCTTTTTAAACTCTTCCCAAAGATGGGCAATTGGTTTTCCACAACTAAAGCACCTTATTGGAATGATCATATTAATATTTTTAAAGAACAGTTTAAAAAGCTTTGCTTTTTAAGGAAATATGAGAATTCCTTTAAAATTTATAATGATAATCAAAGAAATTATAAGTGTGTGGGATAAGAAAAATGGCCAAATGTGGTTAATGGAAAAGGAAACAATTTAGAAAGGCTTAAAACTTTATTTTTTATTCTAAATTAATGCAGTGGCATTCATTAACTAAACAGCAAATTTTTTTGGATTTAGAGAGTTCTGAAAAAGGTTTAGATGAAAAAGAGGTTAAAAAAAGAATTAAAAAATACGGAGAGAATAGAATAAAGGAAGTAAAAAAAGACTCTGCTTTTTTTATTTTTTTAAAACAATTTAACTCTCTCTTGATTTACATCTTGTTAGCTGCTGCAATTATTTCGTTTTTATTAAAAAGCGTTTTAGATGGCATTGTAATTCTGCTTATTATTTTTATTGATGCGCTAATAGGATTCTTTCAAGAGTATAAAGCAGAACAAATTATTGAAAAATTAAAGAAAAGTTTGGAATATAAGGCAATTGTATTAAGAAACGGAAAACAAATAGAGATTAATCATAGATTTTTGGTTCCTGGAGATATTGTTATTTTAAGAGAGGGTGACCGGGTTCTTGCAGATTGTAGAATATTAAAAGCTTCAAATTTGCAGGTAAATGAATCTATTTTGACTGGGGAAAGTTTCCCTGTTGAAAAAAAAGATTGTATATTAAAAAATGTTCCTCTTGCAGAAAGAAAAAATATGTTATATACAGGAACACATGTTGTAAGGGGGAATTGCATTGCAATTGTTGTGGCGACTGGAAAAAATACAGAGTTTGGAAAGATTGTTGAAAATTTGCAAAAAACAGAAACAGAAAAAACCCCTCTTGAAAAAAAAGTTAATGAGTTTACAAAACAAATATCTTTTTTTATTTTAGGATTAGTTATAATTACTTTTTTTATAGGAATTTGGTTTGGGGTTGAAAAATTAGAAATGTTCCTTCTTTCAGTAAGTTTAGCTGTTGGAGCAATTCCTGAAGGATTGCCTGCAATTATTGCAATTACTCTTGCAATAGCAATAAAGAGGATGAAAAAAGTAAATACATTAATTAGAAAATTACCGGCTGTTGAATCATTAGGAAGAGTTAATGTAATTTGCACAGATAAAACAGGAACTTTGACAAGGGAGGAATTGAGTGTAGATGAATTATACGCAGGAAGATTTTATTTAGGGAAGAGATTAGATAAAAATCTCAAGATGCTATTAAAAATAGGAGTATTATGCAATAATGCTCGTGATGAAAGTGATAACTTTTTAGGAGATCCTACTGAAATTGCTTTAATAAAAATTGCAAAAAAATTTGGAATAAATAAAAAAATAGAAACTGAAAAAAACCCAAGATTAAAAGAGTTCTCGTTTAGTTCTGAAAGAAAAATGATGTCAATTGTTCGAGATTCAAAGGGGATTAAAACAAGCTATGTTAAGGGTGCTCCTTCAGTTATTTTAGAAAAAAGCACAAAAGAATTTGTAAATGGAAAAATTAGAATTTTGACAAAGAAAAGAAAAGAGGAATTAAAAAGAATTTATAAAAGAATGGAAGGACGAGGTTTGAGGGTTTTAGGATTTGGTTTTAGGAAGCTTTCTTTTGGAAAAATAAATCAAGAGCAAGCTGAAAATAATCTTATTTTTGTGGGTTTCCAAGGAATGATTGATTTACCAAGAAAAGAGGTAAAAGAAGCAATTAAACAAGCACAAGAAGCAGGAATTGAGATTAAAATCTTAACAGGAGATAGTGAACTAACAACAAAAACTATTGCAAAAAAAATCGGTTTAAAAGACAAGATAGTTAATGGATTAGAATTAGAAATGTTAAATGAAGAGGAATTTAAAAGAGTTGTAAGAGAAAAAAATATATTTGCAAGAATTAATCCAAATCAAAAATTAAGAATTGTAGAAGTTCTGAAAGAAGATGGAAATGTTGTTGGAGTAACAGGAGATGGGGTAAATGATATATTAGCACTAAAAAAAGCAGATATTGGGATTGCAATGGGAATTCGAGGAAGCGATGCTGCAAAAGATGTGAGTGATATTATTTTATTAGATGATAATTTCGCTTCAATAATCAAAGCAGTAAAAGAGGGGAGAAGAGTTTTTTCAAATTTAAAAAAATCCATTAAATTCTTGTTAGCATCTAATGTAGATACCCTTTTTGTTATTTTATTTGGACTCTTATTTTTTAAAAAAATAATTTTTTTACCATTATCCATTCTATGGATGAATCTTGTTACAGATTCTTTTCCAGCATTAGGATTATCTTTTGAACCTGCTGAAAAAGACATAATGAAGAAAAAACCAGAAAATAATGCCTTACTTTCTGGAATCTGGAAAGTTATTTTAATAGCAGGTTTTCTTGGATTTATTTCTTCGATAATAATATTTAGTTTTTCTTATGAAAAATATGGATTAGATGTTGCAAGAACTATGGCAATTACAACAGCAATATTTTTTGAGTTATTTTTTGTTTTTTCATGTAAATCAGAGGAGAGTTTATTAAAAAAAGGTTTAGATAACAAATATTTAATTTATGGTGTTATAATTTCATTTTTATTGCATTTTTTTATACTTTATGGACCTTTGGGATATGTTTTTAATTTTGTTAAATTGAATCTAAAACAATTGTTTTTTGTGTTAATCATAAGTTCAAGTGGATTAATTGTTTTTGAGATGGGAAAATTAATAAAAAAGAGGTTAGATAAAATAGCAATTCATTAATAGAAGTTAAATTTTAAGATTGTTTAATAGTTCTCTTTTTTAAAGAGAGGTAAGATAATATTTTTAAACTGTTTTAGGCATTATAAGTTACTAAAATGAAAAAATGTCTATATTGTGGAAGAGAAATTCCTGAAGAAAGTGTTGTAGATTTCTGTGAACATTGTGGGGTGAGTGTCTTTGGAGAAAAGATGTTTAAAGCAATTATTTCAAACATGGAAGATGCAAGGGAAAGGAATGATTTAGTTCATAGAAAAGATTTTGGAATAGAAAATGAAGAAATAGAAAAAAAGCCTGAAATATAAGGAAGTTTATAAAAAAGATAGTTTTTTAAAGTAATATCATTTGGATTTTTTATGGCAAGAAGAAAACCTGTACGAGAGAGAGGAAAATTAAGCTTTAGTAGATACTTTCAAACATTAGAAGAAGGACAAAAAGTTGCTATAAAAATAGAGAGATCTTTAAAATCAAATATACCTAAAAGATTCCAAGGAAGGACTGGAATTGTTGTTGGAAGAAGGGGGAAAGCATATATTATTAAACTAAAAGATGGAAAAAAAGAAAAAGAATTTATAGCTAAACCAATTCATTTAATTAAGCTAAAATGATAATAGAAGAAACACCTCTAAGTATGGTAGAAGCAGCGAAAGATGTTGATGAAGAATTAAAAGGATTTATAAAGAAATTCACATCTTTAACACCTGAACAAGGTGCAGAGTTGAAGGAAAAACTAAAAGCTTTGGGATTAGTGAAATTAAAAGAAAGGGACCTCGTTAAAATTGTAGATATTCTACCTGAAGACAAAGAAGATGTCAATAAAATTTTTACTGAAGTGAGTTTAGACGAAGAAGAGATTAATAAGATCCTTGATGTTGTTAAAGAGTATAAGTGAGGAAAAGAATGAAAGAAGAATATGCTATAATTTTAGAATTTCTACCGAATGGGTATCCTCTTGAAGGAAAACCAATTCCTATAGCTCAAGCTATAGGTGAAAAAAACTTTATCTTGTTAGAATTAATCCCAAGAAGAGGGGTTACATTAGAACCTGGTGAAAGAGTATATATTGGGCCTGAAAAAAGGGATAAAATATATTATATAAAAGGAAGATTAAAAAGAGAAAAATTAACAGAGATGGCTAAAGAGAATCTTGAAGAATTTATAAAAAAAGCTGTTGGAGAGAATGAGAAAAAATTTGTAGATTTTTATAATAAAGCAGAGGCAATTAATAAGAGAGTTCATCAAATTGAACTATTGCCTGGAATGGGAAAAAAACATATGCAGGAGATAATAAAGGAAAGAGAGAAAAAACCATTTGAGACTTTTGAAGAGATGAAAGATAGAATACCAAATATTCCAGACCCAAAAAAAGCTATTGAAAAAAGAATCTTTAAAGAGCTTACAGAAATTGAGAGGCATAATCTTTTTATACATTAAATTTAAATAGGTATTATTTTAATAAGAAAAAATGGAAAACAGCGAAAACCAAGTGAAAAGTGAAAATAGAATAGTAAGAATTTTATCAAAAGATATAGAAGGGGGTATGAATGTTTATACAGGCTTAACGAAAATAAAAGGGATTTCATGGGCTGTTTCAAATGCTATCTGCCAAAAATTAGGAATTGATAAATATAGAAAGATAGGGAGTTTAAGCGATGGAGAAATAAAAAAAATAACAGAATTCATGAAAAATCCTGATTTACCTTCTTTTTTATTAAATAGGAGGTTTGATTTTGATAGTGGAAAAGATATGCATAAAATTGGAAGCGACCTTGAAATAAGAACAGAGTTTGATATTAAAAGATTGAAAAAAATAAAGAGCTATAGAGGATTAAGGCATTCTCTTGGATTGCCTGTAAGAGGACAAAGAACAAAAAGTAACTTTAGAAGAAATAGGAAGAGAGGTGTTGGAATAAAAAAGAAGAAAAAAGAATAAAATGATAAGAAAACATAAAAGATACTCTAGACCAAAAAGACCTTTTGAGAAAGAAAGAATACTTGAAGAAGCAGAAATAAAGGAGAAATATGGATTAAAAAATAAGAGGGAAATATGGAAGGTGGATTCAAAACTTAAGAGAATAAGAGAGAGAGCAAAAAATTTAATTCCAAAAAGCGAAGAAGAAAAAAAGAAATTGATTGAACAATTAAAGAAATTGGGATTAAATGTAAATTCAATTGAGGACATCCTTATGCTTACAAGAGAAGACCTCCTAGAGAGAAGACTTCAAACAATACTTGTTAGAAAAGGTCTAGCCCCTACAATGAAGGCGGCGAGACAGATGATTGTTCATAAAAAAATTATTGTTGGAGGAAAAGCAGTAGATTCTCCATCATATATTGTTCCAAAAAAATTTGAAAATGATATAACTATAAAAAAGAAAACAAAAAAAGAAGAAAAACCAGAAGAGGCAAAAGAACCTGAACAGGAAGATAATTCTCAAGAAACAAAGGAAGAAACTAAAGAAGTTTCTCAAAATGAGGAAACTGAAGAAAAAGTTCCTTCAAAGGAAGAAACTAAAGAAGAAAATAAGGAGGAAGTAAAAGATGAGTGAAGAAAAGAAAAAAGAATATGAGGCAATTGTTCATATCTACACATCATTTAACAATACCATAGTACATGTAACTGATTTAGCTGGAACAACAATTGCAAAAATAAGTGGTGGAATGGTCACTAAACAAGACAGGTTAAAAGCAAACCCTACAACAGGAATGTTTATTGCAAAAAGAATAGAAGAAATATTAAATGAGAAAAAAATAAAAAACCTTTATATAAGAATAAGAGCAAAAACAAGGAATCCTGGCCCAGGTCCTGGAACAAATCCTCTAATAAAAAGTCTAGCAAAAGCAGGATTTAAGATTCTTGGAATAATTGATGTAACAAGAATTCCTCGTGGTGGTCCAAAGAAGAAAGGTGGAAGAAGGGGAAGGAGAGTTTAGTAAGATTTAAAAGTTAATAAACAAACATAGTAAAATGGAACTAATAGCAGAAAAAAAAGATAAGATAGTAATAAAAGAAAAGATTCCTTATTATTTAGCAAATGCTATAAGAAGGAGCGTAAATGAGATTCCAATAATTGCTATTGACGAGGTTGAAATAAAGAAAAATGATTCTGCTCTTTATGATGAAACTATTGCCCATAGACTCGGATTAATACCTCTTATTGATGAAAATTTAAAAGAAGGTGAAGAAAAGACAATTACATTATCAAAGAAAGGTGAAGGGTATGTTTATTCTAAAGACATAAAGGGAGATGTAAAGGTTGTATTTGATAATATGCCTATAACATATTTAGAGAAAAATCAAGAACTTGATTTAAAGGGTAT
This sequence comes from Candidatus Pacearchaeota archaeon, assembly GCA_017609405.1. GTDB lineage: Archaea > Nanobdellota > Nanobdellia > Pacearchaeales > GW2011-AR1 > JAFCDZ01. The sequence continues at coordinate 6,969 of JAFCDZ010000017.1, forward strand.
TGTAAGAAAAGGAGTCGGAGTAAAACATGCTAAATTTGTTCCAGGAGTTTTATTCTACAGAGAAGAAAATAAGATAACAACAGACAAATCATTAAAAGAAAAAATTGAAAGAATAACCGGAGAAAAAGTAAAGGAAGAAGGAAATAAAATTGTGATTTTTGATAACAAAGAAAAAGAAATAACAGATTTATGCACAGGTATTGCTGAAAAAGAGGGAAAAGAAATCAAAGTTGAAGAAACAGGTGAAATGATTATTTCTATTGAATCTTTTGGGCAAATTGACGCAAAAGAGATTTTTAAAAGAGCTATTAAAACCCTCAAAGATAACCTAAATGAAGTTTCAAAAAAGATTTCTAAATAATAAAATAGATAAATTTAAATCTTTGTAGTATTATCTTTTTTTATTAGGCGGGAGTGCCGGAGCGGTCAAACGGGCTGGACTAAGGATCCAGTGGCTTAGTGCCTGCGCAGGTTCGAATCCTGTCTCCCGCATTATTAATTCTGATTCGAATCTTTAGGTTTGATATGATTACGAACGAAGTGAGTAAGCGTATCAGGTCGAACTCTGTGAGGCCTGCTTACCACGCTTGGGCGAAGCAGGTCGAATATCTTTGATATGAGGCCTAATTTGATTACAAACGAAGTGAGTAAGCGTATCCGGTCGAACTTCAGTGCTTTGGTGAGGCCCGAATCCTGTCTCCGCATTTTGTGATAATTTGTTAAATAAAAACATTTAAAAACTCTCTAACACCAAAAATAACATAATAACCTGCGAGTGTGTGCGTTAGCAGGGTATTCTAAAATGAAATCAAAAACATTAATTGAAAAACAAGCAAAAAGAAAAAGAAATCCTTATCTAGTTGAAACAATAAGAATTGCAAAGAAAAACGAGGCTTGGCTTGAAGTTTCTGCATTACTCTCATACCCAGCAAAAAAAAGAATCATAAAGAACCTGTATGAAATTGAAAAAGATGCAAAAGATAACGAAGTAATTGTTATACCTGGAAAAGTATTATCACAAGGAGAAATAACAAAAAAAATTAAGATTGTTGCGCTATCTTTTTCAGATAAAGCAAAAGATAAATTAAAAAAATCAAAAATAGATTTTTGTCTTATTGATGAAGAAATCAAAAAAAACCCTAAAGCAGAAAAAGTGAGGATATTAAAATGAAGATAATAGATGGTGAAGGTTGTGTATTAGGAAGATTAGCTAGCTTTGCTGCAAAAGAAGCTCTAAAAGGGGAAGAGATAATTATTTTGAATTGTGAAAAAGTGATAATTACTGGAAATAAAGAAAATATAAATGAAAAAATAGAAGAAAGAAGAAAGAGACATGGAGACAGCCAAAAGGGTCCAATATACCCCAGACAAAAAGATAGAATCGTAAAAAGAGCAATAAGGGGGATGCTTCCTGACCACAGAAAAGGAAGGGGAAAAGAAGCTTATAAGAGAATAAAATGTTATACTGGAATACCCAAGGAATATGAAAACAAAGAAAAGATAAAAGTGTTTAATTTAAAAAAAGATAAATATGTAAAAGTGGAGGAATTGAAATGATAAAAATTATATCATCAGGTAAGAGAAAGACATCAATTGCAAGAGCAATAATCACTGAAGGGAATGGGGATGTTAGAATAAATAATATACCTTTTACAAATCTTCAAACTTTTGATAGGTTAAAGATTGAAGAGCCATTAGAAATAACAAAGGGAGTTTTAGGAAAAATAGAATTTAACGCAGAAATAAAAGTCCGTGGTGGAGGAGAAAAAGGACAGATAGAAGCTGCTAGAATTGCATTAGCAAAAGGGATTATTGAATTTACAAAATCAAAAAAATTAAGAGATGCTTTTTTAGAGTATGACAGAAATCTTCTTGTTGCAGATGTAAGAAGAAAAGAACCATATAAACCAAATGATTCAAAAGCAAGAAAGAAAAGACAAAGTTCAAAGAGATAAAAGACCTTCTAAACCTTTTCTATTAAGTAGGGGGGTAAAATATCTTGCAGTTATTTTTTTAAAATTAGCCAAGGTTTCTGAATAATAAAGTCTTTTAAAATAGTTTGCTAATTCATCTGCTAAATTTACTAAAGGGTATTTTTCATCAAAATGAGATCCAGATAATACACTAATATTTTCTGGAGGCAACAAAAGAAAATCTGAAATTCTCTCAATTAAAAAATCGTGAAGAGGAGGGCTTATAAGTCCATCAATAAAAAAGCTTATTCTCTCATATGGTTCCAAATATTCTCTAAAAGGTAATAGTAAACTAAAAATAACTTGAGGGAGGTAACCTTGATTTATTTCTTGAAATAAACCAGGACATCCCATAATTTTTTCATGAGGATTAAGGAAATATGTGAAAGAAATTTTTCTTTTTCTCATTCTCTTTGGCCTTTTTGGATCAAATCCTCTTTTCTTTTCTAATGTTTTTTTTGATCTCTTTACATCTGATTTAAAATTAGAGCCAACTAAACAAAAAAATTCAGGATAATCTCCATTATTAGATTCATCTATTCCAAAAGAAAAGTATCTCCCCATTTTTATTAAAAAAAAGCACTATTTAAAAACAAATATCTTCAAAAAAATATAGAATAAATTATAATCTTTTTATTCCTAATTTATCTAATTTGTTCTGAACATGATTAAATAATGTTGAAGAAATAATTGGTTCATGTGCTCCATCATATATTTGTCCATTAAATTTAATTTTCCCAATATAGGTAAAATTACGTAAGATTTTTTTAAGTCCATTTACTGAAAGAGAGTGTTTTGATGCAAGTTTTCTTAAACTTAAATTTGAATTCAAAAACTCCTCAAAAATTTCTCTAACTTCGTCAGCATTTTCAGAAGGGACGAGTTTTTTATTTTCAATTTTATAGCCAAAAGGTGCTCTTGTTACAATTTTCCCATCTGAAGCTTTTTGAAGCATTCCTTTCTTTTGTGGCTCTCCTTTTGGCTTAAAAAATTTTCTAAAACTTTCTAAATATTCGGAAGGGATTTTCTCGTTTATGTACTCTTTAAATTCTTCAATATTGTCTGGAGAAAAACAATTGCAAATTTCGCATAAATATGCTCCAAATTTTTTGATATTTTTTTCAGATTCGTAACCGCATTTCGCACATTTCATAATATAAATAAGAAGAAGGGATTTTTAAAAGGTGTGTTAAAAGGGGAATAAAGGGAAAATATATAAATTAAAAAAAGATGAAAATAAGAATGGACCATATTTTAGAAAAAGAATTGAAAGAAGAGATATTCACAGA
>JAFCDZ010000018.1 GCA_017609405.1 Candidatus Pacearchaeota archaeon
TGTTGAAGATTCTGATGGTGTTGTATATAAAGTGAATTATTTATTATGGATTGTTGTCTTGTTATTTTTATTAGTTGCTATATTGTTAATTCACTATATTAGAAAAACAGATTCTCCTGAAATTATTCATGATTATTCTTATAAATCTGATAAAAAAGTTCTTGGAGGATTTAGGGATTGGTTGGAGCGAAAATTAGAGTTAATTAGGATTCGATTAGGGATTTGAGAAACCCAAAGATTTTTTAATGGATTAAATTATGTTTTTTTATGGAAGAGTTGCCAGAATTAAATGTTGGTGTTGTTGGACACATTGACCACGGAAAAACCACTTTATTAGGAAAACTTACTGGAAAGTTTACAGATACTCATTCAGAAGAGTTAAAGAGAGGGATTACAATTAAACTAGGTTATGCAGATATTGTTATTTATAAAACAAATGAAGGATACACAAATAAAGAATCAAAGGATGCTAAACCTATTAGGTATGTTAGTTTTATTGATGCTCCAGGGCATGAGATGCTCATGGCTACTATGTTAAGTGGTGCTGCATTAATTGACGCAGCTATTTTAGTAATTGCTGCTAATGAAGGGATAAAACCACAAACAGAAGAACATTTAATGGCTTTGCAAGCAAGAGGAATAAAAAATATCATAATTGTTCAAAACAAAATAGATTTAGTTACTAAGGAAAAAGCTATTGAAAATTATAAAGAAATAAAAGAATTTGTAAAAGGAACGATTGCTGAAAATTCTCCAATAATCCCTGTTTCTGCACAACAGGGAATAAATATAGATAAGATTCTTGAAGCATTAGTTAATATCGAGATTCCGGAAAGGGATTTGGAAAGCGATCCTTTTTTTATTATTGCAAGAAGTTTTGATATAAACAAACCAGGAACAGAGATTAACAATTTAAAAGGAGGGGTTTTAGGGGGTGTTTTAAAGAAAGGTATTTTAAAAGAGGGTGATGAGATTGAAATTAAACCTGGATTAGTTTTTAAAAAAGCAAATCAAATTATTTATCAAACATTAACAACAAAGATAAAATCAATACATAAAGGAAAAGAAAGAAGAAAAGAGGCAAAACCTGGAGCGAGTTTATCAATTGAAACCACTTTAGACCCTTCTTTAACTAAATCTGATTCTTTAAGCGGGTGTGTTGTCTCAATTAAAGGACGTCTCCCTGAAATGAAAAATGAAATCTCTCTTGATGTTAAATTATTTGAAAGAGTATTTGGAACAGATGAGCATGAAAATGTAGAGGATATAAATCTAAATGAAATGTTAATGTTAAGCGTAAATACAACAATCACTGTGGGGATTGTAAAATCAAAAAGAAGTAATAAAATCACTTTAGAATTGAAGACTCCTGTTGTTTATTTGAAAGGAGATAGTGTTGGAATTTCTAGAAGAATAAAGAATCATTGGAGGCTTATTGGGTATGGAACTGTTTGTGAGTAATAATTAATCTTTATAAATTGGGATAAATAAATAAGAAGATGGCAGTGTATTCTCATTCAAGACTAAGTGTTTTTGAGCAATGCCCTTACAGATATAAATTAAAGTATATTGATAAAGTTCCTCCAGTAATAAAGGAAACCATTGAGGCTTTTTTGGGAAAAATTGTTCATAGTTCCTTAGAGTGGTTTCATAAACAAATTATGGAAAATAAAACACCAAAACTTGATGAATTAATTAAAGTATATCTTGACAATTGGCAAAAATCATTTCATGATGAAATACATTTAGTAAAGAGAGATTATGACCACCAAGATTATCTTGAAAGAGGTGTGAAATTTTTGATTGATTATTATAACGAAAATTATCCTTTTGATGAAAATATTATTGCACTTGAAAAGAGAGTTAAGATTCTCTTGGATGAAGAAAGAAAGCATTGGATTATTGGTTATATAGATAAACTTGTTTATAATGAAAAAACAGGAGAATATGAAGTTCATGATTATAAGACAGCAAATTCCCTTCCAACAATTGAGAAAATTGAAAATGATAGGCAATTAGCTCTCTATGCCCTTGCAGTTAAAGAGCTTTTCGGAGAAGACAAAGAAGTTAAACTAATTTGGCATTATCTTAGTTTTAATAAGAAAATTTATTCGCGACGAACAAATAATGCTCTTGAAAATTTGAAAAAAGAAATTCTTAAGATAATAGAAATTATAGAATCTACAAAAGAATTCCCTCCAAACCCCTCTATTCTTTGTGAATGGTGCGAATATAAACCAATCTGCCCTTTTGCTAAAAGGGTTTATTCTTAATTTTCTTTATCAGACACTTTCACTAAATCAGAAACTCTATCATTTTCTTGGAGTTTTACAATTCTCACACCCTGAGTTGCCCTACCCATAATTCTAATATTCTCTAAATTAGTTCTCATCACAATTCCTTTTGCAGTTGTTATTATAATTCCTTCATTTCCTTTTAGAGAAACTGTTTTTACAACATTCCCTGTTTTTTCAGTTATTTTCATATTTATAACCCCTTTTCCAGCTCTTGCTGTTTTTCTATAATCTTCTATTAAAGTTCTTTTTCCATATCCTTTTTCTGTGATTGTTAAAATTGATTCTCCTTCTAACTCATTCAAACTAACCACTTCATCACCTTCTTCTAATTTTATTCCAGTTACACCATAACTTGCCCTTCCCATACTTCTAACCTCATCACTATTGAATCTTATTGCTTTTCCTTTTTTTGTTGCTAATAAAACTTCTTGTCCTTCTTTAACAATTTCTACACCAATCAAGGAATCAGAATTATCTGGTGGAAGATTAATAGCCTTAATACCAGAAGCTCTTGGTTTTGAGAAATATTTAAGAGATATTTTTTTAACAATTCCTTTTTTTGTTGCTAAGAATAGATAATCGTCAAATGTTTTAACAGATATAGCATTTGTAATTGCTTCACCATCCCTTAGTTTTAGAAGATTTACAATTGCTCTTCCTTTACTATATCTCTCACTTGGAGTGACTTCATATGCCTTTAGCCATAATACCCTTCCCTTTGTTGTAAAAAACATTAGATAATCATGTGTTGAGCACGCAATGAGTTGTTTTGTGAAATCGCCTGTTGCCAGATTATTTCCTATTATACCTTTCCCCCCTCTTTTTTGTTCTCTATATGTTTTTAAGTCCATTCTTTTACAATATCCTTTATCTGTTATCATTATTATAACATCTTTTTCTTGAACTAAATCTTTTTCAGATAATTCTTTCAAATTGCTTAAAATAGAAGTCTTTCTTTCATCACCATAATTTTTTTTGATATATTCTAATTCTTTTACAATGATTTTAAGAACCTCTTTAATATCTCCTAGGATTTTTTCATACCTTGCTATTTTTTCCTCTAATTCTTTTTTCTCTTTTGTTAATTTTTCCTTTTCAAGAGATGTTAATTGCTGAAGTTTTGTTTCAAGAATTGCTTTAACTTGCCTTTCAGTAAAAGAATACTTCTTCTTTAATGTTTCAGAAGCTTCCTGAATAGTTTTTGCCTTTTTAATATGATTTATTATTTCATCAATATTTTTTAAAGCCACTAAAAGACCTTCAACAATCTCTAATCTTTCTTTTGCCTTTTTTAGGTCAAAACTGGTTCTCTTTTTGATTATCTCTTTTCTATATTCAATATATTCTGTCAAAATTTCTTTTAAATTCATTACTCGTGGTTTGTTTTTGACTAAAGCCAAGAAATTAGCATTATATTGATCTTGCAATCGGGTGTATTTATATAATCTGTTGAGAACATATTGCTCATTTGCTTCTTTTTTTAATTCAATAACAATTCTTATTCCTCCTTTTGAGGACTCATCTCTCAAATCAGCAATACCAATTAACTTTTTATCCTGAACTAGTTTAGCTATTTGAAGTATTAAATCAGACTTTTTTAGCATATAAGGTATCTCTGTTATTACTATTGCCTTCTTATTTTTAATGGTCTCTACTTTTGTTCTCCCTCTTATAACAATTCTTCCCTTTCCTGTTTTATAAAGCTCTTTGAAGTTTCCATAGACCATTCCTCCTGTTGGGAAATCAGGTGCTTTGATTATTTCAGCAAGCTCATCTACTTCTGCTTTTGGATTTTTTATTAAATGAATTATTGAATCGCAAACATCATTAAGGTTATGCGGTGGAATATTTGTTGCCATACCAACAGCAATTCCTGACGCGCCATTTAATAAAAGATTAGGGACTTTTCCAGGTAATAACTCTGGTTCTTTTAAGGAATTATCAAAATTAGGGTTCATCTTTACAGTTTCTTTTTCAATATCTTCTAATAACTCCAATGCAATTTTTTGCATCCTTGCTTCTGTATACCTATATGCCGCTGGCGGATCTCCATCAATGGAACCAAAGTTACCCTGGCCAAAAACTAAAGGATATCTCATAGAAAAATCTTGAGCCAGCCTAACTAAAGCATCATAAACAGCTGCGTCACCATGAGGATGGAATTTACCAATTACATCACCAACAATTCTTGCTGATTTTTTTGTTTGAGTTCCAGGTTTGAGACCCATTAAATACATTGAATACAATATCCTTCTCTGAACAGGCTTTAGGCCATCTTCTACAGCAGGAATTGCTCTTGAAACTATGACTGACATAGCATAATCTATGTATGCTTTTTTCATCTCCTCTGATATCTCGCTATTAATTATTCCTTTTTCTGGAAATAATTCTTCATTCTTCATCGTGACCTCCCTCAATTTTATACATATGGTTGATAAATTCTTCTTCACTCATTTCAACTTTTTCAATATCTTTTCCCTTCCAACCACAATCATTGCATCTCCAAAGGCCCCCTTCATCACCCAAAACAACTTCAACATTATAACTTTTACACTTTGGACATTTCATCACATCAAATGTTTTTCCATTCTTTTTCTTTTTTGAAATTCCCTTTGCTTTTTCATATTCTTCTTTAGAAGAATATCCCTCAAGGATCCATTCAGGTGTTTTTATTCCTTTTTTCTTTGCCATTTTAAACATCCAAATTTGCTAATTCAGCATTTTCTGATATAAACTCTTTTCTTCCATCAACATCATTACCCATTAACATAGAGAAAGTTTTATCTGCTTCAACAGCATCTTCTATGTATATTTTTTTCAATTTTCTTGTTTTTGGGTTCATAGTAGTCTCCCATAACTGCTCAGCACTCATTTCACCAAGACCTTTAAACCTTGTTACAGTAACATTTCCCCCAATTTTTTCAAGTTCTTTTTTTAGTTCCTCATCTGAATAAACATAATAATCTTTTTTCTTTCTTATCTTATACAAAGGGGGCAGTGCAATAAAAACTTTGCCTTCTTCAATTAGTTGAGGCATAAATCTAAAGAAAAAAGTTAATAAAAGTGTTTTAATGTGTTCTCCATCAACATCTGCATCAGTCATAATTATAATTTTTCCATACCTAAGTTTATTGAGATCAAAACTCTCTCCAACCCCTGTTCCTATTGCTGTAATTAAATTGGAAATCTCTTCACTTGAAAGAGCTTTTGCTTGGTTTGCTTTTTCTATATTTAATATTTTTCCTTTTAATGGTAAAATAGCTTGTGTTTCTTTATTTCTTGCTTGTTTTGCACTACCTCCTGCAGATTCACCTTCTACAATATAAAGTTCAGTCTCTTCTCTTTTCTTTTTTGAACAATCAGATAATTTTCCTGGAAGTCCTCCTACTGAAAATGCATTTTTTCTTCTTACGAGGTCTCTTGCTTTTTTAGCAGCAATTCTTGCTTTTGCAGATTCTATAACTTTTGAAACAATCTTTTTAGCAATATTTGGATTTTCTTCAAAATATTCTGAGAGAACTGTAGTAGTTATTGAATCAACAAATCCTTTTACTTCTGAATTTCCTAATTTAGTCTTTGTTTGCCCCTCAAATTGGGGATTTGGGATTTTTATGTTTATTATTGCTGTTAATCCTTCCCTAACATCATCACCTGTCAAACTCCCTCCTTTTAAGAGATTTTTTTTCTTTACATAATCATTTATAACTCTTGTCAAAGCTGTCTTAAATCCTGAAACATGAGTTCCACCTTCAACAGTATTAATAGTATTTACAAACCCAAAGAGATTTTCTTGATAACCAGTATTGTATTGAATAGCTACTTCTAATATGGTATCTTTATCTTCTCGTTTAAAATATATTGGTTTGTGCAGAACATCTTTTGTTTTATTTACCCATTTTACAAATTCAATCAAGCCCCCTTCGTAATGGAAGGTTTCTTTTTTGTCTTTTCTCTCGTCTATAAGTGTTATCTTTAATCCTGCATTCAAAAAAGCAATTTCTCTCAACCTTGTTTCAAGAACACGATAATCATATTCTGTTACAGAGAAAATCTCTTCATCTGGAGAGAAAAAAACTTCTGTTCCAGTGTCTTTTTTATCGCATTTTCCTATTACTTTTAATTTTGTTTTTGCGTTTCCCCTTGAATATTCTTGCTCATAAATTTTCCCATCTCTTTTGATTCTTATTACTAACTTTTTTGAAAGAGCATTTACACAAGAGATACCAACACCATGTAAACCACCAGAAATCATATAAGTTTTTTTATCAAATTTCCCTCCTGCATGAAGTTTTGTTAGTGCTACCTCAACTGCAGGGATTTTATAAGTAGGATGAATATCTACAGGAATACCACGACCATTATCTATTACTGTTATTGAGTTATCCTTGTGAATAATAACTTTTATTTCTGTGCAATAACCTGCTAGAGCTTCATCTACAGAGTTGTCTACAACCTCATAAACAAGATGGTGCAGACCTTCTTTCCCTGTGCTTCCAATATACATTGCAGGCCTTTTTCTTACAGCCTCTAATCCTTCGAGAACCTTTATTGAACCTGCATCATATTTCTTTGCGCTCATATTTTAGTCCTCTTTTATAAGAAAAAGCAAAGTTAATTTATAAAGCTTTCTGATGATTTTATCGACGATAAAATTATTTTTTAGAAGTTTTTTCTTGTTTTTTCTTTTTAGAAACCCACCTAACTTTTCTTCTTTTCATGAAGTAATTTTTTCTGCACTTTGATGAGCAAAAATAAATCGGAGTTCCATCTTTTTTAACATAAGTCATTCCTTTTGGAAACTCATACATCTCTCCGCAAAATGAACATTTAGGCATTTTTATTTTCCCCTCTCATAAATTATTCTTACTGGATGTGAAACATAAACAGAGTAAATTCCATTGTCTTCTTTAATAATTCCTGGAGGATTTGAATCTTCTTGACCAATCGGAATGTAGCCTCCTTTCCGACAAGATTCTCTTGATACTAATGTATGTGCTTGTTCTTTTGTTAATCCCCTTAATACAACAACCTTTCCCATATTTCCTCTCGCAGTTTCAGATAACATATCAAATAATTCTTCTATACTTCTCTTACTTCGACACATTTTATACATACACTCCTTTTGTTACTTTCTTTTTTATTTTTCTTGCTTCAATTTCTGTTTCTCTGAGCATTAAGATATCTCCAATTCTAACAGGACCTCTTACATTTCTTCTTATGCTTTTTCCCTTGTCTCTTCCACCTTCAATCCTACATTTAACCTGAGTAACTTCCCCTCTGAAACCAGTTCTTCCAATTATTTCTTCAACTACAGCAGGAACTGCCTCTTCTGAAAGAATTTTATCTTTATCTTTTATAGATTCTCCTTTTTTTTCTTTAATTTTTTGGGTTTTAGCCATTTTAATGAGAATTATTTAATAGATTCTAATTGCTTCTCTGCTTCTCCAGGTTCAATGATTGCCACTGCTGAAGTGCTTACATTAATTCCAGCAGCAATTCCTAATTTTTGCTTGCTGTCAACTTCTTTACAAGGTATCTTTTTTTCTTCACATAAAATAGGAAGGTGTTGAACAATTTCTTTAGGATCAACATCAGTAGCATAAAAAACTACTTTAGCAGTTCCTCTTTCTATAGCTTTTGTAACCTCATTTACACCTTTTTCAATTTTTCCAGTTTTTCTCGCTTTTTCAACTAATTCATAAAAGTCCATTTTAGAACCTCCCCTATTGGTTCACAGGATAATTTAAGATTAAAATCAGGGTTTATAAAGGTTTCTACAGTTTTGTTTTGTTAAAGAAGTTAAATTGAAGAAGTGTTAGATAATATTTTTAAAGAATGTTAAAACCCTTTAATTAGCCAGTTGAACCTTTCTCCAAAGATCTTTTTTATTAACTCTTTAATATTATTATCGCACATAGAAAAATATTTATTCTTAAAAATCCGAGTAAATATGTGAAAAAAAGAATTGATTTGAGGGAAGCGTATAATAATCTTAGAAGAGGGAATTTAAGAGAGGAAGATATTTATGATAAGCTCAAAGAAGAGGGAAGACTAGTTCCATTTAATAAAACTAATCAAAGTGTTTGGTCTGTTGTAACCTCAAGCGGAATAGAGTGTGTTCCAATTATTTTTGATGGATATCCTGAATCTCTTTATTTTACTAATAGAGCTGATGCAGAGATATATGCTAAACTGTTTATTGGAAAAAAACATAAACCAAGAATAATTAGAAAAAAATCCAACATAGTTAATTATGTTTCCAACTCACAACAACGTCATCAGTTCTCTGCCTTGGAGCAATATCTACTTTGTCCATTTCATTTTGTTCAAAGACATTTGCATTTGCCTCAAACATAATCTCTCCAAGATAAGCAATCATAGCACCATTATCAACTAATAAACTTTTATCTGGACAAAAAAACTTGGCACCTCTTTCCTTGCACATTATTTTGCACATCTCTTGAAGGCGAGTATTACATCCAACCCCTCCCCCAAGCAATAACTCCTTTTTTCCAGTATGAGCTAAAGCTCTCTCAGCAGTTTCAACAAGCATAGCAAAAACAGTTTCTTGAAGAGAATAGGCAATAGCTTCTTTTGGATATTTATTTGAATCAATCATATTTTTTAGTTTTGTTTGTATTCCTGAAAAAGAGACATCCATTCCTTTCACACTATAAGGAAGTTCTATATAATTTTTTGAGTTTTTTGCAAGTTTTTGTATTTTTGGACCTCCTGGAAACCCTTCTCCAAGAAATCTTGCGATGGTATCAATAAAATTTCCAACACCTAAGTCCAAAGTCTCTCCAAAAACCCTATATTTACCTGAAGCATAAGCAATTATCTGAGTATTTGCTCCAGAGGCATAAAGCATAACAGGATCTTTTGCTCCAGTAATTCTTCCTATTTCAAGATGAGCTATACAATGGTTAACACCAACAAGAGGTTTCTTTAATTTTTTTGATAATTCTTTTGCAAATCTCATTCCTTCCAAAAGCGCTGGTGGAAGTCCAGGTCCTTGTGAAAAAGCAATTACATCAACATTTTCCTCATCAATCCCTGCTTCTTTTAATGATTTATTATAAATCTCCTCTTTTACTTTTTGATGGTGTTTAGCTACTTCAATAGGTATCATCCCTCCTTTTTCAGTGGTGTAACTATCACGAACATTTGAAAGAATCTTTCCATCTTTTACTATGCCAATTCCAAAAGTATGGGCAGTAGATTCAATACCAAGAACAATAACCATATAAGAAAAAGAAAAAGAAAGTTTTTAAAATTATTCAAAAAAATAAAAAAATAAAAAAATAAAACACGAAGCAAAGTTTATTTCTTCTTTTTTTTGGTTGTCTTCTTTTTAGAGGCAGTTTTTTTCTTTGCTTTTTTCTTTTTTCCGCCTCTTGCCATCTTTGCTTCGCACACGTTACCTTTACCATCTACATAGTAAAGGTATCCGGGCTTTCTTTCGACAGCGTTTTTTATAATTATCTTCCCCATTTTTCACCTCCTTTTAATATTTTTACTAAATT
>JAFCDZ010000002.1 GCA_017609405.1 Candidatus Pacearchaeota archaeon
TCTGTATTATATTCCCCTTTTGGGATTTTTATCCTAATGTTCTCACTTACAAAATCTCCAACATAAATTTTTTTTGAATCTTCTGAAACAGCCCTACCTGTAAATCCTGTAAAACTATAAAAGATCATCAATAAACCAACAATAGAAGCAATAATGATTAATATCCAAAGTGTTTTTGAAGAGTTATATTCATCCATATCTTATTAATCCTCTATCTCTTTTTAAATGTTTCTTTTTATTTCTAATAATTTACCAACGAGATAATGAGGGGTTGTTTTGATAATCTCTGCTTCTATAAACTTCCCCAATAAATCTTTTTTTGAATGGACAGCAATTAATTTATAATTTTTAGTCCTCCCTATGTAAGTTTCTCCAAAACCCTTTTTATCAATTAAAGCAACAACTCTTTTTCCAATAAAATCTTTTTGGATGTCTTTGCATATTTTTAGATGTAAATCCATTAACTCTTTTGATCTCTTTTTTATAATTCTAAAATCAAGAGGTTTTAATTTTGATGCTTCTGTATGGGGCCTCGCACTAAAATTACTGCGATTGACTATTTCAGGTTTTATTTTTTTTAATAAGGAAACTGTTTTTTCCCAATCATCATTAGTTTCTGTAGGATATCCAACAATAATATCTGTTGCTATTAATATATCGGGTATTTCTTCTCTAAATTTTGATACTATCTTCAAGACCTCTTGGGTGTTATATCCTCTTTTCATATCTTTTAGAACTTTGTCGCTTCCTGATTGGATTGGTATGTGTAAGAACTTAAACATTTTTTCATTTTTATAAACTTCAATTAATTCATCAAGTATTTTAATGACATTGTTTGGGTTCATCATACCTACCCTAACTAAAAAATTCCCTTTAATTTCAAGAATCTTTTTCAATAACTTAGGTAATTCGTATTTTCCGTAATCATTTCCATAAGACGCATTATCTTGGCTTGTTATCCATATCTCTTTCTTTCCAGATTTCACATCTTTTTCAACAGAATTTACAATTTCTTCAAGAGGATATGAAAACAATTTCCCTTTTGCTATCCTAACAATACAATAAGTGCATTTTCCAAAACATCCTTCTGATATTTGAGTTATTCCAATGACTCTTTCAAAAGCTTCTTTTGAAAATCCCACTTTTTTCTCTTTTCTTATCTCTAAATATTTTTCAAAAGAATTTCTTTTATCAAAGATATCCTTAATTAACTTGACAATATTTGTTGTTTGTGAGACATCTAATAAATATAAATTTTCTTTCCTTAATTTATCTTTGAAAACTCTTGGCATACATCCAGCCACAATTACTTTTTTTCCTTCTTTTAATAGGTCAGAAATCCTTCTTCTTATTTTCTCTTCAGTCGGCCCTTTAACAATACAAGAATTTATTATAATGATATCAGCAATATTTGGATTATTTGTTATATTTAGTCCAGCCCGCCTTACTAATGCCTTCATTATTTCAGAATTATTTTGATTTGCAGTGCAGCCATAAGTTTCAAAATATATTTCAAACATAAAAAAAAGAAAAAAAAAGAGGTTTAAAAAAATATCAATTTAGCCTCTTCCAAGAAGAACAGAGACAGCTCCAATAAGGTCAGATATAACAACAATCCAACCAACAATCTTTGATACAATTGCTCCTCCAAGCCAGATTGGTAGTGTCAAGCTTCCATTAATCATTCCAAAACCTACTGCTAAGGAAACAAGAACACCTACCAACCAAGCAATAAAAGCAGTTATCTTATTTTCTTTTTTTGCCATTTTTCTCACCCCCTTTCATTTTTGTTTCAATGCCAGAAACTCTGACGATTATGTTTTTGTCTAATTCCTCTTCAAAGAACTTTTCCATTTTTTCAATTTTCTTAAGAGCTTTTTTTATAATCTTTTTTTTCTCTTTCTCAATTTTACTGATATCTCTTTTTATTTTTTTTATTGATGATTTTATTACTTGTTTGGATATTCCTCCTAAAAAATATCTCCTAGATTCTTCATTAAACTCTTCAATGATTGAATCTTCTTTTTCTTTTTCAATCCTTAATCTCTCTCCTAAAATTTCAATTTCATTCAATATTTCTAAAAACACCTCTTTTTTCATGTTCTTATTAATATTTTACCCTTTAAAAAAATTTACATCTTCTCTATTGTTTCTATTCCAAGTAATTTAAGAGCATTTCTTATTACTTGTCTAAAAGATTCTACAAGAGCAAGCCTGAAAACTTCATTTTCTGAATCAATAACAGGGCTTGTTTGATAAAATTCATTAAATAATCTACAAGATTCATAAACAAAGTTAGCTATAATTGAGGGATTCATTGTTTCTGCTGATTTTAATACAATTTCGTTAAATTTTGACAGGTGATTTACCAAATCAAATTCCTCTTTTTTTAATTCCTTTATGACGAAATCTTTTTTTATTTTCCCTGCCTTTCTTATAATTGATGAGGCTCTTGCGTAACTATATAATATGTAAGGACCTGTATTTCCTTCAAATGAAACAAATTTTTTTAAATCAAACACAACATCTTTAGCAGGATTGTTTTTTAAATCACCATAAAATATCGCAGCTATTGCAATTTTTTCAGCCCTTTCTTCCAATTCTTTTTTATTTATTTTTGGTTCTCTTTTTTTGATTTCTTTTTTTGCTAGCTCTTTTGTTTTATCAACTAGTTCTTCTACTAATACAATATCTCCTTTTCTTGTTGACATCTTTTTCCCATCTTTCCCAAGGTATAGCCCATGCGTTCTCGTTAAACACTTTTTTGCCCATTCATTTCCCATTAATTCCAGAATTCTAAAGATTTGTTTAAAATGAAGTTTTTGTTCCTGCCCGACTTCATAAATCATTTTTTCAAATTTATATTTTTTATATCTCTTAATTGCAGTGGAAATGTCTCTTAGGGCATAGGTTGTTGTTCCATCACTTTTTTGAATTATACAAACCCCTTTTCCTTCTTTTTCAAGATTAACAATTAAAGCCCCTTGACTTTTCTTAGCAATCTTTTTCTCTTTTAATTCTTCAATTATCTTATATCCATCTCTAACAGCAAGGGATTCCCCTCCATAAATATCAAATTCAATTCCTAATCTTTCATAAACTCTTTCAAGCTCCTTTAGGGATAATTCTTTAAACAATCGCCAAATTGTAAGGGCTTCTTTATCCCCTTCTTCCATTTTTTTAAACCATTCCCTCGCTTTTTCATCACATCTTTTATCTTTATTTACTTTAGAATACAGTTTCATAAGATACTCTAATGGTTTCTTTGACTTTTTTAATTCTTTTTCATTCCCCCATTTTTTATAAGCAAAGATTATCTTCCCAAACTGAGTTCCCCAATCTCCGAGATAGTTTTCTTTGATTACCTTATATCCAAGAAATTCATATATTTTCGCAAGAGAATTACCAATTATTGTTGAACGGAGATGTCCAATTCCAAAAGGTTTTGCTATATTAGGGGATGAGAAGTCAATGACAATCTTTTTTCTTTTTCCTATATTTGTTTTTCCATAATCTTCTCTTTTATTTATAACTTCCCATACAAGTTCTCTTGCCTTGTTTCTTCTATCAATAAAGAAATTAATGTAAGGACCTTCTGTTAATATATCGTCAAATTCTGTTTGTGGAAATTTTTTTATCTCTTTTCGTATTAATAATGCAATTTCATCAGGAGATATCTTAAATTCATCTACAAGAGTATAACAAGGAAAAGCAAAATCACCGAAATCAGTATTAGGAGGGATCTCAATTTTTGACAAAACCCATTCTTTACTTTTTTTAATTTTTAATTTCCTTAATGCTTTCAGAATAAATTCAGCAATTAATTCTTTCATTTTTCCTCTTTTTAATATCTATCCAAATAGATATATAAATCTTTAGATATTTCTTTTTATAGAATCTTTAGTCTTTGGTGAATCTAATTCGTAAAACTTTTTTTAATATTCTAAAAGTTAATAAAAATTTATTCTGTTTGATTCAGCAAGAGTATTTTATTCAAATTTAGTTGATAAATATAGCTCATTGAACTTTGCTTAAGAATACTACTCCCAACCCTTAAACTGCTTTTTCAACAACAATAAAAAACCTTAAATTTTTATAGTATTAAAATATTAAAAAAATAAGGATACTCTGTTTATCCGTCAAATCTCCAGACACAGATGCGGAGATGCCGGAGTGGTCAAACGGGACGCGCTCAAGACGCGTTGGCTTAGTGCCTACCTAGGTTCGAATCCTAGTCTCCGCATTTCTCCTACTAATTCTGATTCGAACCTTTAGGTTTGATATGATTACGAACGAAGTGAGTAAGCGTATCAGGTCGAGCTTCAGTGCTTTGGTGAGGCCTAATTTGATTACAAACGAAGTGAGTAAGCGTATCAGGTCGAATGTTTATAACAAGACTAAAATCAAAGATTTTGTCAATGTCGATTTAAGAAATCGCCATGAGGCCCGAATCCTAGTCTCCGCATTTTTTCTTCTATTAAATATATATCCTAAAAAGTAATGAGGTTTCTACTAAAAAATAATCAAACATTTATTTAAATTCCATCTAATTATTATAAAAAGTTATTAAAAATGGCAGGGCAAATCTATGCTTTTTTAGGAGTTCATGGTTGTGGTAAAAGCACTGTTGTTAATAAATTAATTGAGAAATATGGGAACCAAATTGTTTTTGTTTCAGGAGATATTGCTGACCATAGGAGCCAAGATTTAGAGATATTGGGCGGTTTAAGGAGGGAGGCTTGTTTTTTGGCAGATATCTTCATAGGATTAGTTATTGGAACAGAAAGGGCTCTAAAAGGACAAAAAGTTTTAATAGATATGCCTTTTGAACAAATTCTCCCTTATGTTGATTATTGGATTGAATCTCGAGAGGAGAGAGAAAGAATTTACGAATTTTATGAATCTTTTAGAAGAATGTTTGAATATCAGAATAGCGAGGTTCCTGTTACTTATATTTTATTTGATGTTCGAGATAAAAACGGAATTGATGAAATAGTGCATAGAATCAAAGAGCGAGCAAAAAGAATAAATCGAGACCCTTCTTTTGTTGAAAAAGAATCTGAAAGAGAATATGTTGAGACAATAATAAAAGGTTTTAAAAGAGTAGCAGATAACTTAAGGAAAAGAGGGGGAGAAATTGAAGTATTAGATGCTTTAGCTCCAATTGAAAAGAAAGTAACATCTTTAGAAGGAATAATCTTTTCAAATATATAAAAGCTTTCCTATCTTGAACCATTTCCCCTCAAATTTTCAAATAGTTGTCCCCCGACAGTTAAAAGACAGGTTTTTAAAGACGAAAATCTTGATAAAAACGTGTAGGGAGCCAACTTCGGTTGGTTGGATGCTTCAGCATCTTTTCCCTACACACCTCTAAATTTTTATATCTTATTTTTCTTCTTTTGATATGAATAAGAAACTTTTGTTATCATTCTTTCTTCTTATTTTATTTATCTTTGATTATTCATTTTTAGACAATCTTCTTGAAACTTATTTTCTTTATCAAGATTCCTGTTTTGTTGAAAAGGTCATTGACGGAGATACTATTATATGCAATAATCAAACCATACGTTTATTAGGAATAAACGCTCCAGAAAAAAATGAAGGATACTTTTTTGAAGCAAAAAACTTTCTCTCTTCAAGGATAAAAAATAAGAAGGTCTACCTAAAATTTTCGAAACAATATTATGATAAATATCATAGGATCCTGGCCTATATTTTTCTTAATAATACTAACATAAATAGAGAAATTGTTAAACATGGTTTAGCAAATCCTTATTTTCCGCAAGGTAATGATTTTTTTACAGAATCATTCTTTAATGCATGGGTAGAGTGTATTGATGAGAATGTAAATTTATGCAAAGAGTCTAAAGATAGGTGTTCTGAATGTATAATATTAAAAGAATTCTCTTTTTCGCAGCAAAAGGTAACATTGTTTAATAAATGTAATTTTTCATGTGATTTAACTGGTTGGATCTTAAAAGAAGAAGGAAGAAAAAAATTTGTCTTTCCTAATTTCACTCTCAAACCTTTTGAAGATGTCTCAATTGTTGTTTCAGGGAATTGCGCTCAAAATTGTTTTATCTGGAACAGTAAGGCACCTGTCTGGACTGAAACAGGAGATACTCTTTTTTTAAGGGATAGATTCAATGACCTTGTTTTATGGAAAAGAGTGGGATATAACTCCTAAATTCACTTCTGACTTTAGTAATATTTAAAACATAATGAAAATCCTTTTTAATAACCTTTAAATAATCAATTGCCTTCTTCTTTAAGGGCTTGGTCAGCGGGTTAGCCCTCCGCTTATATGCAAATGGGCTTTATGGCAGACGACGGACAGGAAGTGAGGATTCCTCCTCTGAGGCTCCTGTTCCAACGTTGAGGTTCTGTCCACCTCGATCTTGCAGGTGTGAAACGGGTCAGGCCTTAACCGGAGCAGCCCTAAGCACCTGTTAAGATGCTTGGTGGGTCACAGAGCTGAGGAGGAGCAGGAATAACCTCTTTGGAGGGTTCCAAGCAACCTGTCTGGCCCCTTCTTAAAATGAGAAAAATAAAGAATCTTAATCTAAGGAATAGGATTTTTTTGGCACCAATGGAACAAGTTAATGATATTGTGTTTAGATTATTATGCAAGAAAGCAGGAGCAGGAATAACTTTCACTCCTATGATTCATCCATTAACAAAGCAAAAAATTATCTTAGATGATAAACCCATTCTCCAGTTATTCACAAGTAATTTAAATGGAATAAAGGAGTTCATAAAAAAATACGATAAAAAAGTATCTGGATGGGATTTTAATCTTGGTTGTCCTGCCAAAACAGCAGAGAGGCAAGGGTTCGGAGTTTTCCTACATCCTAAATTAAAAACTATTGAAAAAATTCTAAAAGAAATAAGAGCATCAACAAAAAAACCTTTTTCAATTAAATTAAGGAAATCAAGATATGCTCTTAAAATTGTTCTTATTGCTAATAAATACTGCGATGTAATAATTATACATCCAAGAACGCAAAAACAAGGATATTCTGGTGAGCCAGACATCTCTTTTGCAAGAAAATTAAGAGAAAGCACTAACCTTCCAGTTGTTTATTCAGGAGATGTTAATGAAATGAACTATAAAGAGCTACTAAAGGAATTCGATTATATTATGATAGGGAGGAAAGCAATAGGAAATCCAAATCTTTTTTCTATTTTAACAAATAAAAAAATTAAGAAAATAACTTTTGAAGATTATCTTAAACTAGCAAAAAAATACAATATACCTTTTAAGCAGATAAAATTTCAAGCATTAAATTTCACAAAAGGAATGAAAAATTCAGCAAACCTGAGAAATAAAATTTCTAAATTAAAAACATTAAAAGAAATATTATCTTTTTATCAGAAAAATAGTCTTATCTAACAGGTTTCATTTCTTTAATTTGGCAATGCTTGGACAAATTAACGAATAAAATCATCTTATTGATTTCATTTCTTTCCAAGCCAATTCAAACATTTGTTCTAATGCAGAAGCAAAAAATTCTGTATTTATCCAGACACCAAGGTCATAGTTTGGATGGAACTTTGAATCGTCTAAAAGCATAAATAAGATTTGTGATGAATCAACAATAACAAATCTTGCTCTCATGTTTTCCATACTTTTAACTTCAGCAACTTTTTTCAATTCTCTTGCAATTTCAATGTTATTTTTGTCAATTGGAGCAGCAATTCTTATTTTTACTCCTCTCTTTTTGCACTTTTCAAAAGTTCCTTTTAATGCTTCTAATTTTCTGTTTAATCCTTCTTCTGTTGTTACTATTGTAACTGTTTTTTCAGCACCTCTTAACATCATATCTAAATGATTATACAGATTTTGTCTTCCTCTTAAACTTCCACTTAAATCATTTGGTTCAACAAATTTTATACCTTGGCTAAAAAGGCTATTTAGTTCTTCAAGAACATCCTCTCTTTTTAATCTATCAAGTCTTTTTGCCTTTTCTTGAGCATCCCTCATTAAATTTCTCTTTACTCTCTCAATAACTTCTTCTGGTTTTAATGCGACAAATTTTATAGGTTTTCCGAGTTTCATAACAATAAATCCTTTTTTCTCTAAACTTTCAAGAATATCATAGGTTCTTGAACGAGGAACATTAGATATGCTGCTTAATTCTCCAGCAGTTGAAACCCCTCGAGATAATAATGCAGCCCAAACTTTTGCCTCATATAAATTTAAATCAAATATTTTTCTTAGCCTTCCTAAAAATTCTTCGTCGACTATCATATTATCCCTATGTTTTTCCTCTTTTTAAATTTTGCTATGATAAAAGGGTAATTTTAATAACCCACTCTTTGGTGGTTATTTTATGATTATTATCTCACCCTCTTTATCTTTTATCATAAATTCTTTTTTATTTTTAAATGTTTCCTTTTTTTCACTACTTAAGGTAACAACTGAAGCATTTGTTTTATTTTTTATTAATTCTTTATGATCTTTGATAATCTCAATAAAGTCTTCGTCGGAAATAATAATTATTTCCACTTCTTCACCTTTCTTTAAACCAAGTTCTTTTCTAAATGCTTGTATGTTTCTTATTAATTCTCTTGCATAACCTTCAGCCTCTAATTCAGGAGTCATTTTTAAATCAAGATTTACAACTAATTTATCTCCTTTATTGAGACTAACTTCCTTAACATTCAACTGAGATTTAAGAATCCTCTTGAAATCTTCTTCAAGTTCTGTTGAGGACGTCACTTCTGCTTTTGCTAATGGCCATCTTAATCCTATTTTATTTTCAGACCTTATCCTCAATCCTTCTTCAATTATCTTAAACACTTCTTCAAATTCCTCTTCTAATTTTTTATTAATTTTTTTCTCATCTAATTCAGGCCATTCACTAAGATGGATTGATTCTTCCTCCACGATTTTATTTTCCTTTAATTCTTGCCAGATTTTTTCAGTTTCAATAGGTATTATTGGGGCAAGCATTTTTAATATAGATATGTAAACTTCACGGATTACCTCATAAACTTCGCTTTCTCTTTCTCTAATCATCTTAATATAATCTTTTGAGAAATCATTTATAACAAAATTCTCTAAAATTCTGACTACTTCAAAAAAGAGGTATTTATCATATTTTTCAGTTACTTCTTTTATTGTATTATTTAATCTCGATATAACCCACTTATCTTCTATTTCTTCTTTTGTAACTTCTTTTTTCACGCTCAATAAATATCTTTTAAGGTTTTGCAACACTATGAAGAATCTTGTGACATCAGAAAATTCTCTTTCATCATATTTGAAGTCTTCTCCTTTAGATGTTCTTGCAAAGAAATACCTCATTTTATCCCTTCCGTATTTTTCAATAACTTCATCAGGGGTTATAGCATTCCCTTCAGATTTTGACATCTTCTTTTTTCCTAAATCTAAAATTAATCCATGTTCTAAAATAGCTTCAAAAGGTTTTCTCCCGAATTTTATTTCAGATAAGATTAATTGAGAATTCCACCACCCTCTTACCTGGTCTTTTCCTTCAATATTTAAATCAGCCGGCCAGAACTTTTTTAGATTCTCTTCATAGCCCTCTCTATAATTTTTAAGAGCAGCCCAACTTGTTACTCCAGAATCAAACCATACATCTAAAACTTCTGGAACTCTTTTCATCACACCACCACATTCACATTTTATATTTACATCATCTATTTCTGGTTTATGCATCTCTTTTATTTCTTGGCCTGATAATTCTTCTAACTCTTTTTTGCTTTCAACAACAATTCTCTTTTCGCATTTTTCACAAACCCATACCGGAAGCGGTGCTCCCCAATATCTCTTTCTTGAAACAGGCCAATCAGATAATCCTTCAAGCCACGCCTTCATTCTTAATTTCATCCATGATGGCACCCAATAATTTTTTTCATTTTCTTCCAACAACTTATTTTTTATTTTTGATATTCCTAAAAACCATTGCGGAAGAGATGTCATTATAAGAGGTGTGTGGCATCTCCAACAAGTAGGGTAATCATGCTTATATTCTTTTTCATAAACCAAAGCACCATCTTTCCTTAGGTCCTCAATAATCTCTTTATCAACCTCTCTTGCTTTTTTACCTTCATATTTTCCTGTTTCTTCTGTTAAAACACCATCAATTCCAACTGGAGCAAGGACATCAAGGTTATTTTTTACTCCAACTTCATAATCTTCCTTACCATGTCCTGGAGCAGAATGAACTAATCCAGTACCTTCTTCAAGATTTACATATCTCTCTGATAATACAACTCTATAAGCGTTTTTTGTTTTAACATTTAAATATTTTGATAGAGGATTTTCATACTTCCAACCTTCCATATCTTTTCCAGAGAATTCTTCTACAACATTATATCCTATTTCAAGCTCTCCCATAATTTTTGGGACAAGCTCTTTTGCAATTATCCATCTTTCCCCATTTGATAATTCAATTTCCTGGTATGTGAATTTTGGATTAACCATAACCCCTGTATTCCCGGGGAGTGTCCATGGTGTTGTTGTCCATATAACCAAATATGTATTTTCTTTATCTTTTAATTTGAACTTGACAAATATAGATGTATCCTTTTGTTTTTTATATTCAATTTCATTAAAAGAAACAACTGTTTCGCATCTCGGGCAAACATGAACAGGATATTTTCCAAGATAAACAAAACCTTTTTTTTCAGCTTCCTTAAATATTTCCCAGATAGATTCAATATATTCATCAGTTAATGTAAGGTAGGGATTGTCAAAATCCATCCAAACTCCAAGATTTTTAAATTGCTCGCTCATAATTCCAATATACTTTGTTGCATATTCTCTACACCTTTCAATGAATTTCTTAATTCCAAATTTTTCAATGTCTTCTTTTGTTTTTGTTCCAATTTCTTTTTCAACTTGATTTTCAATAGGTAATCCATGGGTATCATAACCTGCTCTATCAAATACATCATAACCCATTAATCTTTTAGACCTCATTGCTATATCTTTTAAAATCTTGTTAAGAGCAGTTCCAAGATGAATGTTCCCAGAAGCATAGGGTGGTCCGTCCATTAAATAAAACTTCTTTCCATTCTTGTTTTTTTCTTTTGATTTTTCATAAATCTTTTTCTCTTCCCAAAATTTCAAGATTTCTTCTTCAGTTGTTGGCATCATTTTAATGTTAGTGAAAAACTGTTTTTATAGTTTATTATTGAAATAAGCCAATGGCTCAAATAATAAGAATGCTAATAATGAGGTCTTTGTTTATAGACATAAATATTATAAGAGTTATTCTTTTTTAAAATTATCTATTAAAAAGGTTTGTTAAAAAGTTTGGTTTAATCTAAATGGTTAGTATGTAAAACTCTTAGGCAGATTCAACAATTGCTCATATTTTTATTGACTTTTGGGTTGAACAAAGCATCTTCTTTGATGAACCTTATCCTAAAATATTATTCAATTACCCCAAAAAGATTTTCAACATTCCCTGTTGTTAAAAAAGTATTTAAATAAAAAAATCCAATGATAACCATGAAAAAGCAGGTGAAGATTGAGATTAATATTACAAATAAGGCATTTTATACAATTGTTACTTTGGGTATTTTGCTTCTTATAGGCGGGATTGTTTTTGCATATCACTCAAGAGCATCTCCAAGTATTATGGGACATTCTGCAGAAGAGATTGAGGTTAATGTTGGTGGGCAGTTGATGAGTTTGCAGGAGGCTATTGATGATGGGGTGATTGGTGGCGCAAAAAAAGTTTATGATACTGGATGGATTGATATTTCAGAGATTGAATTTAATGGACGTTATTATGATATAAATCATAATCTTGGAACACAAGATTTTTCATCTATTCTTATAGAGTTTAAGACAGATGATGGAGAAATTTTGTATTTTGATGGCTCAAGAGTTGATTATGATAGAGCTCCTACAGAGTATAATAAAAATTTTGGGTGGGTTTTTGTAATTAAAAATAATAATTCAATAAGATTTGAATTATCCAATAAAGGATTAATTCCAGGAATTGATAATAAAAGAGTAGCATCATTTGGTGGTAATAATTATGTATTAAAAAAAGTTAGAATAATCCTTTTTAAATAATCAAACATCCAAAACAACCTGTTAGCCTCACGAATTGTTTATAATGTTTTCTTGATATTCTTAGTTCTAAAATAACATTAATTAATTCAAAATTTCTCTAAAACCTCTTTTTCTAAAAAATGAAGTTCTCCTGGAATAATTATGCAATAAGGTTTTTCAACATCTTTTATTTTTTTTAATTCCTCTATGTCTTTATAGATTATCTTTGATTTTTCTGTTCCAAGGGATTGGCATAAGATTATTTTTTCAATCTCTACACCATACTCCTTTGCACTTATCTCTAATTCTCTTAAAGCATCTTGAAAGTCTAAACCAATATCAATTAAAATTAGACTATGAGCTTTTATTGATAGGTTTTCCTTTACAATTCTCATAAAGCTCTTTGGCTCAAAATTTTTTTCCCAAGCAGGCATGGATGTTATTTTTCCAAATTTATATAATTGTAGGCCTGTTTCTGCAATAGCATCAAGAACAGAAGCAGAATAAATTACTTTAACTTTAATCCCTAATTTCTTTGCCTCATCTATTATTGTTATATGGGTTGTTGCAGTTAATGGCGAGCCATAAACTAAAATAGCGATATTTTTCTCTTTTGCTTCATCTAAAAATTTCAAACTTTCAATAAAATCCCTCTCAACTGGAGAAATCTTTTTTTTAATAACCTTCTCTAACTTTTTTATATCATAAGGAAAATCAACTGTATAGTTTTCTAAATAAACTTTTTCGCAATTTTCTATTGCATTAATTCCTTCAAGAGTAATTCCTTTTTCATTTAATCCTAATCCCACTAAGTATAACATATTATTTTAAAATTAGTTTAATTTATAAATTGCACGTTAATTATCCTATTCCAAAAACTTGTTGAAGACCTTCATTAAGCAGCAAAGGGGCTTTTGAATCAGAGAAGATTTGGTCAAGAGTTAATGCGCGTTGGTCTTTTTTCCTCCCATGAAATTTTCTTTTTCTTCTGTGATTTTCATAAGCTTCTTCCCGCCCTAATACAAAAAAAGCTCTAATTATCCTCTGGAGGTCTTTAGATTGAATATCTCTTTCTATCCACTTTGGTTTCCACTCTTCAAATGGAATAAGGGGGTATGGTTCTCCATGAGATAATCTTTTCCACTCTCTAACTTCTCGATTATATCTCTTTTTTCCTTGAGTATACGCCTCTTTTGCAATTTCTCTTAATTCCTGTGGAATTTGGGATATATACTTTGAATATAAATTTTTCATGACATAGATTCTTTTTTAATCTTTTTAAGAATTTTTATTCTCTAAAGGATATTTTAAAAAACTCTTTTAACATTATTTTTTTATGAAACTTGGAGTTTTATTTTCAGGAGGCAAAGATTCTGTTTATTCTGCATATCTTGCAAAAAAATTTGGGCACGAATTAGTTTGTTTAATATCAATTTTTTCAGAGAACAAAGATTCTTTTATGTTCCACACACCAAATATTTCAAATACTCTTAAACAAGCAGATGTTATGGGAATATCAATAATAGTTCAAAAAACAAAAGGAAAAAAAGAAGAAGAATTAAAAGAACTTGAAAAGGCAATAAAAAAAGCAAAAGAAAAACATGGAATTCAGGGGATTGTTACTGGAGCAATTAAATCAATTTATCAATCTTCGAGAATACAAAAAATTTGCAATAAACTCAGATTAGAAGTTTTTAATCCTCTCTGGTTGAAAAACGAAAAAGAGTATTTAAAAGAATTAATAAAGAATAAATTTAAAATTATAGTTACTTCTGTTGCAGCTGAGCCTTTAGATAAATCTTGGTTAGGAAAAGAAATTGATGCCGAGTTTTTAAAAGAAATTTTTGAGTTAGAAAAAAAATATAAAATTCATCCTGCTGGAGAAGGAGGAGAATTTGAAACTTTTGTATTAAATTGCCCTTTATTTAGAAAAGAATTGAAAGTTAAAAACAAAGAAATTTCTGGAGAAAAGAATAATTGGAGAATGGAGATTGAATTAGATTAAAAGAGAACTCTTATTAATTCAACAATCAGCAATCCTACACCTGCTCCAAAAAGACATCCAGCCATTTTTCCTAATGCAGAGGAAAGAGATGTTCTTCGTGTTTTAAATTTATTTTTTCTTTGAGTTTCAGCAATATATCCCTCAAATAACCCTCCAATACCATCTGTAATTGTATTTCCTGCAGCACCCCCAATAATTGCCCCAGCAATACCTGCTAATTCCCCACCGAACACTGCCGCAAAAATTAATACTCCATTATCAATTGCTCCAAAAACCATATCAGGATAAACTTGTTTTAATTGAATATTATTGAGTTTTAAGAATAAAAGATTTACAATTCCTAACAAAATAAACAAGAACCCCATTAATTTGCTGTAATTTACAAAATAGCTTGAAACTGCAATTACAATTATTGATAAAATAATAAAATTAACTATTGCGTTAATGAACCTTCTTTTCATTTAATATAAAAATTTTTTTAATTAATAA
Source organism: Candidatus Pacearchaeota archaeon (assembly GCA_017609405.1). Lineage (GTDB taxonomy): Archaea > Nanobdellota > Nanobdellia > Pacearchaeales > GW2011-AR1 > JAFCDZ01. The sequence goes on from JAFCDZ010000002.1 coordinate 14,532, forward strand.
ACTTTATTGATTCTCAGAAAGACCTTTTCTTTCCCTATGAGATTTCCAAATTCAAAAGGAGAGTCTCATTGAAAGAACTATTGATTCTCAGAAAGACCTTTTCTTTCCCTATGAGATTTCCAAATTCAAAAGGAGAGTCTCATTGAAAGAACTATTGATTTTCAGAAAGACCTTTTCTTTCTCTTATTCTTCTAATTATTTCTTCTTGCATATTTGATGGAACTTTTTCAAATAATTGTTCTTTTAATGAACTTGTTCCTCTCCCTTCTGTAGCACTCCTTAAATCATTGCTCCATCCCATCATTTCTGCAACAGGTATTTTTGCTTCCATTTCAGCATGACTTCCCTCTTGTTTTACATTTATCATTTGTCCTCTTTTGCTTCCAACCAATTTTGTAACAGCCCCAAGGAACTTATCAGGCATTTCAATTAATTGGATTTGCAAAGGTTCTAATAAAGCAGGTCCTGCGTCGAGCATTGCTTGTTTTATTCCATCCCTTACAGCAGGATATACCTGAGCAGGTCCACGATGGATAGCATCTTCGTGAAGTTTTATATCCATCAAGGAAACTTTTACCTTTGCAACCGGCTCTCTTGCCAGAGGGCCTTGGTCCATCACCATCTCAAAAGCATCTAATATCATTTCAATTACTTCTAACATATGAACCTCACCACGTGTTTGGTTTAAGAAAATGTTTCCTCTGTAAATATCTTTTACATTTCTTGCAGTATCCCCATCATATCCTAATTCCATTAATTTTTTAGTAATCTCATCATTCTTCTTTTTTATTCTTCCCTCAGGGAGTTCTCCTGAACGAATTGCTTCATAAACATTTTCTTCAAGAGGCTCTACCTTTATGAAAAAGCTATTGTGTTTATTAGGAGACCTTCCTTCAAAAGTTCTTGACTCTTTTGTTACAGTCTCTCTATAAACAACAATTGGTGGAGATGTTTTAACATCCAGACCCTTCTCTGTTTTTATTCTATTTTCAATTATCTCAAGGTGCAGTTCTCCCATTCCAGAGATGAGGTTTTCTCCGGTTTGTTCATTTATCTCAACCTTAACTGAAGGGTCTTCTTTTGCTACTTGGTTTAATACTTCAACTAATTTAGGTAAATCTGCTGTCTTTGTTGCTTCAATAGATTTTGTAACCACAGGTTCAAAGATGTGTTTTATTGCTTCAAAAGGTTGTATTTCTCTATCACTAACTGTTTCACCAACAAAAATGCCTTTTAATCCTACAACACCAATAATATTTCCTGCAGGAACACTATCAACAACCATTCTTTGTGCACCTTTGTATATTGAAACTTGCTGAACTCTTGATTTTAATTTTGCTAAATTTAGATAAACTTCTTGTCCTTGTGAAAGTTTTCCAGAAAATAATCTTCCAGCAGCCACTTCTCCAGCATGTTTATCTATTACAATCTTGATCGGGACAAAAACTGGAGGCCCGTTTGGGTCACAGTTTAATAATGCTTTACCTACTTCAGAGTCAAGGTCTCCATGCCAGATCTTTTTTATTCTGTAAGATTGAGCTTCTTTTGGGTTTGGATGATGAGCTATAACCATCTTTAAGACAACATCGTGAAGAGGCGCTTTTTTTGCAAGCTCTTTATAGTTATCATTTTGGTATGCTTCAATAATTTCTTTAAATGTTATTCCTTTTTCTTTCATATATGGAACATTTAAGGCCCAATTATGAAAAGCAGAACCAAAGGCAACACTTCCATCATTCACACTTACTTTCCATTTTTCTTTATATTCTTCAGGAGCATAATTTTCAATCAATTCATTTACTTGGTTTATTATCTTCACAAATTTTTCCTGCATAGCTTCTGGTGTTAATTTAACCTCTTTGATTAATCTATCTACTTTATTTATGAATAGGACAGGCTTTACCATCTCTCTTAACGCTTGTCTTACAACTGTTTCTGTTTGAGGCATAACACCTTCTACAGCACAAGTTAGAATAATACATCCATCAACTGCTCTCATAGCTCTTGTTACATCCCCCCCGAAATCAACATGTCCCGGAGTATCAATTAAATTGATTAAGTAATCTTCTCCTCCAACATTATGAACCATTGATACACTTGCAGAATCTATAGTAATTCCTCTTTCTGCCTCATCTTCATGAAAATCTAAAACTCTTTGTTTTCCAGCAACTTCTTCTGAAAGCATTCCTGCACCAGCAAGAAGGTTATCACTAAAAGTTGTTTTACCATGGTCAATATGCGCAGCAATAGCAATATTTCTAATTTTATCCTGTTGCGGCATAAGGTTCTTAATTCTTTCAATCATACTCTCTGCCATTTTCTAACTAAATTTATCAAATTAGGTTTTTAAATGTTATGGGGGTTTAGTCTGTAAAATCTGCTCTATTTATTCTCTAATAGAAAAAGGACCATACATTACTGGGCCACTCCAATCAGCATATTGCTCTATAAAATAAACATTTCCGCAAATAAATGCTTTTCTTTCATATCCACAACAAGCCATTCCATCCATACCCTCACATAAATCGTAAAAATATTTAACAACGAGAATTTTGTCTCCATTTGAGCAAACATATTTATTTGGGTCTAAACCAAAAACTTCATGTAATTCTTTGTTTTCAGAACCTATTCTTTTGAAATATTTATTCAAAACTTCTTTGTCTGCTTCAACCTCAAAAGATTTTCAACAGTGAATCAAAAGATTTTAAAATACTATTTTATTTTTTTAATTATGAAAAAGAGTGATAAAAAAAGATTAATTTCATGGATAATTTTTTTAGCTATTCTCTTATTAGCAGGAATTATTTTGTTTTTTAAATATTCTCAAGAAGATAAACAAACTATTCAGTCAGATGTTATAAAATGCATTGGAGAACATTCAACACTTTATGTCCAATTAGGATGCCATTATTGTAAAATGCAGGAAGACATGTTCGGAGACTCTCTTAAATATCTAAAAATTGTTGATTGTTTTTATACTCCTGAAAATTGTTCAAATATAAAAGGAACACCCACATGGGAAATAAATGGAAAATATTATCTTGGTGTTAGAAATATAGATGAATTAAAAAATTTAACTGGATGTTAAAATGGTTGATGCATTTAATTTTGTAAAAATAACAATGCTTGCACTTTCCGACGCTGTTAATCCTTGCGCATTAGCAGTTCTTACTATGGTTCTTGTTACACTTCTTGTTCAAAATCCAAAGAAAAAGAGAGCTGTTTTATATGGAGGGTTTTCATTTATCCTCGCTGTATATGTTGGATATCTTCTTTATGGTTTGGTAATAACTAAATTTTTCATCTCCTTTGCAGAGTGGATGAGAATAAATTCAAGAATCTTCTACGATGCTCTTGGTATTTTAGCAATGCTAATAGGTGGTCTTCAGATTAAAGATTTCTTTTTCTATAAACCAGGAGGGTTTTTAACTGAAATGCCTTTGGTTATGAGGCCTTACGCAAAGATGCTGATTAAAAAAATAAATTCTCCAAGCGGAGCATTTTTTATAGGACTCCTTGTGACCATTTTTTTACTCCCTTGTACAATGGGGCCATATATTATTGCAACAGGAATACTCTCGCAATTTGGATTAATTCGAGCAGGATTAATTTTACTCTATTATAATTTGTTGTTTGTTTCTCCTATGTTTTTCATCGTAGGAATAGTATATTATGGTTTTTCAAAAGTTGAAGATGTTTCAGGATGGAAAGAGAGAAACATAAGGAAGCTTCATCTAATTGCAGGAATCTTAATTTTCTTAGTTGGTTTCTCTTTGTTAGTCGGATGGCTTTAAGGGTTTAATCAAGTTCAGTATATTTTTTATTTGACCCTTTTGCTTTTTCAACAGAGTATCTTTTATTGTTCTTTTTTATTTTTTCTTCAAGTTCAGTTGTTAAATCAATATCATATCTTTGTGCAAGTCTGAGCAAGAAATATAAAACATCAGCCAATTCCTCAGTTAATTCTTTTCTTTTCAAATCATTTTCAAACAGTTCATCAACCTGTTCTTCAGATTTAAATCTAAAATGCTCCAGTAATTCAGAAGCTTCTGTAACAATTCCAATTGCCAATTCTTTTGCATTATGAAACTTATCCCAATCCCTTTCTTCACAAAAAGCTTTTACTTTTTCTTTTAATTCTCTAATTGTTGTTTTGTCATCAAGCATTTTTTAATAAATAGTTTCTTGTTTATAAATTCTTTTAAAGTATAATAATATTTTTTTCTTATGAATATAGAAAACTTAAGTGAGTCGCAGGTAAAATATTTTTTGCAATTAGTTAATTCCTCTGTTGAATATTGCATAGGTAATCCTTTTATTTTTAAGAAATTTCCTCCAGAAGATAAGAGACTAAAGATAGCAAAAAGAATTTTATCTGAGCATAGGGAAGAGCTTGAAGTTGCAGGTTTTGAAGGGTTAGTAAGGTCTCTTGAAAGGTTTGATGTTAGAAAGACTGATGAAACTTTTCTTCCCTATTTTGTATGTAAGGGAATTTCTCGTAGTTTAATTGATGCTGCAGATAAAATTATTCGAAGAGCAGTTTTTTTAGGTTCTCTTCAAGATTATTCTCCTGATTTTTTTAAAAGATTTTCTTCTTATAATCCTTGGCCAGAAATTCAGGATAAATTAGATTCTCAATATATTTTAAGTCAGCTTAATTCTTCTGATGTTGGACTTACTCCTTCTCAAAGAAGAAGGGTTGGATTATTTTTTGGTTTGAAAAATGGCTCTCCCCTTACTCTTGAAGAAATTGCAGAAAAAGAATGGGAAAAGACTGGAAGAAAAGTAACAAGGCAAGCAGTGTATCACTCAATTCATCAGGGAATAGAAAAATTAAGAAAATATTTTGAATCTATTTAATCTATATTTTTCAGGCATTAATTCATTGTGCCCAAATTGGATTATTAAGTCAATTTTTGGTTTTAATTTTTCAAGCCCTACTGGAAGGTCGCATGCTCCATAACAACTTCCAAACCATATTAAGAATTCAACATCTTTATTTTTCTCTTTGAGATAATTAACAATAGCAATAGAATATTGTTTTAATCCATCAGGAAATTGTAGCAAGACAATTTTTGCTTTTTCTTTTCTTATTTTTTTATTGATTTCGTCAAAATCAATTTCATATTCTTCTAAGAACTCTAAAAAATCTCTTTCTGTTCTCATGAACTTTAATTAATAGAAAACTATATAAAGCTTGCTTTTGTTAAGTCTAAATGGAAAAGGACATTGGAAGAATACCAAAAAACGACACAACTGAAATTGTTGTTCGAGTTGACGATTTTGGTGGTTCAAGAGGATTAACAATTAGGGAATTCGTTACTTCTGAAAGATACACTGGGTTCACTAAAGCAGGTGTAAGAATCCCGTCAGAACACTTTAAAAAATTTAAAGAGATGATTAATTCAGTTTCTGAAGAAGAGATGCTTGAAACTCCTGAAGGAGGAAATAATCAAGAATCTCTTGAAGAAAAAAAGGAAGAATCTGAAGAGGGCTATTTATAATTGACCCTTTGCTATTAAGAAAACTTTAAAAACTAATTTTATTAAGAATATTTACAACAAAATGGGATTGAAAAACACAAGGAAGATAATAAAGAATAGGAAAAAATTTAGATGGAAGGATAAAAAATACAAAGTACGAGTTCTTGATTTATTTAAAAAATCAGACCCTCTTGAAGGAGCAAACCAAGCAAAAGGTATTGTTTTGCAAAAAGTTCAAAAAGAAGCAAAACAGCCAAATTCTGCTATGAGAAAATGTTGTAAAGTTCAAATTATTAAAAATGGAAAACAGGTAACAGCTTTTATTCCAGGGAATCTCGCTCAGAAATTTATAGATGAACACGATGAAGTTCTTATTCAAAGAATTGGTGGAAAACAAGGGCGTGCAAAAGGAGATATCCCTGGTGTTAGATTTGAAGTTATTAAGGTAAATGATCAACCATTAAAGATGCTTGTTAGAGGAAAAATAGAAAAAGGTAGAAGATAAAATGAGTGAGCAAATGAGCGAGAATACAACAGTTTTCAAGGTATTTGGTTTGTATGATATAACTGAAATTAAAGTAAATGACCCTGGTTTAGCTTGTGCTATTGATTTGACTCCTCATCTGCTTGTTAAAAGTCATGGGAGAAATTCTAAGAGCAAAAAGGGGCGATTTAGAACAAATATCATCGAGAGATTAATAAACAAAGTATCTGTAGCAGGACATCGCGGTAAGAAACATAAAATAGAAGTTGGACACTCCACTGGAAAATATACAAAAAATCTTAAGATAGTTCTTGAAGCATTTAAGTTAATAAATGAGAAAACTAAGCAAAATCCTGTTGAGGTCCTTGTAAGGGCAATTGAGAATAGTGCTCCAAGAGATGAAACAACAATCATTGAATATGGTGGTGCAAGATATCCTCAAGCAGTAGATATTTCGCCATTAAGGAGAGTTAATCTCGCATTAAGAAACATAGTTCATGGAGCATCTGAGAAGAGCTTTGGAAAGAAGAAAAAATTCTATCAGGCATTAGCAGAGGAGATTATTCTAGCAGCAGAAAATAAGGGGGAAAGCTTTGCAATAAAGAAGAAGAATGAATCTGAAAAGCAAGCTGATTCAGCTAGATAGGTTTTCTTCTACTTTCATTAGTTCGAAATTTCAGTTTCAAACTAAAGCAAGCTGATTCAGCAAGGTAATTTTATTATTAGATAATTTTTAATTCTTTTGAAAATAAACTTCTAACAGCCTCTTCTAATTCTTTTAATTTCTTTTTTTCTCTTCCAATTATGAGTGATTTATTTATTCTATCAGCATTTATTACCAGTTCTTTGTCATTTATCTCAACTTTTTCTATTTTTGCAGGTTCGACAACTTTTTTTATGAATTCTTCAATCTCTTTTTTCTTTCTCGGCATTGTTAAAATTCTAACTTTTTTCTTTAAAGCACCTGCAATTTTTTTCGCATTCTCTCCTTTTTCTCCAATAGCTTTTGAAACCATCCTTCTTGGGACACAGAAAAAAATATTATTGTTATATCTGAAAAAATTCTTTGCATACACTCCTGTTATTTTTTTAAAGATATTAAAGTGTATCATATCTTTCATATCAATTGTGGCTTTCATTTTAGAATTATTCTTTTTTTTGTTTTGATAATGGACCTATAACTTTAACTAATAATCCTGGAAGACCTGTACCAATTGGAACTGGTTGGTTTAATATTATGTTTTCAATTACACTGGCTAAATTATCTTTTTTTCCTTTTATTGTCGCACTTACAAAATGTTTTACAGGAGTTTCAAAAGTAGCTCTTGCCAAGATTGATTCTTTTTCTGATATAATTCCCATTCTTGTAACACCTCTGATTGTTCCAGAATTGCACATAGTATCTGCAATTAATAACAAATGCCTTTCATCAATATCAAGACCTTGTGAATTAAGGACATCTTTTACTTCTTTTATAAGAACATTTCTTGCTACCTCAATACCGAAAACTTTTGCTACCTCATATAAGTCATTTGAAATTGTTCTATTTTTATCAACACCTTTTATTTCTAAGACCTCTTCTAATTTTGTTCCAACAGTTAATATAACAAAATCTTTATCTCTTTCAACAACAAGAACTTGTTCAATTCCTTTTATTCCAGAGATAGTTACCTTTCTAACTTTTTCTTTTAGCTGATACAACTCTTTGAAGCTTAAATTTGAACCTTTTATTTTTATGTATTCTCCAACAATTCTCGCTTTATATCCTTTTTCTTTTAATTTTTCAATTATCTTTTCTTCATTTAATTTTATTCTTCTTAATGCTCCTTTGTCTATTTTTATCTCAATATCCTTGTTAGAGAAATTAAGAATTATCTCTGAAGAAACATCATCTAATTTTACTTCTTTTATTTTTTCTGCTATCTTTTTTGCATCATTTTCATTATTTTTATCTTTTTCAAGATAGATTTCCATCTTTGGAGAAGAAGGTCTCTTTCTTGCGTCAAATATCTCAATTATTCTTGGTAGACCTGTTGTAACCTGCATTTCTGCAACACCCGCTAGGTGGAATGTATTTAGAACCATCTGTGTTGAAGATTCTCCAAATGATTGAGCCGCAATTATTCCAACATCTTCGCCGGGAGTTATTTTTTTATTTTTATGCATCTCAGATACATCAATTCCATCACCACCGTATTTGAATTGAATTATTATGTTATTGCTATCTCTTATAGTTTCATCATATTCTACTCTTAAGTCTTGTAGAGCACTAGCCAATCTTCTATACAAGTATCCTGATTTTGGAGTTCTTAGTGCAGTATCCATTAATGAATCCCTACCAGTCATTGCACCAAAGAAGAATTCTATAGGATTTAATCCATCAATGAATGAATTCCTTATGAAACCTCTTGCTTTTGGAGATAAATCTCCTTTTTTGAAGAAAGATAAACTTCTTCCAGTGTATCCAAAATCAATTCTTTTTCCATTTAATACCTGTTGTCCTACACAAGCAGACATTTGTGTAATATGAAGGAGATTACCCTTTCCTCCAGATTTAATCATTTCTCCAACAGGATTATTTTCCGGGAATATATCTTTTAATACAGCTCCAGTTTTTGTTCTAACTTCATTTAATACTTGTATTATCTTTGTTTCACGAGATTCTTCAAGTGTTTTTCCAGGAAGTAGACTAAGAGTTCCTTTATTATATTCTTCAATAATCTTTTCAACTTCCTCTTCTGCTGCTTTGATTATTTCTTCACTCTTTTCATCAGCTTTTTCACCAATATCAAAGTCTTCTATTGATGCAGTTAATCCTCTTTGTGATAGATAATTTACTCCTAATGAAAATGCTTTTTTTATTGTTTCAATTGCTTTTTCTCTTCCTAAAATTATATCTATTTCCCTTACTAATTCTCCGTCTTCAACACCGAAAAGATTTTTGTCAAATTCACCAGAGATTAATTTTCCGTTTTTGATAACAACTTTATTGCCTTTTTTCTCAAATTCGTAACTTAGTTCTTTTGGAAGTATCTCTGATATTATCTCTTTACCATCTACCTCTTTTTTTTGGAATTGTTTTGTAATTCCTATATTATATAAAAGTTGTTCAGCTTCACTTTTACTTAACACACTTCTATTTAATAGATAGTTTCCAGTTGTTGCGTCTTGTATTGTTCCAATGAAATTTGTATTGTTTTTAGGGGATAACATATTTGCTTTAATATCTAATAAAATCATAGCATCTGCTCTCGCTTCTTCAGTTTGTGGAACATGTATATTTGTTTCATCACCATCATAGTCTGCTCCATAAGGGAATGCTGTTCCAGGGTGTATTCTAAATGTTCTTCCTGGAAGAACTTTTACTTTATGAGCCATTAAACTTCCCTTGTGAAGGCTTGGGTGTCTATTAAATAATACAACATCTCCATCAAGAAGGTGTCTTTCTACTTTATATCCTGGTTTAATTTCGTCTAAAATTTCTTGCTTTAATTCTTCAGTTATCTTTTTCTTTTTTCCATCAGGCCTAATGATATAATTTGCCCCAGGGTATTTGTTTGGACCATTTTCAATCATCTTTTTTAATCTTTCGATATTAAGGTCGTTTATTGTTTCAGCAAAAGTAACAATTTTTGCAATATCTTCTGGAACACCAACTTCATCAATGTTTATATTTGGATCAGGAGATAATACTGTTCTTGCAGAGTAATTAACTCTCTTTCCAGCAAGGTTTTTTCTTATTCTTCCCTCTTTACCCTTTATTCTTTCAGTTATTGTCTTTAATGGCTGTCCACTTCTGTGCCTTGCAGGAGGAATTCCACTAATGTTGTTATCAAAGAATGTTGTAACATGAAATTGAAGCAATTCCCATAAATCATCAATTATTACTTCTGGAGCACCTGCATTTAGGTTCTCCCATAATCTTTGATTTGCTCTTATAATATCAGATAATTTATGTGTTAGATCATCTTCACTCATTTCACCACTCTCAAGAATAATGCTCGGCCTTACTGTAACTGGTGGGACTAATAATGTTGTTAGAACAGCCCATTCTGGACGGGATGTCTCAGGGTTAATACCAATCTTTTTTAATTCTTCATCAGAGATTTTTTCTAATCTTTCCCTGATTTCAATAGGAGACATCTTTGTTTTTCCTTTATAAAAGGTAGTCGGCTTTTCAAACTTTATTTTTTCAACTTTTTCTCCACAATGAGGGCATACTTTTGCATCTTTTGCTTTTTTGATTCTTTGAGCAATAGAATATTCTTTTAATTTATCTTCAGATATTTTTAATTTCCCACAGTGTTCGCAGAAACACCTTAGTCCAAGTTCAATTAAAGGAACATATTTAACATGTAAAACAGGTCGTGCTAAATCAATACTTCCTGGATGTCCTAAACATTCCTTTATCCTTCCACCGCAAGTTCTACATCTCACTCCTGGAGAAATCGCCCCCAATCTTAAATCCATTAACCCCCCAACAACAGGGTAACCATCAATATCATAAAGTTCAGGAGTTACTATCTTTGCTACACTTAATTTTTTTATCTTTTCAGGACTAAACAAACTAAATCCAATACTTTTTATCTGTTTTCTGATTATTTGTTCATCCATTTTAGTCCTCATCATATTTATTTTTTAATTCAAAAGTTGTATGTATATGAAGCCCTTGAAGTTCTTCTATCAATAGCTTGAATGCATAAGATACTTCTACAGGAGATACTTCTTCACTCTTACATATTGGACAATATTTTTTATGTTTTAGATGGTCTTCTATTGCTATTGCACCACATTTATCACAAACATGTATGACAACATTGTCTGAGCTATATCTTTCTTTTAGTAATAATGATGCTCCATGCGCGATTAATGCTTGCTGTTCCATTTCACCTAATCTCAATGCACCTCCTCTTGCTCTTCCTTCAACCGGCTGTCTTGTTAATAGAGCAATCTTACCTGATGCCCTTCCATGTATTTTGTTCTTAACCATATATTTAAGTTTTAAGTAATATATATTTCCAACAAATATTTTTATATCCATCTTCTTTCCTGTTATTCCATGATACATTGTTTCTTTTCCATCATATCTAAAGCCTATTTCTTCTAACATCTCTTCTAAATCTTCTTTTTTGACATGTGAGAAAGCAGTTCCATCAATAATTTGTCCAGTTAATGCAGCTACTTTTCCTGCAATAGCATCTAATAAATAACCAGCAGTCATACGACTAGGGATACCATGAGGATTAAATAAAATATCTGGTTTAATTCCTTTTACTGTAAACGGTATATCTTGCTCAGGCATTAAGAAACCTATAACACCTTTCTGTCCATGAGGTGTAGCAAATTTGTCACCAATCTCAGGAACTCTTTGGTCTCTTGTTTTTACTTGAACAATTTTATTACCTTCATCATCTACAGTTATAAATACACTATCAACAACACCCTCTTCTTCTTGTCTCATTGTCACACTTGATTCTTTCTTTGTTCTTATAGAGATTTCTCTTGATTCTGATAAGAACTTTGGAGGAGATTCTTTTCCAATTAATACCTCTCCTGGTTTTGCTTCTGATTCAGGAGATGCAATTCCATCTTCTTCTAATAATCTATAACTTTCTTCTGTTCTGTAACCTGTTACATCCTTATCAGGGATTTTTATTTCATCTTTTAATCCACCAGCATAATTCATTTCTACAGTATTGTATGGTCTAAAGAAGAAGCTTCTTCCAAGACCTCTATCTACGCTACCTTTATTCATAACAATAGCATCATCAATACTATAACCTTCTCCAGAAACTATTGCGACAATTATATTCTGTCCAGCAGGATATATATTGAGGGAATCGTATACAAAACTTCTTACAATTGGTTTTTGAGGATACTCTAATATACCAACATCAGTATCTAATCTACTATGATAATTTGCAGCATATAATCCAATTGATTGTTTCTGCGCTTTACTAACTCTTAATAATCTTGAGCTTTGGTCATGATTACAAAAAGGAACAAGACTTGTTATCACACCCAATAAATCAATAGGGTCAATTTCAAGATGTGTGTGCTCAGGTGTTAATTCTTCAGGATATAATGCCACTAATGCATTTTCTTCTTCAGAAGCATCAAGATATTCAATAACCCCTTCTTTTAGCAACCCATTCCAATCTAAAGAGCCTTCTTCAAGTTTTATCAAATGTTCTTCAGTTAGTTTTGGAACACCATTCTCTACAATTATTAAAGGTCTTAAAACTCTTCCTTCCCCTATTGAAATTCTTATAGTATCTAAATCAGAATTTTCACTAATACTAATTTCATGAGGAATCTCTCCATTTCTTCTTTTTTCTCTGAACTCTTTCACAAATCCGCTCATATCATCTGTTGTTCCAACAAATACCCCATCAATAAACACATCACTTCCTTCAGAATAATCTTCTTCTTTTAATCCAATCTCTTTTAATATACTCAATAATTCCTCTTTTTCCATTTTGACTCTTGTAGATATTTTTCCGAGCAATGCAAGGTTTTTTCTTAGACCAATCTCAGTACCTTCAGGAGTCTCAATTGGACAGAATCTTCCATAGTGAGTGGGATGTAATGTTCTTGCCATAAAGTTTTCTTGCTCACTCGGAAGCATACTTGAAACCTTTTGAAGTTGCGAAATAACAGATAGCCTGTTTGTCTTGTCCATATTTTGAGTTATACCTTTTCTGTCTCCTATCCAGCTACCTGTTGCTATTGCAGATTCTATTTTACGAGAGAATAATGTTGATTTTGCAATTGTCTTTATAGAATATTGCTTATTTCTCCTTGAAGCTTTTTGTAGAGAATATTTCATGTCTCTAACAAATGAACGAAGATTTACCCTGAATAAGTTTGTGAGAAGGTCTCCAGATAATCTTATTCTCTTATTTGAGTAATGGTCTTTGTCAGTTCTTATCTCAGGATTTTCTTTTGCTTTCAAGAACTTCTTTATTAATTTACAGATTGTAACCGCTTTTTTCATTCTTACTTCTTTATCAACCCCTATATGTGGAAGTAAGTAAGAATCAATTCTTTCTTCAATTCTTCTCAATACTTCTTCTTCAGTCCCTTGAAGTTTTACTTTGTCTGCAATTAATTTTAATGCTTCTTCTCTTGTTCCAATATGAGCAAATTCATAAAAATTAACAATTAAGCTATCTGATTCTTTTCCAATTAATTTTGATATCTCTGCTTCTTGTGTCATTCCAAGAGCTTTTAATATTACTATTGCAGGAATGTCCTTGAATCTTGTGAATGTTATATTTAGATTTCCTTTTTTATCTTCAGATATTGTTACAGGAATTCTATAAGTTCCTCTTAATGAAAAAATTCTTAGTCTTAATTCATCATTGCTTCCTTCTATAAATGGTTGATTTTCTGCTAAATCTTCTGCAAGAACCATAACCCTCTCATTACCATTTATTATGAAATAACCTCCAGGGTCATTTGGGTCATCAAAGTATTCATTCATTATTTCTTCATTACTTAACCCATACAAATTACATGCCTTGCTTTTTACCATTACAGGTATCTTTCCAATTTCTACAACATCTGTTTCTATTTTATCATCTTTTTTTATTGTTATTTCCAGCTTTATTGGTGCAGAATAAGTAAGATTTCTCAACCTTGCTTGGGTTGGGGTTAGGAGTGATTTTGAACCTTCTGCTTCAATGACAACAGGCTTTTCTACACTGATTTTTCCAAGAGTTATCTCAAAATCATCTTCTTCGTTTTGAATCTCTTTAGAAACCTCATCCACTATTTCTTGCATCCTTCTCTCTATAAAATCATTAAAAGATTTTATATTTGACTCTACAGGAGAGTGATTTTTTATATAATTCTTCACTAAGAGGTGTTTGTTGTCCTTTATCATACTACAACTCTGTAATAAATTTCAATTTTATCTTTATTTTTTCTCTCAATTTTAATGATGTCTCCAACTTGACATCCTTCTGGGAGAGCAGGATCTGTTGATAATATTTTTGGAAGCTGTGCTTTTGATATATTATATCTTTCAAGAAGTTCTTGGCTTTCTTTTTCGCTTAGTTTGGTGTGTTTGGGTTGTAGAACGTGCATTTTCAATAGTTGCTAGGTAGTCTCAACACTTTGATTGGACTATAAAACAACTTATACAAGAATTACCAAAAATTGGTTTAAAAACCTTTTGGTTTTGGATTTATCTGCTTAATCATAAATCCCATGAATTATCTGAATTTTTCTTTATATTATATATCTCCTCGAGAATTTTTATCTCTTTTTGGCTTAATAAATCTTTATTTTCTATTGCTTTTTTATATTGGTCTTTTGTCATATCTGAATAAAGGTAGTTTTTATTTTTTAGCTGTCTCTCAAAGTTTACTCCCTTGACAGACATAGCTACTTCCATACCCTCTACAGCCTCATCAATAGAAGAGTTTTCTGATTGTATGTTCTTTATTTTTCCTATTTTTTCACCCTCTCCATCAATTAAATATGAATTTGGCTTTAATTTTCCTGCTTCAACAGCCACGCCAAATATTGCTGGGTTGCTGTTTCTAAATACATATTTATGAAGTATCTTTATCTTGAAAATATCCGGCATTCCTTCAAGCCTTCTTCTTTCAATCTCTCTTGCTTTTTCTTTCCTAAATTCAACTAAGTCTTCAATTAATTTATAAATAACATCATGGGTAATAACTTTTATTTTTTCATTTTTTGCAATTTCTTTTGCATCTTCTTCAAGTTTTACATTAAACCCTACAACAATTGCATTTAACTCATTTGTTTCCAAGCTTGCTTTTGCAGAAATTATGTCTTGTTTCTTTATATTTCCAATTCCAGCAGAAACAACGCTTATATTATTTTGTTTTAACAATAACAATAATGCTTCTAAACTTCCTAAAGAATCTGCTTTTGCAATTATTCCTTCTTTATCTAATTTAATATCTTTTTTCATCTCTCTCTTAAATTTCTCAGTTATCTCTTCTAAATTTCCATTATAGATTTCAAAAGGCATTCCAGGAGGGATTTCTTCTTTTGTTATTAACTGCATTCTTATTCCTGTTGCTGCTCTGACCTTTTCTTTTGTTTTAAATTTAAAACTTAATGGCTCAATTTCTTCAAGAATTCTTATTTTTGTGATTACAGGTTCTCCATCAAATTTTGAGATTGCAATTGTGTCTTTCAATGAAAGTTCTCCATCATAAAGTATTGCTTCACAGTAATTGATTCCCTTTTCCTTTTTTATCTCAAGTACAACCCCTTTTGCCCCTTCACCAATTTTTAATTTTTCTTTTAAATATCTCTGGCTCAATCCACACAATACAAACAAGAGTTCTTCAATTCCAATTTTCATTTTTGCAGAAGTAGGGACCATTGCTATTTTCTTTGTAAAGTCATCTATTTTATAATATAAGTCAGCATTAAATCCATGGCTATTTAATGATCCAATTATTGTAAGGTATTTTTCATCAAACTCTTGTTTAACATTCATTGCTTGGGACTCAATTATTTTTTTCATGTTCGTTTCATTATCAGGGATTCTCCATCCAGAAATGTTATCTACTTTATTCAATGCAATTATAAAAGGAACTTTATTTGATTTTAGTATTTGTATGACTTCCTCTGTTTGAGGTTTTATTCCTTCATTTATGTCAATAACCAATATTGCCAAGTCCGCAAGGCTTCCTCCCCTTTTTCTTAAATTAGTAAATGCAGCATGTCCTGGAGTATCAATAAACAAAAAACCAGGGATTTCTAAATTTATGTTATTCTTTTCAATAAGTGGGCAGGCTTTTTTTATCTGCTCTAATGGATAAAGCGTGAATGATATCTTTTGAGTAATTCCTCCAGCCTCTTTTTCTTGAACAGAGCTTTCTCTAAAGCAATCTAATATTGATGTTTTTCCATGATCAACATGCCCTACGACTGTAACAATTGGCTGGCGAATCATAATAAATCCAATTACCCTTAATTTAAAAACCTGTTTATCAGATTCATTATCTTTATTGAAAATATTTAGGTTTAATAAGATAAGGCCTTAGTAAGTGTTTAGCAAAATAAGATATCTTGCTTTACCTATTAATCAAAAACAGAAGCCTTGTTGAACCTAACGAAGAATATTACTAATTAATTTTTTTAATTCATATCATTTTAACTTTTTCAACAAATCCGACCTTATCAAAATCTTTAAAAATAATTTTAGAATATTAATTAAATGAATGTTTGTTATTTTTTGGAGATTTATTCTTATATAGGTGTCTTTTTATTAACTCTTTTTGGAAATCTTGGGCTTCCTATTCCTGAGGAAGTAATTTTTATCACTGCGGGGTCTTTAGCAGCAGAAGGTTTTGTTTCATTTCTTGGAATTTTGTTTTTTTCCATGTTTTCTATTTTAATAACTAATGATATGAGCTTTTTTATTGGGAAGTTCTTTGGAAGGCGACTATTCAAGCTCCTTTCAAGGGTAAAAACTTTTGAATTTTTTATATTTAAAACAGAAGAGCTTTTTGAGAAAAAAGGCAGGAAAGCTGTTTTTTTGTCAAGGTTCATATGGAATATAAGGAATTGGGTTCCTTTGATTGCAGGTGCTTCAAATATGAAATGGAGGGAATTCCAAAAATATGATTTTTTTGGGGTTTTAATCTATACACCAATCCTTGTGGGATTGGGATTTTTCTATTCTCACTCAATTAATGCAATAGTTGGAAAGGTGCAAACAGTTAAGCAATTAATCTTTGTTATATTTATTTTATTTGTCTTGGTTTATATTTTTAGAAAAACATTAGTTTTCTTTTCTAAGACCCCCATAAGGCATTTAAATCCACAGATTATCTTAAAAAAATTAAAGGATTTGAAAAACAGGAGAAAATAATTTTATGATAATTTCTTTTTATCTATGATATCTCTAAGACCATCAATTCCTGAAGGATAAATAATTAGTTTTGGTCTCTTTTTTTCTATTTTTTTGATTATTTTCCATGTCAGAATTGAGTCCTCTATTTTTGGGAAAACGCTTTTATTTCCTGAAAAGAAGTTTTCAAATACTGCGATATATGGATTTTTTTTAGTTTCAAGGTTTATTTTTTTATTATCAATTTTTATATAACTTATTTTTTTATTAAATGCTTTTCCTGTTTCAAAAATAATTTTTCTATTATCAGCTAAAAATTCTATGTAGACATAGGTTTCAGTTTTTGTTTTTTCCCCTAATTCTTTTTCATATTCTTTATATCGACCTTTCATAAATTTGAGGATCTTTACTTGCTTTATATTCTTTAATGAAGGCTCTAATTTAAACAGCATATTCAAAAAATGGCTCTGAACCATATCTTTCAAAGCACCAACAGAATCATAATAACTTATTCTTCCCTCTAGTTTAACTTTTTCTAATGATACTATCTCTAATTTCTTGAAATCTTTTTTTCTTATTTTTAGAAATGGCTCTTTGAATAAATAGTGGTCTGAAAGAAATGTTTTATCATAGATTGAATATTTTTTTAGAATTTTTAATAATCTTTTAGCATGCCTTAGGTTTTTTCCAAAAGGTTTTTCAACAAGAATTCTAAGTTTGATTCCTTTTTTTGATAACTCTCCTAGTTCAATAAAAATTTTCTTTAGTAGGTTTGGAGGAAGTGCTATATAAAAATAATTTATTTCTCTTTTATCAAATAAATCAAAACAGGATTCACAGAAGTTATAGTTATTAAGAATTATCTTATGATAGTTTAACTTTTTTTTGAAACTTTTTTTACATTTGCCTGGCTGACAAACAAAATTTTGATAATCTTTTGAATTAAAATCTCTTCTTCCTAAAGCAATTATTTCTACAGGTTCTTTTATTTGTTGAAGTGCAGAGATTATCTTTCGTCTTACTAAGTCTCCTGTTGAACCAAATATGAAAAGTTTTTTCATTTTTTATATAGAATCATTCACTCTTTTTTATCTCTTCATATGCTGATTGGGCAGCAATAGCTCCTTCACTGCATGCAGTTATTGCTTGTTTAAGAACATTATTTGTTGCATCTCCAGCAGCAAATACTCCCTTTATATTTGTTTTTTGCTCTTTGTTTGTGATTATATATCCATTTTCTGTTTCAATTCCTAATTGTTTTGGTATTGCTTCATCAGGTTCAAAACCAATTTCAACGAAAACCCCATCTACTTTAATTTCCTTGCTATTATTTAATTTTATTTTTTCTACTTTATCCTTTCCAATTATTTCCATTACTTCTGAATTAAATATAGGTGTTATTTTTTTACTTTCTTCAACTAATTTAATCCATGTTGGCTCTGCTCTGAAAAACTTTTCTCTTCTATAAATAATATAAACATTTGTAGCATATTCTTCTAAAAGTAGGGCAGCAGTTAGTGCAGCATTACTTCCTCCTACAACTGCCACAATTTTATCCTTATAAAATGCTCCATCACAAGTAGCACAGTAGCTTACCCCTTTTCCCAAGAATTTGTCTTCACCAGGAACATTTAGTTTTCTTTTCTTTCTTCCAACTGCAAGGATTATTTTTTTTGCAGAATATTCTTCTGAATTTGTTTTTATAATAAAATTATCCTCTTTTTTTATTTCTTCTACTCTTTCTTGTTTAACTTCTACACCAAGGCTTTTTACTTGGTCTAACATTTTCATACTTAACTCAATACCAGTTATCTCTTTTTGAGAAGGAAAATTGCAAACTTTATGGGCCTCAGAAATTTCTCCACCAAGTAATTCACCAATAATTAATGTTTTAAGAAGATATCTTCCGCAGTAAATTCCTGCAGTTAAACCTGCTGGACCACTTCCAATAATAATGACATCATATTCTTTCATTTTAGGATTAGTTTATGTTTTCATTTATCCATTGACGAATAGCATCTTCTGGCATCAGTCCAACAAACTCGCTCACAATTTTTCCATCTTTGAACATTTTTACATTTGGAATACTCATTATTCCATATTCTTGGCTTTTTAACGGATTTTCATCAACATTCATCTTTGCAAGAACAACTTTTCCTTCATTTTCTTCAGCAACTTTTTCAATTAAAGGGCCGAGCATCACACAAGGAGCACACCATGGAGCCCAAAAATCAACAATTACTGGAATTTCTTTTGATTTTTCAATTACTTCTTGCTCAAAATTTGAATCATTAACTTCTATTTTCGCCATAGTATCATTTGACCTTAAAAGTATATAAATGCTTCGGAATACTTATGATAAACATATATTTTTAGAAGCACTACCATTGCTTTAGATACTCTTTTATTTCTTTCAAAAGCTCATTGATTATTTCATTGATTATTTTGATTAATTTTTCTTTTTCACTTATAGAATACTCATAGAAGTAACCTCCTTTTTCAAGGTTTTTTTGCCTCTGTGTAAGCAACCCAAGTTCTCTTAATTTTTTTGTAGTTTTCTGAACAGTTGATAATCCAAGACCAAGTTCTGAGGCTATTTTTCTCGTTGATACAAATTCTTTTTTCTTTAATAAACTTTTAAGTATCTTAAATTCAGTCTTAGTAAGATTTAGACTACACCTAACAACTTCATCAATATCAAATCTTTTGCAAGCAAATTTTATCATATTCTCCAAAAAGAAATTTCTTTTAAATATCTATTGCCCAAGAGATTCATACTTTGTTCTAAATTTTCCTAAGCTCCATCCTTCTGCTCTTGAAACAATTTCTTCAGCAATAGCAGATGTCTCTGTATACTCTCTTTCAGCATGATTAGTATATTGTCCATTAGATTTTTTTCTTAATATAATTCTTGCACTTGCAACTAATCTTTCTAAGGGAATCCCTCTTTCTTCAAAATCTTGTGTTGTAGGAAATCTTGCTTCTTCATCACTTTCAAAAAGCGATGCCCTCTCATTTAATCTTAAATCTGCATCTTTTTTATCTCTTATTCTATCCTCAATTAAAACTCTTAAAGCATCATATACAGAAATTATTAATCCCCTATTTCTTCTATAAAAACTTTCTTCAAGAGCTTCTACACATGAATTTGGAAATGGTCTTCTTGGGTTTCCATTTTCATCAACTCCATACCTATTTCTAAATTCTTTTTGCCCTTTTTGAATGGAGTTTTTTATCTCTTCCTGAAGCTCTCTTTTATCATCAAATATGTCTTTTAGCCATTTTTTAAAACAACTCTCAGAACGCGGGGCATGAGAGACACCTCTGCGAAGGAGATATTTTCCAATATCTGATTTGGGATGATGATACTCTCCAGCTTCATCAATCACAACTCCACACATCATGCACGCATATAATACCTTTCTGTCACTACTTTTCATAGATAACATATTAAATAAGGGTTTATAAATGTTTTGATAACTCTTTTCTGATGAATTAAATGTTGATGAAATTCTTGTTAATTTAAAGAATTTAAAAGTATGGGAATAATTAAAAGAACATGAATGAGATTAGTGAGTGGGAGAAAGTAAGACACTCTGGAAAAGAAAGAGAAGCAATAGACCAATTAAGTCAGAAAATAGTTTATTTGTCTAAGGTATTTGATAAGAATGCAGAAATATCAAACAAACTTCAAAGATGGCTTATATTCTGGACGATTGTAATGGCTATTGCTGTTTTCTCTCAAGCCGTTTTAATAGGAATACAACTATTTGGAAGTTAGGTTCTTTTGCAGAATATATTTTATCTTTAAGTTTGCTTTTGAACAGACATTACTTATTAAACAAAGTAGATAAAAAAGCTTTGCTAAAAGTTTAATTTAGACTTAGATAGGGGTTAATATCGAATATTCTTGCGAGATTCAAATGACCTATTTATCTATGTCTAACAATACTTTTATTTGCTTAATACTATCCTCAGAGATTATTTCATTAAACCTTTAATTTTTAATAAAGCCTCTTTTCTAATTATTTATAAATAATAAAACTTTCAAAACTATATGCTCTTAATAATTAAAACAAATAAGGAAAAACTTCATGACTTGGAATTTGTCAGGCCAATTGAAGAAATAGTTTCAAATTTTGGAGAGAGATTTGTTTCTAAACATTATAATGAGCTGTCAAAAAAAGAGATTGAAAAAGCTGATAAAGTAATTATTACAGGAACTTCTTTGCAAGATGACGAGTTTTTGAAAGCTCTTTCTCAATTTGAATGGTTAAAAACATTTAATAGGCCTGTTCTGGGAATTTGTGCAGGAATGCAGATTATTTCTCTTATTTTTGGAGCAAAACTAAAGAAGAAGACAGAGATTGGATTTTATTTTGAATTTTTTAAAAAAGAGTTTCTTGGAGCAAAAGGAAAAAAAGAAGTTTATCACTTACATAATAATTACGCAACTCTTCCAAAAGATTTTGAAAAATTCACTACCTCTAAAATTCCCCAAGCAATCAAGCACATTTCAAAACCAATTTATGGGGTTTTATTTCATCCTGAAGTCAGAAATCAAGAAATTATTTTGGAGTTTCTAATGGAAGATTCTCCGTAAAAATTTCTTGTATTGATAGATAATAAAATACTCAAAAGATTCTTTTATCTTATATTTGTTGAAGTTGATTTTATTGATTATTCCTTAATTCTTGTTGATGATAACTTTTTTCAGAATTTATATACAAAAACATAAAAATGCTTAAAAACATTTGAATTTTTTTAAAAATATGATTGATTTGGAAAATAGATTTTTTCATGGTGTAGGTGAAGATTCTGAATTTGTTGTAGGGAATATTCAAAGGGCTGATGATAAGGGATTATATGTGGCAGAAAGAAGGGATATCCATTCTCCTTTCTTGGGAGGTCTTTCCTATGGTTATAAGTTAAAATTAAGAGTTAATGGGAATGAAGTTAGAGGTTATTCATTCTCCAATATGTTAGTGAATACTAGTGGAAAAATATCACGGGTTGATCCTCGTCAGTTTGCCTCTGCTTCATATCTTTTTCAAGGGTTTATTATGGGGGAGGGGGAGATTCTTAGGATTGAAGGTCTTGAACAATTAGCTAGTGAACTTACTGGTATAGATGGCCGTGTCTATCAAAAATTAGTTTATTTGAAATTAAAAGGGGACGATTCTTCTTATAGAGAACTAATTAATCAGCTGTCTTCTGGTGAAAATATTGAAATACCTGAAGAAGCAGCGAAATTAAATAGTGAATTAAAATCTATGGATAATCAAAGAAATGTTGAATCAGCTGAGATAGAAGTTTATGAAGAATTAGTTGATAGACTATTTGGTAGGGAATTCTTCAGTGTTGGAAATCCTTTAAGATGTATGATAGAGAAGAAATCCTCTATATGGGGTCTGCGTGAAGATGGGAGTAGTTATTCTCAGACTTGTCATCCTAAGTTCGTTTCATTAGGAGAGATTCCTGAAGCTACTTCTTTTGACGATGTCCTTCATAAACCATCTGAAGAAGAGGTTATAAGAATTCGTTCTTTATTACGACGAAAGAAGGGTCATGTAGTTAGTCTAAGGAATTATATAAACTATCCAGGAATAGATGACTTCAGGAGAAGTGTTCTTTAATAGTTGAATTAGCTTTCTTCAGAGAATGCTCTAAACTTTTAAATTGGATGTCTAAGTTTGATTAATTCTTGCTTATTAGAATTATTCTCATAATTTAAATGTTCTTAATAGGAAGGTATTATTAGAAAAATCCTCTACGAACCATTTTTAAATCCTTTTCATTTTTTATTTTTATGAATAGCAAAACAAAAAAGAAAAAATATGAGTTAATGGCTCCTGCAGGGGATTTCCCGACGCTTTATGCTGCAATTAATGCAGAAGCAGATGCAGTTTATTTTGGGCTAAAAGAATTTTCAATGAGAGCAAATGCAAAAAATTTTACTCTTAAGGAATTAGATAAAATAAATAAACTATGTAATGAAAAGGGAGTTAAAAAATACCTGACTCTTAACACAATTATTTATGATAATGAAATAAAAAAACTTGAGAAAATAATTAAGAAAATAAAAGGAAAAGTTGATGCAGTAATTTGCTGGGATTTAGCAGTAATAAACCTATGTAAAAAATATAAGATTCCTTTTTTTATTTCAACCCAAGCATCTGTTTCAAATTCAGAAGCAGCTAAATTTTATAAAAAACTTGGAGCAAAAAGAATTGTCTTAGCAAGAGAGTTAAATTTAAAACAAATTAAAAAAATTTCAAAAATAAAAGGATTGGAAATTGAGTGCTTTGCTCATGGAGCAATGTGCGTTGCTGTTTCTGGAAGATGTTTCATGTCTCAATTTTTATTTAATCGCTCAGCAAATAGGGGGCAATGCATCCAGCCATGCAGAAGAGAATATATTATTAAAGATACTCAGCAAGGATATGAACTAAAATTAGAGAATCACCATGTTTTGTCTGCAAAAGATTTATGCACTCTTCCTTTTATTGAAAAATTGAAAAAAGCAGGAATCACTTCTTTTAAAATTGAGGGAAGAAATAGAGACCCAAGATATGTAGATGTTGTAACAAGAGTTTATAGAAAAGCACTTGATAAAAAACTTTCAAAACAAGAAATCCAGGAATTAATTGAAGAGCTTAAAAAAGTTTATAATAAGAAATTTTCTTCAGGATTTTATTTTGGAACCCCAACAGCAGATGATTTTTCTGATATACAGCACTCAGCAGCAACAGAAAAAAAACATTTTGTTGGGAAAATAACTCATTATTATCCAAAAATAAGGGTGGCAAAAGTAAAAGTTTCTTCTGAAATAAAAGTAGGAGATAAAATAGCTATAATAGGAAAAGATTTAGGTATAATAAACACTTCTGTAGAATCAATGCAAATAGAACATAAAAAAATAGAAAAAGCTGAAAAAGGGCAAGAGGTTGGGATAAAATTCAAGACAGACAAAAAACTAAAGAAAAATTACGAAATATATAAAATAATAAAAAATAAAAATATCTTTTAAACACAAAGATTTATAAGCTACTTTAGAGTGATAAAAATATGAAAAACCTCTTATCTAAGTTAAAAGTAGCAACTGGGGCATTTGCTTTAGGAGCGCTTCCAGTTATTGCCCAGCCACTTGATGAAAGTAATATTTCTAATGGAAGAATTTCTCCAAAGACCTCTTTAGAACTAAGAATCCCTTTTCAGAATTATGAAAGAGTTCCAAATTTTAAAGAGCAATTAGCCCAAACAGCAGTTAAAAATTTTTTAGATAATGAAGACCTCCTATCAGCAAAAGAATTTATGAGGTACTTGTCATCTATAGATGATCCTCAAACCCTTGCTTTATGGGGGCAGTATTATTTTTTATCTGGAAGAAGCGGCCTTTCAAAAAAATATTTGTATGATTCTTTACAAAGAGATCCAAATAATCCAAATACATTAAATCTTCTTGCAGTTTATCATCTTCATTTTGGCCCTGAAAATGGAGCAGAATTAGCATTAGATTATCTAAATCGCGCCATTAGGTTATCACCAGATGAGCCTGTTTATTATTTTAATAGGGCATTGACATTTGAGCTTTTTATGGAAGATTTCCAAAACGCCTTAAGTGATTTTAGGACTGCTTTCAATCTTTATAGAGATAACAACAGAGAAAGAGCGAAAATGGCAGACCATATTGCAGGCCTTTATTTTGACTCAACTTATAATGAAAAAAGACTTAAAGACAGTGGGTTGACAAAACAAGAACTTTTAAGAGAATCTATTAAATGGTGGGAAACTGAGTTAAGATTATTGCCAAAAGACACTAAAGAAATGAAGATAAGAGCAATAAAAAATAGAATAAGAATTTCAAAGGAGCTTCTCAAGAAATTTAATCCCTAAACCTATCCATTAACTCAAAAAAATCTTTTTTATCAATAACTTTGTCAACTTCTGAAAGTCCTCTTTGCTCTGCTATTTTCCAAAATACTTGTGGAGGATATTTTTTTGTTTTTCTCAAAGAAGCAATTGTTGGAAGTTTTTCATCATCCCATCCAGAATATTTTCCATCAAGAACATCTTTTGTAATTTGAGATGAAGAAAGCTTTAAACCTTTAATGTGCCATCTTCCTAAAAATCCAGACCAAGGATATTTTTTTCCTAAACTCTCAAAAATCATTTTTTGCCTTTCAGCATTGTCTCTGTGGTCTTTTGCCCTGATAATATGAGTCATTTTCATTTCAATATCATCAACAGAAACTGATAAATTCATCAATGGCCATACAGAATATTTTTCTCCAACTCTTGGGTGTTTTGCTTCATTTATTCTTGCCAATGGAAAATCTCTCATAGCAGGATTTTTATGATTCATCCCACCATATTTTTCTGGTGTCTTAAACCTGACAACTGCTTCTCCTTGCTTGAATTCTTTATTAAGCATTTTTTTCCATCTTTCTAAATTTTCTTTAACAGAAAGAGCTCTGCAAGGACAAGGCTTTTTTTCTTTGACATATTCTCTAAACTCCTCAGAACTGCAAGTGCAGACATAAGCAGAATTTTTTTTAATTAACTCTTCTATATACTTATAATAAATTTCCATTCTATCAGATTGAATAACAATCTCGCAGTTTCCTTCACAAAGCCATTTTGAATCTTCTTCAATTAATTTATATGCTTTTGGATAAATATTCTCAGGGTTTGTGTCTTCAATTCTTATATACAATTTTCCCCCATATTTTTTTACATAATCATAATTTAAAGCAAGTGTTAAAGCATGTCCAAAATGAAGCCCTCCAGAAGGAGAAGGAGCAAATCTCATTATTACTCCAGTTTTAGGAACATCAGGAAGTTCAGGCAACCCTTCTCTAACCTCTCTTTCTGAAATCAGCTCTTTTAATTCTTCAAATTCTTTTTTCTGCTCTTCAATATTTAATTTATTAACCTCTCCAACAATTTCAGAAATTTTCTTTCCATATTTTTTCATATCTTCTTTTTTTAATCCCTCAGCAAATAATGAAGAAACAACTGCTCCAACAATTGCTTTTCCTTTGTGAGCAATAGCATTTTTCAACGCATAAGCTTTCGCTTTTTTTTCAAACTCTTTCATATAAAAATAATCTAAATTTAATTAATAAACTTAACTATATAAATCTTTAAAATATTAATAAACATAGTAAAAACATGACAAGATTATATGTTGCAAGTTTTCAAGAGGACCCTCATAGGAGGTCAATACAAACTTGGGATGGTGATTTAACAAGAAGGTTAAATAAGTTTCCACAAATACCTCTTTGCTTTATAGAACAAAATGAGATGTATATTCTCCCTTTAGTTGAGGGGCTTTTAATGAAAAGAGGACCACAACCAATATTTGTACCTCTTGATTCTTGGAATTATGAAAAAAATTTGATAAAATTCTACAAAGATGTAAGAGGTCAGGAGATTCTTCAGGTTCTTTTAACAGTATCTTATGATGATTTCAGCTCAAAATTGAGGGATAAAGGTTATCAAATTGAATTATTAGAATTTTAATTATAATCTCTTCTTTCTAAAATCTTAATTATTTGTTTTCCTAAGTTTTTTCCAGACCTATGATCGCTTGGAGAACCAGATATGCCTAATGAATAGCCATCAGGAAAGATAAGTTTCACATGCCCTCTTTTTCCACCCTTACCTTTTGTTTCTCTTTGGACCCTTATAGAATATTTTCTTAATACCCTATTCTGATTTTTACTCAATACACCATGTCTTGGATATTCTCTAAATGCTTCTGTTATCTCTCTTTTTTCTTCTTGCGTTAATCTT
The DNA here is from genome assembly GCA_017609405.1 of Candidatus Pacearchaeota archaeon. GTDB lineage: Archaea > Nanobdellota > Nanobdellia > Pacearchaeales > GW2011-AR1 > JAFCDZ01. The sequence goes on from JAFCDZ010000002.1 coordinate 41,143, forward strand.
TCTTTTCTTTCTTCTTGAGGAATTTCTTTACCAAAAATTCTTAAAAATTCTCTAACAGCTTCTTCAGAATTAGGATTCTTTTGAAGTATTCTCTCAAGTTCTGGCACATAGATATCTTTCATTAATTCATATATCCCAGGGTCTTCTATTTTTAATCTTTCTAAGTAATCCTTTAATTGTTTTGAATCAATTTCATTTTTTCTATTAAAATCAGGAACTCCTGTCCTTAAGAAATATCTTTTATTATCGCCTTCACCAGATGACCAAACCTTTAATTCCAAGGAATCAGACATCATTAAGCCAAGACCTATTGAAAAAAAGACCAAACCAATTAAACTAATCAAAAATCTTACAAGGGATAATTCTTCTTTTAGAGCAAGAAAATTTCCTGTTATTGTTAATTTATTCCCAATAAATATCGTTCCTATTAAAATAAGAATGATTCCAATTTCTCTTTTCATATCTAAAGAACTATTTTTTTATTTTAAAATCTTATTCTTAAATTATCTTTTACATACTTAGCCAACATAGAAATATCTGATATTTGCTAAGCAATAAAATACAAACCACTAACTAAGCCATTTAAAATAAAATAAACAAAAAACAAAAAATCTTCTCTTATGAAACAGATTCTATATTTTCATAGAATCTCTCTTTTTCACAATATCTTTTTACTCCTGTGTTATCTTCGAAAAAAGCTATTGCACTAACTTTTTCAATAGTTGCATCACCTTTAACATTTATATTCACCTTAATTTCATCAAGGGGTTTTATCTCTCCTTCATAGATAGTACTATTAATCTGCCCCTCTTGAGAATAGGCAATTACTTTAACCCCTGCAGGATTGTCTGCACTACTGTCTGTTCTCTTAATTCTTACTTCTACAATCCCGCTAGTGGTATTGTATTCTCCAGAAATTGGTTTTACCTCAACAAGGAGGCATTTATTGGTGATATCTATTTGAGAGGTTCCTTTTTCAATCATAGGGCCAACAACAACCCATATAGTTGCAATAGCCACTAACACAAGAAGCACAATTATCAATGTTGATACAACAGCGGATAAACCTCTTCTTTTCATCTCACACCTCCTTTCATATATTTACTTAAATTTTAAAAGAATCGTCTATTTAAAAACTTTTTTATGGCCTTTTTCTATTTTTAAAGTTTGCGCAGAGTTTAAAAAGCATGTAGGATTGGTATTTCTATGAAAATATGTATGGTATGTCCATCATACCCTCCGCGTGAAGTTTCAGGTGCAACAAGATACTATACAGATGTGGCGAGAAAGTTCTCTGAGAGAGGGATTTCTGTTGATGTAATAACTTTTCTTGGAAATGATATGAAAAAAAGTGTAAAAAAAGATGGAAAAGTTACAGTACATAGATTGCCTTATATGGAGTGGGTTGATAAAAAGGACTTAGAGAATAAATCAAAGAAACTTTTTAGATATCTTGATAGGTTGATAAAGCGAAAAAATATTGATTTGATTTCATCACAGCATCTTTATTCTTGGGGTGCTCTCGGTCCAGGTTATTCTCTTGCTACAAATCTTGCTTCAATACATCATAAGATTCCAAATATTTTAACAATACATACAGATTTATCTGATGATCCAGAAAATATAAATAACATACCCATAAAGCACTTGTTCTGGAACAAAATAATTGCAGTCAGTAAAAATAGTGCAGAAAAAGTTCATTCTCTTGGAGTTCCAATTAAAAAAATTGTAGATATCTATCCTGGAGTTGATTTAGAGAAATTTAGGCCAGATCTTGGAAAGAAATGGTTAAGAAGTAGGATAGATGTTAAGGAAACAGATATCTTGGTTTTATTTGCTGGAAGAATTACTGATGCTAAAGGTGTTCCAGAGTTATTAAAGGCATTTTCAGTGGTTGTTAGGGAAAATAAAAATGTTAAACTATTGCTTGCTGCTGGAAGAGCTCCATATCTTGGAACAGAGGAAGAATTTCAACAATTAATTCAGAATACTTATGAAAAAGCAAAAATTTTAGGGATAAGGGATAATATAATTATTCAACCGTTTAGGTTGGAGGAAATGCCTTTTGTATATAATGGAGCAGATATTTTTGTTCTTCCTTCAAGAAGGGAGGGATTTGGTCTAGTTTATGTAGAAGCTATGGCTTGCGGACTTCCTGTTATTGGAACAAGCACAGGAGGTGTTCCAGAAATTATTACTAATGAAAAAGATGGTTTTTTAGTCCCTCCTGAAGATGCAACAGAACTTGCAAAGAAAATTGAATTTCTCGTAAAAAATGAAAAGCGAAGAAAGCAAATGGGTTCAGCAGGGATTGAGAAAGTTAAACAGAACTTTGATTTGGACAAAAAAATTGAAAAATTGATTGGTGTTTATAGTTCAACATTAAAAAAGAAATAATTCTCTAATGAATAGAAAGATTTAAAAGAGAGGAATTGTTTCTCCGAATAGTTAAAATGGACGAAGAAGAAACTCAACAAGAGGCTTCTGAAGAAGCAAACGAAGAAGCAACTGAGGCTGAAGAATCTCAGGAAGAAGCTTCTGAAGAAGCAAACGAAGAAGCAACTGAGGCTGAAGAAGCTGAAGATGCTACAGAAGATGAATCTGATGCTGGAGAAGCAGAAGATTCAGAATAAATAAGAAGATTTTTCTTCTTTTTCTTTTTTTATTTTTAAAAAAAGTTTATATAATATCTTTGTTAATTTTAATTATGAACTATAAATCAATTTTAAAATCCCTTCTTGTATTAATTATTATATCTTTTCTAATAGTTTATTGGATACTTCCATACCAAACCATTAAAAATAGAGTTCTTATAAAAGAAAACGAGAGAAATTATTATAATAATTCAAATTTTAATCCTCAAAACAATTCCATGCAATTTTATCCAAATATGAGGTTTCCTAAGAGGATAATTTCCTATAAGATATCTTCTGCATGCTCAATACAAAAAAGAGAAGATATGATGAGGGCATTTGAGATTCTTTCAAGAAAAACTGTTCTTAGTTTTTTTCCTGTTAGCGAAAACGAAGAAATATCTATTTTTTGTGGGGAAAAAGATAAAAAAATTGGAGAAGGGCGATTTATTGCTGGTGAAGGTGGGCCTACAAATATAACTGTCTCTGGGAAATATAATGTAATAACTCATGGAAATATACTTCTAATTCGTGAATCTAAATGCCCTCTTCCAACAGTTGCAATTCATGAACTTCTTCATGTTCTTGGATTCAAACATTCAAACAATTCAAAAAATATAATGTATCCAATAACAAACTGCGACCAAGAAATTGGCGAAGATGTTATTAATGAGATTAATAGGCTTTATAATGAGACAGGTTATCCAGATTTGTCTATCTCAAAAGCAGAAGCAAGGATTAAAGATGGTTTCTTGTATCTTAATATTTTGGTACAAAACATAGGTCTTGAAGATGCTCCAACTTCAAAATTGATTGTCTATGTGAATGGAAGAAAATTAAATGAATTTAATTTATCTGATATTAAAATTGGCGTTAGCAAGGAGATTCGTCTAAGGAGCAGCAGGTTATATACAGATATTGATGAGATTGAAATAAAGATAGAAACACCTATAAAAGAGCTCAATAAAAGCAATAATGAAATGCTCTTGAAATAATTAAAATTCTTCTAAAAGGTCTAATGCTTCATCAAGGGAATCCTCTTCTTCTCTTTCTTCGTCTTCTTCCATTTGATAGGCCCTCTTTTTAAATATCTTTATGATTCTCTTTTTAAACTTTTTGCTTCTTTTTTTATTTTATTTCATTTTAATAATCTTTTTAAATATGCTCAATTTTATTCTCTAACTGCGTCTATTAAAATGGCAAAAGAAAATACTAAAGTCTCTCTTGATTATTGGTGGAAGAACAGAAACAATCCTGAAATGCACCCCTTTAGGGTGTTGGAGGAGTTTTTGGTTGATGTAAATAGCATTAAGGTTTTTGTGAATGGTGATGAAATTGGTGAAAGATTCTCAGTAAACAGGACAAATAAATTACGAAAAGCAGTAAGAAGGAGTTTTAGGAAAGCCCTTCCAGGTATTAAGATATTTCCTGTTCTTGAAGAGGATGGTGTTCTCTATTACAGGTTAAAAATAAATAGTAGGAGAATTAGAAGGGAATACACTCGCCCAGAACAAGAACTAATCTTTGGAATATATGAGAGATTTGGAATCTAATTACTTTTTATTTACTAACCCTTATAGAGCAGGATGCAAAAAACAAAGTTTTTTAAAGGGATATTTATATCTTTTTTAAAATGTCAAAAGTAAGGATAAAATTAAATAGCATTGATATTGATGCTTTGAATGAAGTTTGTAATTATATAAAGGAAATTGCAAAAAAGGCAGGAGTAAATATAAGTGGGCCAGTTCCACTTCCAACAAAAAAACTAAAAGTAACAACGAGAAAAAGCCCTTGTGGGGATGGAACTGCTACTTTTGATAGATTTGAAATGAGAATTCATAAGAGGTTAATTGATATTCCAGCAAATGAAAGAGTTCTTCATGCAATAATGAAATTGCAGATTCCCAAAAGCGTTAATATAAAAATAGAGATGAAGGATTAATTTAGTTTTTTAAGGACTTTTTGTCAAAGATAGTTTTTTATAATCTCTTTTGATAGAATTATAATGGAAAAAGAGGTTGAAAAAGAATCAAAGCAAGAGCAGCTTCATAAGATACTTTTTGGAAGAGAGATAAGTTGGCAAGAAATAATTTATGATTTAATCAATTCAGAACAGCTTGACCCTTGGGATATTGATATTATTAAACTTAGCGATGCTTTTTTGGAGAGAATTAGAAAAATGGAAGAAGCAGATTTCTTTATCTCAAGCAAAGTCCTTCTTGCTGCTGCACTGTTGTTGAGGATAAAATCTGAGATAATATTGAATAATTATCTAAAGAGCATTGACGAAATCTTATTTGGAAAAAAAGAGGAGCAAAAAAAGCAATTAGAAAGGATTGAACTTGATGAGGATATACCCCTACTAATTCCAAAAACCCCCCTTCCAAGATTAAAGAAAGTAACTCTTGAAGAATTGATGGAATCTTTAAATAAAGCAATAAAAACAGAAACAAGGAGGATTAAGAGGGTTATTCTCGATAAAAACGCATTAAGGGAAACTTCAATAACTCTTCCAAAAAAAACAAAAAGTATAAAGAATCTTGTTGTAGAGCTTTATCATAAGATAAGAAATCTTTTGGCAGATAGAAAAAAAATAACATATTCTAAATTAGTCGGAGAAGATAGGGAAGAGAGAATTATGTCTCTTTTACCCCTGATAAATTTAGAAGTACAGGAGAAAATCTGGCTTGAACAGGAATCAAGTTTTGAAGAAATCTATGTATGGTTGAGGGAAATTTATTTTAAGCATAATCCAGATCCTTTTGCAGAACTTAGGGAAGAAATCGAAGAAGAGATAGACAAACTATCAAAAGAGGATAAAACATTTAGAAAAAGAAAAGAAAAAATAGAAAAAGAGTTTAAAGAAATCATTTAATCTTTTTAGAAGTGTTCGAACATAAGCTTTAAAAAGCAATTTTTTCTATATTCAATATAAAATGTTCTATGTAACAGAGATTGAGGAGCATGTAAGAGTTAAGCCAGAGTTGTTTGGATTACCTACACTCGAGGCAGTTGAAAAACAATTAGAGGAAAGTTTCAAAGATTATTATAGTCAAGAGGTTGGAAAGGTCTTATCTATTTTGGAAGTCCTTGATGTTGGAGAAGGAACTATTATTCCTGGAGATGGTGCAGCATATTATAAAACAAAATTCAAAGTTCTTGCATGGAAACCTGAATTACAGGAATTAGTTTATGGAATTGTTGAAGAAATAACCTCTTTTGGAGCTTTCATTAATCTTGGAGCATTAGTAGGTATGATTCACATATCACAAACAATGGAAGATTATGTTAGTTTTAGTAAATCAAATGCCCTAATTGGAAAAGATACCAAGAGAACTCTAAAAAAAGGTGATTTATGCTTAGCAAGAATTGTCGCTATAAGTCACAAGGGTAAAGAGGTAAAAATAGGATTAACTATGAGACAACCAGGGCTTGGAAAATTAGAGTGGATAAAAGAGGATAAAATTAAAAAAGAAAAAGCAAAATCAAAAAAAGCAGGAGAGGCTAAAAAATGAAAAAACTAAAAGCATGCAAAAACTGTGGAATAATTCATGATAAGGAAAAATGTCCTAAATGCGGTTCTAAAGAATCTACAGATTCTTTTAGAGGAAGAATAATAGTTTTTGATCCAGAAAAGTCAGAAATAGCTAAAAATCTTGGAATAAAAGATAAAGGAAACTTTGCAATAAAAACTTAAAATGGAATTTGAAATTATTCAAGAATTTAAGAATCCTTTGTTGAAAAGAACAGAATATTTAATTAGATTTGAGTCTGATGGAATTCCAAAAAAAGAAGATGTTTTAAAGAACTTTTGCGATAAAACCTCAAGCAATCATGATAATTCTGTTGTTAAAAAAGTTCTTGGGAAGTTCGGAACAAAAGAAGTTACTGCAGAAATTTTTGTTTATGAGGACTTAGAAATTAAGAAAAAATTAGAAATAGATAATAAAACAGGTGAAAGTCCTGCTGAAGCTGAGCAACAAGGAGCTCAGGAAGGAGCAGAAGCACAAAGCGAGCAAGGTGAAGCAAAAGAAAATTCAGATGCTCAAGAAAAATCTGGAGAAGAGGTAAAAGAATAAAATGGGTGTAAAAAAATCTGTTAAAAAAGGAAAAAAGCCACATAAAAATAACAAACCTAGTCAGAGATATAAAAAATACACCCTTGAAGATGGGAAACTAAAAAGAGCTCCTACATGCCCAAGATGTGGACCTGGAATCTTTCTTATGGTAGCAAAAGACAGGGTTTATTGTGGAAAATGCCATTATACAGAATTCACACAAAATAATAATTAATTCTATTAAATTTCCAAAACCCTGGAAGCGGTTTCAAGTCCAAATCAAAAAAGAGATGGCTTGAAACCGTCTTCTGGGGAAAAAGAGGTGATAATAATACTATGTGTTAAGGGTATTTAAATCTTTCGCTTTTGTTACTCTTATCTAATGACACCATAATTTTAGTTTTAAGTAGTAACTTTTTTGAATCACTTAAAAGTAAGCCTATTGAAATCTGATAATTTCTAAGTAGTAAACAAATTCTTAAAAGTATTTCTGTACTTAATCATTCATGAAAGAAGAGCTAATTCAATTTATACAAGAGAATAATCTATCTCCTTTTAATGAAAAGAGAGTCTTTTTAGAAGGAAATATAACCTTTTATAGAACAAGAAATGCTAAACAAGTACATAGAAGAGTAATATCTAAGTTATCTGAAGGGTTTGTTTTTCCAGACACAAGCAATCTATTTGATTTTTTTAAGTTTTCAACTTCTTCAGAAGAAATAAAGAAAAGACAAGATTTTTTTAAGAGAATAAAAGATTTTGGGGTAATTAATAATAGTTTTTTAAAAGAACTTAAAAAACCTCTTAAAACTTGGACTCCTGAATATAGTATAATTGTTGTAACTGAAAATTATGAGGTTTTTGAGAAACTAAGACAAAATAATTGTCCTGTCCAGATGATTGTTTCGGAGTCAGATATTTATCCTCTAAAAGATTATGATATTGTTCAGATTTTTGATTGCCCAGAGCATCAATTTGCACTTGAGAATCTTCCAAATTCTGTATTAATAAACTCAATTGATGATGCTTATTTAGAAAGATATCTTGAAGAGCTTTCAGCTTGGAAGCAAAATCTTTTTGAATTAGCAGACAAAAATATTGGAAAAGAAGGAAAAGCTCTTGTTAAAGAATTAAATTCTTTGCTAAGCTTGCTTGAATATAATGATTCTATATTAACTAAGGACTTTATTGAAAAAAAGGTGGAGGAAATAAATGAAAAAGTTTCTATGAAACTAAGAGAACTTACAATAAAAGGGGAATCTCTTGTTCACATGATTGAGAAAGGGGAGCTTCCTGAGGAGCTCAAGAAAATTACAATGAATGCTATTAATGAAAGCTCTCTTCCAATTAATGTTCTTAATATTGGTATTCCTGTAACAATTGATGAAATTGAACTTGATAAACTTATACAACAAGAAAGCTCAAGCAGCTTTATAAGAAAACAGGAGGAAATAAAGAATCAAGCAGAAATCATCAAAAAAATACCTGAAAAACTATCAAGATTGTCATCACTTCTTCTCGTCTTTGATTTTATTTCTGGAATATCAAGATATTTAGTAGACAAGGAAAATTTTCCAGAAATTAAAGATTTCTTTGAAATAAACAATTCAAAAAACATCCTCTTAGAAGACCCTCAGCCAATTTCTTTCAGATTAATTGACCACAGATGCTCTGTTTTAACTGGTGCAAATTCAGGGGGTAAAACAACATTATTAGAACATATTATCCAATTGTATTCTTTATTGCAGTTAGGGCTACCAGTATATGGAGAGTTTAATTCTCCTTTATTTGAGGATATTTATTATTTTGCTAAGAATAAAGGGAGTGCTACAAGAGGGGCTTTTGAAAATCTGTTGTCTCAACTATCAAGCATAAAACCAGGAAATAAGACTCTCATTCTTGCAGATGAAATCGAGGCTGTTACAGAACCTGGTGCAGCTGGAAAAATTATTTCTGCAACTATTGAGTATTATGTGAAAAAGAATTGTTTTTTGATTATAGCAACACATCTTGGGCAAGAAATAAATGAAATGCTTCCTGAAAAAACACGGATTGACGGCATTGAAGCAAAAGGTCTCGATGACAACTTTGAATTAATTGTGGATCATAATCCAATTGAAAATCATCTTGCAAGCTCAACACCTGAATTAATTATTGAAAAGATGGCACGAAAAAAATATAATGATTATCTTAATTTTGTCAATTCTTTCATAAAATCAAGAAATATATAGATAAGTGGCTTCTACTAACCCTATAACATGGCCTCGACGGGATTTGGGCCTCACAGAGTTCGACCTGATACGCTTACTCACTTCGTTCGTAATCAAATTAGGCCTCATTCCTGAAAGGCATTCGACCTGCTTCGCCCAAGCGTGGTGAGCAGGCCTCACCAAAGCACTGAAGCTCGACCTAATTCGTCTACTCCTTTCAGTCGTAGCCAAATTAAACCCAAAGGGTTCAAATCTGATAACATGGCCTCGACGGGATTTGAACCCGCGACACCTAGCTTAAAAGGCTAGTGCTCTACCAGGCTGAGCTACGAGGCCTTATACCAGAATTCTCTAATTCTGGATGATAATAATCGTAAAAATCAATATTTAAAATTATTGTTTTTTAAGAAATCCTTCTTTTTTTGCTAAATCAAAAATAATAATCATTATTGACCACATTATTCCCACCATGAGGCCTCCAACTACATCGCTAAACCAATGAACTTGTAAATATAATCTACTAAAACTAACAAGTAAGATGAGTGCTGCTGATGAAGCAATTAAAATTCTCTTTTTATATTCATTTTTCACATAGGATAATGTATAATACAATAATAAAGTAAAGAATATTGATGTTATAATAGCATGACCACTTGGAAAACTAAAACCTTCTTCAACTATGGTATTACTAAGAGGCCTTATTCTATGAAAATAATGCTTTAAGATTATCTCAATAATCGCCCCCCCAAGAATTCCTACTGAAAAACCTATTTTGCTCCATTGTTTTTTTACTATAAATAGAATTGAAATAAGAATAGATAATAATATAAGATTTATTGGTTCTGCAATATTTGTTATAATAATGAACACTTTGGTAAGAACAGGATTTACTATATCTGACAGATAATTATAAATTATTTTATCTACAACAAGAATTTTTTTAGAACTAACTAATTGGCTTATTTCTGAAAAGAGCCAAAAGAGAAATATTTCAAGAGAGATTAATAGAGAAATCCTTCTATTTATTTTAAATTTTCTTGATAAGTATAAAATAGAAACTATTGCAGTTAATACAATAAATAATGAAATTGCTATTTCCATAATATAATAATCTTTTTTTATATTAAAAAACTATTGATAGAATCTGTTAATTTTAAAGTAAAAAGTGTTGGTGGAAAGTTCCTATAGGAAAAATTCAACATTCTCTGTTTGGATTAAAAGTTTTTGATTGTGTTGAACAATGCTCAAATAATTCTCTCATTAACCTTTATGTGATTTAAACTTAAGAAAATCTTCGTTAACATTTAAACATAAGAAGATTTTTAAATAATCATAGCCTAATTAAAACATGAAACAAAAAGAGGTTATTAAATATTTTTTCAAGGTCACTTCAAATCCTTTTGAATGGTTACTTCTTATTATTCTTCTATTGTTTTTATGTATTGGTTTTTGGACACATAATATTGCTACAATAATAATCTCTCTTTTTTTGATTTTCATTGAGAAATCAATAATACCAAGATTGAGAAGGTCTCCAAAATGGGCAAAAGATTTCAAAAAAGAAGAGGAAAAGATTGTCAATAAAGTATTTGATTTTTCACAAGAAACACCCTATCTTTTTATCGGAGGATTTATTTCATTCTTGTTTGTTTTAGCAAGTTGCTGGAGGAATAGTTTTCATGGAATAATCTTTTTTGGTTTTTTTCTTATTTTTTTCTTCATAATATCTCTTAAGAAAGCATTCCAAAAACTAGCAGAGGATTTAGATCTCTCTCTGAGCTAAAAAAAACGCCCACGCCGGGAGTCGAACCCGGATTACGACCGCGACAGGGTCGTGTCATAGCCGCTAGACCACGTAGGCATTTTACAATCAGTAATAATTCTTACTCAAAAATATTTTTAAAGGTTTTGCTTTGGTCGGTTTTGTTGAAAAGTTTGTTTAATATAAACTAATATGAGGTTAATAGACAATCATCATAAGAAGGGTTCAACAAGTGCTTTTAGTTTTTAGTAATGTCAAGCAAAACTTTCATTCTGAATCTTTCGTTTCTATACTATTATAATTCTTTTCAAACTTCTAATGATTAATTGTTTTTTAACTAAACAGATTTATTTCTTAATCTCAATTTTCTTTAATCCGCCTAAATAAGCTTGTAAAGCTTTTGGAATTTTAATTGAGCCGTCTTTTTGCTGGTGGTTTTCCATTAATGCAATTAATGCTCTTGGAGAAGCTAAAGCAGTATTATTTAAAGTATGAGCAAAATATCTTTTTCCTTTTCCTTCAATTCTAATTCCTAATCTTCTTGCTTGAGCATCTGTTAAATTTGAGCAACTTCCAACTTCAAAATAAGCTTTTCTTCTTGGACTCCATGCTTCAACATCAGCAGATTTTGCCTTTAAATCAGCTAAATCTCCTGAGCAACACTCCAAAACTCTTACTGGAATTTCTAATTGTCTGAATATGTCAATTGTGTATTTTAACATTTTTTCATACCACTCATAAGATTCTTCTGGCTCACAAATAACAATCATCTCTTGTTTCTCAAACTGGTGAAGCCTGTAAAGTCCTTTTTCTTCAATTCCGTGAGCACCAACTTCTTTTCTAAAACAAGGAGAATAACTTGTTAATTTTAAAGGAAGCTCTTTTGAATTCAAGGTCTTTCCAATAAATCTTCCAATCATAGAGTGCTCTGAAGTTCCAATTAAATACAAATCCTCTCCTTCAATTTTATACATCATATTTTCCATTTCTTCAAAACTCATAACACCCTCAACAACTTTCTTGCGAATCATAAAAGGAGGAATAACATAAGTAAATCCTTGTTTAATCATATAATCTCTTGCAAAAGCAAGCAGAGCTGAATGCAATCTTGCTAAATCTCCCAATAAATAATAAAATCCTTTTCCTGAAGTTTCTTTTGCAGAATCAAAATCAGCTCCTCCAAGTTTTTCAGCTAATTCAGCGTGATTAAAAATTTCATAATCAGGTACTCTTGGCTCTCCAATCTTCTCGATTTCAACATTTTCAGAATCATCTTTTCCAATTGGAACTGACTCATGAATAATATTTGGAATCTTCATCATAATCTCTTTTATTTTTTCTTCAAGCTCTTTTCTTTTATCTTCGAGTTTCTCAAGCTCTTTAGGAATCTTTTTTGCTTCCTCCATTAATCTGCTAACTTCATTATCCTGCCCCTTTTTCTTTGCTTCTGAAATCTCTTTAGAAATCTTATTTCTTTTTGCTCTTAAATTATCCTCTTCAAATTTTACCTTCCTCCATTTTTCATCAAGTTCTAAAACTTTATCAACAAGTGGAAGTTTCTCATCTTGAAATTTCTTTTTAATATTCTCCTTGACTAATTCTGGATTCTCTCTAATTAAGTTTATGTCAATCATGCTCCAATAAATAAAAAAGCATATTTAAATGTTTTTGGAAACCCTCTATGTCTTTTTATACTACAAAATATTTAAATAATTCGAGGATATCTAAACTTATGGAGCCCTTATTTTATTTTTTTGGAATTAGAAGAAAGGAAAAGATGTTTATACTAAATGATCCAATAATAATTGATAACTCTCATTTATATGATTTAGATGTATATGCTTTAGGAGAATTATTTGAAGAAAAATCATTAAAATTGAAGGATTTGGTTGAAGAACTTGGTAAAGAGAGAGGAATTTTATTTGGGGTTGCAAAGAATTCTGAAAGAATAACAGAGTTTTTAAAATTTGGAAAATTTCTTTCTCCAGAGATTATAGAAGAGAATTTTAGTATCTATTTCCTAAAGGATGAAAAAAGTATATTGTTTAAGATTAATAAAATCTATCATAGTTGGAAAGAACTAAAAAAAGATATTTGGAAAATTTTAGAGCCATTAAATATTTTTTCAAAGGAAGAATTTAGAATATCTACAAAAGATTGGGAAGATTCTGAACATAATCCTGAAGCTTTCTCATTTGAAACTAAAAAGTTCAAACTGTGCATTGGAAAGTTTTATTACTCCTTCATATACATCAAACCTAAAAATTATAATCAATTAAAAAATAAAATAAAAGGATTGTATAAAAAATAGTTTTAAAATTTATCTAAGCCTTCTCTTTGTCTATTTTATGAAACTCGACGCAACTAAATATATAAAACCCCCCCTATTATACTAACTGTTGATTTCTGAGAGTAAAAAGAAATATTTATAAAAAAGATAGACCATATACTTAAATGGAAACAAATGAAAAATATGAAGAACCAGAAATCGCAAAGTTCCCTGTATCAGGAGAAGAAGGGAAAATTGCAGAATTTTGGATTGAATCAGATTAAAAGGCCAAAGAGGTTCTTTTTTAGAAAAGAAGAACAGGGTTACATAGTTTTTGATAGCTTGAGTTCTCAGATTTTTTTTACAAATAAGACCGCAAAAGAAATAATATCTTTCTTTGATTCTGGATTAACAAAAAAAGAGATCATTGACAGTATTTCTAAAAAATATAAAATTTCTTCACAGAAAGCTTCAAAAGGGATAAATAAAATTTTAAGGGAAATAGAATGAATACTTTTTCTGCACCAATTTATATGGGGATTGATCTAACTGAACGATGCAATCTTAGATGCATTCATTGTCGCGTTTCAACATCTACAAAAAAGACTAACGAAATTTCACTTAAGAAATTAAGAGAATTAATAGATACTTTATCAAAAATGAAGGTTATCCAGATAATCTATTCTGGGGGAGAACCTTTTTTAAGGAAAGATATTTTTGAAATTTTATCTTACTCTGTAAAAAAAGGAATACCCGATCTAATTGTAGTTACAAATGGTCTATTACTGAATGACGAAAAGATATCTAAATTAAAGAAAACGGGTATGAAGAAGATAACAATTAGTTTGGATGGTTTAGAAGAATCGCATGATATAATTAGGGGCAAGGGTACATTTAAAAGAACTTTGGATATAATTAAGAGGTTGGTAAAAGAAGGATTTGAAGTTAAAGTTACAATGACATTAAATAAACTAAACAAAAATGATGTTCTCCAATTATCTGTTTTATTAAATATGATTGGTGTAAAAAGAATTAATGTTGGGAATTTAATGCCTTGTGGAAGAGGGAAAGACTTATGGGATCAATCGTTAGACTTTAAGGAGAAATATGAATTGTTCAATAAAATAAAAAAAGTTAATAATAAATATGGAGAGAATTTCATAAATTTTGAGTCTTCTTTTTTATCAGAACCGAGACTTTCTAAATCAGAACAAAAAATTGCTTCCTTTTTAGGTTGTAGGGGAGGAAGAACTTATTGTGCGATTCTTGCTAATGGAGATGTTGTTGCCTGTAAAATGCTCCCCCATGTTGTTGCTGGGAATATTTACAAAACGAATTTTTCTAAGATTTGGAAAGATGATAAAAATTGGAAAATTTGGAGAGAGGGTAAATTACCCAAAAAATGCCGTCTTTGCAAATATGGGGAGGCTTGTAGAGGGGGCTGTAAAGCTATTAGCTTTTACAAATATGGGAGATTTGATGTTCCAGATCCAAGATGTATCGGGCCCTTCACTTAAACGGCTTCACAAAATTTTCATTAAAATATAAAGAGTAATACCTATGAAGACCTTGGCATTTTTCTCTCTTTTTACACTCCGAACATTTTTTTGGAAAATATCGCCCTTCCAATCCGGTTAATATCTTTCCTTGTTTGATCAACCAAACATCCCAATTTACATTTTCAGCTCTTTTATCATTAATGATGCATAAGGGTATATTTTCAAACAAGATTTTTTTATTATTACCAATTTTATTTATTGCTTTTTTTATTTTTCTTAACGAAACCAAATGCTTCTTGGAATAGTTTTTGTGTCCTTTAATGGGATAAAATCTCGGATAGGAAATTCTAATTTCCTCGATAAAAGGATATTTTTCTTCGAAGAAATTAATTGTTTTATACAGAGATCTATAATTATATCTAGTAATCACCGTGTTTGTTGATATTTTAACCTTACTTCTATATTTTCTTAATAATTCCATATTTTTTAACAATTTCTCAAAATTTTTTGATTGTGTTATTTTCTCATAAGAATTTTTATCATGCGAGTGAAATGATATTTTTAATTCATTTAACCCTACTTTAATAATCTTTCTAAGTAGTTTTTCATTTAAAAAAATTAGGTTAGTCTCAATTAAAGTATACTTTTGATTTGCTTTTGCAAACTTTATAATCTCAGATATATCTTTCCTAAGTAAAACTTCCCCTCCTGAAAGAATCAATTTTCTGAAAGGTTTAGATAATTTTATGTCTTTTTTGATTTCATTTATGGTTGGATTTGGATGAGGGTGTTTTTTAACAGAACAAAAAACACAATTATGGGGGCATTCAGTTGTAACGTGAATTTCTGCTTCTTTATTTATCATTTTCTTCAAATATTCTTATATAACTCTCTACAGTGATTTTTTCAATTTCTTCTTTTGTGTGCATTTTTATAAATTTAATGATTTTATCTAAAGGTACTTTAAAATTTTCATGGTCTATTTTTAAAAACAATTCTTTTGGAATTTCTAACGGAAGATTAAGTTCTTTTTTTAAAGAATCAAAGGAATGAAATAATCCCCGACTATATACCTTAAACCAATCTTTTCTGGAAAAATTCTTTGTTTTTAAGATAGTTTCATTTACTTTTTTTTCAATGATCTTATAGACTTTTTTCAATTCAATGTCTTTGATTAAACGACCATCAATTTCAACGTAAGAGGCTACTTTCTTAGGAGATTGAAATAAATGATTAAAAAAATCTAAATCAATCTCTCCCCTAATCTCTTCAACGATTTTTATTTTTTTGAAAGGAAATTCTTCTGTTAAGTTAAGTGAAATAGGATTAAGATTAAAAAACTCTTTAATGAATATCCTCTTACTCCCTTTTTCATAAACCCCATGAAACTCATGCCCTAATCTCATCATTGTAGGGTAGAGTATCTCCAAATAAAACAATAACAATGCAGATAATTTGTTGCTTATTATTAGATTGTTCTCATTTGAGTTTAGTTTGTCAATTTCAAAAGAATATTTTTTTAGCCGATTATTTTCATCACAAAAAACATCTTCTCTATAATATCCTATACAGCTTATTAAATCCTTTGCAAGCTCTATTCTTTGATTAAACTTCAAAACTTTTGCACTATGAAAGAGAGTAAAGTATTGTGCAATTTTCGAGGGATTTTCGAATAATCTTGCTATCTCTTCAATCGAGTAACCTTTGTCTTTTAATCTTTTAATTGAAGAATATAACTCTCTAATAAAAAAGCTTCCAACATAATATTCTGCTTCATTAGGGATGAATGGCCATAATGCACTCGCAGTGTCTCCCTTATGCAACTTTGACAAATCTCTTCCAATTACTTTACACAACTTTTTAATAGATTTATTCATTTTCTAAAATAGTTACTTTGTTGTTAGTAGCATCCACCTCAACGAGCATCCCTTCTTTTAACTTTGATGAAATGCCTTCAACACCCAATATACAAGGTTTATTCATTTCTCTGCTGACAATAGCTAGATGACATAATGAACCCCCCCTCTCACTTATAATGGCAGATGCTTTTATAAATGCTAAGGAAAACAATGGAGAGTTATTTGTTGTTACAACTATATCCCCCTCTTTTACCCTTTCAATATCTTCTACTGAATCCACTATTTTTATTTTTCCGATATATCTTCCTGGATTAGCTACAACCCCCCTAAATGATTTTAATTCCATTTTTCTTTAGCAACCATTACTTCTATTAAAACAGGATGCTTTTCTTTAAGACTTTTTAATCCTTTATTAATTTGCTTTTTTATTTCACTTTTATTTGAAATCTTGTAATACCTTATATTAAAACTTTCAGCTAATTTATCAAATGAGGGATTAGTAAACTCTGTCATAAATGATTTTCCGTACTTTTTTATCTGAGAATGGTATATTGGTCCAAGAATGCCGTTGTTAAGGACTATTGCCATTATTGGAATTTTATAATTAGATGCTGTCATTAATTCCATTGCAGTCATTTGAAATCCCCCATCCCCTTGGATTGAAACTACGACTCTATCTTTATTTCCCATTTTACTTCCGATAGCCTCTCCTAGAGAACATCCTATTGGTGCAAAACCAGTACATACAATCTGCGTTCTCGGTTTGTAAATTTTGAAATATCTCTGAACCCATGCAATAGACTCTGTGCATACTATTGAATCTTTTGGTAATATTTTTCTTAATTCAGCAATAAAAGTTTGAGGTTTTAAAGGTGTAGAATTCGCTTTCATTTCAGGATAATTAAAATAACCTTTAGATCTATATTTCTTTATTAAACCAGAATAATCCTTCTTTTGTTTTTTAATTGTCAACTCTAATTTTGAAATAATCTCTGAAATATCTCCTTGAAGAAGATAATCTATCTTATAATTCTTAGTTATGTCCCTTGATTTTATATCTATTCTAACAATTTTAGTGTTATGAAAATTAAAACTCCAATTATTGGTAGAAAATTGACTTAAACTAGAGCCAATGACAATTAAAAAATCCACACCAGATTTAATATACTCGTTTGCTGATTTTTGTCCTGTCAAACCAATTGTCCCAAGTGAAAGTTTATGGTCATCTGAAATTATACCCCTCCCTTTTAGAGTTGTTAATACTGGAATTTTTGATTTATTAATAAATTTCAAGATAGCTTCTCGATGTTTAATAGCCCCTCCCCCAAGCAATATTGCCGGCTTTTTAGATTTTTGCAATTCTAAAGAAATTTTTTTAATTTTTTCAATCGGAATCTCTCTTTTTAATCTAATCTTATTTTCTTTTTCAAATAATTCAAAAAGATTATCCTCAAAATCAATTTCCTTTTGCATTACATCGGCGGGAATTTCTAAATATGCTGGACTAGGACGATGATCGTTTAAGGTAAAATAAACCTTCTTTAATATTTGGATAATCTTCTTTTCGTCTTCAATAACTTCAGCGTAACCGGTAATTTCCTTAAATATTTTTAATTGACTTATAGTTCTTCCAATCCCTGTTGACTCCTGAAAACTTGCCCTTCCTTTCAATGAACTCGAAACTTGGCCGGATAGAACTAATATTGGCTGAGAATCGTAATATGCTGCAGCTATACTTGTTACTAAATTTGTTGCGCCTGGACCGACACTCCCGAAACAGGAACACGGCAGTCCAGTAGACTTAGAATATCCACTAGCCATAAAGCCAGCACCCTCTTCATGTTTTGCTAAAATTAATTTTATCTTCTTACTTTTATTAATTTCATCTAAAAGACTCATGTTTGAACCCGGAACCCCAAAGCAATATTTTATTCCTAAAAATTTCATAAATTTGACAATAATCTGATTAATTGTTTTTCTCATATTAAATAAATATGATTCTACTTTTTAAATCTTCTCTCGCATTTTTAGCTTTTTAGAATTTATCTCATAATTTATAACAATATGATAAACCCTAATTTTAAAAACCCCTACATCTTGTTTAAAATATGTTCATAAATGAGGTGCTTTTGAACATTGAAAAATATTATAATGCTTTGACACTTCTTTTTCCACAAGAGCTCAAAGCTTTTTTAGAAATTTTCTTATGGTCTTTTCTAGTCTTTTTATATGTCCTCTTGATTTGGAAATTCTATCACTCTATCTCTTGTAGAGATATAATAACTCTTAATCTTCAGCAATACAATCGTTCCGAGCATCCAGTTATTGCAAAACTTTTTGGAGCATTGCTTTATTTTATTGAGTATATTTTAATTCTACCTTTTTTAGTTTTTATTTGGTTCTCGCTTTTTACTTTATTTTTGATTTTGCTTGGAGAAAATATGGAACTTTCATCAATCATTTTTCTATCAATTATAATAATTGCATCAATAAGGATGTCTGCATACCATAATCAAGCTATGGCAAAAGAAATGGCAAAAATTCTTCCTTTTTCTTTGCTTGCAGTAATGGCAACAAACCCAAAAATATTTCTAAATTTCAACTCAGTAATAACTCAAATTTCAAAAATTCCTCTGTTTCTAAAAAATGTGTGGGTATATTGGGTATTTATAATTTTATTAGAGTTACTATTAAGGGTTGTTTATACAATAAAAATAATTTCATTTAAGAGAGATTCTAATTCTCAACAATAGATTCAAGGTTTTTCTTTTTTGTTACTCCCATAATTCTTGATATTGGTCCTGAAGCAAGCCATCTAACAGGATAAATTATCATGTCAGAATAAACTGAAGCATATTCAGGAGATATTCCTTTTTCTATCATTTTATTAGCAATATAACCTCTTAAAAATAAAAGTCCAGGAGTAACTAAGGAATATCCAACACTCATTTTTACTTGATTTAATATAAATTTTTTAGAGTCAAAATTCTCACCCCCTCCATATAAATCTTTATTGTTTTTTGCATGTAATCTTAAGAATATTCCAACATCAGATAGATAACTTGCTACTGTTGATACTGCTGAATTTAATCCACCAGCAACACCGTAATTGCTTAATAAATTTGCAGACGATGCTCCTGCTAAAAGACCACCCATCCCAGAGATAACTGAATCTCTAATAATTCCAAGTTCTTTTTTCATGATTAATCAATAAAATCATTGTTTATAAATCTTTGTATTCTTTACCACCTTTTAGTGGTTATTTTTAAATTTGTTTATAACAAGAACAATTTAACTCGTTTTAACCTTGTTTGGGGAGGTTATATTAATGAAAAATTCAGATAATAATTATTGTTACATTCGATTGTAAGATAGCACTAAAAGTTCTCTATTACATACAGAATGTTTAGAATTAATATCATCAATAACTTATGAATCCGCATAAAAGTTCTGAATAAGGCATTCCTAAATATTATCTGCTTCGCAGATTGTTAAGTAAAAACTATTCCCCCTCACCCCAAAAAGAAAAGAAATCATATAATTCTTCTTTTGGAATATGACCTTCTTTTAATGCTTCAATTAAATCTTCTTGTGTAATTCTTAAATTTCTTCTTGTTTTTTTCAATCTTTTAAGATTTATATGTTGAGCTGGTTTATTAAAAAATTAGATTATTAATTATTATCTATTATTGTATCTCTCACAAATCCTCATCTATATCTGGAATATCATCATCTATAAACCTATATCTTTCTCTTTTCATTCTAATTTTATTAAGTTCTTCAGGAGATTTAATTTCAACATATCCATTTTCCCCATTTGCTTGTTTCTTCTTCCACTCTGATATTGCTCTATTTCTAAGAATAGGACATTCTTCTTCTCCTTTCGAGCAGACAAAGATAACTGATATATTTCTCACTCTATCACCTCTATCTAGCCCTTCACTCTCAATTGTATATCTTCTAATATGACCATCACAAATAGGTGAACAACTATAGCTTCTTTCAAGATGAAAATTGCTTCTTCTTTCCATATCTTTTTGATAGATATTCTGATATATAAATTTTTTGCCAGTTTTTTTGGCGTTTTTGAGTTTTATTAAAAAGATAATTAAATTTATTTATAAAGGACATTAATTTTTTTGGCATTCTTGATTTGGATGAAGGGGATAATTCCTTCCAATTTATCAATATTATGTCCATCAACTTACCCTTAGAAAACCCAACACTTCAACTAAGATTCATCATCTCCTAACTCTTTTCTTATAATCTCTTTAATAATCTTGATACTTCGATTCTTGTCGTTTTTATATTTTTCAGGATTTGTTTTATTCTTTTTTATCATTGTAGAGATATACTCTCCTCCAAGTATTTGAGGAATCATTACATAATTTGCTCCTTTTTTATAAAGAGATATTGCATCATTTACTGAACTTGCTCTTAATATAATAATTGCTTTTGGATTATATAATTTTGAAACCATAAAAATTAATTCATTTGCTTCTGTATCAGGTATTGTAGAAATAATTATTTTAGCATCTTTTATAGGCAAATCTTCTAAGAAATCTGAATCTCCAGCATCACCATAAACACAAGGAATTTTTGCCTTAGAAAGAGCCCTTATTGTGTCAGGGTCAAAATCAACAACAAGATAGCTTTTACCCATATTTTTAAGTGTCCTTAAAATACTAAATCCTGTTCTATTGTATCCAAAAAGTATTACATCATATTTTCTTTTTATTCTCCTTCTTTCTCTCACACTCTTTCTTTCGAAAATAATTAAGATTCTTTTCAATCTGCTGAATAGTGTTTCAGAATATTTGAATAGATATGTTGATATAACAATTGTTAATATACTAACAAGGGTCATTATCCTACCGAGTTCCGAATCTAACTTTCCAGCAGCAATTCCAGTATTCATCAAAATTATTGAAAACTCAGATATTTGAGATAAAGAGATACTTGTCATAAAATTAGTCCTTTTTGTATATCCCACAATTGACATTAATATCATTATTATTAATGGTTTTAATACAAGAACTGATGTTGCAAGCACCCCTGCAAAGATTAAAGAATTCCTGCTTATTGGTGTCAGACCGAGGTTTAATCCAAGGATTATAAAAAAGATTATAATAAAGAAATCTCTGAGGGGTTTTATTTTAGAACTTATCTCTAAACTATAAGGAAATATGGATAACGTAACTCCTGCAACTAATGCCCCAATCTCTACAGAGAAGCCTAAGGCATTAAATAAAGCAGCAATTGAGAAAGCCCATGTTAGAGAAAACAAAAAGAGCATTTCAGAAGATTTTGCTAAATTACTTATCCACCTTCCAAGGACAATGTAGCTAAATGTAAACAAGAGAACAATTAATCCCAAACCTCCAAAAACATTTCTTATTGCAAAAGAAAATAAATCTCTCCCAAGAGAAGGGGATGTTAGAAACATTAAAGCTCCAACAGCAACAAAATCCTGAACAATAAGAATACCGATTGAAATTTTACCATAAAGAGAATCTAATTGATCTTTATCTGATAACAGTTTAGTTACAATAATTGTACTGCTAAAAGATAAAGCAATTCCAATAAAAATAGAAGTAGTTAAATTAAAATTAAAAAAATAATAAGATAATAAAAATCCTCCAGAAGAAACAATAAGAATTTCTCCAATTGCAACAAATAATGATTTTGCCCCAATATCCTTGATTACTTTTGGATTAAGGTGCAGACCTACCATAAACAAAAGAAATGCAATACCAATTTCTGAAAATATTTTAATAGTATTCTCATCAAATTCACCAAAATAAACTAAGAGGGGGCTTATAACTATGCCTGCAACAATGTATCCGACAGTAATTGGTTGCTTCAAAATTTTTGCTATATATGAAACTACAAATGCAGTTATCAAAAGTACTGCTAATTGGATGAAGATTATTTCCATTTCAACCTCTTTTACTCTAATAATAAAATACTATATAAAAAGTTTTGTTTTTATTGGGCTGGCTCTATTGAAAAATTTTGATTTATATAATTAAGTTAGAATTAATAGGCAATACCTTTTGGGGTTAAACATTTCTTCAAACAATATCTACCAGTGTTTCTGTTGCGTTAGGTTGAACAAAACAAGAAATCTTTGCTGAACACTGCCTCTTGAGAATTATTGTATTAATCATTTTTATTTACTGAATAAGTTCACATTAATATTTTAGCAATGTTCAACAAGTGCTTTTAGTTTTTAGTTAGTTAAGAAAGCCCTGATAATTCCTAATTTTTAAGATTTGCGAAGCCTTTATAAATAATTATCTTCTTTTTTAAATAAAAATCATTTTTATTAAGCGAAAAATTTAAAAACCTTTGAACTATTATAGAAGTAAAATGAAAATCAGACCAATTGGTGAGAGAGTTTTGATAAAACCACTTAAAGCAGAGGAAAAAACAGAAAAAGGTATTTATCTTCCAGAGGAAGCAAGAGAAGAAAGAAAAGAGGGAATTATTGAAGATGTTGGGACCCTAAAAAATGGAGATCCTATTCCTTTAAAAAAAGGAGACAAAATTCTCTATGGAGGATACTCTTCTGATGAGTTTGAGGTAAATGGGGAAAAATTTTTAATAATTGATTATAAAGATGTTTTAGCAGTTATCGAAGAGTAAAATGGCAGATACAAAGCAATTAATGTTCGGAGAAGATGCAAGGCAGGCATTGATTAAAGGTATTGATAAAGTAGCAGATGCTGTAAAAGTAACTCTTGGTCCAAAGGGAAGGAACGTTGTTCTAGATAAAGATTTAAGTCCTGTTGTTACTAATGATGGTGTTACAATTGCAAAGGAAATTGAATTAATTGATAAGTTTGAAAATACTGGAGCAAAATTAATCAAGGAAATTGCTTCAAAAACACAAGAGGACTCTGGTGATGGAACAACCACTGCTGTTTTATTAGGACAAGCAATTATAAAAGAAGGTATAAAAAATGTAACTTCTGGAGCAAATCCTATGGAAATTAAAAGAGGTATTGAAAAAGCAGTTTCTAAGGTTGTTGAATATATTAAAAAAAACAGCATAAGTGTTGATAATAAGGAGATGACTAAGCAAGTTGCAACAATTTCTGCAAATAACGATGAGGAAATAGGAAATCTAATTGCAGAAGCAATGGAAAAAGTAGGGAAAGATGGTGTAATTACTGTTGAAGATGGAAAAGGAATTGAGACAGAGTTAGAGGTAGTAGAAGGAATGGAATTTGATAAAGGGTATATCTCTCCATATATGGTAACTGATAGTGAAAAGATGATTGCTGAATTAGAAGACCCTTATATTTTTATAACAGATAAATCTCTAAGCAGTGTAAAACACATTGTTCCAATTCTTGAAAAGGCAGCAAGTGATGGAAGGCCTCTTTTAATAATAGCAGATGATATTGATGGTGAGGCTCAAGCAGCTTTGATAATCAACTTAATAAAAGGAACTGTAAAAGTTTGTGCTGTTAAAGCTCCAGGATTTGGGGATGAAAAAGATGAATTATTAGAAGATATTGCAATTTTAACTGGAGCAGAAGTTGTTTCAGAGAAAAAAGGTTTGAGTTTGGATAATTTTGATGAATTTTGGTTAGGAAGTGCAAGAAGGGTTGTTGTAAGCTCAGAGAAAACAATCATTGTTGAAGGAAAAGGAGAAAAGGAAAAAATTGAAGAAAGGAAAAAACAAATAAAAGCACAAATAGAAAATGCAGATAGTGATTACAAAAAAGAGGATTTGAGAAAGAGGCTTGCAAAACTTGAGGGTGGTGTTGCAGTAATCAAGGTTGGAGCAGTAACAGAAACTGAAATGGAGGAGAAGAAAATGAGAATTGATGATGCTCTTCATGCTACAAAAGCAGCAGTAGAAGAGGGTGTTGTTGTTGGAGGAGGGGTTACTTTTTTCAGAGCAAAAGAGGTTTTAGAAGACATTAAGGCAGAAGGCGATGAAAAAACAGGTGTAGAAATTATTAAAAAAGTTTTAGAAGAGCCAATAAGACAAATTGCAAGAAACTCTGGAAAAGAAGAAGCAGAGATTATAACAAAAATAAAAGAAAATAATGATAAGAATTTTGGATATAATGCAAAAACAGACAAGTTTGAGGATTTATTCAAAGCAGGTGTTATAGACCCTACAAAAGTTGTGAGAAATTCTCTTCAAAATGCTGCATCTATTGCTTCTATGGTATTAACTACAGAAGTTGTAATAACGGATTTTGAAGAAGATAAAGATGAAAAAAGAAAAACAGAAGCAATAATAATATAAACCCTTTTATATTTTAATTTTTATGAATATAGAATTTTATAAAGAAAAGTTAGAGAGTTCTAAAGAATATAAAAAATTCAAAGAAGAATATCCTGATTCATTCATTACTTCTATTTTTATTGCAGTTGATTTTGTAAGTAATGATAATAAGCAACATATTGATTTTTATGTTCCATCAAAAAAACAAATTATAAGTTTTCAGTTGGAAGATAACAATAAGCAAGTTGTTTTGCATGAAGTTGTAGAAGGTGAGGAAGAACCCTTAAGATTGGGAGATGTATTTAATTTAAGTCTAAATGAGAGTGAAGAAATTTTAATGAAAAAAATTGAAGAGGAAGGAATAAAAGACAAAGTACAGAAAATTCTATATTCTATACAAAGTCTTAATGGAGAAAATTATTGGCTTGCAACAGTTTTTTTATCCGGCTTTTCAATAATAAATGCTAAAATAGATGATTCAAAAAAACAAATAATTGATTTTAGAAAAAGTTCTTTTATGGATATGATAACTTTTGGAAAAAAGTAATTTTTTACTTCTGTTACTAATTATTTCTCAACAATAAAGTTAATCATCATTTCAGAATTTAGTGTTTGAGTTATTTTAAACCCTGCTTTCTGGAATTCTTCATGAATTTCTTCTTCATTATAAAGATAGTAGTATCTTTTTCCTTTATCTCTCCACGCAATATATTTTTCTTTTGGCGCGTTCTTGAATCTTTTTGAGCAATGATTCCAAACTCCAATAAGAGCCTTTGCTTTTGGTTTCAAAACTCTATATAATTCTTTTATTGCTTTTTCTCTGTTTTCTTTTCCTTTAATACAGTGGATAGATGAAATTGAAATTGCATAATCAAAAAAATTGTCGTCAAATGGAAGAAATGTTAGCTCAGAATTTATAAATTCTGCAGGAATATTTTTTTCTTTTGCTTTTTTCTTTGCTAATTCAAGCATTTTTTTAGAAAAATCTACTAAATACATTTTTCCATTTTTTATTTTTGTTAAATGTCTTCCAGAACCAGAGCCATGGTCTAAAACTTTTCCATGCGTATTTTTCAAAAATTCCATTACATGCTTTGCAGGAGTTGTTTTAAACTCATGCCATTCCGGAGCAATTTTATCCCATAATTTTTTTTGAGCTTCTTGCATTTTCTTTTTAAGTGAATAAGATTTATAATACTATTTATTCTTTTCTTTTCATGGAGAGTTTAAAGGAAAAAAGACGCAGAGCTGAAAAAATTATGAGACTTTTGCTTAAAGAATTTTTGGGATATAGAAAACCAACTGTTAGAAGAACATCTGAGTCTTCTGGAAGCTCGACTCCTTTCAAAGTTTTGATAAGCTGTCTGCTTTCTTTGAGAGCAAAAGATGAAAATACAGAAAAAGTTTCAAAAGCTCTTTTTAAAGTTGCAGATACTCCTGAGAAAATAGCAAAACTTCCTCTAAAAAAACTTGAAAAATTAATTTATAGCTCAGGATATTATAGGAATAAAGCAAGAACAATAAAAGAAGTTTCTAAAACTTTAATTAAGAAGTATAATGGGAAGGTTCCAGATACAAAAGAAGAGCTTTTGTCAATAAAAGGAATTGGACCAAAAACAGCAAACATTGTTCTTGGGTTTGCTTATGGCAAGGATGTAATTCCTGTTGATACACATGTTCATAGAATACCAAATAGACTTGGATTAGTAAAAACTAAAACTCCAGAAGAAACTGAAATTGAATTAATGAAAATTTTTCCAAAAAAATATTGGAAAGAGATTAATACAATTTTTATTTTGTTTGGGAAAAATATCTGTCTTCCAGTTTCTCCTTTTTGTAGCAAATGCCCGCTAAATAAATTATGCAAGAGAGTTGGAGTTAGAAAGGCGAGATAAAAATTCCAAAGCTTTTTTTAATTGGACTTCTCCGATTTTCCCCCATTTGCAATATTTAAGAAACTCTTCTGGAGCAATGAATTTTCTTTCATTAATTATTCCTTCAGCAATGTCTATTGTTTGTTCTTTTATATTTTTTATTTTTCCAACTGCTCTTAATAAATAATGTTCTTTTTTGGTGCAGTTTTTAGATAGCGGGGTAACTTTTATTTGTCCTATTAGTTTAATTGAATCTTCATATAATTCAATGTCTGCTTCTTCATCTGCTTCGCGAATCAATGCTTGTTTCCAGTCTTCTCCTTTTTCAATTCCTCCCCCCGGCAATCTCCAGCTTCTTTTTGGATTTACTATGCACAATTTGTTATCTGAAGTAAATAAAAATCCATATATTTGAGTGATGTTTTTTGAGGCAGTTTCTATTGAATTAATCCATTCTAATTCATATTCTTGGCCCCCCCAATTTGTTTTTTCTTTCATTTGAATTCAACCTCTTTGTAGGAATTCGAATGCTTTTTTCATTTGAATTCAACCTCTTTGTAGGAATTCGAATGCTTTTTTCATTTGAATTCAACCTCTTTGTAGGAATTCGAATGCTTTTTTCATTTGAATTTTTTAATTCGAATGATTGTGAATGTATAATTCTTATTTTATCTCTTCTAAAACCTACCAATATATTTAAATCCTCGCTTTTTCTTTTTTTATTATGAAACTTCCAAAAAAAGGAGAGATTAGAAAACCAACAAAAACTATTTCAGGTGTTACTCCTGTTGCAGTCATGCTCCCTCCAAGACCTTGCTCACATGGAGCTTGTGTTTATTGTCCAAATCTTAATGTTCCTCAAAGCTATACCCCAAAAAGCCCTGTTGTTATGAGAGCATCTGCATTAGGTTATGATTCCTTTAAACAAGTTAAAGCAAGATTAAAGGCATTTGAATTAATGAACCATCCTACTGATAAAATTGAAATTATTATAATGGGTGGAACTTTTTTAGAATATCCAAAAAAATTTCAATATGATTTTGTAAAAGGAATTTATGATGGGTTAAA
Source organism: Candidatus Pacearchaeota archaeon (assembly GCA_017609405.1). Taxonomy (GTDB): domain Archaea; phylum Nanobdellota; class Nanobdellia; order Pacearchaeales; family GW2011-AR1; genus JAFCDZ01. The sequence goes on from JAFCDZ010000002.1 coordinate 68,623, forward strand.
TGGAAAAAAAGCAAAAACTCTCCAGGAAGCGAAAAGAATAAATGAAACTTCTAAGCACAGGTGTGTTGCATTATGTATTGAAACGCGCCCAGATGTTTGTGTTGAATATATACAGAGATTAAGAGAGTTCGGATGCACAAGAGTTGAATTAGGAGTTCAGATAATTGATAATCGAATTTATAAGTTAGTTAATAGAGGTCATAGTGTTCAAGATGTTGTTGAAGCTACAAGAGCATTAAGAAATGCAGGGTTTAAGATAGGATATCATATAATGCCTGGTTTGCCTGGAAGCAATCCTAAAAAAGATTTGGAATTATTTAAAAAATTGTTTTCTGATGAAAGATTCAAGCCAGACCAGCTTAAAATTTATCCTTGCCAAGTTATGCCTGGCTCAGTTTTGGAAGAATGGTATTGGGAAGGAAAATATAAGCCTTATGATGAAAAGCAAACTCTTGAACTGCTTATAAAAATGTTCAAAATTATTCCTCGTTATTGCAGAGTTATGAGAGTTATGAGAGAGATTCCACCAGAATATATTATTGCGGGATTAAAAAGAATTGACTTAAGGCAGGAGTTAGATAAAGAGCTTAGGAATTCAAAAATTAAGGTCAAAGAAATAAGGTTTAGAGAAGTGGGCTTTGCTCTTCGCGATAAAAGAAAAATAAAGAAAAAAACAAAATTAAAAATTACAAAATACAAAGCTTTTGGAGGGGATGAATATTTCTTGGAAATAGTTAATGATGATGACATTTTATTTGGTTTATTGAGATTAAGAATTTTCAGGGACAAAAATAAAAAAACAGCGATGATAAGGGAACTTCATGTTTATGGTCCTGAGCTTAAGATTGGAGAGCACTCTGGAGTTTCGCAGCACCATGGATATGGAAAAAAACTTGTTAAAAAAGCAGAGGAAATTGCTCTTAAAAACAAATGCGAAAAAATAAAAATAATCTCTGGAATTGGAGTTAGAAAATATTATGAAAAATTAGGATATTATTTAGATGAGATTGGTGGGGAATATATGGTAAAAGATTTCAACAAAATTTAAAAACCCTTTTTGTTTAATTTTGAGTATGCATATTGAGTTTCAGTTAAACTCTTGGTATTTTTTCTATTATTTTTTTAGCTGAGGCTCCAACTTCTTTTGTTTGGAGTATAAAATGGCTTCTGATGTTTCTAAGCTTGAGAGAGAATGTTGCGATGTTTTTGATAATTCTAAGAATAATAAAACTCAACGAGAACAAGAAGATATCAAAGAACCTTGTGGAGCTTATTTTGAATTAAAGGGTGTTGGTTATTGTAGAAGGAGAACTAAGGCAGGATATCCTATTTGTCCTTACAATGGAAAGGCAGATGAATGTTGTATTGTTCAAATGAATGAAAGATTTTTAAGAGAATATGTTCAAAGAGCAGGATTATAATTTTATTTTTCCTTTTTGAATATCTTGAATTATTTTTCTTGCAGTTTTATCTGTATCAACTTCTCCTTTTTTTCTTAAAAATTTCAATTTTAATCCTATCTCTTCAAGAGTCTCTTCAGGATCTTCTTTTTTTTCAACTCCATAAAATTTTTCAAGAACCCCGTCATGTTCTTGTATAAATCTTTCTACAAACATCTCTGGGTTTTTCACCTTGTCAACAGTTTTTACAGAGATTTTTATCTGTTTGAGTAGATTATCAAATCTTTTTTTCATTTCATCTTCTGGAATTATTCCAGGAGAATCCAACAAGACTATTTTTCTCGTCAATCTTATTTTTTGCATACCTTTTGTTATTCCGGCTTGCTGTCCTGTTTTTGCAGACGACCTTCCAATAAGTGCATTAATAATTGAACTCTTTCCTGTGTTTGGATATCCCACAACACCAACTACAATTCTCTCATCTTTCTTTATTTTTTTTGCAATAATTTTAATTAATGTCCTCAATTTTGAAATATTCTTTCTCTCTCTAGCAGAAATCATGACAAAAGGAGACAATTTTTCAGCTCTTATTTTGCTTAAGGCCTCTTTTTCATTTACTAAATCGCTTTTATTAATAACATAGATTATCTTTTTTTCTTTTATTTTCTCTTCAATAATAGAATTCCTTGTTTCATTAATAAATCTTGAATCTAAAACATATAGAAGAATATCTGAAAAATTTATTACATCTTCAAGAACATTTAGAAATCTCTTTTTTTTTGTTTTTGGAGTTCTTTCTAATTTGCGACCCATTTTAAAATTTTCCGCCAAGCCCCTCTATTTCTTCTTCAAGTTCTTTTATTTTCTCTTTTAACTCCTTAATTTTTTTTCTGTTTCTTAATTTATCTACAATATCATAAAAAGTGTTATTCTTTGATTCAATAACCTTTATTTTTTCAGGTTCCTTAACCTCATTTATTTTCTTTTTTATATGTTTATTCTTCTCTTTCAGAATATCACTTAATTTTTTAACTTTGATTGGTTTTGTTTTTTCAATTTCTTCTTTTTTCTTTAGATATTTAATAAGAAGCAATATTGCAACTATGCAAATTATTCCAATTAATAATACCCAAAGCCTTATAGATACCTCATAATTCAACAAAGATGATAAAGTGTATCTTGCTTCTCCAGTTTTATTTATCATATTTCAAAATATTTCTTAAGATATAAAAAACTTACTATATGGATTCTTTAAGTTCGTTGAGATAATACTTTCCAGCGATTGTATCTATTTCTATTGTCTGTTTTTTGTTATTTTTTGAAGATATTTGTTTAAATAAAATTACAATTAAAATAATTAATCCACAAAAAATAAATGACAATAATAACCATTTTAAAAAACTAACAGAATTTTTAAAAAGTAGGGGGATATTTTTTAGAATTCTTGAAGAGTCTTTTTTTGGATATTCTTTTTTCTCAGTTAAATCTTGATAAACCTGAAGATTATATTTTTCAGAAGGACTAAAAGATAACACCGAACTATTTGTTCCTTCTAATTTTATAACATAATCAGTTTCTTTTGTTGATACTTCTTGACCATTAAAAATAGAAGATATCTTTAAACTATAATTTCCCGGGAGGAATGCATTCTCATTAAAGAAAATTCTATAATATTGCTTTTTCCAAAGACCTCCATAACCTGCTTTAAATATTGTTTGATTTCTTTTTTCTAATGCAATTCCGATACAACTCTCAGTTCTTATACCTTCTTTATCAAAAAAGCAAAGATATTTTTTTTTGTCATAAACAGGACCATTAAAATTAATAATTATTTTTTCAATATTCTCCAATCCCCCCTCCCCTGTTGAAAATTTGATAAAAAAATCAACATAAACGAGGTTTTCTTCTTTCCCATAACTTACCTCTGGTGATGGAGAATAATCAATTTTTATAGCAAAAATACTGCTTATTAAAAATAATGACATAATAAATAAAGCACACTCTTTTCTCATATCAAATATTAGCACACAAGTTTTATAAAGTTTGTTGGTTGATTTATTCAGAATTATAAATTTGATAATAATGTTAAATACAAAATTTAAGGAAGCACTATTCAGCAAATAAAGGGCTTTTTTTACTCAAGACTTTTCAACAACACGAGCTATTCAACAATTTTAAACGAGATTCCTGGATTTTCATTTACACCAAAGATATATATCTCTGTGTTATTGTATAAAAGAGTAAAATAATTTTCATTGAAAAATACATCTCTTAAATCTTCTTTTCTTATTACTATTACTGCCGAATCTATTCTACTTTCTCTTTCAATCCACTCTTTTGAGAATCTTTTTTCACAGATTCCTTTAATCCCTAAAACACAGGGTCCATAAAATTTTGTATACATTTCATTATTTAGTATATCTTTTATTTTTGAATAAGTTCTGAGAGAGTCCTCTTGTGAGAAAATAGATGAAACAAGCCTGTTCATAAACTTCTTTTCTTCACTTTGCCCAACAGGTTTAATATATGGCATTATTTTTAATCCCGATATTGACGCTAATTGATAATATGTTAAAATATCAATAGAAGATTTTGCAGGAGATATTATGATTGTATCTTTTGTTAAATGCTTACTCATCCAATTTCCAGCATTATAACAAGAAGGTTCAACCGTACTATAATAACCATTTTCATTCTCCCACCACTTCATATAGGAAAAACTTGGAATAATACTAAACATAATGATTGTGGAAAACACCATAATTAAGGTTATCTTCTTAAAATAATCAAGATAACTTTTCTTTTTTGTAGGAAATAGGTAAAGAACTTCTATTGATTTTCCAATAAATAATGACATAAACACTATTAAAATTCCAAAAGACCTATACACCCCAATATCTAATAAAAATAAACTTATTCCAGTTAAAACAATAAGAACCCCCAATAAAGGTCTAATCTCTCTTTTTGAATCAATTAGATAATATAACAGACCAAAGAAAAAAAACAACCAGAAAAAAAGATTAATATAAACATTTCCAAAAGAATTATCCAAAACTCTTTTTTTTGTAAAAATACCAACAAGGTCTTTTATTCTTTCATTAAATGTTTGATAAAGAACAGAGTTAGTATTTGTATGAACTAAAAAATTAGTTATCTTTGCGATATTTAAGATACCAAAAAATTGTAAAAATGCTAATAAGAATAATGTCATAAATAAAATAACAAGAAGAATGTCTCCTATTTTTGGAAATCTGTCTTCAAGAAATATAAAGAATAAATAAACTAAAAGGATAACACTAACTAAAAGACCCATTAAAATATGATTAAAGAATAAAATACTAATAATTAAAATTATAATAAAATAATACTCTTTCTTGTTTCCTTTTATAAAAAAAGTTGATATAAGAATTAAAAAAACAATAATTGAAACTATCAAATAATGAATCGGGCCAATTGAAAAAAGATTAAAAATTTTGTTAGACATTATTCCAAAAAGTAAAAGAATAATTGTGCCAAAAACAGAGAAGGATTTAATAATATCTTCCCTATTTTCTTTTTCACATACTTCTTTTTTAAAATATCTATTTATCATACCAAATATAAATGGGGTTGAAATAAAGATTATTGATTTTGGAGCAACTAAGAATGGTGAACCAATCTCTCTTGTTGAAAGGATTATTAAGAAGCAAAAAGAGATAAGAAAAGATATCTCTCTTTTTATTCTAAAGCCATTTAAGAAATAAAAGATGCCTGTTAAAAAAAGAAATGGGAATAAAAAGTGAGCATAGAACCAGCCAAGGGAGAAAACATCAAGATTATATAAATAAGAATTAAGAGCAATAAAAATTGAAATACTATCAATATAAGCAAAACTTCTGAAAATCTGTGAATAATTTAAAACATAATTTGCTAAATGGGCGTGGGTGTATAAAAAATCCCAAGTTACCCACAACGGGAATTTATTAAATCTCAAAACAAATAACGAAACACCAAAGGATAGAATTAACAAAATAAAAAAAGTAATCAAAGAATTTCGCGATACCTCAATGAAATTTTCCTCTTTTTTCAAAAATTTATAAAAGTAATAAACAAAATAAAATCCAAAAATAATAACTGAAAGATTAAATAAATTAAACAGGTTAATAGAATACAAAGATATAGCAAGACCTATTATTAATAAAAATCCGAGAGACCATGAAATAAAAAAATAACCAATAAAATCAATTTTCTTTTTGATTTTTCCGAGGTTCTCCAAAAAAATATTTCCCATCAAATAGGGCAAGATAATAAAAAAGGGAATAGCAAAAATTGCTTTTAAAATAATTGAAGATAAGAAAAAACTAATCATAATACTTATCAGAGTATATAAAAAAAATATTTTCTCTAATTTTATTCTCATTTTATTTCCCCTCTTTTTTGTTATGTAATGATAATTTTTTATAAATCTTTTCAATTTTTTCAATTATCTTTTTTTCATTAAACTTTTTTACAAAATCCCTATAAGCATTTTTTCCCATTTTTTTTAGAATTTTTTTATTTTTCATGAGCTTATTTAATATCTCCTTTAATTGTCTTTTATCTCCAACATTAAATAAATATCCATTATAACCCTCTTTTATTAATTCTGGATTCCCTCCAATATTTGTTGCAACTACAGGGATTTCGCTTCTAAAATTCTCTAAAATTGACATCGAGCAGTTTTCAAAATAAATTGAAGGGACAATTCCAACATCCATTTCTTTTCTAAATTCTTCTAATTTTTCATTTTTTATATTTCCGTAAAAAATTATTCTTTTGTCATTTTCAGCAATTTTTTTAAAATAATCTTTTATCTTCTTTCGCCCTTCTCCAAAAAAATGTATTCTTATGTTATTATCTTTTATTTCTTTGACTGCTCTTATTATGGTTTGTCCACCTTTGTGTAATTGATATCCTCCTGTAAAAATAATATCAAAAGTTTTTTTCTTCTCATCACTTTTTTTATTTTTTTTATCCTCTAAAAAATTATATATGACTTCTTTTTTTGAATTTTTGAAAAACCCTTCTTTTTCATAAATATCCTTTATTGCTTTTGTAGGAAAAATAACCACTTCTGGTTTTGCTATCATCTTGTTTATTTTTGAATATGCTTTTGATATCATCTTGTAAACAAAACTATTCATTAAGGGATATCTTATTCCAGCAATTTCATCTAATTCAGGTAAATTATTCATTGGGAAAATCAGGTTTATGCTATGTATTGTTACAATAATTGGTATATGTGCTCTTTTCACTGCAGAATAAACAGAGAGAGATAAATAAGGAATTTCATGTATATGGACCACATCTGGTTTTTCTTTTTCTAATATCTTTTTTATTTTAAAATAGGAGTCCGGATTCCAAAAATTTAAAACAAAGGTTCTTAATCTTCCCATTAAAGAAATCTTATTTCTTCTTAAAAAAGGAATCCATACGCCAAAAGGATAAATGCGATATATTTTTATTCCTTGGCTATCTTTAAAAAAGCTTTTTCCAGTTGTTATTATTATAACCTCATGCCCCCTTCTTTTTAGAGACTCTGCAAGTATCTTAGTATATATAGTTGAGCCACCAATTTCATAAGGAGGATATGCAAAATTAATCAGGCAGATTTTCATTTTAAAATATCTCTCCAAAATAAATCCTTCTTTTTTTATCTAATTTCTCTAATTCATAAAAAAGAGAGAGTATTAAAACAAATAATATAACAAAAAAAAGGATTATCTCAATTGAAAAAGAAATTTTATAAATTAAGCAAGAAGTTATAATCACTGCTAAAGTAATTATGCTTATAATTAAAACTTTTAATTTTTCTTCTCTTGTTAGGATAATTCTTTTTATATCAAAATAATCAAAATCTTCATCAAAATAATCTAATTCTCTTTTTTTAATTTTTCTTTTTTCTAAAAAAAGCGAGAAAATAAATAAACTTAAACTTGTGATAAACAACAAGACAGGATTAAAATAATTCCTCATTGAAGGGAAAAATAAAGATATAAAAAAAAGAAATATAAAAAAACTAATCAAATATGCTGAGAGGTCTTTTATTAGATATTCAATAAATTTTATCTTTTTCATTTTAAAAAGATATCTTCGATGGCCCCTTATTATCATATATTCTTAGAATATCATACTTAAAGAATTCTTCAATCTTACCTATATTTCCAATAAGTTTTAAATTCTTTTCAGAACTATTTATCTGTTTGACAAATTTGATCTCTTTTATTATCTTGCATTTATTATTTTCACACTCTTCTATCTTTTTATATTGATCTTTTTTTACACTATCTACTTTTGTTTTATTATCTTCATAGATAAAAATAATGTATTTATAATTTTCAAAAAATTTAATTCCACAAGCAATAGGTTTTATTGTTTTTGATTCATCCTGTTTATGATAAAAAGGGAATATCTCTATGAATCTTTTATTTTTATAGACTTTTACAGAAACCCCTGCTTTAATAGATAAATCATCTTTATTTGTCCAAGAAACAATCATTTCATAACCTTTATTTTTGTTATCTTCTGTTAGTTCTGAGATTATTATGTCTTTTCTTGCATTCTTATAATCTAACCAACTTTCGTTATGTTCCTTTTTAGTATCTTCAGACAATACTCTTTTCCATTTACCATCAATATTAAAAATCAATTCCCACGGAGAAATATAAAAAATTTCTCTGTTTTCATTGAATATATGTATTCCATCAGTATTTTTTCTTGATGTTGCTATCTCAAAAAAATAATCTTCATCATCTTTTTTTTCATCTATCTTTATGAAGATTTTTTTTGTTTTGTTGTATAATCCATAAACTCTTGTTAGATAAATTAATGAATTTGAATCTGTATATATTTTATTAAAGGAGCCAAAGATATCTGCAGAGTAGTTATCTGATTCTAATGAGATATAATCTCTTGTGTTTTGAGGTATTTTTATCCTATCTAAATTTATAAATCCTTTTCTATCATTCAAGTTTATTATTCTTCCATTTTGAAGAACTAATTTATCAAATTTCTCTGGCCAGTTCTTTTTGTTTACCAAACCTAAGCTATGCTCTTCTATTTTTTCTGGTCTTGAAAAATTTCCATCAATTTCATAGGTTATTAAACTTCCTTCTAATGAATAAACTTCTCTTACAAATGAGGGGTCTTTTGTTTTATTTGAGTATTCAATTATTAATTTATTCATTTCAACATTTATTTTTTTGTTATCTTCACCACTAAACCAAGATTTTTTTCCAGAAGGGCTATAAATTAATTTTTCCACCCCATTGTATTTTAACAAGGATTGCCATGGGCTTATTACAAACAATTTTTGATTATTAACATAGACATTAATGTATGGCTCCTTAGTAATTTTATCAACTTCAATAACCATATCTCTATTTTTTATAACATAAGGAGTATTCCTTGGACTGAGAGCAAATAAAATAACTAAAATCAGAAACAATACAAAACTCACCTCTCTTATTTTATTTTTATTCATATCTTAATAAGTTTCTTCTTGTTTTTAAGTTTAACTTTTAGCTAAGTTCTATTGAAAATTTTCGTGTTAATTGTATAAATATTCTAAGGTAGGCTCAGTACTTAGAGTTATCCCAATAATCTTTATGACTACAGTGTTCAGTGGGCATAGTTTGGATAACAATTTTAAGAGAATTTTTTATAGTGTTTCTTATTCTGTTCAACCTAACACTAAAACATCTATAAACCAAACCAGAAATGTTGAATTTATCTTTTTAGGCCTAATTAAATATTTAAATAACTTAATTTTTTTTAAGTAATGGAAGAATGTAAAACAATTGTTATACTTGGATATGGAAGATCTGGAACATCTCTTGTTGCAGGAATCTTGAATAGTCTTGGAATAAATATGGGTGAAAGATTATATGAAAAAGATTCTTTTAATCCTTTGGGTTATTTTGAAGATGTTGATTTTATGTGGTTGAATAACGAGATTCTTGAAAGAGTATTACAAAAGAATTCAATTTACGATGGATTTAATAATCTTCCACCAAAAAGGGAAGAAATCTTGAAACAGAATAAAAAATTCTCTAAAAAAATAAGGAAACTAATAAAAAAGAAGAACAAATCAAAAGTCTGGGGATGGAAGCATCCTCTAACAGCTTTAACAATAGACCTTTTTTTACCTTATTTAAGGAATCCCTATTTTATTGTTTGTAAAAGGAGAAAGACAGATATCATAAAATCTGTTCTTAAAATTAAAAAAAACAATATAAACCACATATCAAAAGTAATAGATGCTTATAATGAAAGGATAAATAATTTTTTTACAAGGCATAAACACCTTAAAAAATTAGAGGTAAAATATGAGAATCTTATCAAAACACCTCAAAAAGAAATTAGAAAAATAATTGATTTTCTTGAAATTTCTCCAACAAAAGAAGAGTTTGAAAAAGCAGTTAGGATGGTCTTACCTAAGAAAAGAATTAAAAGATTCTCAAATAAACTAAAAAATGATAAAAAAATAAAATTAAAGAGGTTAATTTATTATTTCAGATGGTGTGTTAATTATCCTAATAAATTTTTAAGAATTCCAAGAGTGCTTTATAGAAGAATATTTAATATTTCCAATACTTAACTTCTTTTTTAATTCCTTCTATAAGCGAGATGAATAATTTTTTTTGAAAAAGGTCTTTGTCTTTTATTTTTCTTCTTTTTTGTATCCATTTCCTTTTTTTGATTATTTTTTTTAAGTTCTTTAATACAAATATATTTGCATGAATAATTTTTTTAACTGATTTAAAATCAAGATGAATTGTGTATCTTAACATTTCTAAGGCATTATAAAGAGTAGTTATTATGAGAGAGATAACAAGATTATGGCCTTCAAAATTTTTTATAGCAGTTTGTAATTGATTTTTTATTATATGAAATAAGAATTTTCTCCTCTTTTCTTCATCGTCATCCTTGTTTCTAAAAACAACTGCTTCTTCTGCCAAAACAACTTTGTGACCCATTAACCAAGCCCTCCAACAAAAGTCTACTTCTTCATTATACATGAAATATTCTTCATCAAAACCACCCAATTCTTCAAATAGCTTTTTTTCAATCAAGATAGAAGAACCACAAGCATATCCTAATTCCACCCCCTTAAGGTTCTTTTCCACTGTCCCTCCGCCTGTGAGGGTAAAGTATCCGCCTATAGTGTTTATATCATTTGTTTTTTTATCAACATTTTTTGAGCCAACAACTTTTATCTCTTTTTTAGATAATGCCTTTTTCATTAGTTCTTTTAACCAGTTTTTATCTACAATGATATCTTGATTTAAGAATACAATATAATCTCCTTTACAATATTTTACAACAAGGTTATTTCCTTTTGCATAACCATAATTCTTATACAATTCTATTATCTTTATCTTTGGAAATTTTTTTCTTATCTCTTTGATAGAGTTATCTTCTGAATTATTATCTGCAACAATTATTTCATATTTATTTTTTGGATATTCTATCTTTTTTAAAGATTCAATACACTTTGGTGTGAGATCCTTTCCATTATAATTTAAAACGACAATACTAACAAAAGGCATTATCTGTTTCATTTTATTGCTCGAGCACTTTCTGCGGTTTTCCATTTGATATATTCTTTTCCTTTGAAATATTCCTTCCATGAAATTAGGATTATTACTTCAATTAAAGTTAAAAATTCAATGATTGAGATAATTTTATTTTTCTTCTTTTTTGTTTCTAAATATAAAATGAATATAAGAGATAACAACAAGAATTCAAATAAGATTATTAATAAGAATATTTTATTTAATAAAATAATAATCCCGATTCCTGAGAAGATTATTCCAAGAACTAAAAAAGGAGATAGTAAGGGAATAATCTTAATTGAAAAGATTGAAAGAAAGACTAATGGATATTTTAGAATATTCATAAGTCTAATATTTTTTCTAATGATCTTTATTGTTTCAACAAGAGTTCTTTTCTTTTGTAAAATAAAATCCTCCTTGTTTTTAACAGAGTATTTCTCAGCTTTTATTGAAGTTTCATAGAAATTTTTATAGCCTTTTTTTATTATTAGTAAACCAAACTCCCAGTCAGATAATGAGAAATATCCTTCTTTTCTTGCAATTAATTTCTTCCTAAACGCTTGAAACCACCCATAAGAATTTGTAAAACAACCAATTTTACTTTCATTTTTATAGATAAATTGAAGATAATCTTGATGAATTTTTGAGCCAAAACTTTCTGGTGTTTTTTCGTTTGTTATATATGAATATCTTGAACCTACACCCCCAATTTTTTTATCTTTAAAGTGTCTAAGAGAAGCTTTTAATATGTTCTTTTCTAAAAAAGCATTTGCATCAGTAATAACAATTATATCATATCTTGAATTTTTTATTCCACTTTTTATTGCCTTACTCTTTCCTTCTCTTTCTTGTCTTATTATTTTTAAGTTCTTCAACTTATTTTTTTCTTTGATTTTTCTTACTGTTTCATAAGTTTTATCCTCTGAGCCATCATCAACAATGATTATCTCATATTTTGTTTTTGGATAATCTAACTGTAATGTATTTTCTATTTTTTTCTTAATGACTTTCTCCTCATTATAGCAAGGAATTATAATTGAAACCTCGGGTTGATAATTATCATCATATTCATATTTTTCCTTTATTATTTTTGATAAAACCCATATAAAGAGGGGGTAACCTATAATTGACCATAACAACAAAGAAATACACATAACAAATATAATTAATAAAATTTGGAGTATCATTCTAATCCCATTATTCCTATCATCCACGATGAAAATATTATCTGTAATCCAGAGGTAATTAAGGTCATACTGACTATCATAAGTCTTACATGGTGCAGTTCCCCCTTTATCCAAAAATTATATAAAATTGAAAGAAGCATGAAACCATTTAAAAAAATCAGGAATCCAATTAAACTCCCAATTTCTACAACACCTTTTTTCTTTAAAATTCTTATTGTGAAATTTTCTTCTATTATTTGTTTTGAATATAAATATGCCTTTGAAAAGATCCAAAAAAAGAGGATTTGTAATCCAAGGATAAAGAGAAATGAGCCAATGATAAGAGGATGAATATCAAGTGGCATTGAAAATAAAAAGACTTCTTTTCTAACTAATAAAAGCATTAAGAATAATCCAAATAACAGGAAAAAAGTTCCTGGTAAAAGAAATAACCAATCTGGAGCAAGTAAAAGCATAAATCTTAGATGTCTCCATCCATCGCGAAAAGTTCTTAATTTTGATTCAGAATCCTTATGTCTCGGATTATATCTTACTGGGATTTCTTTTATTTTGATTTTTTCTTTTGATACTTTTGCCATAATTTCAGAAGCAAATTCCATTCCACCAGAATTCAAATTTATTTTTTTTAAAGCATTTCTTGATATTGCTTTAAATCCACAATGAACATCAGAGAATTTTGTTTTGAAAAAAAGGTTAAATAAAAAGGTGAGTATTGGATTTCCAATGTATCTATGTAAAAAGGACATCTTTTTAGAAGAGGTTTTATCCTTGAATCTGCTTCCATTCACAAACTCATAACCTTTGTTAATCATTTGTTCTAGGAACTTTGGAATATCTCGTGGATCATGCTGTCCGTCAGCATCCATCATTATGATATACTTACCTTTTGCATCTCTTAAGCCCCTTAAAAGAGCATTACCATATCCTCTTTTCTCTTCAAAAATGACCTTTGCTCCTGCTTTTTTTGCCTCTTTCTCAGAATTATCAGTTGAATTATTATTAACAACAATTATCTCATAACTTAAACCTTCTTTTTCAAGAATTTTTTTTGTGTCTTTTATAAGATTTCTTATAGTTTTTTCTTCATTTAGACAAGGTATTACAATAGACACTTCAACCATAATTTATGGTATTTATTTCTCTATTAAACATTTTCTATGTTGCTCTATATGTTTCTTAATCCCTTTTTAATGAACGCCGCGGTCTTTAGTAGTCTTAATTCTTGCTTCAACATTACAATTATGCACTTCAATTTTATTATTTACCCTTTGAACCTTCTACCCAGTTTGTTATTAAAAAATAAATCAAGGGCTTAAAGTCATTTAACCTTATTGCAGAATAGATGATGACATAAAGATTTCCAACAACAAATAAAACAAATAGAACTCTAAAGATTTGATGTAAGGATATAAACGCATAAAATAAAATTCCAACTATTAAATCAATAGCAATTCTCTTAAGTGTTTCTCATCCTTATAGAAATTAAAAAAATTTCATTTTCTCGCAAGCCCGCACATTCGAACTCTCCTCCTTCGAATCTCAATGGATATGACTAAATAAACTAATATTCATTTGTCCGTGGCTAAGAATTCCATGAAACGCCCCGGCCTACTCAAGCCTGCACTCGTATTGATATTCTTTTATTTTTAAATTGTCTCGTGCAAACTTTCGGATTCGAATTATATAATCCTTGAGTATAATCCAAAACTCTGCAGGGAAATAATATCCATCTTCTTCTCTTCTTCCTGGATATTATAACGCCCCGGCCGAGATTCGAACTCGGGTCACAGCCTCGAAAGGGCTGTATACTTGGCCTCTGTACTACCGGGGCTTAATAAAACTTTAATTAGAAGATAGTTTTTAAAAGTAACTGTTCTCACTTTTCAAATAATTTTCTCCATAGCCCTTTTGGTGATTGTTTAAGAAGGCCTTTATAATATAATTTTTTTGCTTCATGAAGAGTAATCTCTAAGGGTTTAGACTCCTTTATTTTCCTTCATTTAATGAAACTATTTTAGTGATTTCATGACATACTTCATGACAGTATATCTCTCCACTCATCCAATCATACAAAACAGGACCCTCCCTAATTGGCATTCTACATTTTGGATTATCGCAATAAAGGACGATTTCTCTATAATCTCTCACCAATAATTCAAATATTTTCTTCAAGAACATAGATTTTTCTTAAATTAATAAACTTAAAAAATCTCAAAAAAATAAAAGAGGGGGAATTATTTTTCCCCCCATGCAACAATACCTAATACAATTAGATAAAAAATTACCCCAATTAATCCAACATAAGGGAACCAACTTATTAACTGAGCTAATGCCCACCATCCAGGATAGTTTAAAGATTCAAAAACTTTCCAATTAGCAATAATTAAGAGGACCTGTAAAGGAATCCAACCTAATAAAGGTATTAAAATTAAAAATACCCATGCCCAATGAAATCCCCCTAATTGTAATAATAAGCTAATATTTGCTACAGGTATCCAAGCTAACCAGGGATATGGATGGTTCTTTTTCTTTGCAATTTTCATCCATGCAAGTGAGGAATAAACATATAAACCTATTGCAATTGTTGCAGCAATTATCCCAAATAAAATAATCATTGGTCCTGCTATATTTTCATTAATCATTTGTTGAAACATTTTATTTCACCTCCTTTCACTTTTTTACAAGGCAGTTTTTTCAAATCCCTGCTGGATTAATAATCCTATGGGACCTGCCTTAGGTTAAATGAGCCTGCGCGGATTTGGGCCTCACAGTTACTCTGTTGCTCGACCTGATACGCTTGCTCGTTACACTCGCAATCATATCAAACCGCGAGCGGTTCAAAGTAAATGAGCCTGCGCGGATTTGAACCGCGGACCCCTACCTTATCAGAGTAGTGCTCTAACCTGGCTGAGCTACAGGCTCATGGTTTTAGTAGCCAGACGGGTTTTAGCGGAATCTTTGATTCCAGCCTAACCTGGCTGAGCTACAGGCTCATTTTTATATAATTATGATATCTAAAAACATTTAAAAAATTATGGTTTTTGAGTTTTAGAATATTTAAGGATAATAATTGATTTTTAATTCTTACTATCCAAATAAACAAGAGGCTCATACAGGAAGGTGATAACTTATATTCCTCTCTGGAACTAAAATTCTTAGAGAATGAGTTGTTCTAATTTTTGAAAAGCCATGATCCGATTGGCGATAGAGGTAAGGTTTTTTTGCAGGAGTATAACCATGAAGGAAAATTTCATGGTCTTTTGTCATTTCAACTATCAAATCTCCTAACTTTTTTTCAAATCTTTCTAAATTACCTCTATTTAATGTAGTCTGTTCTCGAATTCTCCTGGCAGTTTTCCATTCTTCGTGTTCTGTCTGTGGATATTCTACTAATAATGCATGTGTGTGATATTCTAAACCAATTTTTTGGTTTCTAGACAATAACTGTCTTTCGAGATCTCTAAGCCAGGAGGAATTTAGGATATCTAAAAAATGAACATGTTCTAATTCTTTAAATTTATCTAGAGCAATATATAAACCCGTAGCAATTGCTTTACTACCCCTTCTTTTAACTGTTATAAAACCCCCATCCTCTAATGAATTCCTTAATCCCCCACGTTAATCTATTAATTAATTGTCCATATATCTGTTCAGGAAGAATAAGTTCTTCAACTCCTGTCATATCTTCATAAGGCTCTCCTTGAAATCTTTTTAATAGGGGTATCATGCTTTCAAAGAATACTCTAATGCTTATAAGATTTCCTATCAGCATCCAAAAACTCTTTTAACTTATTCAATGCAATTCTTCTCATACTAATTGAATTTTTTTCTTCTTGTGTCATTTCTGCAAAAGTTTTTGTAGAGCCTTCTGGTTTAAAAATAGGGTCCCATCCAAAACCATTCCCAGAGCTTGGGGCAACAATCTTCCCTTTTATTGAGCCTTCAAAAAAATAAATATTGTCTTTAAAATAACCAATTATTGTTTTTGCTTCTGCATTATAATTTCCAAAAGTTTCTGCAATTTTATACAGCCCCTCATTGCCGATTGTTTTCATAAACCATTTAATTAAAGGACCTGGAAGACCATTTAGGCAATCAAAGTATAATGAAGTATCTTCAACAATAAATTCTGCTTTTTTATGTTTCAAGGCTTCAAGAAGTTTTGAGCGAATAATTTCTTTTGCATCAATGCTTTGGATTTCTGGCAAATCAATATCTAATTGCTCAAGCTCAGGAATTATGGATTTAGCTTCTCTGAACTTATTTTTGTTTCCTGTTATGAAAAATATTCTTTTCATCTTAATGAGTTACAATTTCTAAAGCATCTCTGTGCTTCAAAACATAATCTTTTCCAAGTGCTTTTTTTGTTCTGGCGTCAATTGCTTTAATGAAATTTTTTCCAAAATCAGTATGAAGAAAGTAAGCAAAGTCAAGTGCAGTAGAGCCTGGAGGCAATAAAAAACAATCTGGAAGAATATTTCCTTTTGAATCTGAGAGTTTGGTTGCAGAAGCAGGAAAAACAGCAACATAACCAAGAAGCTCAAATACAGCAGAGTTTAAAACATCCTGAACACCTGTGCTTCCATAGATTTTTAGGACATTTTCTCGAATCTTCTCTAATGCTTGTTTTTGTTTATCATTTAACTCTCCGATTATCTTGAAATCACTCTCTCCAGGAATATACTCAATTAATCCTGCTTTTGCTGCTTCTCTTAATGCTAATTCAGAATCTGCAGAGCAAGGGATAATTTTGATGTCTGGAAATTCCTTTTTCATTTTTTCAATATTTTCTTTTGCTTGGGGGTGGTCACACTTATTTGCAGCAATAATCATTGGCTTTGATTCTTTTCTTAATTCAGAAGCGAACTCAAAAATTTGCTCTTCACTCCAATTACTCGGAGATTCTGGAAGTGATAATTTTAATAAAACTTTCTTAACTTGCTCTTCATTAACTTTTAATCCAGAAAACTGAGTTGCAACTGCTTGAGAAAAACTTGGACCTCCTTGCTGTTTGCTTTCTAATTCTGCTTTTCTTGCAAAAGTTTTCCAAACTTTCATAAAAATATTATAATACCATTTATCTAATTCTTCGTTCAAAAACCTAATATCTTCGCAAGGGTTATGGCCTTCTGTTTGTTTTCCTTCAATGTCTGTTGTTCCAGATGCATCAACTATGTGAATAAAAACATCTGCTTGTCTTAAATCATCTAAAAATTGATTTCCTAACCCTTTTCCTTCAGAAGCTCCAGGAACTAAACCAGCAACATCCATTAATTCAATTGGAACAAACCTTTTATGATTAATGCAAAATCCATGAGATGGGTTGCATTGAACACCGAATTCTTTGTCTATGCAATCAACTTTAACATAACCAACTCCATGATTTGGCTTGATTGTAGTAAAAGGATAAGACGCGATTTCAACTTCTGCAAGAGTCGCTGCTTTAAAAAAAGTGGATTTTCCAACACTTGGCTTTCCAACTAATCCTAAAAGCATATTTTGAATAATTTAAAAGGATTTATAAGGTTTTGTTTGAGGGTTTGGGCATTTAAAAAAAGTGGTTTGACCTTACTATAAAAAACCAACGATAGATTTAAATAATCATCAATTTATCTTTATATATGTTAAATAATAAACCAAAAAGTGTTTTAATAGCTTTAACTTTGCTTTGGATAGGTCTATTATAGATGTTTTGAATAGCATAATAATTAATTTTTTAGACCCTATTAATTTCATTAATTTTATACAAACTACTAACTCCTTTAAATATGCTTTTTATATCTTTATATCTATTTTTTATTTAATCCTTTTTCCAGTAGCTCTTTGGGCTTTTTTGTATATCATGATAGGAAAAGGAAAGAATTGGGCAAGGATTACTCTCTTGGTTCTTTTTATAATTAAAATTCCTTACTCAATCCTTTATTTAATAAATTATTTTAGAATATATTCAAATCTACTAGGAGTATCTTTAGTAATAGTAGAAATATTACAACTAATTGCATTAATTCTTTTGTTCCAAAGAACTTCTTCTGATTGGTTCAGCTCTATGAAAAAGTAGTTTTAATTCCATTAATTTTTGAACCGATAGTTTTAAATATCAAATGATATTATTTATTATCAAATGAAAAGAAAAAATATCAAACAAATAATCAAGGAATATTTTTTTGTTAATCCAAATGCTAAACTAAGAGTAAGAGAAATAGAGAGAACTTTAAAACTCCCATTGCCATCAGTTATAAGATACTGTAAGGAATTAAAAAAAGAAGGTATCCTAAAGATAATAAAAACAGGAAATGTTCTTTTTTATACTTCAGATAAAACATCTAAAGAGTATCTCCTTGAAAAAAAACTTTATAATTTAAAGAATCTCTATGAATCCGGATTAGTAGATTTTATAAGAAAAGAATTAAATAATCCTTCTATAATTCTTTTTGGATCATATTTGAGGGGAGAAGATGATGAGAATAGCGATATAGATTTATATATTGAAACACCTTCAAAAAAAGAGGTAAACCTAAAGAGATTTGAGAATAAATTAAACAGAAAAATACAAATTTTCAAACACAAATCTCTATCTGATATAAAAAATGCAAATCTCTCAAATAATATTATAAATGGAATAACTCTCAACGGATTTATTGAGGTTTTCAAATGAGGATAAAATCAAGCTGGGAAGAGTGCTTGGAAGATAACACTGCAAAAATTGTTACTCCAGATATAAGCAGAGCTAAATCTTTAATTGAAACAGCTAAGGAGAGGATAAGTTTAATCAATGAGATTAATGAGAAAAACTGTAATTTTGTTTTTGAAGATTATTACACCTCTTTATTAGAGATTCTTCAATCAATAGCTTTCAAAAAAGGCTATAATATTCTGAATCATATCTGTTTAGGATATTTTTTAAAAGATGTTCTAAAGAGAGACGATTTATTTATAATCTTCGATGATTTGAGATATAAAAGAAATTCATTAACTTATTATGGAAATAAAATGGATTTCGAAACTTCTAAACAAGCAATAAAAAATTGTAAAAGAATAATAAAAGCGTTAATATCTGAATTTGAGAAGATTTAACTATATTGGATGTTTTATAGAAGAAAATAAAAAATCAAAAAGATTCAATGGAATTAATATTTATCATCTTCGTTACTAACAAATCTTGTCAATGTCCCTTTGATTTTTGATTTACTCATCAAATTATACTCTAAAATCTCTTCAGTTGTTGCACCCTTATCAGACATGGAATAAAAAGTTTTTTCACCAAGAAGAACATACTTCCATTTACAATTCATTCTGTCTTCCGATTGTAATTCATTCATCTTATTTACCAAGTCAATTGTAGCTAGTTGTTTTAATTTAACATTAGGGCTATTGACATCTTTTTCAGCTTTTGTTTCAACTAAATAAATAATATTTCCAATTTTTACAATAAAATCAGGGAAATAGTGGGCTAACAAACCATCCTCCCTCACATACAAAATGTTAGCAAAATTATGTGCATGTTCATTTATTTTTACAAAGCTCTCAACTTTACTATCTCTATCAATAAATTCAATAAATCTTCTTTCAAAACCACCCCTATTGCTTGGAAAAGGTATTTTAGGATAAATACATTTAGAAACTTCTACGCAATATTCTTCTCTTCCTTTTAATTCTTTAACCTCAGAGAAATATCTTTTTGTGATTTGTGCTTCTTCGACATCTAAATTATTTTGAATATCATAAATTTTCTTACTAATATTCCTTATTATGTGTTCTACTATTCTTGATTGTGTTAATAACAAGATCTTCCAATTATTATCTTTTAAGGGATCAAATTCCTGATTAAAGAGTTTTGTTCTTATATATCTATCAGCTAACTTAGCAATTTGTGCAGTATTTATTTGCATTATAGGAAAATTCTTTGTACTTCTCTTTGAGATTTTAACAGGAACTGCTGAAACGATATTTACAAGTTTTGAAATAAAAGAATTATAGTTTTTTGCTGTAAATAAATCTGCTGTTACAGTGTATTCTCCAAATCTTGTTTTTACAGTTAATTCCTCGCCATAAAAGGTGTCGCCCTCTTTTTTTGGAATTATCTTTTTTAATTGTTCTAATGGTGTTGGGAAAGGTTCAAGACCATCTAATGAAATTTCATCAAGTTCAATAAATTCCTCTTTATCATGTATTATTATAGGCCAAAAAAGATCATAATCTTGATAATTTTCTTTAAGTGGAATATTTATTAAATCTCCGACAACTCTTTCTCTTTTTGGAAGTTTCTCCACTTTACCTACTGCATCTTCTAGAACTCTTTCATAGAATTCAATAAATGCAGGATGTTCAATTATGCTTAGAATGTCAAACCACGCTTTTGGTTCTTGTTTTTTAATTAATAATGCTTCCCTAATTTCGTTTTTTATTTCTGCATATTCTGGCTCACGCCACATCAATCTTAATCCTCTTCCAATAACTTGCTCTAATAAAATATAAGAACTGCTTGATCTTAATGGCACAATCACACAGATATTATTCACATCAAAACCTTCTCTTAACATAAGAACAGAGACAATAACCCTAGGTTTTTCGTGTTCATCTAATGTAAATAGCTTTTGCTTTATTTTTTCCCATTCTTCTTTCGTAACTTCTCCTTTTTTATTGGAATGAATTTCCATAATGTCTTCTTCAGAAAGGCCTTCTTGTTTTAAGAATTGAGTTACAAAAGGAACAACATTTGTATCTTCACAAACAACAAGCATTTTAGGGTATTTTTTGGCATCAAATTTTGTAAATCCTTCCTCTAAGATTTTAAGTTTTGTAAGACCTGCTCTAAGCATAACTCTTTGGCCTTCAGATAATCCCTTTACAGTTTTTCCTTCTCTTTCAGCCTTAAATTCTAAAGGTAAAGCCATAATTTCTTTTCTTCTATCAATAGCAACTGTTTTTACCAATCCAAGTTTTATAGCTTCTTTTAAATCAAAATTAGTAATTATGTGGGGAAAGTAATGAATTTGTCTTTTTTGACCACTTCCGGTAACATTATAGGGTGTTGCAGAAAAATCTATTTGTATAAACTGGTTGTTTTTTTCTCCTCTTATATGATCTAATGCTTGTTGCCATTTTTTTTCTAAAATTTCATCTGCTTTTTTCCACTCCCCTAAATGATGGGCTTCATCATTAAAAACAACTATACCCTTTAGTGAAGCTAAAAAATCAAGTTGTTTTCCTCTAAAATATTTGTTATCTAGCACATCTAAAGAATGCCCTGCTGTCGTTCCAGGTCTTATGGGAAATTGTTTTTTTACAGCTATGGTTGGATCTTCCAAAGGACTTATATCTTCGTCAGGTTCTTCCTCTTCTACTAGAACATGCCAATTTGTAATGGCAATTAACCCTTCGCCAGTAATTTTTCTTCCAATTTCCTCTTTTGTGCAGACAGAAGATTGAATAAAATTAAATATTTCCTCCCTGTAAGTTTCTGGAACAAAAACTTCCTCAAATCTTTTTAAATCAGATGTTTCAAAATCTCTTTGTCCATTTTCCTGTATTTTTCCAAGATATGCATCTAATAATCTTTCATAGACAATTAAACCAGGGGCAACAAAAAGAAAGTTTTTAGAGAATAAACCGGAAGGAGTTTCTTCATGTTTTGCATTTAAATACTGCCATATTAATAAAGCATGCATTACCCAAGTTTTTCCTGTACCTGTTGCCATCTTTATGCAATATTTAGGATGATTATACTTGTCTTTTTGCAAATCCAACAAGTCCATTTCTTGCAGCAATTCTGGGCGGATAGTCATATATATGTCTTGAACATTTTTTATTTTCAAAACTTCATGAATGTAAATATTGTTAAGAATTGCCTGCCACTGTCCTTTATGAAAATTAAATTGTCTTAAATCCGCAAAAGCTCCTTTTGGATCCCAGAATTTTAATAAGTCTTGAGTTATGGGACTAACCTTATCTAAAAACTCTCCGCTTTCCCATTCTGCATTAGCAAGAGCTGTAATAGCTTCAGCTAATTTCAAAGGAATATTTCTTGTTCCGAAATGAATTGATTGGACCATTTTATAATCTGTTTATTTCATTTAAATAATTCTTAAATCTGTTTTCAATTAAGTTTATTTGGTTTTTGTTAAAACCAAATTTTTTTGATATTTCATAAATCTGTCTCATTAATTCTTTTAAATTGTTAAGGATTCCTTTGTTGCTAGGAAATTTTTCTTTTAATTCTTTTGCAAATAAATAGGAAGTTGAAAAAATTCCCATAAATTCATTGCATTCAACATCCCTTACCTGAAATCTTTCAATTTCAAATAATATGCTTCTTGAATAATTTATTATATTTTCAATTAAGTAAATTTCTTTAGTTTCTTTTGCAAAATTAACTAAAGTCTCATTAGATTTCATTAAGATCTCAATAGCACTTAAGGGTACGGAAGTACTCTTTTTTGCCCAATCTTTTCCAATTTGCTTTATGTAGGAATTCAATAAATCTTTATCTTCAGATCTTTTTAGATTTCTTATGTTTTCTTTAATTTTTTGGATTATTTCTTTAGCATATATTCTTGAAGAATTTAAACAGATCTCTTTTATTTCCTCCAAATAATTTAATCTTTTTTTTCTTATTTCTTTTGTATTTTTCATAAATTCCTTTAATGGCACATTTATAAGGAGGAGGGGGTTAGTTATTTCAATAAAATCCCAATAAATGTGGTAAATAAAATATAATGTAACTATTAATAAAACCATCTCAAAAAGTGCTAAGAAAAGATAATTGCTTTCAGAAATGATAAAATAGAGGGAAGTTAGTATTCCTAAGGATCCTAAAACATAAAGTATTAGGTTTTCTTTTGATTTAAAGAATCTGCTTACTATCTTGTAGGAATTATATTTATTGGATAACGCTTGTAATGAATTTAAAAGAATCGAAAAAGAGAGAGCCATCAAAGATGCAAAGATTGTTGCTATTGTGTAAAAAAAAGTTGGAGAACTCTTCTGAGTTAAGAAATAATAAATTAGTGTTTTTATCGTCTCTGCCATTTTTACTTTACCTCCCTCACAGCAACACTTTCAAAACCAAAAACATCAACAGCTTTAACGCAAACAACTCTTTTTCCATTAGCTTTTGGAACTTCAAGTTTTGTTTTTCTGCTTACTTTTAGGTTTTCATTGTTTTCTCTATAATCCTGCCATTTACTTCTGAAAGTAACTCCATCATAATCAGGATCAATGCTCCAGTACTCAATTAATGCTAAAGGATCTTTGCCCATTATTTCCTCTAATTTTTCTTTGTTCTTATCATCTAATGGCAGAGCATCTGGAGATAAAAGCATATAATTATCTAATTCAACTTCAATTATGTCTTTATCATCTTTGTGCTCTACTTTTATTGGTTTTATTGTCAGATATTGCAATGAAGAAAATCTTATTTTTCCTGTTTTGATGAGTTTCTCATAACTTGCTTTTGTTTTTAATTTATCCAATAAATCAGGAGGAATGACTAAAACTTCTAATTTTGGGTCGTTTAATTCATTGATTATTTTTCCAATGTCTGGCACAAAATTCCAGCCAAGAACAACAACTTTGTTCCAGCCACCCATAAAGCCAGCTCTTAACTGCTGTGCTTTTTTTAAAGTAGGATAACCAGTCATTTTTGCAGGAGAATCAACAAATACAAGTGTTTTTGAAGATTTAATATAACCTAAATTATTTGGAATACCTTCTTGCTGTGGAAATGGTAAAGCACCATAAAGATTGATAATAACATGAGCCAAATCTCCGATGGTTCTAAATTGAGATTTTTCAAACTGCTCTTTTTGATAATCTCCAATTGATTGATAGAGGAAAGGTTTTGCTTCCATATCAATTAATCTTTTCCTCATAATCATAACAGCAGGCTTTCCTAAATCAGACATAATCCATCTTCTTCCAAGTTTTTCTGCAACAGCTCCAGTTGTTCCAGAGCCAGCGAAGAAGTCCGCAACTATTCCATCTTCTGGACATGATGATTCTATTATTCTTTTGAGAAGTGCTTCTGGTTTTTGTGTTGCATAGTTTAATATCTCTGATTGAATACGTCCAATATTAGTTATATCTGCCCACCAATCCTCAGGTATTTTTCCAGATTCATCAAGGCGATACTCTGATTTAAATATGCCTGATGTTTTTCCAGTATTTAGTTTTTTATATGGAACTTTAATATTATTGGGATTAAATATAGAATTTTCTGTCTTTCCATACCAGAATATAACATCATGTTTTCGTGGAAACCAGTTTTTAGAATTAGAGGGTCCCGTATAGCACCATACTATCTCATTCCTAAAATTCTCCTTCCCAAATATTTCATCCATAATTACTTTAACATAATGTCCAACATGCCAATCAATATGAACATAAATGCTTCCCTGCTCAGATAAAAGCTCTCTCATTAAAATCAATCTTGGAACCATCATTTGCAAATAGCTAACAGTCCCATCTTTCCAGGTGTCAGAATAAGCATGCTGTTCAATAACTGTTGGTTTTGCTTCAATATCTCCACCAGGCAGTTTAATTTTGGTTCTATAATCTGCTTTTGAATCAAACGGAGGATCAATATAAATTAAATCTATTTTTCCTCTCATTGAAGGCATGCCTGTTGCAGGATCTCCAGCCAATAAAGCCTGCATTGCTAAAAGGTTATCTCCATAAATTAATCTATTAAACCACTTTTGTTTATCTTCTGTTTTTGTTTTTTGACCTAAAAATAAGTTAAGCCCGCCTTTTGCCTTTGTTGGTAAAACTAACTCGTTTGTTTGTAAAGTTATTCTGTTTCTTTTAGATAAATTATCAAGAATTCTTTGAGCTTCTTTCTTCCCTCTTTCTACGATCTTAGGTAGTTCTTCTATAAGTGATTTTGATTTTGCCATTATAATATCCCCTTGCTATCTTTTTTTAGATTTTTGGATTAATCACAAACATTTCTCTAAAAATAGATATTTATAGATATTATTAAATGTTTCTGCTCTTGCTGATTAAGAAGTGTTCTCAGGTTTGTATATTACAAAGATATCACAATTTAAGATAATGTTGAATTGGCCGTTAAGTTAAATCGTAGAAAGGTATTCACTCACAATCCAAGATCTATTTTATAACAAGTTTAATAAAATCCTCCTTTATCTAGTAATTTTTTGGAACATGTGTGAATTCATTTAATTCTTCTTCTTTTAGCCTTCCTACATCTATAAAAAAATCAGCATTACGTTTCATTTCCTCAGCAGTAACACTGGAGTCCCCAAAAATAATTATATGCTTTCCCAATTCTTTTGCAGTTTTTACAGATTCTAGTAAATCAATGTCCCCAGAAAGTAAAACGCAAATGTCATAAATATTTTTATAGGTGAAATCGATTAGATCAACAGCAATTTGGACATCCACCCCTTTTTGTATAATTTTTGTGTCAGAATAACTGAACTGTAGCGGTTTCTTCTTAATCTCAAAAAAGTAATAATCTTTAGCATAATTAAAAAAAGTCGTTTGTTTCTCCTTTTCTTTTTTAGCTCTCTCTAAGATATTTTTTATAATATCTGCTTCTTTAGGATTATTTTCAAGGTGTTTTTCTATTTTATCAATTAATTTATCAGTGTATTCTCCGGTATAAAAATAGGTTCTTAAATGAACGAGATTTTCTTGAGAATATTGTTTATTTTTTCTTAAATATCCTAAAATAAAATTATTTAATTTATAAAAGTCAATATATCTAAATTCATTTCTTTTTTTAGAAACATTAATAACACCTTTTTCAAAATTCTTAGCATCGATTAAAATGAGAACTCTCAATTTAATGCCTCCAATTTATTAATAAATGGGGTGACTTACTGCCCTGTTTTACAACAGGGCGTCTCCCCTTACCATCTATTATTAGTATTTTATAAAATACCCCTAAGTTTATAAATGTTTTGAGAGGTTTATTTTAGTTTTATCAACAAAAACAACAAAAATATTTATAAACTTAAAAATAAAAATTCTAATCATGGCTCAAAAATTTGTTTATTTTTTTGGTGCTGGACAAACTGAAGGAAAAAAAGAGATGAAAAACATCCTCGGAGGAAAAGGAGCTAATCTTGCTGAGATGGCTAATCTTGGTGTTCCTGTCCCACCAGGTTTTACAATTTCTGCAGAAGTTTGTGACATATTTTACAAAAACAATAAAACCTATCCTCAAGAAGTTTTAGACCAAATTGATGATGCTCTTAAAAAACTTGAAGAAATCATGGGAAAGAAATTAGGAGATTCAAATGACCCTTTACTAGTTTCTGTTCGTTCTGGTGCAGCAGTTTCAATGCCTGGAATGATGGATACTGTTCTTAATCTTGGATTAAATGACGAGAGTGTTAAAGGTTTGGCAGAGAAAACAAATAACCCAAGATTTGCAATGGATTCTTATAGAAGATTCTTGCAGATGTTTGGAAATGTTGTTCTTGGAATTGAACACTCAAAATTCGAAGATATTCTTGAAGAAGTGAAATCTACAAAAGGAGTTGAATATGATACAGAATTAAATGAAGAAGATTTAAAAGAGGTTGTAGAAAAATACAAAGCACTTATTAAAGAAGAAACAGGCGAGGACTTTCCTCAAAATCCAAGAGAACAATTACAAAAAGCAATTGATGCAGTATTTGGCTCATGGAACAATCCAAGAGCAATAGCTTATAGAAAAATCCACAATATCAAAGGGCTTTTAGGAACTGCTGTTAATGTTCAATCAATGGTTTTCGGAAATATGGGTGATAACTCTGGAACTGGTGTTGCATTCACAAGAAATCCTTCAACTGGTGAAAAAGGTATCTATGGAGAGTTTTTAATGAATGCTCAAGGGGAAGATGTTGTTGCAGGTATTAGAACTCCAATGCCTATTGAAAAATTAAAAGAAAAGCTTCCAGAAGTTTATGAAAAATTTGTAGAAATTGCAGAAAAATTAGAGAAACACTATAAAGATATGCAAGATATGGAATTTACAATTCAGGAAGGAGAGTTATACTTTTTACAAACAAGAACTGGAAAAAGAACTGCAAAAGCAGCATTAAAAATTGCTGTTGATATGGTTGAAGAAGGATTAATAACAAAAGAAGAAGCAATTTTAAGAATTGAGCCAGAGCAATTAAATCAGCTACTTCATCCTACTCTTGATAGTGTTGCGAAACAAAACTCTGATGTTCTTGCAAAAGGACTTCCAGCGTCTCCAGGAGCAGCTGTTGGAGAGGTTGTATTCGATGCTGAAACAGCAAAACAATGGGCTGAAGAAGGAAAAGATGTGATATTAGTCAGATTAGAGACATCTCCAGAAGATATAGAAGGAATGAATGTTGCAAAAGGAATTTTGACTGTAAGAGGGGGAATGACTTCTCATGCAGCAGTTGTTGCAAGAGGAATGGGAAAGTGCTGTGTAGCTGGTTGTGGAGACATCACTATTGATTATGAATCAAGAGAGTTTAGAGTAGGAGAAAATGTTGTGAGAGAAGGAGAATTCATAACTCTTGATGGTTCAACTGGAGAAGTTTATCTTGGAAAAATCCCTGTTGTAGAACCTGAGTTAGACGATTATTTCAAAAAAATAATGGAGTGGTCAGATGAAGTAAGAAAATTAGGTGTTAGAACAAATGCAGATACTCCAAAAGATGCAGAAGTTGCTGTTAAATTTGGAGCAGAAGGAATTGGATTATGCAGAACAGAACATATGTTCTTTGAGGGAGAAAGGATTAAGGCAGTTAGAGAGATGATTTTATCAGATACTCTTGAAGGAAGAAAAAAAGCTCTTGAAAAATTGCTTCCATATCAAAAGCAGGACTTTATTGGTTTATTCAAAGTAATGGGTGAGAAGCCAGTAACAATAAGATTACTTGACCCTCCATTGCATGAATTCCTTCCGCATGAAGAAGAGGAAATTCAAGAAATTGCTCAAGAAATGAATATTTCTGTTGAAAAATTAAAAGAAAAAATTAATGAATTAAAAGAATTCAACCCAATGCTTGGACATAGAGGTTGCAGGTTGGGAATAACTTATCCAGAAATTACTGAAATGCAGGCAAGAGCAATTTTCGAAGCTGCAAAAGAAACAGGTGCTATTCCAGAAATAATGATTCCTTTAGTTGGAAATGTTAAAGAGCTTCAAAATCAAAAACAAGTGATTGGTAATATTGCTAAAGAGTTAGGTGTTGAAAATTATAAAATAGGTACAATGATAGAAGTTCCTCGAGGAGCAATTACTGCAGATGAGATAGCAAAAGAAGCAGATTTTTTCAGCTTTGGAACAAATGATTTAACTCAAATGACTTGTGGTTTTTCAAGAGATGATGCTGGTAAATTCTTAACAGAGTACGTTGAATTAGGTATTTATGAAAATGATCCTTTTAAAGTTCTTGACCAAGATGGTGTTGGACAATTAATGAGGCTCGCAGTTGAAAAAGGAAGAGCAGTAAAAGAAAACCTAAAATTAGGAATTTGCGGAGAGCATGGTGGAGAGCCATCTTCAATAGAGTTTTGCCATAAGATAGGCTTAGATTATGTTTCTTGTTCTCCTTATAGAGTTCCTATTGCAAGATTAGCAGCAGCACAAGCTGTTTTAAGGAATTCTTAATAATTCCTTTTGCTTAGAGGATTCTTACTCTCCTTAATTTCTTCCTAGTTCTCTTTCAAGCTCTCTGATTCTTGTGTAATAAATTCTTAAAGTCTCTTTGTCGAAGTTTGCTTTTCTAACCACTATTTTGTATCCTCTAAGTTCTCTTTCTAGCTCTCTTCTTCTTTCTTGGTCTTTTTCGTAGTTCATTTTCTTTACCTCCCTTGTTGCGGGGTGGTGATATCCCTGCTCTTTATTCTGTTACCACTTCTAAGTATATAAATTATTGTTGTAGAAAATCTACAACATTTTTTTAAATAGTATAATTGCCCAGGGGTTTTTTTGTTTTTATGTTGTTTAAAATAAAACAACACATTTAAAAATAGAGAAATATTTTTTAAAATATGGAAAAAGAGGACAAGAAACTGCAAAAACTTGATGAATCAAAAATATATTCAATTCTTGAACGAATTGGTCTTTCCCAAAATGAGATTAAAGTATATCTTATCTTAAATTCACATGGCTCTATGAAAGCTGGAAAAATAGCAAAACTTGCTCATATTGATAGGAGTTCTGTTTATAATGCTTTAAAATCCTTAATTGAGAAAGGAATGGCCTCCTATGTTCTTATTGGAGAAGTAAAATGGTTTCAAGCAGTTGGTCCAAAAAGATTTTTAGAATATCTTAAAGAGCAAGAAGAAGATATCAAAAGAATAATTCCTGCTTTACAAGAAATCCATAAAGCAAAAAAAGTAGAGGGGCAAGTAAGGCTTTTCAAAGGCATTAAAGGAGTTAAATCTGTTTTTATGGATATAATCAGAACAGGAAAAGATAATTATGTCTTTGGTTCAGAAGGGCAGTTTTCTCAAAGAATGCCAGACTTTGCACACAAATTTAAATTATTAAAAAAACAAGCAGGAATAAGGACAAGAATCTTGCTACGAAAAACTGCAAGAGAGTTAGATATAAGTCTATCAGACCATAGATATGTTCCAAATGTCGCTGAATCACCTGCTGTAACAAATATTTATGGAGATAAAATAGCTATAATTATATGGACAGATGAGCCAGAAGCAGTTGTTATAGAAAATGCTGCAGCTGCAAAAGCCTATAAATCTTATTTTGATTTTATGTGGAAACATGCAAAACCTGTTAAAAAGAAATAAATTCTTGTTTTTTGTATAAAATGAAAATCAATTTAAAGGTCCACCCAAATTCTTCAAGAGAAGAAATAAAAAAAATTTCAGAAACTGAATTGGAAATTTGGTTAAAAGAAAAACCTATTGATGGAAAAGCAAATCAAAAATTATTGAAATTATTAAAAAAGTATTTTGGAAAAAACGTTGAAATTGTTTCCGGAACAAATTCAAGAAAGAAAATTATTGAGGTGTGATTTTTAAAATATGCAACAAAATGTTTAAAAAAATTCTTAAAGATTATTTTGATGAAGCAGATATAAATTATGAAATTTTTTCCGAAAAATATGTGAATTAGTTGGAGCCAAAAGATTAAGAACTTATTTTTATCCTTGTATGCCAATAATAAGGGAAAATAATGAAAAAGATAGGATAAGACATTTGATAGGGACTAAATTTAAACAAAAAATGGTAGACATCCTAATGTCTTTAGATATAGCAGATATTTCCTTTGAAAGGCAAGTTGATTATATTATCTTAATTGCAGGAGATTCTGATTTTGTTCCAGCAATTAAAAAAGCTAAAGAATGTAGGGTGATAGTTCATTTATTTTATCATAAAAATTCTATACATAACCAAATATTAGATGAAGTAGATGAAAGGCATGAAATAACTGAAAAAATAATTAATGATTGTAAAAATTTATAGTTTCTATTGTTAGAAAATTTTTTTAATTCTTATTTCTTTTATTTTTCATGAATTTAAAAAAAGGCTCGCCTTCAGGGAAATTTGTTATTTTGCTTTCTAAAAAAATCGTTGAACTAATTAAACCTTATTCTAAAAGAATTAAGATTGTTGGAAGTATTAGAAGGAAAGAGCCGTCTCCAAGAGATATTGATATTGTTTTAATACCAAAAGATAAGATAAAGATAAAAAAACTTTTGTCAGAAAAAGGAAAGTTTTTGGAAGGGGGAGATAAAAAAGAAATTTATAGAATAAAGGGCGTTAAAGTTGAATTATATTATACAACTCCAGAATCTTGGGGCGCTTGTTTATTAGCTTATTCTAGTAGAAAGGGTGCTGGAATTGGATTGAGGAAAATCGCAAAAGAGAAAGGGTATAAATTAAATCAGTATGGGCTTTTTGATTCAAAAGGAAGAAGAATTGCAGGCAAAACAGAAAAAGAAATTTATGAAGCACTTGGAAGAAAGTGGAAGCCTGCAGACAAAAGATAAATAAAGAGCAATTTTTTGTTTAGTTTATGAGATATGAATTTGCAAAAGATATTCAGGAAAAAGCAGAAGAGATTTCAAGATTATTATTTCCTCATGTTGATGTTTCAAGAATAAAATGTTTCAGGAGTTATGGAACTTCTTCTCGACGAACAATTGCAAGATGTCACACAATTGGAAAATTAATTCAAAAAGCTCTTGGAATAAAAGCAGTTTATGTTCTAGAATTTATTTCAGAGAGATTCGATAAACTTCCAGAAGATGAAAAAATAAAAGTAATAATTCACGAGCTAATGCACATACCAAAAACTTTTGGAGGGGGATTTAAACATCATGATTTTGTCAATGAAAAGAATGTTGAGAACGTTTATAGAGCATATATTGATAAAAAGAGGTCTCTTAAAAAATGGTTTTAGAAAAAATTTCAGTTAAAAACAAGAAAAGAAAATTAAATTTAATTGTTAATAAATGCACTTTTTTCGGAAAAATTAGGGGTTTGATGTTTCGCCGTCGTGAAAACGCAAAAATTCTTTTATTTGAATTCAAAAAACCGAAGAGATATGCAATTCATTCTTTTTTTGTTTTCTTTCCGTTTTTAGTTATCTGGCTCGATGATAGAAATAATGTTCTGGAATGGACTCTTGTTTATCCTTGGAAATTTAGAGTTTCTCCTCGAAAAAAATTCTATAAAATCGTCGAGATTCCTAAAAACAAAAAATTTCTACCAATAATTAAACTTCTCGTCGGTGATTAGAAAGATTTAAAAATAGAATATGTTTTAATTTAGTAAAAATATTAAAAGGAGGTGAAAAATGGGGAAGATAATTATAAAAAA
>JAFCDZ010000007.1 GCA_017609405.1 Candidatus Pacearchaeota archaeon
TCTGTATTATATTCCCCTTTTGGGATTTTTATCCTAATGTTCTCACTTACAAAATCTCCAACATAAATTTTTTTTGAATCTTCTGAAACAGCCCTACCTGTAAATCCTGTAAAAATCAGCTCTGTAGAAAGTTTCTTATAAAAAGCTTATCCTTAGGATAAAATCTGCTGTTAAAGCTGCTAGGATACCCAGGAGTTTTAGCAAAAAGAATAATAAAGAGGTTTAATTTACCTTACACAGAGCCACACAGAGCTTATAATTTAAAAAGATTTATAAATACATTTTTCTTTTAAAAAGCATGAAAAAAGAGGGATACGAAAAAGAGTTTATGTTAACAGGAATTAAAGGATTTGATGACCTTTTTGAAAAAGGCAATGGCATTCCTCTTGGTTCATCTGTTTTACTTGAAGGTGGTCCAGGAAGCGGTAAAACCCTTTTTGGATTAGCAACAATTAATAATCTTGTAAGAGATAAAAAAAGATGTTTATATATGAGTTTTGAAGAGCCAGAGTATAGATTAATAAACCATATGAAATCATTTAACTGGAAACCTGAAGAAGCAATAAAAAAAGGATATTTAATGATAAAGAGATTTGACACAATAGATGTATCAAGAAGTATTGAAGCACTACTAAGTGCAGCAAAAAAAGAATTATTAATTGATTTAAATCCAGTATTCTTTCCAAAAAATTTTAAACCAGATTTTGTAGTAATCGATTCATTATCAAGTATTGCAAGCGCTTTTACTGGAGAAGATAGCAGATTTAGAATTTATATGGAACAGTTATTTAGATATCTAGAACAAAATAATATAACCAGTTTCTTAATAAGAGAGGTCTCATCACCAACACACATTGGAACAATATTTCAAGAAAAAGGAGAAGCTGTTTCGTTTTTGTCAGATGGAATAATTGTCTTATATAATGTAATATATGAAACTGGAAAAAGAAAATCAGCAATCGAAATCCTAAAAATGAGGGGAAGTAGTTTTAGAAAAGAAATAGTAGAAATGAGAATCATTAACAAAAAAGGTCTTATTGTATATCCTGAAAGAGTATTAAATAGAAAAAAAGAAGGAGATTTCAAATTAACATAAAGTTTTAAAAGACTGTTTCTTTTATAATTTTGTAAGTTGGGAAACCAATTTCGGACCTACCCTTAAATGGGAAAATACTGAAGATAGCAGTATTGGTCTGAGGAAGGTCCTCCCACCCCCTCAAAAAGGGAAGTAACCACCTTCGAAAGAAGGGTGTCGTGAGGCACGGCTCTGCAACAGAAACGACACAGCTCTTCCAGAGCAATGAAAATTGAATGGAGCTGCGAAGGAAGAGATTTGATGAAACGGGCATCCTGGTTGGTGCAAGGGAACCTTTACTAAGGTATACCGCAAAGTTGAATGTTGGTATCCTTGGTCTGACAACAGCAAGGAACAGAAGGAGGCCTATTCCCAACTTACACCTTTCTTATTAAAACAATATATTTAAAAAAGAGGTTTTATTTTTATATGATATTCAGGGGTCCTAGCTCAGCGGGAGAGCACATGACTGAAGATCATGGTGTGCCGGGTTCGACTCCCGGGGACCCCATATTAGTTTAAGTCAAGCATTATGATATTCCATTTAATTCTTAATAATTTCAAATAGATTAAGAATTATACAAAAAAGAACAAAGTTCAAAAAATCTAACCCATATTTTCTTTCATTCTTTTTTCAACAAGCTTAATATTAGATTCCATTCTTTCAATTCCTTCTTGGAACAATTTGAGTTCTTTTTTCAAAGCCTCAATTTCCTTGGTATGAAAATCTACATTTGGAAGATGGTGTTCTTTAATCTGCTTAATATGCCACTTAAGCTTTAATTCTTGATCTTTCTTAATATCTGGATTAGATGTCTCCTGAATTGTTTTTTTATGTCCTTCTATTCCATTTTCATGAAACTTTATCCACTTGAGATTATACTCCTTTTCATGATTATGAAATTCTAATAATTGATTAATCTCTTTGATTTGCTCAATATAAAAATGCTTTCTAGTTTCAAATTTATGTTTCAAATCTTCAAAATACTTGATTCTTTCTGACATGTCTTTTTTATCTTTCATTTTGCTTCCTCCTAAGTTTATTACCACTTCTAATAATATGTTCTAATTTACCTGCTCTCTCTACTAAGTGTTTAGCATTTTCCATAGGAGTTTTAAAATATTTTCGGACATCATCAAGGAATATTCTCCAACCTCCCTCCCAAAATTCTCGTTTAAAGTAGAAAGAGATGCATTTTCCTTCAGTTTCTTCCCTATAATCCCTTTGAGATACAACATAAACAGGTAGTTGAGGAAATCTATCCCTCAATAAAGATGCTAAATATAAACCAGCTTCAAAATTATCCTCTTCTCCTAAATTTACATCACAAATAGCACCATGAAATTGACCTTGTTCAGCATTCATAATTGACTCCTTAGCTTCAAGAGAGTTCATAAACCATTTAATTTGAGTGTAATCCCCAAGCACCTCCTGAGTCTTTTCAAAACATATTTTAGAATCATCTACATAAAACACAACAGGCAAAATCTCGTTTCCCTGCGGAGCTGCACTAACCCCTTGCATAGGATCAAAAGATTGTTTTACTACCATAAAATAACACAAATAGAAAAGTATTTAAATATTAGTTGTTATATAACATGACAACAATGTTAGAAGAATTTGGATTAACAAACACTGAAGAAAAAGTTTATTTAGCCATGCTCAAATTAGGCTCTACTCCAGCATCAGATATAATCAAAGAAACTCAATTACACAGGACAACAGTTTATGATGTTCTAAATAGATTAATAAGCAAAGGCTTAGTAAGTTTCATAATCAAGAACAAAATTAGATACTATTCACCAACAAACCCATCAAAATTTCTTGATATTGCATTAGAAGAAGAAAAAAAAGCAGAAAAAAAACAAAGAGCTGCAAAAAGAATTATAAAATACATAAATTCCCTAAAAAAAGAACAAAAGCACAAATCAATAGTCCAGATTTTTGTTGGAATAGACGGTGAAAAAACAGTTATGGATGATATCATTGAAACTGGAGAGGATTTTTATATAATTGGTGGAGGCGGAACTTTTCGTGCAAGCATGCCAATCTATACAGAACAATGGGCAATGAAAAGAAGAAAAAAGAATATTAGAGCGAAGATAATCTCTACTGAAAAAAATGAGGCTCCAAAATGGAAATTAAATGAGATAAGATATATTCCAAAAGAATATCAAGCACCAGCAGTTACATTTGTATATGGAAACAAAGTAGCTATCTTTATCCATGAAGAACCAATTAATATAATTGTGATAGAAAGCACAAAAGTTGCTAGAGCATATAAGAATTATTTCAACCTGCTCTGGAAAATTGCTAAAAAGTGATTATAAAAAATTCATTTCCTAATCTCTTCTTCAAAAACAGGTTTTTTAGTTTGATAAAAAATTCCTAAGGGGATTTTTGTATTTTCATTTATTGAGTTATAATCAAATTCTTCAGCTTTTTTCATAGCTTCTTCAAGGTTTGTTTTGTCATGCTCTTCATCTTCTAACATATATGTTTTTTCTTTCAATCCTTTATCAGGGTGAAAGATTAAACAAGGTTGTAGAATTTCAATAAATGCAAATCCCTTATGTTTTAGTGCTTCTTTTGTTACCCATTCAACTTGCTTTACATCTGCAAAAACTCTTGCAACAAAACTTGCACCAGAAGCAAGCATTAGTTTTATTGGATTAATCGGAGGAGTTTTTGTTCCTTTTGGATTTGTTTTATCTTTAAATCCTTTTTCTGAAACTGGAGTTGGTTGCCCGACAGTTAATGCAAAAACCCGGTTATTATGAACGAAATATTTGAAATTAGAATTATATCTTGCAGCATGAATTAAATGAGCAATTCCTTCTGCATAAGCATCACCATCTCCTGAAAATCCAAGAACATTAAGTTCTGGTTTCGCAATTTTTAATCCAAGGCATGTTGGAGGAACCCTTCCATGAAGAGTGTTTATTCCTGGAAGAGCAATATAATCAAAGAGTTTTCCATGACAACCGATTCCAGTGACTATTGCAGTATTTTTTTCTTTTCCTTTTAATGCATTTTTCACACCTGCAAGTATCTGAAAATTATAGCATCCTGGACACCATGTTGGAATTGTTGATGTTGAAAGACTTTTATTTTTCATTTTAAAATTTAAATTTGTTTTTTATTTTATTATATTTAGGAATCAATATTGAAGTAATTGAGACTGGTAAACCCAATAATAATCCAATATCATTGTAGGCATGTACTAAAATTCTCTGAATTGAAATAATTACTAGAACAAACAACGAAAAAATAAAATAAGGAATTCTCCAAGACTTATTCTCATCTATAAAACAATATCCAACATATAATAAAAAGCTGGCTATTATTATATGAGCAGAAGCATCAAAAAGAATATTTTTTCCATAAATCTGCATTAATAAAATTTTTAATAAGAGAATTCCAATTAACATCAGAATTCCAGTAAGAGCAATTTCTTTTATTTGTGTTATTTGTCTTTTGTTCATTTTATTCTCTACTCCAAATATTTCTCTAAAGCTTTTTTAGTTTTTTTAATGTTTTCAGGGGTTCTACATTCAATAATTATCTTTCTAACCTTTGCTAAATTGATTTTATCTAGCACAGCTTTCCAATCAAGGCTCCCATCATCTAATGCTCTATGCTCATCTTCCCCAAAATTATTATGCGCATGAACATAAACAACTCTTTCTTTAATTTTATCAAGAAAATCATCTAATTCCATTCCAAGAGTTTTATTTTCAATCGCAGTATTAAGATGCCCTAAGTCAAGATTATAATTTAGTTGAGGAAAAGAGTCTAGGATATCTAAACAAGTCTCTGCAATAAAATATCCATTTGATTCGTAGATTATCTCAACTTTATGTTTTTTTGCAAAGTCTAATATCTCTTTAAATAAGTTTTTTTCTTTTTTTGATAATTTTTATTGTTTAAGATGAACAATTAATTCTCTAATTCCTAATATCTTGCACAAAATTATTTCTGCTTTGAGTATGTATAATTCTGCTTCATTAAATTCCGGGATTTTTAAATTATTGCAACTAAATATTCTACTTGTTTGAGTGTGCATGTTCAAATTTTTTCCTTTCAAAAATTCCTTTGCTTTCATAATTTTCTTAATATTAAATTGTAATGCCTTATCTTTGGTAGTAATTTCAAGGACATTAAAATTTATTTTATCCTTTCCTTTATAAAAAATATCCGATGTTTTAAGTCCTATTAATGGTTTGTTCATCTCAACCTCCCCTCAATTTCTTTTTTTAATTCATCAGCAAAAAAAGGCCTGCCATCAAATCTCAAAATCTTATTTCCTTCTTCAATTAAAATTCCTGTTTTCTCTCTTAAAACATCTCCCAATTGTCCTGTTGAATTATTCTCTACTAAAATTAAGTTTTTATCTTTGATAATTTCTTCTATTTTTGGAAATGGAGATAAATATAAAATTTGAATAAATCCAATATCTAAGCCCTTTATTGCGTCTAAAATTGCCCCTTTTGTTGAGCCCCATCCAATAACAATATTTTTAGAGTTTTTATTTCCAAAAAATTTAAACATCTCAAATTTTTCAGCTTCTTTTTCAATTTCTTTGAGTTTGCTTTTTCTTCTAAGGATATTTTCTTTTATTATCCTGGAGTCTTCTGTTGCACTTCCTTCAGAGTCTTTTTCATAACTATTATATCTTTCTAATTTAACTTTAGAATTTATCTTAATGAACTTTGGTTTTTCAGAGCAACTATAAAAACTCTCTCCAAGGTGCTTGTCGCTTATAATTATTGAGGGAATTTTAAATTTATGAGAGAAATAAAATCCTTGAGCAACTAATTCTTGTGCTTCAATCGGATCTCCAGGAGCTAAAACAACTCTTTGAAATTCTCCATGCCCTGCATTTAAGGCAAGTTTCAAATCTCCTTGAGCAGTGTATGTTGCAACTCCTGTTCCTGGTCCAGGTCTTTGAGCTAAATAAAATACTAATGGAACTTTTGCAATTCCTGTTAAACTTAATCCTTCACTCATTAAATCAAATCCGCCTCCAGATGTTCCGACCATGACTTTTGCTCCAGTTATTGCACTTCCAATTCCTGCATTTACAACAGCAATTTCATTTTCTAATTCAATAGTAAGATGTTTATTTTCTAAGCTCATTTGAGCAAGTTCAGTTAAAACAGGTGTTGCAGGAGTCATAGGGTAAGCATAATAAAACTCTAATCCAGAATTAACTGCTCCAAAAGCAATTCCTTTACTTCCATTTAAAAATTCAATTTTTTTATTTTTGAGTGCGCGAATTTCAAATTTTTTTTCAAAAGAGTCATACCCTTTTTTTGCTTCTTTTATGTTTTCTTCAAAATTTTCTTTTTGTTTTAAGTTCTCTTCAATATAAGAAAATTCAATTCCAAGAGTTTTTGCAACTGCTCCTAAAAGATAAGAATTTTTTTCTTTTCCTTTGATTAAGATTCCTTTTTCTTTTAATTTCTTCTCATGCTTTTGAATACTTTTTTCATCTAAAGCAACTAAGATATCTATTTTTGAATTATTAGAATAAATCGGCTCGTCTGAAAAACTCAATATATTGAAATTATGCCCACCTCTTATCAAGCTTTGATAATCTCTTGAATAAAATACATAATATCCTTTCTTAATCAAGAGCTCTCCAAGAATATGGGTTATAAAGTTCGGTCCAGTTCCAGCAGGTCCAGCAATAAGAATTTCCATTCTCATGATAAAACCTGTGCTTCGGATTATTTAAATCTGGCGGTGCTTATGAAATAAGGAAGATTTTGGAAGTTTTGAAAAAAAGGGTTAAACCCTCTTTGTTTCATTCTCAAAATTCATTACAGCTATAGCAAGATTATTCATTTTTCTCATTTCTGTAGTCTTTAACAATAAATTTTTTGAAATATTTCTCTTTATTTAGGGCTTTTTCTAATACCTTCTTTAAAAGTTTTTTATCATCACCCCATTTAATTATCTTAATAAAATTATCAAGATCTAACCATCTATATTTTGAATGTTCTTCATTCAAGATAATCTCTCTTGGTTGTTCTACAAAAGATACAAAGTTATATTCCTTACAGATGTTACCCCTCCAATTATATATAGATCCCCAATTTAATGCAAGAATTTCTTTGACTAATAATCCTGTTTCTTCTTTAACTTCTCTCTTAACCGCGTCTTCAGGGACTTCTCCACCTTCAATTGCTCCTGTAACAACAAACCACCCCCCCTCCCCATGTTCGGGATGTGGTTCACTATAAAGAGCTAATATCTTTTTTTCATAAACAACAAAAGTTAATATTTTCTTTTGCATTCTATTATAAATTATCATTATCTACTTTTTAAGTTCTTCTAAAATAAATATTGGGACTCCTAAATGGCTCCCATTTCGAGAAAAACCTTTTTGAATAACATAGGGGATATCGTTACATCTTAAAATATCTTCGATCTCTGAAATGCTCCATAATTTTATTTAGCTCCTCTTTTTGAGAGTGAAGGGAATTTTGAACTCTGTTTCTATACTATTATAGTTCTTTTCATACAAATTACCACCAAAAAATAACGAAAGTTTTTTAAAACAGCGAGCAAATCCAAAAATATGAGACCAAAACAAGTTCTAGAAATTGATGAAGTATGCCCTAAAATTCCTCAAGAATTCCATGGAATCCAAATTACAAAAGGGATTGAAAAAATTTTGCAGATTATCCCTAAAGGAACAAAACCCACTTTAGAAATTAATGGAGAAGAATATGCTCCTGCATCAGAACAAGATCGTCGAAAAATTATTTTATTTAGAAGAAATATAAAAGGAATTCTACAAGAAATAAGGAAGAGTAAAAGGTGTTGGAAGTCTCACTCTTTTTTAAATTGTCCGCAAGAGAATAACGTAATTGTTAAAGCAGGGATATTAAATCACAACAACCAATATTATATAGAGATCTCAACCCCTGATGGAGAAAGATATATTGCAAAAATATACGGCAAAAAAGAAGGTTTCTAATGAGCCTAACAAAAACTTTGTTAAAAAATCTTTAAAGGGTTAATGCAGTAACTCAAAATGAAGTGTTCAACAAGGATTTTATATCATCTTCAACGAAGTAATCAATGTTTTTATAAACCAACCAAAGATATTAAACCTATCTTGAAATTTTATATATTAAACTATCTCATTATAATATAAATAAAATTTTTCAATAAATACTCTAACAAACAAAATCTTTTAAACTAATAAAGATTATCAAAGATATGGAAATATCTTCTAAGACAATAAAAGAGATTGATAAAGAAACTGAAAAAGAAAACCAAAGAACTATTGAAGCAATATTATTTTTAGCAGGAAAATATCTTTCAATATCTGATTTTGTCTCACTTACAAACTTAAATCCTGTAATAATAAAAGAAACACTTAACAAACTTAAAGAAATCTATGATAAGAGAAACTCTGCAATTGAAATAATTAACAAAAACAATTTGTGGAAGATGGACATAAAAAAAGAATATCATTATCTCATAAACAAAATAGTTACTGGCGAATCTGAGTTCACAAAAGCAGAGCAAGAAACTTTAGCAATTATCGCATATAAACAGCCAATAAAACAATCAACAATCATAAAAATAAGAGGAAACAAAGCATATGACCATATTAAAAAATTCCTCGAGCTTGGACTAATAACAAAAAAGAAAATGGGGCATACACATGAAATAAAACTCAGCGAAGAATTTTATAACTACTTCAATATACCAGAAGTAAAATCATTAAAAGAAATTGAACAGAATTAAAATGGATTTTGATACAATTATAATTTATACACTAACCTATATCGGTTTTTTTGCTTTCTCATTTTACTTTCTAACAATAAAAGCTGCAAAAAAAGAAAATATCCCTTTAGAAGCAGAAGATAAAACAGTTACAATCATCATTCCAGCATATAATGAGGAAAAAACAATCGCTAAAACAATTGAATCTGCACTTTCTTCAAAATATCCTAAAGATAAATTAGAAATAATTGTTGTAAGTGATGGAAGTACAGATAAAACTTACGAAATAGCAAAAAAATATGAGGCATCAAAAAAATTCAAAGTCAAAGTTTATCAGAAAAAAAACGGAGGAAAAGCAAGTGCATTAAATTTTGGAATAGCAAAAGCAAAAGGAGAAATAATATTCACAATGGATGCAGACTCTTTTATAAAACCTGAAACAGTAAGAAGAATGGTTGCTCGCTTTTATAAAAAAGAAGTTATGTCTGTTACACCTTCAATGGGGGTATATAAACCTAAAAAAATAATAGAAAGAATCCAACAAATAGAATATTATATTGGTGTTTTTTTAAGAAAATCTTTTGCAGAACTTAATGCTCTATATGTCACACCAGGGGCTTTTTCTGCATATAGAAAGGAGTTTTTTGATAAATATGGGGGATATGATGAAAATAATATAACAGAAGATTTAGAAATCGCTCTAAGAATACAAAGCAAAGATTACATAATAGAAAATGCTCCAGAAGCAGTTGTGTATACTGTTGCACCAAAAACATTCAGGGATTTATTAATCCAAAGAAGAAGGTGGTACTCTGGATGGATAAAAAACCTATGGAGATATCGAGAGTTATTCAGTCCGAAAAAAGGGCTTTTAGGAATATTTGTCTTGCCTCTCGCAGTTATAAGTATCCCAATAACAATGTATCTAACATCAAAAATAATAATAAAATCAATATCTAATATAGAAAAGGAGATTAATTTATTAAATTCTATTAATTTTGAATTCCAGAATACTTTTGAATTTAGTAGATACTTCATAAAAACATTTCTTGAAAATCTTTTCTATGGTGTCTTATCAGACCCTCTTGTTTTAATAGGAATTTTCTTTGTAGTATTTCTTTTTGTATATCTGTCTTTTTCAAAAAAGAAAATGAGGCATAAAGAAAGCTTAAAAATAGGAGTTATATTCTTCTTATTATTCTATTCAATATTATTTAGTATCTGGTGGATAACCTCAATAATATATGTCATATTAAACAAAAAAGTAATCTGGAGAAAAAATGAGAAAAATTGAAAAAAACGTATTGCTTAGGATAATAATCTCCTTTTTAATAGCAACTATTATGTTTACAGGGCTCTTTCTTATCTCAGATACTATATCTTATATGAATAATCAAAAAATTGAAGAAAAGAGTGATGCTATCTTAAATACTCTTCAAGAATTACAAAAGAAACTAGATAATTTTTCATGCAACTATGGATTGTTCATAAAAGCTTCGGAAGAATTGGATGATGTCGGTGTAAAAATAGCCCTCTTAGAGAAAAGATTTGGAAAATATAATGAAAGAGTACTTGAAAAAAAAGAAGAGTATTCAAAAATAGAAATTCTTCATTATTCTTTAATAAAAAAATTCCAAGAAAATTGCAATAGGACATTCTTCCCAATTTTCTTCTTTTATTCAAATTCTGAGGAATTATATGACGAGAGTGAGAGAATTTCCTTCATACTCTCTACATTCAAAAGAAAAAATCCTGAAGAAATAATGATTTATTCCTTTGATTACAATTTGAATTCAAAAACTGTCTTAGAACTCAAGAAAAGATATAACATCTCTTTCGCTCCAAGTGTTCTTATTGTTAATAAAAAAGACCTAATCTCCCCACAAAGCATAGATAACCTTGAGAAATATCTTGAAAAATAATACTTTTTTAGAATATAAATCTTAAAAAAGAGTAAAACTATAGATAATTTATGGGGCATTGCGAGATATGTGGAAAAAGTGAAGAAATTGTAAAACTGTATGATGCAATATCAAATGAAGGAATTGTGAGGATATGTAAAAGATGCGCTTATGAAAATGATTTTCCAATAATCTATCCCCCAGAAGAACTTATAACTGAAAAAGAAAAGGAAAGTAAATCTATAAAAGAATTATTTAAAGATAAAGAACTAGAAAAACAGGAAAAACAGTTAAAAAAAATTGTAGAACAGAATATTCTGGAGAAAATTCAAGAAAAAAAACAAGATGACCCAAATCTAATAAAGAATTTTCATTGGTATATACAAAGAGCAAGGAGAAGAAGACATCTAACTATTGAGCAAATGTCAAAAGGAATACATGAACCAGAACTCTTATTAAAAAAAATTGAAGCAGGATTTATTCCTGAAGACAATACTTACAAAGTAATAAGAAAAATACAAGATTTCCTAGGAATACAATTATTAACAAAAGAAGCTGAAGAAAGAATAAAAGAAGAATTAAAGAAAAATCCTATTGAATTTGATAGAAGAACACCCCAAACAATAACAATGAAGGAATTAAGAGAAGCTCTTGAAAAATTAAAAAGAAAAGAGAAAAGCATCAGTCAAGAAACTGAAGAAAGCGAGGAAACAAAAGAGGAAGAAGGATATGTTGAAGAAATTG
Organism: Candidatus Pacearchaeota archaeon; assembly: GCA_017609405.1. GTDB lineage: Archaea > Nanobdellota > Nanobdellia > Pacearchaeales > GW2011-AR1 > JAFCDZ01. Next base: position 11,468 of record JAFCDZ010000007.1, read on the forward strand.
AATTTGAAGAAGATTCCCTTGAAATCTAAAAATCAAAATTAGGATTAAATTTATTAACTTCAAGTTTTCTTTCAACAACTTCAAGCCTTTGCTGTAAATGATAAACTTGATTTTCTATGTCTTCCAATTTTTGGGTTAGATTAGATAACTGTTTAGATATTTTTCTTTGATCTTCGTAATCCTCATTCACTTCCTCAGTTTTTGCTAAATTAGCCATAGCATCAAAGATATTGACTGTTTCAGAACTAGAATCTACCTTGGTTTCCTTTTTCTCTAAAGGAACTCCTTTAAAATCTTTTGTCAAATCAAGCACCTTCTTTTTTCTAAAAAATACCATAAATAATAGAATTATCTATTATTTTTAAAATTATGTCTTAATTCATAAACAATTAGTTTTTCAAAGAATAAATTCTTCTCTGCTATTTTCTTCCTTTGCCAAGTTCCCCACTTTATTTTTTTAGTTAAACTTGAAACAAGAATAAAAATTCTTCCATCTCTCTCAAGATATTCACCAGCCTCACTAAGAAATCTGTTAATTATCTCAGATCCAGATTTCCCTCCTGTTGTTTCTATCCTTGAATCTGATGGTTCAATAGGGTCCTCAGGAAGATAAGGGGGGTTGAAAATAATTAAATCAAATTTTAATTTTGGAATATTTTCAAATAAATCAGATACAATGCAATTAAATCCTTTTTTCTGACATTCTTGAACAGCATCAAAATTTATATCACTTCCTAAAATATTCTCATTTTTTATCCCTACTTCCCTAAGGGCTTCAAGAAGAATTCCTGAACCACATCCGACCTCCAGAACTCTCATTTCCTTCCCTAATTTCGGGATTTTATCTAACAAAATCTTTTGTAATAAAAAAGAATCCTCATTAGGTTTATAGACCATTTTGTTGTTTCTGAAGTAAAAGATAAATCAGAACCCCTGAAAGAGATAAGAATACAACACCTAAAACAATTGTAATATATAACCAAAGAGTATCCTTCTCTTCTCTCTTAGGAGAAACTTTAGAAACAACATTAGCAGAATTTTCCTGAGGAATCGCACCTCTTTGAAGAGCTCTAGCAGAATCTTCTATATCAATCTTATTATATCCTGCATTATAAAAACTCAACATAGCAGACTCAAGAGATTCTCCTTTTTCAATTGCTTGTTTTAGACCATTAAAAATGAATTCATTAAATGCCATTTTACAGTTTCAAGCACTGTTTATCTTGAGCTAAGTGACATTCTTTTCCTGCTGAATATCCCATCTCACGAGCCAACTCAATCATAGGAGTCAATTGTTCTGTTGAACCATGAGCAGGAATTATGTGTTCTGGATTCACAATTGAAATTAAATCCCTTAAATCCTCCCTACCTGCATGCCCTGAAACATGGACATTATCAAAAATCCTCACACCTTCTTTTTTTAATCTTTTATCCATTCTCTCCTTATTCGCCATATTTATTGGAACAGGAATAGTCTTTGAAGAAAAAATAACATGGTCTCCAGGTCTAAACTTAAAAGGTAAATCCTGTCTAGAAAGCCTCTCCAAAACACTTCCAGGTTCTCCCTGGTGGCCTGTTAAAACAACTACATATTTTTCTCTCTCTTTTTCGACCTTTTTCAACAAAGAGGCAACTTGGTTTCTATAAGAACCAATCTTATATATATCCTTATAAAAAGGACAAACCCCAACCTCTTTTGCAGCAGATACATATTTCTTCAAACTTCTTCCGAGAAATATGACTTTTCTATTTATTTTTTTTGAAAAATCACAGATACTTTTTAGACGAGCGATGTGGGAAGAAAATGTAGAAACAAATATCGCTGAATTTCTGTTTTGAGTAGTTAATAGAACCTCTTCAACAAGAGCTCTTGCTATTTTTTCACTAGGTGTTTTTCTGTCATCCCCAGAATACAAAGAATCAACAACAATAGCTTTAACACCCTTATCTGCAATTTTTCTCAAAGCATAATAATTTGGCTTTAATCCTAAAACAGGAGTGTTGTCAATTTTGAAATCATTTGAATACAAAAACACTCCCTCAGGTGAATGCAAAGCAATCATTGCTGTCTGAGGTGTAGAATGAGTCATATTTATGAAATCAACAAGATATTCTCTTTTCTGCCCTTTCACCTTTATTGTTTCATTTGGTTTAACAGAAATCATCTTATTGAGAATACTAAGAGACTCGTCTCTCAAAATTTGTTTTAAAACAGCAATAGTAAAGGGTGTTCCATAAACTGGAGCATTATATCTATAAGAGATATAGGGAACTGCCCCAATGTGATCTAAGTGAGCATGACTCAAAAAAATTGCTCTTATTTTTTTTCTAAGATTTTTATCAAGAAGGTTATCCTCTGGCAAAGCACCTATTTCTCGTAGCTTCTTTTCAGATAATTTCATCTTCTCCTCTTGCTCCTGAAGTTCGACTATTGCAGGCATAAAGAATCCAGCATCAAACATAAAAGCATCATCACCTAAATCCACAACAGTCATATTTTTCCCAACTTCATTATATCCGCCAATTGTATGTATTTCCATATTTCTTATAATATTTTTGAGTTTAAAAACCTTTAATAATACTAAAATCTTTTAGTTTTTATGAAACCTCTTAAACCAACAATGAGAGAAAAGAAAAGATATCTCCTAATAAAAGGAGGAATTTCTGAGAAAAAGATTATTGAATCTATCAAAGAATTTGGAGGTATTTTGGGTTTATCAAATGCACGTCCTTTTTTCATTGAAAAAAATAAGGAATACCTTATATTATGCATTAATAGAAAAGCACTAAATTTAGTTAGAGCTAGTTTTGCAATCTGTAAGGAAGAAATAAAAATACTTGCTGTTTCTGGAACCCTTAAAAAAATAAAACAAAGATTAGAAGAATTAAAGAAATAATCAAAGAGTTATTCTTCTGAAAAGGACAAGCAGCCTTACAAATAGCCATCGCAAGATGGCTCTACTCACCACCTTGCTCGGATTAATTGGATTAAGCAAAATATACAAAAAGATAGCCATCGCAAGATGGCTCGGACAGGATTTGAACCTGCGACCTACTGCTTTCTTTGCCTTAAGCGAAGAAAGTAAAAGCTTCGCTTTTGCTTAGAAGGCAGTCGCTCTATCCAGGCTGAGCTACCGAGCCATAAAATAGATATATCTTAATTATTTTAAAAACTTATCTCTAATAATAGAAATAAAAAACTTTATTAACATAGAAAGGTATAAACAAGATATGGAAGAAGTATCTTTTGATGAATGGAGCAAACTTGATTTAAGAGTTGCAGAGATAAAGCAAGCAGAAGATATTGAAGGCGCAGATAAATTATATAAATTAATAGTTGATGTTGGAGAACTTGGTGAGAGAGTTCTCTGTGCAGGAATAAAACAATACTATAAAAAAGAGGATTTAATTGGGAAAAAAATAATTATCATTGCCAACTTAAAACCAAGAGTGATAAGAGGAATTGAAAGTAAGGGTATGCTCTTAGCAGCAGTTTCAGAAGACCATTCTAAAGTAATTTTACTCGCACCAGATAGCGAAGATGCAGAACCTGGAATGAGAATTAGTTAAAATTTTTTTGATTTAAAAATTTTCAAGAATCTTTCAATAAACTTTTCCCTATCCTTACGAGAATCGTATTTAACACCAAGAAGTTTTGCTGCAATCTCTTTATAAGCCCTTGCAGCTTTACTTTTGGGATGAGTATGAACAACAGGGTGCTTTAACACTCTTGCTTCCTCCACTGCCTCATCATGAGGAATTCTCCCAATAATTGGTTCTTCAAGCATTTCTTTAACAGAATCCGAATCCATTTCAGTTTTCTTTCCCTTAACTTTTGTTACTAAAACACCTCTAATAGGTTTTTTTAGTTGTGAGGAAATTTTAATTGCTCGTAAAGCATCAGTAATAGCAGGAAGTTCTGGATTAGTAACAACAATAACTTCATCAGCAATTTCAAGAACTGTTGTAGATTCCTTCCCAAGACCAGCAGAGCTGTCAACAACAACATATTCTGCATAATTTAATAATTCTTCTCTAAGTGCTTTTATTTTCCCTAATTTTGTCTTTTTTATGTTTTTAATTGATAAGGAAGAAGGAAGAATCTTAATCCCAGAATCATGCTCATAAATAGCTTCATGTAATTTTGCTTTTTTCATTAAAACATGATTCAAAGAAATAGGAACCTCTGGAGCACCAAGATAAACACCAATATTAGGAGTAGAAAGATTAGCATCAACAACAAGAACATCTTCTCCAAAGTATTTTAAAGCTGCACCTAAATTAATAGCAGTTGTTGTTTTCCCAACACCTCCTTTACCAGAGGTAATAACAATAATGCGCGACATTTTATTTTAGAAAAAGTTTTAAATCACTTATAAACTTTTCTAACTTCTCAGAGTATTCTTTTAATGCTTCAAGGTTCATGTTTATCTCTTTTCCTTGATAAAAGATTCGAAGATTAACATTTTTTCTAAATTCTCCAATTCTCTCTGTCCTCAGATTTTCAATCTTTCTTAACATTTCATAAAAATTGAGAATCTCCTGCATATTTGAATCTTTCTTAAAAGCATTTCTAACAACCTTAATTCTTGCAAGAGGTGCCTCTGGAATCTCTTTGATTTTCTTTTTTTCAAGAAGTTTCTCAAGAATACTCCTAATACCCAGTTCGATAATTCTCCTCCACCTTAAAAGCAAATTATAGATAACATCACAAGTTTTAGTATATTTGAGACTCACGTAGAGCAGGTGGTCTGCACTAATTTTCTCGGGAATAATCTCATCCATTTTAGATAAAGTCTTTTTAGCATACATTAGTAGTAAAACACCCTTTTTATATTTTTTGTTTGCTCAGGCTCTATTGAAAATTACAAAGTTAATGAAATAATTCTTTAATTAGCAGGGTTCGACAATAAAACCTCTTGCTCAAAATAACTAAAAACTAAAGCGCTTGTTGTATCTTGATTAGAATATTGCTAATTAACCCTAATTTAGTTGTATAATAAACCTTTTCAACTAATCTACTTACTTAGAGTTGATTTGATATTACTGAAGAACCTTTTTGATAGATTGACAAAGGATTTTATCTTATCTAAACCAATAGTAACTACTTTTGAATCATCTGATAAAACAACAAGATTGCTATCTTTGATAAAAAACATTGACGATGATTTCAAAGATTCTGAAAAGGAAAAAAGCTCTTGTATGGTTTTTATATCTCCATCAGACAATTTATATTTTGGAGAAATCTCTACAAATTTTTTAAAATTCTTATTTTTATCTTTTGATAGATTTATATTCTTATATAAGTATTCATATTGGAGAACAGAAGTTATCATTTTTTTTATAGCGTCATTAGATTCATTAATTATTTTTGCATAAAAATTCTTATCATTAAATAATTTTGAAGTAACATTTAATAGATGGTCAAGAAGAAATACCTTTTTTCCAGCCTCAGTAAGATTTTTCATGAATTCCTGCATATTTATAGTAAGAAAAAAGAATTAATATAATTAACTCAACGATAAGATTGCTTCTGCAAGGTCGCCACCAGATTCTTCTAAAGCTTTTTTTGCCTCTTCTTCTGAGCATCCTGTTTTTTCCATTATTGTCTTAATATCTTCTTCAGAAGAATCTTCTTCAAAAATATCTCCTGAAATTTGAAAAGAAGTATTTCCCTGAACCTTTATCCTCAAAACTTCTGGAGAATTTATAATTATTTTTCCACCACCATCTTTTTCAATAATAACTCTCTTTGAAGGAATTTCTTCTTGAGAAATACCCATCTGTCTCATTAATGCTTGCATTTTTTTTGGATTTAATCCACCAATTCCAGGAATCATTTTAACCTAAAAAAGCCCCCAAAAAAATCCTTAATAAAAGAACAACAACCGAAAAACCAATCACTTGTGTAGGAGTTATCATAAACTTGCTATCAAACTCCTCGCTGAAACGAGTTAATGCACCCCATCCAGAAGGAAGATTTATTTGATTTGCCATAAAGATAGAATAAAAGAATAATATAAAAACCTTTTGATAAAAATAAAAAATAAAAAATAAAAATCATAAAGAGATTTACTCTTCGTCTTCAGAAGATTCTTCTTCTGTTTCTTCAGTTTCTTCGTATTCGTCCATTTTAACTATACCAAATTAATTTACTGAAAACCAAAGGTCTTCGAATATAAGTCAAAAGCATCTTTTTTAAAGATTTATCTTGTCTAAAAAATAGAAACAAAAAATAGAAAAGTTTAAAAACAACATTCTCGCGCAAGCAAAAATAACATATAGAAATATTAATTCCATTACAAATATTCTTTTAAATCCCTCTTTTATAAAATTCTTATGAATCGCAAAACACCCTTAGAATTTCCTTATAAAGTCAAAAATGTCGCGTATTTTAATGAAAAAGAGATCCCAAGGTTAGAAATAAATTTAAAAATTCCTTTTCCAAGAACTTATAATAGAAGGGCTGAGTTAACTCAAAGAATTAAAGGATTTTTGTCAGATTATTTTAAGGATGATCCTTATCTTTTAAAACACATTTCCTTAAAAATAGGAAGGGCGCCTAAACACGCTTCTACTAAAAGACATTCTAGAGGTGAATTTATTCCAAGAGTGAGTATTTCTCCAGTTGATATTCCTACTGATGAAAATGTTTTAGGATATCTTGGGAAGGATGAAGAATTAAGAAATTCTTTAAAAGGATATCTTGAAAGATTAGCAGATGCTCTACCATAATAATTAAAAATCCTCTTTTTGTTAATTAAATATGCCTGAAGATAATGAATTTAAAGAGATTGAAGAAAAGTGGAAAAAGTTTTGGAAAGAAGAAGAGCTCTATAAATTTGATGCTTCGCAAATAGGAAAAAAAGAGATTTTTTCAATTGATACTCCTCCACCATATATTTCTGGGCAAATTCATATTGGCCATGCTTTTTCATATTCTCACCAAGATTTTATTGTAAGATTTAGAAGAATGTTTATGAAAGACAAAGGGCTTGTTTTTTATCCTTTTGGAACAGATGATAATGGACTTCCAACAGAAAGATTTGTTGAAAAGCAGAGAAATATTAGAAGCAAAGATTTTACAAGACAGGAGTTTGTTGAGTTTTGCTTGCAAACAATTAAAGAGCAAATTCCAGAATTCAGAAAGGATTTTGAAAATTTAGGGATATCTTTTGATTATAATTTATATTATTCTACAATTGACAAAAAAACACAGAAAGTTTCGCAGAAATTCTTTATTGACTTAATAAAAAAAGGAGAAGCATATAAAAAAGCATTTCCAACTTTATGGTGCACTCATTGTCAGACAGCAATTGCTCAAGCAGAATTAGAAGATAAAGAGCAACAGAGTTTATTTTCTACTTTGAAATTTAGTGTTGATGGAAAAGAGCTTCTTATTGCTACAACAAGGCCAGAACTTCTTCCAGCTTGTGTTGCAGTTTTTGTTAATCCAGAAGATAAAAGATATTCTCATTTAATTGGAAAAAAAGCAAAAGTTCCTTTATTTGATTTTGAAGTTCCAATTATTGGAGATGCTTCTGCTGACCCAGAAAAAGGAACTGGAGTATTAATGGTTTGCTCTTATGGAGACAAATACGACGCTGATGCAATAAAAAGGCACAATTTAACTCCAAAACAAATAATTGAGCCAGATGGAAAAATTAATTTTGGAGATTATAAAGGACTTTCAGTTAAAGAAGCAAGAAAAAAAATATTAGAAGATTTAAAAGAAAAAGGACTTATTGTTGAGCAAAAACAAATAACTCATGTGGTTAATGTTCATGATAGATGTGGAACTGAAATAGAATTCTTGACAACAGAGCAATGGTTTATTAAGATTTTAGACAAAAAACAAGAATTAATAAAGCAAGGAAAAAAGATTAAGTGGTATCCTGAATTTATGTTTAAAAGATATGAAAATTGGGTTAAAGGATTAGAATGGGATTGGAGTGTCTCAAGAGATAGGCATTTTGGAGTGCCGATTCCTGTTTGGGGGTGCAAAGAATGTGGAGAGATAATTCTTCCTGAAGAAGATGAGCTTCCAGTTGACCCTCTCCAAACAGAAAAAATTTGTCCAAAATGCGGAAAACCTGCAGAGCCAGAATCAAGAGTTTTAGATACCTGGGCAACATCTTCTCTTACACCTCAAATCGCAGCAAACTTAGTTGATAATAAAATTGACATTCCTTTTTCATTAAGGCCTCAAGCACATGATATAATAAGAACTTGGGCATTTTACACTATTCTTCGCTCTTATTTAGCTAAAAAAGAAATCCCTTGGAAAAATATTGCTATTTCAGGTTATGTTACAGCTGGTGGAGAGAAAATGTCAAAATCAAAAGGTAACAGCGTCGACCCTCGCGAAGTGCTTGCTAAATTTGGAGCAGATGCCCTTAGATTCTGGGCAGCAAGCGCTAAATTAGGAAATGATGTTGATTATCAAGAAAAAGATTTAGTTGCTGCAAGAAAAACAATAAAGAAATTGATGAATGCTTCAAGATTTGTTTTTATGAATTTAGAAGATTTTGATTTCAAGGCTCCAGAGAATATGGAAGAAAAAGATAAAATTTTCTTAGGAGAATTAAATAAGTTGATTGAGAGAGTTACAAATTATTTTTTGAATTTTGATTATTCAAAAGCAAAATCTGAAGTTGAAAAGTTTTTTTGGCATATTTTTGCAGATAATTATCTTGAAATTGTCAAAAAAAGAATTTATAATGAAAAAGGAGACAAAAAAAGCTCTGCACAATATACTTTATATGTCTCTCTTTTAGCAATCTTAAAGATGTTTGCTCCAATTATGCCTTTTATAACAGAAGAAATTTATCAAACTTATTTCAGAGAGCATGAAAAAGAAAAAAGTATCCATACATCTAAATGGCCTGAAAAAATTAAAGAAGGAAAAGAAAACACAGAAGTTTTTGAGCTTGTTTTAGACATTATTTCAAAAGTAAGGCAGGAAAAATCAAAAGCCCAGAAATCTATGAAAGCTGAGATAATTTTGAGTTTAGAAAAAGAAGTTATTGAAAAACTTGAAAAAGTTCTAGAAGATTTAAAAGCAGTTACAAATGCTAAAGAAATAAAAGAAGGGGAATTTTCAGTGGAGTTTGTTTAGTCACCAGTTTTATAAACCCTTAATGAGTTCTTAAAACATGGCAGTTACAAAAGAAGAACTTGAAAAATTGCTGGAAGAACTAAGAGAATACAAAGGAAGGCACACAGAATTAATTAGTGTATACATTCCTGCAGGATATGATGTAAATAGTGTTCAAAAACAGCTTGAAGCTGAAAAATCAACTGCAAAAAACATCAAATCTACTGCAACTCGTAAAAATGTAATTGCAGCATTAGAAAAATTAGTTAGATACTTAAAAGATATAAAAAAGCCTTTTGAAAACGGAGTTGCTTTATTTTGTGGAAATCTTTCAGAAGTAGAAGGACAAACAGATATGAAACTTTGGGCTATTGAACCACCAAAGCCAATTAAAGTAAGAATTTATAGATGTGATAAAGAATTTGTATTAGAGCCATTGGAAGAGCTTCTTGAAGCACAAGAGGTTTTCGGGTTGCTCGTTATGGACAGAAAAGAAGCAACAATAGGCTTATTAGATGGAAAAAGAATTGAGGTTCTTCAAAAAATGACTTCTGGAATTCCTTCAAAAATTAGGGCTGGGGGCCAATCCAGCCAGAGATTTCATCGTATAACAGAAGGATTGACAAAAGAATTCTATAAAAGAGTTGCAGATGAAATGAAAAAAATCTTTTATGATATGCCAAGATTAAAAGGTATAATAGTTGGGGGACCAATTCCAACAAAAGATGAATTCTTAGATGGAGAATACCTTCCAACAAAACTAAATGAATTAGTCTTAGGAAGAATAGATCAAGGAGACACAAGTGAAAGCGGGCTTAATGAGCTTGTTGAAAAAGCTGAAGAATTGCTGGCATCCCATGAAATAACAAAAGAAAAAAATATCTTAAACAGATTTTTCAGGACATTAAAAGAAAAAAGAGAACTTGCTATTTTTGATAAAGAACAAATAAAAAAAGCCCTAAATTTCGGTGCTGTTGAAATTCTTATCATTTCAAAAGATTACAAAGACCCTGAATTAAAAGAAATGAAAAAAATAGCAGAAGAAACATCTGCTGAAGTAGAGATAGTATCAAAAGACACAGAAGAAGGTTTGCAATTCTTTAATTTATCTGGAATCGGAGCTATATTAAGATTTGCTGTTTAATTCTCCAGATTACTTTCACCATCTTCTTTTTTTAATTTAATTACATTCTCAACAAAAGATTCAATTTTCTGCTCATGGCTCACAATAATCAATTGTTCTGAGTTTAATTCAGCAAGAACATCTCTCATTTTCTCCAATTGCTGCTCGCTAAAACCATCTGTTGGTTCATCAAGGATAACAATACCCTTTGTTTTTATCTTACTTAAAAAAGAATTAATAACCTGATTAAGAGCGAGACGATAAGCAAGTGCGATAGCAGTTCTCTCACCACCAGAAAGATAAGCATAATCAATCTCATAATCCTGCTGTTCAATTATTGGAGTAAAAGTTTCGTCCAATCTAACATTAAAATTATCAGAAACCAACATAGAGAACCACTTTTCAAAAGTTTTTGAAAATTCTGTCCTAAGTTTAATCATAACATTTTTCTCAATATTCGAGATAAGAGGGGCAAAACTTTTAGAAAACCATCCCTCTAATTTAACAATATACGAAATTTGCTTCTTAATTTCCTCTGTTTTCTTAATTCTTTCTTGAACAACCTCTAAATTCTTATTTAACATATCAATCTCCTTTTTAATTTCTGCTAAAAGAATCTCTTGTTTTTTCTCTTCCCTAAAAGCATCTTCAAGTTCTCTTGTTTTTTTCTCAAAAAGCAAATCATATTTCTGGAACTCAAGCAAGGAACTCTTCAAAAGAGAAATTTGTTCATTTAATAGAGAGATATCTTTTTCAAGCATTTCTTTTTCTTTATTATAAGTCTCAACCAAAGCTTTTTTCTCATTAAGATTTTCAATTTTAACTTTTGTCAGCCTCAACTCATCCACCTTTGACTGCAATTCTAAGATTTCTGAATCAAGCTTTCTTTCCTCCTTTAAAAGATTCTCTATTTTTAATGTATCTTCCTTTATTTTTTCAATATTTTGAGATATCTCCGAGTCCATTTTGTTAATTATATTACTCTTATATACTGCATCAACATCTTGAAGGCAGGTTGGACAAATTTCTAATTTTGAGATTTTGTTTTTTGTTCTCTCATTTTCTTCATTTTTTAATTTAAGAGAATTTATTTCAGAAGAGATTCTTAATCTTTCTTCTGAAAGTTCTTCTTTCTTTTTCTTAAGAACAGATATTTTCATTTCAATCTCTTTAAGAAGTGCGCTATCAAATTTTAAAGAATTTAATTCTTCAATTTGTTTATTAATTTCAAGAATACTCTTCTGTAAAGTTTCAGTTCGTTCTATTTTATTGCTAAGCATAATTTTTGTTTTTTCAATTTCCTGCTCAATTTTCCTTTTTTCATTTATTTTGTCTTCAAGAAGTTTTTTTTCATCTTCAACTTTCTTCCTATAATTTTTTTTCTCTTCAAGGACCTTATTTGCATCAACCTCTTGCACTTTTAATTCTTGAATCCTTGATTCTATTCTCTTTAATTCCTCAAAATCATTTTCTGAACTAGAAACCAATGCCTCTTTTAATCTTCTTTCTTCCCGCAATTTTCCAATGAGGATATTAACATTTTCAAGAATTCTTTTGTATTTGTCTATACCAAAAACATACCTTATAGTATTCCTTCTTGTTTCAGAGTCTTGAAGAATTATCTGCTTCATCTCTTCTTGAGGAGTATAAACAGTAAATCTAAAAAGAGTATTTTGCTTCTTTGCAAATTCCTTTGGATAATTCAATAAGGATAAAACCTTATTTTTTAATTCAGTAATAGAAAGTTCTTGCTCAACACCATCAATTATAATAGATGCAGACTCCTGCGAGATAGTTTTATTTCCTCGTTTTAGGGTTCTTTTTAGAATAATGTCTCTACCATCAATCTCCATCTCAAGTTCAACTCCACCCTCTTTTTCTCCGCTTCTTAATAAAGCAGAACCTCTCTGTCCTGGCTGTAATCCAAAAAGAGCAAATTCTATTGACAGTAGAATAGATGTTTTCCCAGAACCAATATCCCCTGATAATAAAATTGAACCTTTTGGAAATTCAATCTCCTGATATTTATAACTCCTTATGTTTTTTAGAATAATTTTTTTAATCCTCATCTTAAAATTTCAAGATTTTTCTAAGTTCATCTATAAGCCTCCTTTCAAAAACATCATTTTTCTCACCTTCTTGTTTCTCAATTGACAGAGATTTCATTAATTCTGGAATTAATTTATTAAATTCTGAAGGGCTTTGCTCAGAATAAAAACTTATTGTCTCCTCTTCAATATTATCAGAATTTTCAAGATTTATCTCTACCTCAACATCTTTAACTTTTAGGTCATGAGTATTCCTTAAAACAAAATAAGCTCCCTTATTAAGAGCATACTCTTCAATTTTCTTAAATTTTATATCAGATGTCTTACCCTCTTCTATTTCACCAAAAACTCTCAAGAGTATTATCCTATCTTCAAGGTCATATTTTTCTAATTCTGATATAATTTTCTCAGTTGCCATAAGAGCGTTATCAATTTCTATCTTTATAGGAAGAATATCTTTTGTAGGAATATCAACTCTTTTAAGAGACAATTCCTCTTCAGTATCAACAATAAAAAAACCACCTCTTCCTAAATCCTCAAGTTCTTGAAAATTATTTGGAAACAAAGGTCCAGGATATACAATGTTATCCTTCCTGCTTATTACATGTATATGGCCTAAAGCATAATAATCCAATGGAGGGAGTTCGTTAGCAACAACAGAATCAATAGGTAAATCCCCTTTAACAAAATCAATTGTTGTATGCAATGCAAAAATTCTGAACAACCCAGGTGAATCATTAATTTTTATTTTACGAATATCCTCGACTTCTAATCCCGATTTTTTTCCTGGATAGCCATAAAAAGCGACATTCTCATAAACAACAGGATTCACAATAATCTCGTCTCTTTCCTCATGGATTTCAAAATTAGAGATATTTTTACAAAAACCTGCTTTCTCAAGAACATCTAAGAAAGTCTTTCCTGAAACAGAATAATCATGTGAACCTGCTATCAAAAATACAGGGATTTTAGCATCTGAGAGTTTCTTAAATTGGGCAAAAGTCTCTTTTAGAACCTCTATAGGAGGATATGCTGAATCAAATAAATCTCCTGCTATAAGAACAAAATCAACTTTCTCATTTATACAAATATCTATTGCTTTTTCAAATGCTTGAAAATTCAAATCCATCATTTCCGGTTGCTTCCATCCTCCAAGATGTACATCAGCCATATGAGCAAACCTAACCATAAGAAAACCAACACCTTTGTATATTTAAGGATTATTAAAATTAAATGCATATAAAACGAACTTGATTTGTTAAAAATTCATTTAAGAAAGTAATAAAGATAGAACCCTGAGCAACAGAAGATTATAAAAATTTCAACTTTGTTGAACCCTGCCCCAAATATTACTTACTAATCCTTTGAAAGACAAATCCTAATAAACTCACCAAAACCTAAAGCTTTTAAACAAAGCAGATTAGATAATTTTATGGAAGATTATGAAAAACTACTAGAACAAGCATATTCTGAAATAAAAGAAGTAAAAGGAAATACTGAAAGGTTCGAAATTCCTGAAGCAGAAGGCCACCAGTCAGGAAAAAAAACCATTATAACAAACTTCAATCAAATAGCAAACCATCTTAGAAGAAACCCCCAACATTTTCAAAAATTCTTACTAAAAACATTAGGAACAACAGGATATATTGAAGGGGAAAGATTAGTTATAAATGGAAATATATCTAAAGCAAAAATAAATGATAAAATAAAAATGTATGTTGAAGAGTTTGTTCTTTGTAAAGAGTGTAAAAAACCAGATACAGAAATAATAAAAGAAGGAAGACTTCAGTTTTTACATTGTCTCGCATGTGGAGCAAAACATCCAATAAAAAGTGTGTAACAAACTCAGATAATATCTTTATATTTTTCTAATCCTTCTTCAAATATCAATTCATCTTTAGAAATTTCTCTAACTTCATTAGGCAAGTTTGAAATATCAAAAAATCTGAGGGGTTTGCCTAATTTTTTAAACATTTAAATTTCAGCAAGAACACCGTCACTAATTTCTCCATAAACCCATAATTCATCACACCTCTTCAAGATATTATTATTCGCATTTCTAACTAAATCCCTATCAACTAATTCATAAAGATAGTATCCAAAAAGATTGAATGGGTTTATGGGAACAACACCCTGCTCAAAAGCGTGTTTAGAAATCAACATTCTTTGATGAAAGTTCTTACATGACAAAGCAGTAAAAACTATCTTTTTTTCCTCCTGAAGATTTTTTGCAACGTGATTAAATTCACTCATAAGAATTGTATTTCAAGAATCTATATAAATTTATTGGATTACTGTTCCTTATCCAAGGAAATTTTCAACAGAACAAGTGGCAAACAAACATTTAAAAAATAAGAGGATTTTATTAAGAAATGATAAGAGGATATTGTATGAGATGTAAAGGAGAGGTTGATATTAGGTCTCCAATTATTAGACAGCTCGCGAATGGAACATATATGCTTGAAGGATACTGCATAAACTGTGGAACAAAAGTAACAAAAATACTCTCAAAAGAAGAAGTTGAGATTGCTCTTGATAATGGGGCAAAAAAAGAATTTTGAAAGGAGGGAGTAAAAAATGGAAAAACCAAAATTAAGTTTTTATGACGTAAAGTCAAAAGAAAAATTTGAAACAGAGGACTACAAAATTGTTGAGAAAAACGGACGTTTTTTTGCTGTTACAAAATCTCCAAGCGGAAATTATGAATGTTGGAGAGTTTTGTCTAAAGAACAAGCAGAAAAACTGAAGTAAGATGATTTCAATAAAGATACATAAATCTTATAGAGATGTAATTGCTGTATGTGATAAAGAGATACTTGGAGAAATTTTTCAAGAAGGAGAATACAAACTAGAACTTAAAGAGAATTTTTTTGATGGGGATTATTTTGAAGAAGAAAAAGCAATTGAAAAACTAAAAAAATTAAAGTTAGATGACCCAACATTTAATATTGTAGGAGAAAAAGCAACACAAGCAGCTATAAAAGCAGGTTTAATAGATGAAGAAGATATAAGAACAATAGCAAACATTCCATATTCAATGGTTCTCTTATAAAACATCAATGTTGTTAATCAAATCTGCCTAACTGAACATTATAGCAATAAAAATTATTAGGTTAACCCTTTCCACCTAATTATCCTAAATACAAATGTTTAACAACTAAGGAATTGCTGAACAATACTCAAAGATATCCTAACATTAACCATTATAAAAACTTTAAACTCAAGAAAATTTTCAACAAAATTTTATAAAACATCAAATTTATAAAGAGATTTTATCATAAACTTATATGGCTAATTTTAATGAAGACAAACCATCTGAAGAGATTAGAGTAAAATTACCCAGAGGAAACGAAATAATTGGAATTATAGAACAAAGATTGGGAGGAAATAAAATGCTTGTAAATTGTATGGATGGTATAACAAGAAACTGCAGAGTTCCTGGAAGATTAAAAAGAGATTTATGGTTAAGACCCGGAGATGTGGTAATAATCGAGCCATGGGAGTTCGATAACAATAAAGGAGATGTAATATTTAAGTATAGAAGCAACCAAATAGCCATCTTAAAGAAAAAAGGTCTGTTAAAAGAAGAACAAGAAGATTTCTAAGATGAAAACAATCTTTTCAGAAAAACTTCCAAGAATTATAAAAAACAAAAAAGAACTTGAAAGAATATTAGGAGTGAAAATAAAAAACAAAGGAAAAAATGTGTTTATTGAAGGAGAGCCTGATGAAGAATATATCGCTATCAAAGTAATTGACGCTCTTAATTTTGGATTTCCATTTTCAGAAGCAATAAAAATAAAAAAAGATGATTATGTCTTAGAGATACTTTCAATAAAGGATTACACAAAAAGAACAGACTTAAAAAGAATAAAGGGCAGAATAATTGGTCGTGGAGGAAAATCAATAAGAAATTTATCAAGATTAACAAATTGTTCAATAGAAATTAAGGATAACCAAGTTGGTATAATTGGAAAACCTGAAAACATAGAAAATGCAATAAATTCAGTAATAAGACTAATCTCAGGTTCAAAGCACAGCAATGTATATTCATATCTTGAAAAACACCGTCCAGAATTCATATCTGAAGATGAATTTGAAAGAATTTACGAAAAAAAGTAAAAACAATAATTTTAAATCAAATTAAGATTAACTATTCTTTCAATAGGACCTAATTTATCTCTATGAAAAGAGTTTGGATTAGGGTCATTTGTATATTTAAAAAACAAGATGTCTCCTTCATTTATATCAGGATGTTTAAAAACAACAGGTAAAGGACCTTCTTTCCTAAGAGATTTTATAGCAGAATTTAACTTCCTTTTTTCATTTTTAGGAATAGAATCTGTAACTTCTGCCAAAGACCCATTAACAATATATGGAACTTTTCCATCAAGATAAACAATAGGACAATAAAGAATATCGCCTGAACGAGAAGGAACCTCAACAATATCTACCCTTGTATCTGAAGGAATTTTTTGAGTAGAAGTAATCTTTGAATGAGTATAAAAAAAATCAGAAAGAGAGGGATTAGAAAAACGTGAAGCACAAAAACCAAATCCATAATCAAAAAGATTATTACATTCAAGGAACATTGACAAATCTCCAGAAATAACACTTGAAGGAAAAGATGAATAAACACCTTCTCCAAAATTCGCTAATTTATCTAAATTTTGAGTGTTCCAAAGGAAAAAACCATTTATGTATCTTCTTCTCCCATCAAAAAAGAAGGTATCTCGGGGAATACCCTTAGGATTGCAAAAATCTTTTGGCAAACGTTCTACAAAAAATAATTGACCAAATTCATTAGATAAAAGATAAGCTTCTCTTGGAACATCCTCATTCAAATCATCAGCAAGTTGTCGTTCCATATTAATTTCAAAAAAAGATCATTTATAAATTTTTGGGTATGTAGTCATTATAAAGTAACCACAGAAACAGAAACAATAATTTTAAATACCATTTTTATTTTCTCAAAAACAAGGAGAATTTATGTCCTATAAAAAACTGTCCCGGTAGCTCAGTTGGTAGAGCGCATGGCTGTTAACCATGATGTCAGAGGTTCGAGTCCTCTCCGGGACGTTCTACTCGAACCTTTAGGTTTGCTTTGACCACGCTTGGGCGAAGCAGGTCGAGCTTCAGTGCTTTGGTGAGGCCTAATTTGATTACGAACGAAGTGAGTAAGCGTATCAGGTCGAGCTTCAGTGCTTTGGTGAGGCCTATTTGGCTATGAGCGTAGCGAATAGACGAATTAGGTCGAGCAGCAAAGTAACTGTGAGGCCCGAGTCCTCTCCGGGACGTTTTTTACAATAAAAAGAGCTTCAATAGAATTCATTATTTTTATAAACCCTTATTTCTTATATAAAATATGGAAGTGGTGGATATCATAAAAAAAAGGAGGAGCATCAAAGAGTTTTCTTCAAAAAAACCTGATTGGAGGGCAATAATCGATGCTATTGATTGCGCAAGATATGCTCCAATGGCTGGAAATAATTATACTCTAAAGTTCATATTAATAGATGATAAGGAAAAAATAGCTAAATTAGCAGAATATGCTCAACAAGACTTTATAGCAAAAGCATCATACGTAGTTGTTGTTTGTTCAGATCCAACAAGGGCAGTAAATCTATACGGGGAAAGAGGAAAAAGATACCTAAAACAACAAGCAGGAGCAGCAATTGAAAATTTTCTATTGAGATTAACAGACCTTGGACTAGCAACATGTTGGATAGGACATTTTGATGATGAATTAGTGAAAGAATTATTAGAAATACCCGAAGACATTGAAGTTGAAGCCTTTTTCCCAATAGGATATCCTCAAAAAGAACCCCAAATAATGAAACATAAGATAGATTTAAATAATATATTATATTTCAATAAATATAAAAACAAAAAGATGAAAAGCCCTAAGAAAAAGGTAAGATAAAAGAGGTGAAGATGGATAATAATCAAGATGAATTATTGAAAGTGTATCCAATAAAAAAAGCATACCCTCAACAATCTCAAAAAACAGAAATAAAAAAAGAACAGCAAGAAAACTATGCAACAGGGCCTGTTCCAGAAAAAAAATCTGTAATTCTAATAATATTCCTAACAATAATAACTCTTGGTGTATACCCTTTCTTCTGGTTCCTTGGAAAAAAAGAAGAACTAAAAAACCTAAGAACAAAAACAAAACCTTATAGTTCATTAATCCCAAGCATAGGAATTTTTATATGGTTTTTATTTTTCGTCTCTTTGGTAACCTCTGCAATATTAATCCCTCCTGAAAAAATAACAGAATTTTTTGGAGACAAAGCAGTAGCAATAGAAGCTAAATTACTGGAGATACAAATGAAGATGCCTATAGAATATTTTAGTACCATACAAAAAACAGTAGATATCTCTCTTATAGCCACAATAATTCTATTAGTAATAATATTAATCTCCCTATCGTTTAAAACAAAAAAAATAATTGATGAGGCTCTTGCAAATAAAGGTTCTAAAACAAAACTCTCTATATTTTACACACTGATATATAATTTATTTTATATTCAATATGAAATCAATAGAGTAGAAGAAGATAAAGAAGAAAATCCAAGAAAAGCCCCTCTTATCACAACAATAATTCTCGCAATTTTTTTAATATCTCTTGCAACTCTAATAATTTTAATTGAAGAAGGAATTATCTAGGAGAAAGAAAAAACTTATCATTTATTTTTTCAATTAATAAATAGTGGACCCCTTCTTTAGGTATTTTTATTGGTGAAGGAATAGAGGTTGTATATAAAACCTTCTTGCAAACATGTTGTTCATCTTCTTTATCACAAATTCCGTTTCTCACTGAATGACAGATACAAAACTCTTTCTCACCAATACCATTCACAATATACCAATTCTTTGGATTAACAAGGAGTATCTTTTTATTAGAGAGGTTATGCTTTCCAAGAGAATTTACAGAAAATTGTATCTCTTTAGCTAAATCTTCAGCATAATTAATTTCTGCTTTTTTATTTAAAAGATTCAAAACAACCAACCCTCCAAAATAAAGAAGTGCAAGAAAAACAAGAAGACCAATAATAAATTCAACAGTATACTCCCTCACAAGCCCTCTTTTATTCATAAAATAAGATAAAAAAAAGATTTAATAAAGCTTTCTAAAAAATAGGCTCTGTGTAAAGTAAATAATTCCTTAAGGAATTATTTATTAATTGGTTGATATTGTAAGCCACGATTTTGAACAAAACTTCATTTTTTTGTGTTTTAAACTTCCTTGCATAA
>JAFCDZ010000008.1 GCA_017609405.1 Candidatus Pacearchaeota archaeon
ATTTGTCCGTGGCTAAGAATTCCATGAAACGCCCCGGCCTACTCAAGCCTGCACTCGTATTGATATTCTTTTATTTTTAACTATTGTCTCGTGCAAGCTTTCGGATTCGAACTCTCCTCCTTCGAATCTCAATGGATATGACTAAATAAACTAATATTCATTTGTCCGTGGCTAAGAATTCCATGAAACGCCCCGGCCGAGATTCGAACTCGGGTCACCACCGTTCTCCTTAAGGGTTGCATTGAGATGCTAGACCTTTACTCTCCTCGAGCATTAGGTCACCCCTTTTTTTAAAGAGAGGCCTGAAAAAGAGACCTTAATCAAGACCTCTTTAATTGAGAGGGTGGCATACTTGGCCTCTGTACTACCGGGGCTTGCTTCTTAACAATTTCTTCTAATATAAAAACTTATTTATTCTTTTTAAATTATACGAAACTTTTTTATAGTTCTTACATGTTTTATTATTATGGTTGTATGGTCATCAGTACTTATTTTTGCAGGAGTTATTTTTGGAGTTTGGATTCTTCTTAAACTTAAAGAAATGAGACATAAAGTAACTTCTATAATAATTATATTCTTGCTTGCTTTTCTTTATTTTAGTTTTTCCTATGTTGTTAATCATTCAAATGTTGATTTAAAATCTGTTTCAGGTATTATTGATGCAATTAATCTTTATTTTTCATGGCTTTTTTCAGTGTTTAATAATTTTAAAATACTTACAAGTAATGCAATAAAAATGAATTGGGCAGGTAATTTTTCAAGATAGTTTAGTAAGATTTATAAACTTCAAAACTCTTTAATTATCATGCCTGCTAAAAAAAGAGGAAACAAAAAAATTTCTAAAAAACAAAAAGTTAATCTTAGTTCAATCTATCTTGAAAAGGTTAAATATTCTTTTAAGAGGTTTTTATTTTGGTTGATTCTTACTTTATTCTTCTATATTATTTCTGAATCTTCGAGAAACCAATTTTTACATGATTTCTTGAGGGTTATGACACTTATTATTGGTTTGATTTCATTAATATTTTTGATTTCTCTTATTGTGTTCTATGTTTTAATGAAAACAAATTAATTTATTGTGGTTATCGTTAAATTTATAATTCTTGTTAGTTCTATCTCTTTATTCCTGAAAAAAATGCCTGTGTAGCTCAGTAGGTAGGCTGGAATCAAAGATTCCGCTAAACCTCCTGAAAAATGCCTGTGTAGCTCAGTAGGTAGAGCGTTACCTTGGTAAGGTAAAGGTCCCGAGTTCAATTCTCGGCACAGGCTTTAATCCTTTTTATCCCTCCTCTTTTATCAACTCAAAAATTTCTTCCAGCTCAATTTCAAATAATGCAACAGGATATTTTAATTTCCAATTTCTTAATATCTTTGGATGAATCTCTCCAATTTCCCCTATTTTTTTGTTATTTATTCTTATTTCTGCAACTCTTCCATCAATAAACCATGGAGAAAAGTTTTCAGTTTCTTTTATTTCTATTTCTAAATCAAGCATTTTAAATAGATAGTTTAGAATCTGTTTTATTTCTGTAAAATTGCTTGGAATTACTGCGACAGAAAGGGATTCTTTTTCTATTATTTTTCCTTGTTGTAGTTCAAAGACTCTTCCAGATTCAAATATTTTTTGAGGATATTCTGAGTCGCTGTTTTCAGAAAAAATCCTTAATAAACAGTGAGTTAAATTTTTTCTAAGAAGGGTGTAGTCAGTTTTTGAATCTTCAACTTCTAGATAATTATTTTTCATTTTTTCTGGGACATTCATTTTTTTGAACATATCCTCTGGTTTTGTTAAGTGATAACTGGATGTTTCAAGCAATCCGAGCCCTGAAAGAATCTCTGCAATTTTACGTTTTATAGTTTCTTTTTTATCTTCTTCTCCAATTGTAGATATTTCAGGTATTTCAGCTTCAAAATTTTCATATCCATAGGCAATTGCAATATCTTCAATTAAATCAATTTCGTGAAGTATGTCTGTTCTCCATGCCGGGCTTTTAACAATTCCTTTTTCATATTCATGACCCATTTTCCCTAACAGTTCTTTTATTTGTTTTTCATCTAATTCTAATCCCAATATTTTATTTGCATTTTCTATTGAAAGAGGTGTTTCTTGAGGTGTTAAATCAGGAGTTTTTTCATTTACTTCTCCTTTTAGTTCTATTTGGTATATTTTTCCTCCCATATCTGCTAAAGTTGTTACAATTATGTTCAAGCATTTTTTAGCTATTTCAAAATCAAATCCAGAGCATTCAACAAATACATCTTTTGTTTTTTCTGTTATTTTTCCAGTTAAGTTTGAGTTAATTATTGGGGGCATACTCATTATGTCTCCTTTTGCATCTATAAAAATCGGGAACTTTTCTTTTCCAGCAAGTAAGTGAGCATATTCTCTTCCAGTGGGATGTCTTTGGAGTATTTCTAATCCAGAAAGCTCTTTTTCCATTTCAAGAGGAACAAATTTTATTTTATCTGGCTCAAGTGCTTTAAAGGTTATTGGAAATTTTATTTTTTCAAGAGGATAAATTCCAATTGCTATTTTTTTTCTTTTTCTTCCAATAGTATTGTGAAGCTTTTCTTGAATTTCAATTATCTCTTTTATTTTTTCGTCTTTGAATTTCAATCCTTTAATAACTGCACATGCAGTATATGGACGAATTTTTTTTAATGAAGAATCTATCTTAACAACGTAATCTTTTTCTGGAGGATTTATTTTGTATTTTTTTATTCCTTTTTCTTTTCCTAAGAATCCTAAAAAAGATCTTTTAAATCCTTGATAAGATAATAAATCTGGTCTGTTTGGAAAAACTTCTATTTCTATTTCTTCATCGTCAAAACTTTCAAGTGTTGTTCCAAACATTGCGATTTTGTTTTGCATAGTTTTATCTAATTTTCCTATTTCTTTTTCAAAGAGTTTTCTTGAGAATCTTATGTTTGCCATTTTATTTTATTAAAAATTTCATTTTTCTTAATTGAGTTAAATCGTTTTTGTTTAATTCTCTAATATCTTTTATTTTAAATAGGGACATAATCATTCTTCCGAATCCTGGGCCCCATGCTAAAACTGGTATAGGTTTTCCTAAAAGCGGCTCTGTTACTTCTGGTCTGAAAATTCCAGCTGCAATTAATTCTACCCATTCTTGTTTTTCTTCATTCCAGACATCTCCTTCTAAAGACGGCTCAGTGTAAGGGAAATATGCTGGTCTAAATCTTATTTTTTTGAATCCCATTTTTTCTGCAAATTGTTTTAAATATCCTAATAAGTGCCTAAAGTTAGCATTCGGGTCTACAACGATTCCTTCTGTTTGAAGTAATTCAAATCCATGATTCCAATCAACAGTTTCATTTCTGAAATTTGTTCCAATTGCAAAGAATTTTGCTGGGAGGTCTTTTTCTTTTAATTTAGCAAGAGTTTGAGAGGATAGGCAAGTTGTATGAGTTCTTATTAACATTTTTTTTGCTTCTTCTTCATTCCATTCATATCCCCAGCCTCTACTTCCAGCAATTCCTCCTTCATGCGCTTTTTTAACTGCTTCAACTAATTTTTTGTCTGGAAGCTCTGCTTTTACATCCTTTAAGAAGAATGTGTCGTGCATTTCTCTTACTGGGTGGTCTTGAGCAGTAAAAAGTGCATCAAAATTCCAGAAACTTGAAACAGTCATATTTCCTGTCATTTCTTTGAATCCCATCTCTGTCCGTATTTTTCTTCCATAATCAATTGCCTGGTTAACAAAATGCCTTTTTCCTCCATAAATTTCTGGAACAGGAGAAGTCACATCATATCTTCGGAATTTTTTTCCTTTCCACTTTCCTGATTTAATTAATTTTTCATCTATAGCTTCAATATATTCTTCGTTTTTCAATTCTGTTTTCATTAATTTTTTTCCTAACTCTGTTATTGTTATATTAACTTCTGTTTTATTTTTTATCTCAATTATACCTCTTCTTTCTTGCAATGATTTTAATGCATACATTTCTTCAGGTTGCAAGTCTTCATATTTTCTTGGAAGGGATTCTAAGAATTTTTCTTCTAATGTTTTTTTTGCAATTTCTTCTTTTTTTGCACTTAAGAATATTTTTCCATTTTTTATTTCAATCATTGCTTTTCTTTTTAAGGCACCGATTGCTGCTTTAAATTCATCATCAGTTAATCCGCTTATTCTTTTGGCATTTTCAAGAGGGAGAATTATTCTTTCAGCAAGTTTGTTTAGAAGTCTCCTTTCTGGAAGCCCTTTTTTTCTATATAATATTCCATTAATTCCTAATGAAATCCATTGAATTTTGTTTGTTTTTAATTTTACAACCCCTTTATTTTGCAA
The DNA here is from genome assembly GCA_017609405.1 of Candidatus Pacearchaeota archaeon. Classification (GTDB taxonomy): domain Archaea; phylum Nanobdellota; class Nanobdellia; order Pacearchaeales; family GW2011-AR1; genus JAFCDZ01. Next base: position 4,314 of record JAFCDZ010000008.1, read on the forward strand.
GAATTCTAATGCTCTTAGGACCGAAACCTTGTCCAATGTTGTTTTTTTACAAATGTCTTTGAGGGAGTTATCAAGGTATGGTATTATCTTTCTTTCGTTTTGACTTAAAGATTCTACTATCTTTTTCAGATTCATATCTTGTTTAGTTTAAAGTTATTAAAAAATGTTTCGCTACTCTTGGTTTTGTTGAGAGAGTTTGATTTAAAAAGATTTAATAGAAATTTTTATAATCAGAGTTCAACATTTTTAATTGAGTTCAATAAGTTAATCTAGATTGTAAGATTCTATTTGCAGAATATACTCTTTTTGAATTTTTAATCGACATAAATGATTTTTAACAAAGCCTTACTCTATACTATTATTTCTTCTATGTTTTTTGTCATCCATGTTGGCATTCCAAGAACAAGCCCTAATGCTTTTAGGTCATGTATATCTCTTTTATTTGCCTCATTTGTTATAAATTTAATATTTATTTTATATTTTTTACATAATTTTATGTTTTGCATTATTCTTGATATAATGTTTGCTTTTTCTAATCCCTCTGTATTAATTATCTCATTTAAATCTATTCCTAAAGAAATCCCTTTTTTCTTTGCTATTTTTGCCATTACTTGATTGAATCCAGAGTTTGTTTGTTTTTGATAGTCCTTTCTTTTGGATAAAGGAATTAATAAAATATCTATATCTAATTTTTCTATTACCTTTCTATTCAGCTCATCATCATTTGATTTAAAAATTATTAGTTCTTTTGTTTTTTTGCATAATTCTTTTAGTTTGTTAAAATTTGTTTCTTGAATTAAAACTGCTTTCATAAATTCATTAAGAACTTGATGTTTATAAATTTAATAGCTTATTGTTGTTCCTTTGAATTTTTTATTGCTTAATAATTTGTCTAAGTTTTTTAGATTTTTACCTAAGATGTATGTTTTTATTTTATATCTGTAAATTATTTTTGCTGCAGTTTGGTCAAGAACAAAGTGTTGGCCTGGGGTGTATTTTATTTTATTTGCCATTTTTAAAAATTCTTTCCACGAGATTTTTGGAATGAATTTTGCATTTTTGTATTTTTTTGGATTTTTGTCATAAAGCCCTTGAATATCTGTTAAATTTATAAATTCTGCTTTGAATTTTTTTGCAATCTCTGCTGCTGTTGAATCAGAAGTTTGTTTTGGTTTGTATTCTAATCCTCCACAAAAAATTATGTTTTGTGTTTTTATTCTTTTTTCAACTTCTTTTATTGAGTGAGGAATTCCTTCTTGATTTTTGTTTCCGAAAATATAACTTATTAAACGAGCATTCATTCTTGTTGCTGAAATTCCTAAATAGCTTTGAAATTCTTCTGTTAGTCCTAATTTTTGTGCTCCTTGGATGTATTTTCTTGCTGTTGAGCCTCCGCCACAAACAATTATAAATTTGTATTTTCTGGAATGTTTTTTTATTATTCTTTTGAATTCTTTTAGAAGAGAAGTATTTATTTTATCAGGGACTATCAAGCTTCCACCTAAACTAATAACCTTTACCTCTTTTTTCATGTTCTTATAAATTTTTAGGGGTTTTTATATTTTGCTTATATTCTTAAGAATAATACTTTTATAAACCCTTATTTTTAGGTTTTCTTATGAGTGAAGGTAAATTAGAGAATGAATTTGAATTTGTTGATGTTAATCTTCCGAATCTTGAAAGGTTTGTAAATTATTTAAATAATGCTCTTAAAGTAGAAGGAAATTTTGTTGCTCTTTCAGAGGGTTATGGATTTTCAAGAGTTGTTATTCAAGATGAAGAAAAGACTGCTCCAATTGGTTTTATTGCTTATTTTAATAGATTTGATAAAAGTGTTTTAGGAAGATACAATCTTTTAGGTATTGAGAGGGTTGGGCTTCCTGAAAGACCTTTTTTCAATACTTTTTTGCCAACAAGATATGTTGGATTTGATAAGGTGCAAGGTCCGTTTTTCAGGCTATTTCAGGGAAAGCTTGAACGAATTGCTCATTGGAATTCTAAAAATAATTGTCCTTTTGTGGGAATGTTGATTGAATATGTGGTTGATGGAAAAAGATTTTATGGTTTTAAGAGAGATAAGATAGAAAGAGTTTATGTTAGACTCTAATTGTTATTTCTAAAGAGTGGTTAAAATAGAAAGATTTATAAACTGTTTATTTTTTATCTTTTTATGGCAAATAAATATGATTCAAGTAAGAAAAGATCTGTTCCTAAGTTGGAATTTCCTATTCAATTACCTGAGATAACAGAAAATACTTCTGTTAGTCTTTTTCCTTCTTTTATTAAGAATTATATCAACAGAAGAGGTTTTAATGAAAGAGATATAGAAATGCTTTTAGATGGCGCTAATTCTCTTGATTATTTGTCAAACATGCTTTATCATGCTCTTAGTAATTCTAATAGGGATAACATTCCTAAGGAGTTATTATCAGTTTTAGATCGCAGTACTTCTTTTTTGTTTAACTCCATTTATCTTCCAAGTCATTTAAGCTCAACTCTTTATCTTAAATGCCCTTTTGATAGGGGGTTGCTTGATATGTTTAGGGGAACTACGGATTTTAAAGTGATTCCTTTCTTTGAATTAAGATACCTCTTTGGTTATGGAGAAGAGGATTTAATTGCTCTTGATTCACCCTGGGAAAAATTTGCAGAGGGAATTTACGAGAAAATTAGACAAGATAATCCAAGATTACCAGAAATTACAGAATTTACTCATAGACCTGCATTAGTTCAAAGAATTAGGGAGAGAACAAGAAAAAGAGCTTCAACTGTTCAAAACCCTTTTAACATAGTTAGAGAAATGGGAACAATTTCTTAATTAAGTTACCTAATTGTAAATAATTTATTATCTTTTACATCAAAAATTCCAAGGCGAACACCAGAATCAATCCAACCATGAGCATAGTTAAGTGCTGCAAAAGCATTTACATAATCTTCTTTGTCTTGGAAATATTTTGCATCTGATAGGTAATTTGAAGCCATTTCAATTATTTCTTTTGCTTCTTGCTCTTTTCCCTTAATTATTTTGTTTTTTATTTTGCTAAGTGCTGTTGAAGTTAATTTGAAATATTTTTCAAGTTTTTGTTTTGTTATTTTATTTTCCATATTTTATCGAAGTTTTGATTTTATTTATTAGCTCTGTTAATTCTTTTATAATCTCTTCTCCTTCTTTTTTATTAATCTTTTTGCCATAATAATTTATAGAATTTCTTATTTTTCTTAATTTATCAAAACTTTCTGCTTCTGAAAATTTATTTAAAACTTCTCTTAAGAATGAACTAAAACATTCGTGATTATATACTTTATAATTGTATTTTATAGCTAATGCTTCTAAATACCCTCTTAATGCATCATATAATAGTGTTACTTTTCCAATAAATAGTTGTTTAGGCAATGCTTCTGCAGCTTTTATTTTTATTTCTGCTATTTCAATTGTTGAGGTTATTAAGTTGATATCTTTTTTTGATTCTTTTACTATTTTTCTTTTTAAACATTCTTTCCAATCCATTAAAATGCCCCCATGAGTTTATATCCATTTAAGATATTTTTTCGTAGCTCTTTGTTTTTTATATCTTCTATTTTTTTGAAGATAAGGATTTGTATTTTTCTTTTTAGTTTTTTTTCATATTCTTCTATGTTTAGTTTTTTTTGAGAAGCTGTAAATATTGCTAAATCAATATCTGAATCTGCTTTTGCTTCTGCTTTTGAAAGGGATCCAAAAAGAATAATTATTGGGAAGAGCAATTCTTTTTCAAAGAAATCTAATAAACCACTTTTTTTTAATTTTAATCTCCAATAAATTCTCGATAATTCAACAAACAATTCTGACTCTTTATTAGCATAATAGTAAATATACTGTTTTTCTTTTTCTTTTTTGAGTAGTTTTATTTTATACATGTTTTCTAATAATTTTGATGATGTTGGAGGGCTTATTTTTGATATTTTTGCATATTCTCTTACATGTATTCTTCTATAACAGTCCTCAAAAAAAGGGCTTAATTGTTTTATTACTTTTAACATATCCTAAAATAAATCCTTTTCTATTTAAATTTATCTATTGTTAAATTTTATTTACAGTTGTTAATTTTTTTTAACATTTTAGGATTTGTTCAGAATTCCAGCCTTGCTCCGAAACTTTTAAAAAGGTTGTTATTTTTGAATGGTAAAATGGATGGAGAAAGAAATACTCTTGAAGAAGAAAAAGTTGGATTTACTCAAGCAAAGAAGCTTATAAGATTAATTAGAAAAATCAATAATGATGAAGAAATAGGGTTAGAGGATGTTGTTGGAATTCCTATTGTTTTTATTGATGGGGGAATGGGAACAGCATATCATCCAGAGATTCCTGATAAGTTTATTGAAAAATATGGTTTAAAGGATTATGATTCTCATCTGTTTGGATTTTTAGTTCTAGATGCAAAAAATACCCGTGGTTATCGGGTTGTTGAGAATGGAAGTTTAAGGGGGACAAAAGAGTATGTAATTGAAAAAGAAGAAGAGCCAGAAAGTCCTTGGTTTTCTGAAGCAGTTTATTGAAGTTTTTCAATTATAAATTTTGGAGATGAAAATTCTGAAATAATTGCTGCAAAATCAATATTGTTGTACTGGACATGAAATATTCCTTCTTGTATGGGAATTCGTGTTAATTCAGACATTTTTTTAATTATGTTAATTATTTCTTCTTTTGTTAATTTTATTGTGGTTTCTCTTTCTTCACCATTATTTAAAGACACCTCTAAATTTTTATTTTCTCCTAAACATTCTATTTTTCTAATTCTTGGGTCATTGATTAATTGGATTATTTTTACAAATTCATTAGGGAATAAATTTCTCTCTTGAATGCTCGGAACAAATTCTCTATTTATCTTGTAGGGCTTGATAAGTTCTCTTTTTTTCTTTAATCTTTTTTTTGCTTTTTTTCTGAGAATCTCTCTGAGGGTTAAACTTTCAATTTGTTTTGTTTCAAAATTTTTTGATTTATTTATTAGCTCTCTTGTAAAAATTATGAGAAATCTTTTCATAAATTTAGTATTGTTGGTTGTATTCTTCTGGTTCATTGTAACTTTGTTGGGTATTTATCCCTTCTTGATTAAAATTTGGTGTTTGGGTGTTTTGAGGATAAGTTTGTGTGGGGATATTTTGTTGGGCTTGTCTATATGTTGTGACGCTCTCCTGATAAGGTGTTTGTGATTTGTTTTCTAGTTTTTGCTTTATTTCAGATAAGTCTTTTTTTATCTTATTGTTATCTTCAATAATCTTTTGGATTTTTTCTAATACTGTTTCATTATCTGTCTCTTCTACAATTGATAAGTTCTTTTCAGCAATTTCTTTTGCAGTATCTTCAAATAAATTTAGAAGTTTTGTAATTTGTTTTGATAATTCATTAAAATTTGAAGCTAATTCAATTACTGTCTTTTGTAAAACAACACTGCTTTCAATTAATGAATCTATTTTTTTATCTTTTTGATTTGTTTCCCTCTTTTTTGTTTTTTTAGGCATATATTATTAATGTTTTGTTCTTTTAAAAAAGTTTGTTTTATAAGAAATCAATTTCTTTATTTTGTTGCTCTTGGTTTTCTTTCGCAGGTTCTTGCTCTTTTTGTTGATTATTTTCTTGATTTGTCATAGCTTCCTGGAAACTTTCTTCTTTATTTTGTATGGTTCCTTCTTTTTGTTCTTGTTGGCTTTCTTGTGGTTTGTTTTCTTCTTTATTTGTTTGTTCTTCTTTATCTTTTTTTATTTGGTTTATGTTTTTATTTTCTCTTTTGTTGGTCTCTTTTCTAATTATCTTTCTTCTTTTTCTGAAGTTTCTTTTCTTAAATTTCTTTTTTTTGAACTTCTTTCTCTTCTCCAATTCAAAAACATATTCAGAGATCTCTTCTGCTTTATCAGGATTAACACTGATACTATCAATTCCACTTTCTACTAAAAATCTCACCATCTCTTTTCTGCTTCCTGCTTGTCCGCAGATGCTTGTTTTTACTTTATATTTTTTACAAATAGATATTACGTACTTTATTTGGGATAGTATTGCAGGGTGCATTTCGTTATACATCCCTTGTACTGCTTGATTGCCTCTATCTACTGCGAGAGTGTATTGAGTTAGGTCATTAGTTCCGAATGAAATAAACTTTATTCCTTCTCTGCATAAAGAATTTATTATTTGAACAGCAGCAGGAGTTTCAATCATTATTCCAAGATAACATTTTTCAAATTCAATTTCTCTTAATATCTTCTTTACTTCCCTCACTTCTTTTATTGATATAACTTGCGGAAGTAAAACACCAATTTTTTCCCCTTCTTCAGATAATTTTTTTAATGCCTTTAACTCTGCAATGAGTATCTGTTTATTTCTTAGCCCATATCTTATTCCATGCATTCCAAGCATAGGGTTTTGTTCTATTTCTTGTGGGGCCCCTTCTAAGTCTTGGAATTCGTCACTTCTTATATCTGATGTTCTTACCCACATTATATCAAAGTGTTCTGCTATTTTTTTTAGCCCACTATAAATTATTTCTTCATATTCTTCTATTTTATTATTTTTTAAGAAGTATTCTGGATGTTTTCCAGATTCTGCAATTATTCCTTCTATTCTTGTTAATCCAACACTTTTTATTCCTGTTTCTGCTGCTCTTTTTGCAAAAGAAGGAAGGTCAACAATTAATTTTATTTTTGTTCTTGTTTTTTTCCTCACTTTTTTTATTTTTTCTTTGCTTTCTTTCAAGGCTCTTCCAAGATATACTTTTCCATTTGTTCCATCAACAGTTACTATCTCACCATCTTTTAGTTTTTCTGTTGCATCTCTTGTTCCAACTACTGCAGGTATTCCCATCTCTCTTGAAACTATTGCAGCATGAGAGGTTAAACCTCCTTCATCAGTTATTATTGCAGAAGCTTTTTTCATTGAAACAACCATATCTGGATTTGTCATTTTGGTGACAAGAACATCGTCCTCTTGGAGTTTATCTAAGTCCTCTAAATCTTTTATTACTTTTACTTTTCCAATTCCAATTCCTGGTGAGGCTCCTTCTCCTTCTAAAATTATTTTGCCTTTTACTTGTTCTTGTTTTTCTTTTTCACCTATTGTTGTTATGGGTCTTGTTTGGACAATATAGACATTCCTGTTTTCAATTGCAAATTCAATATCCTGTGGTTTTCCATAATGCTCTTCTAATTTTAATGCAATTTCTCCAATTTTTAATATTTCGTGATTCTGGAGAACTTTTGCATTTGATTCTTCTTCATTTAGTTTTAATATTACTTCATTTCCACTTGAATCTCTTGTTATTGCTATTTTTTTATCAGATATTTTTTCATTTATTATCTCTAAGTCTCTTGAGAGCACATATTCGTCAGGAGTTATTCTTCCAGAAACAATCCCTTCTCCTAATCCCCACACTGCTTCAATTATTATGTTATCTGTTTGGTTTGTTGGGTCCTTGGAGAAGACAACACCAGATTTTTTTGAATCTATCATGTTTTGGACAACTACTGCAATTTTTGTATTTTCTTCATTATACCTTTTTTGATGTCTGTAATAAATAGACCTTGTTGTGTAGATTGACGCAAAACACTTTTTGATGCTTTCAATTAATTCTCTTTTTCCTTTTACATTAAGGAATGTTTCTTGCTGTCCAGCAAAGCTTGCTTCTGAAGAATCTTCCATTGTTGCACTGCTTCTAACTGCGACAAATACTGGTTCTGTTGAATTCTTTAATATATCTAATGCAGCACCTTTTTTTATATCAAAATTTCTTGTATCAAGATTTTCATAAGCTTCTAATATTTCATTTTTTAAATCTTCAGGCATTGGTTTTTCTTCAATTAGTTCCCTTATTTTTTTTGATACTGTCTCTAGTTGGGGGAGATTTTCATAATCCACATTTTCTAATAATTCTAAAATTTTCTCTTTAATTCCTGCTTTTTCTATAAAATATGAATATGCATAAGAAGTTACAACGAACCCTGGAGGAACTTCTATATCTTCAATGTGATACATCTCTCCAAGATTAGCACCTTTTCCACCAGCCAATTCAACATCGTCTTTTGATAATTCAGAGAACCACTTTACAAATTCTCTTTTTTGAGTATCCTCTTTTTGATTTTCACTCATTTTTTTCCTTAGTTTTTTTGATTAATAAACTTTTCTGATTTTTTGATTATTGTATGCTTTGTTTAGAATGATGGCCCTAGGAGGAATCGAACCTCCGACTACGCGGTGTAAACGCGTCGTTTTAACCACTAGACTATAGGGCCTTGATTATAACTATTGATTTTATATTAAAAAACTTTTTGTTTTAATTTGGTTTATTAAAAAAGAGGAGTTAGTAGAATAATTTTAATAAGCTGTGTTCAGCAAGTAGAACTTTGTTTAACCTTTAAAAAGAATTTTTTAATAATGCCCCTTTTTAACTTAAGATATATTTAAATTGAAAAGAATGTTGAACTTTTTGTTTAAACTTTTATTTTATGTTTGATTTAATTCCATCTAAGTCTTGCTGCAATTTCTAATCCTACTCTTTCAGTAGTTAAGATATCTACCCTTCTTGGGTTTCTATTTTTTGATAATATGCCTAAAAATATTTTTATTTTCTCCTTATAATCATCTTCTTCATCTATCTCAATAAAAGGATATAAAATAGATTCTATTCTTTGTTTTTCCGAGATTTTAATAACCAAAGGTATTTCTAAGAATGGATTCATTCTTATAATTCTTTCATGAAGTATCATTTTATTGTGTTCTCCTCTTCTTGGGTCTATTCTCCTAATAAATGGTAGAAGTATTGCATAAATTCCTTTTTGACTTCTTGTTATTGGGTGTATTTCTTGTTCTATTTCCTCTAATAAACCATTAGATTCAATTATTGTTTTAAGAGATCCTGTTTGATCGTAAATACTCCATCTCAGAGGGGGCTGTTCCTCTTTAGTGTATCTAATAACTTCTATAGGTATTACAATCCCTGTATTTGGTTGGTTATACCTTTTTCTTAATTCTTCCTTCTCTGGAGATGTCAATTCTTCTGATAAAGGGTAAAAGGCAAGTGTTTTCCCATTACTTAATCTATATTCTAATGGCATATCTCTTTTTTCAGTTAAATATTTAAATAGTTTTATTTACTATACTATATAAAAAATGGCAGAGAAAGATACTATTTATTCAAGTAAAATTAAGCATAGTGGGATATTTTCTTTTTCTGGTTTTTATAAGTTCTGCTATAATTGGCTTACAGAAGATGGGGGTTATTTTATTGTTGAAGACACTTATTCAGAAAAGATTAATGGGGATTCAAAGGATATTGATATCTCTTGGAAAGGAACAAGGAAGGTTACAGATTACTTTAAGTTCGAGGTAAAAGTTAAATTTAAAATTCTTGGTCTAAAAAAAGTTGAAGTTACAAGAAGTAATGGTATTAAAGAAAAGACAAATCAGGGAAATATTGAATTAAAGATAACTGGAACTTTAATCAGAGATTATCAAGGAAAATTTGAATCTTCTGGGTTTCAAAAAACTTTGAGGGGATTTTATGAAAAGTATATTATGAAATCAAGAATAGATGAAATGGAAGATAAGTTAATTGATGATTGTACTTCATTTTTAGAGCAAGCAAAAGCTTGGCTTGATTTAGAGGGAAAAAAGTAATCTTCCTATGATACCGAAATCCTTAAATAGAATTTTTTACTCTATAAACCATGAAAACAATAATTACCTTTTGTGTTGCAATATTCCTCCTAAGTTCAATTAGTTCAATGGATGTTAGTGTGACACCTTTAGAACAATATGCTCCTGCTGTTTATGATTCTCAGTATCCTACAGAAATTACATTATCTATTAAGAATAATGGCGTGAGTGAAGAATTTTCAATATATAGTTTGGTTGGTTTTGATATTATTCCAGATAAAATTTTCTTATATCAAGGACAAGAGAAAAATATAACTTTTAAGATAATTCCTCTTAATAATCTCAGGGGGGACGGTTTTTATTCTTTTGAATATTTTATAAAAGGAGGGGATGGTGAAGAGAGAAATACAATTCTCTTAAAAGTTATGAAGCTATCTGACTTCTTTGATATCTGGGCTGATAAAATAAACCTGTCTTCAAATAGTTTTAAAATTCATATAAAGAATAAGGAGAGAATTTCCTTTGATGATTTAAAGGTAAGCTTTCATTCTTTGTTTTTTGATAAATCTGAGAGAATTTCCATCAGCCCTTTTGGAGAGGAAGAAATTTCAATTGAATTAAATAAAAACAGAATGAATCAAATCTTAGCAGGTTTTTATACTATGAAAGTCTCTTTTGAGCTAGGTGGTGTTAAGGATATAAAAGAAATCCCTATCGAATTCAAGGAATCAAAAGAAATTATTAGTAATATTTCAAAAAAAGGATTTTTTATCCAAAGAATAAAAATAGAAAAAGAAAATAAAGGAAATACTTTGTTAGAATCAATTATTACAGAAAAGAAAAATATTCTTGCAGCATTATTTACAACAACTACTGTGGAACCAGATGTAAAAAAGATTAAGGGTTTTTATGTTTACTATCTCTGGAAAAGGAATCTCAAACCTTCAGAAAAACTTGAGATTCTTATAACTACTAATTGGTTTTATCCAATCTTTATTGTTCTTTTGGTATTGGCTCTTGTTTATTTTATTATTAATTATTCTCGTAAAGATGTTCTTCTTTTGAAAAAAGTTAAATTCGGAAAAACAAAAAAAGGAAACTTTGCTTTGAAGGTTTCTCTTGTTGTTAAGGCAAGAAAAGATATAAAGAATCTTAGAGTTGTTGATAAATTTCCTTCGGTTTTAAAACTCCATCATAAATTTGGTGTTGAAGAACCTTCTCATGTTGATGAAAAGAGAAGAGTCATAGAATGGAATTTTGAAGAGATGAAGAAAGGTGAAGCAAAAGTACTCTCTTATATACTTTATTCTAATGTAAAAGTTATTGGTAAATTTGCTTTACCTCTTGCTAGAGCTTATTATGAAAAAAACTCTGGAAAGAGCGAAGAAGAAAAATCAAATAGAGCTTTTTTGGTTTATGAATAATTCTTTATTTTATTGTAGTTGGGTTTAAATATAAAAAGGATTAATGTATAATGTTTTAGGAGGGTTCAACAAGAATGCTTATCTTGTTTAATGAAATGGAGATTTTGTTGAATCAAACTTAAACTGTTAAGTATCCTTAGGACGATTGTCTATTAACTTTCTTTAAAACAAAATTTTTCAATAAATTTTTACCCCCAAAATCTTTAAAAAGTTCTTGTTTTTATTATTTTTATCCCTCCGTAGCTCAGTGGTTAGAGCGCTTGGCTGTAGATTTAGTCTAAGGCTGATATTCCTTTTTGGAAATTAAATGAAGCCCTAAAAGCCAAGAAGCAGCACCCGAGAGATCCCCGGTTCGAATCCGGGCGGAGGGATTTTTATTAAGCCCTCAATTTGAACAAAATTTAAAAACTCTCTTTTTTTATAAAAAATATGGAGAAACATAATAAATTATTGATTTTATTTTTGGTATTTGTATTTTTATCAACCCTTTTTCTTAACTTTATCCTCTGGTGTTATGATTATTCTTTAGTTCTCTTTTATTTATTATTCCTTTTTTTTATTTATATTGGATTCTTTCTGTGGTATTTTAAAAAATTGTTTACTGAAAGAAGTTTTATTTTTAATTTATCTTTGAGTATATTTTTTTCTTCACTTTTGCTATATCTTCCTTATTTAATTATGCTTATTAGTGGGGTACCCGCCTGTCTTAAAGGGTGGGATGGCTTCTTTATTATATATCTCATATCTATTCAATCAATACCCTTATTTATTTCATCTATCTTTCTTTTCTTCTTTTTTGTAAAGTTTTCTTTAGAAAAGAATTTTTTTGAGGGTTCCAATAAAATACTTAACACTATTATCAAATTTATTTCATTAATCTTTTTTCTCTTTAGTTTATCTTTTCAGACTTTTTCATACTTTGACAAGGTACATCTAATTGGGATTATAAACCTTTTCATACACTTTTTTATCTTTTTAGTTGCAATTTTTTCCATTTTCTTAGCATTTTTTCATTTTAAAAACAAGATTATTATTCTCTCTTCTTATTCTTTTATTTCTTTATTATTTTTGTTTAATTCACTCTATATTTTGTTGTTTAAGAAGATCTACCACCTGAATTTTTTTCTTGTTTCTCTTGGTATTTTCTCTATTATTACTCCAATTTTATATGCTATAATTCTTGTTAAATTGAATTCTATTTATTATTCTAACCAACAGAAAGAATAATCACATCCTTCTTAATCTTTTTATTCTTTCTTCTATTGGAGGGTGTGTGGAATCAAGTTTTCCAAAAGGATTTGTGAAAAATAAGGGAGCAATTGCTTTTGGAATTTCCTTTTTCTTTGAAGAGGTTTCTTTTTTTATTTTTTCTAGTGCCTTTATCAATCCTGGAGGATATCTTGTGAATTTTACTGCTGAGGCATCTGCTGCAAATTCTCTTTTTCTTGAGATTGCCATTTGAATGAGATATACTATTATTGGAGAAATTATTGCAAGAATAATTCCAAGAATCAGGAAAAGAGCTTGCCTTCCATCCCTGTCTCTATTTCCAAACCATAAACTTCTTAAGAAGAGTTCAGAGAATATTGCGAGCATTCCAACGAGCGTGGTTGTTAGTGTCATATATCTTATATCATAATTTGCTATGTGGCTCATTTCATGAGCAATCACTCCTTCTAACTCCCTTCTATCTAATTTTTTTATTGCTCCTGTTGTTACACAAATAGCAGAATTTTCTGGATTTCTTCCAGTTGCAAAAGCATTTATATCCTCAGAATCCATTACATATAGTTTTGGTTTTGGAAGCCCTGATGCAAGACACATCCCTTCTACAACATCATGGTAAAGAGGGTATTTTTCTCTTGGAGCAGGTTTTGCTTTTACAGAAGATAATGCTATTTTATCTGAATTATAATACCCAATCAATACATAAGATATTGAGATTATTATTGATAAGATAAGAATGAAAAAGATTCTCTCAGGAGATATTGCTTGTGCAATTATGTATCCTAAAAGAATAAATATTATTACTATTCCAAGCAGAAGAAAAAATGAATTTCTTTTGTTCTTTGCTATTTGGTCTCTAAAATCAAGTCTTTTTTCCATAATAGAATCATTTTTTGTTTGTTTTTATTTCTTTTTATTCAAAACTTACTTTTGGAATTTCTTTTTCAGAAGGAGCTATGTCAACATATTTCATTGGTTTTTTTCCGATTATCACTGCAAATATCTTTCCGGGGAATGTTAGACATAAGTTATTATAGTTCAATATTGAATCATTATAATACTGCCTTGCATATGCTATTTTGTCTTCTGTTGTTGTTAGTTCTCTTTGAAGTTCAAGAAAATTTTGATTTGCTTTTAAGTCTGGATATCCTTCTGCTAAAGCAAATATTGATTTAAGCGCTGATTCTAATTGTTGATTTGCTTGTATTTTTTTATCTATTGTTTTTGCTTGCACAAGGGCTTTTCTTGCTTCTGTTACTTCTTTTATTATTTTTCTTTCATGTTTCGCATACCCTTTTACAGTCTCAATAAGATTTGGTATTAAATCTGCCCTTCTTTTTAATTGAACATTTATCTGTCCTAAAGAATTTTTGATTCTATTTTCAAGAACTGTTAATTTATTAAAGTAATAAATAAATATGAAAAGAACTGCTAATACTATGATTATTATTATAGTCCACATGTTTAGATAATGCTTCAATTGTTTATAAATGTTTCTTTAGAGAATTTTAACTTTTTTTAAATAGGCAATAAAAATTATCCATGAGAATAATATTACTCCTATAATATAATAGAATATGTGGGGATTATGTTGGAATGGGAGCAAGACATTCATTCCATAAATTCCAGAAATTGCTGCAGGTATGCTTATCAAAATTGTTAAGACAGTTAGGAGATTAATTACTTTGTTTAATCTATTTGATAGAAAAATAAATGAACTATTTCTTATGTTTGATATTGTTTTTAGTGATGATTTACATAAATTAAATCCTTGTTCAGCTTCAATAATTAAATCTTCAATTAATTCCCTATCTTCTTCAAAAAACTTTATGTTTTTTATTATCTTTTTATAAACAAGAATAGAATAATAGTAAGTGAATACAAGGTCATTTAATTTGTCTTCTTGTAATAATAATTCATTTATCTCTTTTTCTCCAAGGTTTTGATATTTCTTTTTTTCTTTTCTTACTTTTTTTACAATTCTTAATGTTGATTTTTCAAACTCTTTATTTAACAACGAGAAAATTTTTAATAATGCTTGCTTTCTTCTTGTTGTTATAAATTTTATCCTTCCTCCTTCAATAGATTCTATAAAATTTGGTTTGTTCTTTGATAATGTTAAGATGAAATTTTCATCTAGGACTATTAATATTGTTTCCATTTCTTTTTCGAGGTGAGGTTGTATTGTTTTCAATAAAATATAGTGTCTTGTTTTTTCAGATTCCACTCTTGGGACCTCATTTTCATCTAGCCCTGATTTGAGGTTCTGTTTGTCTAAAGAAAATCTTTTTTCAAGAAAACTTATCTCTTCTTCTGTTGGATCAACTACATTAATCCAGCAACCAGTTTTAAATTCTGGTATCTTCTTTAATTTTCTATCTTTAATTGTCCTTTTAAAATAAGATATCATAAAGAATCTAATTGATGTTTATTTAAAAATGTTTTAGTTAATTTTTATTTTTTGTTATTCTTGATTATCAATACTTCCTTGGTATCTCTTTAAAGTATCCTCTTCTTTCTAACTCTGCTAATGTTTCTCCATATTTTCTTGCAAAATCTTCTTTAGGGTTCATTAATTCTGGAAAATATTCTAAAACCACTTCTATAACAGTAACTGCCCTGTTTATATCATCAGAGGAAGCTACTCTTTTTCCTCTTCCTGCTAAAACTGCTTCTCTTAATAAATCGAAATTATCTCCAAGAAGGCGCAATAATCTTGATTCTATTTTTCTTGATTCCATATTTTTGGGTCAATAAAAACATTTATAAAATTAATTGTTGTCTGTTATATATGGTTAAGATAGATAAATCTAAGTGTGTTGGATGTGGTTTATGCACACAAATCTGTCCAGAGGTTTTCAAGTTGAGTGAGGATGATTTAAAAGCAGAGGTTGTCAGTGAAAATTCTGAGGCAGAGTGTGTTAAAGAGGCTATAGATAATTGTCCAACAGAGGCTATTTCTGAATAACAGTAATTTTTTAAATTACCCTGATTTCTTATATCTGTTTGTGCGCAGGTAGTATAGTGGTTAGTATACAACGTTGCCAACGTTGTGACCCGGGTTCGAGTCCCGGCCTGCGCATTTTCTCGAACCCTTTGGGTTTAATTTGGCTACGACTGAAAGGAGTAGACGAATTAGGTCGAGCTTCAGTGCTTCGGTGAGGCCCGAGTCCTGGCCTGCGCATGATTTAAGGATAACTTGAATATTCTGATTTTTTAGGATATTTAGACAGATTTATAAATTTAAAAAACTAATTAAATAAAATGAGGTGGAGGAAATTTTTAATTTTTAGTTTGGTTGCTGTTTTTTTAGCTAGCTCTTTGTCCTTTGCATTATCTCAAAGACATTTTATTTTTCATAAAACAGAGATATCTTTTGAAAAAAGTACTAAAGATTTGAAATTATCTTTTTTAAGAAAACATAATAACAATGTACAAGACTCTTCTTTTGAAGGAGAATTAATTGAAGGTCATCCAAATTCAGAGATTTATTTGAATGTTAGTGGAGAAATAAAATCATTAGAACAAGCAATAAATGATCAAAGTTTGTTCAAGTCAAAGCCTGGAGAAAGTCCGGAAGAATTTTGGAATGAGGGTTCAATTCAATATGGACATTTTGGATCAGAAATATTGATTAACATAAATGGACAGGAGAAATCACTTCAAAAAGCACTTCATGATGGAGATTTTTATATTTCTGATAATTTTTATTTAGATAGTTTTGTTATTAATTATTTAACTTTTGATACTGGAAAAGGATTTCAAAATAAATCTCTTAATCTTATAGATAAAGGCATACTTAATGAGCAAATAAATATCTCTTATTATGATTTTAGTAACCATAATTTTGTTCATTTAAACAAAGGAGATTCAACAGAGGTTCAAAACGCTACAGTAATCCAACTCAATGATTATGTTATACCTAAATCTGCATTATTTAGCGGCTTTAATTATTCAATTAAACAAGTTTACAAAATACCAAAGAATAAGGAATCTTTTATCTTACAGATTATTCTTAATACATACCCTTTATCTCCAAGAGCTAGTAGCTGGAAATCGAACTATTTTGAGTCATTTATATCTAATAATAAAAAAAGAAAATCATTTATTTTTTCTGTTAATAGGATAGAAGATAATCTTTTTAATCTAACGATTTCTTGTTTCTATCCATTAAGTAGTTTTAAAAAAGAATCACAGTTAATTAATCTTTCTCATTGTACTGGAGATTCTTGCCCGAATTATAAATTTGAAATGCCTGAATGGACAAGGGATTATTCTTGTGGAGGAACATTTTGGAGTGGTGGCGATACTGAAAAATGGAAGCCAACAATTTATTTAAATTCAACTAAAGATTATTATTTATTTACAGTTGAATTAAAGGGTATAGTGATTCCAACTGGGAGTCCTGCTTCTTCTTGTGGTTACTTTTGTCTTTATTTTGATATAAGCACACGCGGAGGGGCAATTTAACATCAAGAACCAATTTATAAATAAGAAAATTTTTAACTAATTAAAGATGTTAAAATTATGTTTATGTTTGAAACAAACGCAATACTCTTAGATTGATAACGATTCTTATTTTTAAGATATTTTTTATACTAAGGAATAATCTCTGGTCCAAAATATTTTTCATATTCAAAATCTTTTTCAGAAACAATTCCTTTCTCAATTTGTTTTTTTATTTTTGGTGTAATTTTTTTAATTTCATTAATAATGTGTTTTATTGTTTTGCAGATTAGGGCTTGCCCTTTTTCTGGCCAAAGCTTTGCATAATTGCTATATAAGCATCTCCCCCCGCAAATTTCTTTTACTTCGCATGTTTTGCATGGCTCAAGAAGCTCAATTTTTCTTAGTTCAGAAGGAGGAGTATCTAAGTCTCCACAATAAAAATCTTTGATATTATTCATAATTGGACAGGCAGTTATTTTTCCGTTTGTAGTAATTGCATATCCAGAATGCCCTGCTCCGCATCTGAGTTTTGTTTTTTTATTATAGTAAAAACTTTCAAAAATACCTAAGAATGGATAAATCTTCAAAACCTTTCCTTTTTCAATTTCATCATACCAGTATTTAACTAATTTTGAAATATTTTCGTTGTATTCTTCAACAAATTCTGAAAATTTTTTTTCATTAAAATCATTTTTATAAAATCCAGCATCCAACTGCCAATGAATTGAATCAAAAAGTTTTTTATCAATTAGTTTGATTAAATGTTTGATTTGAATATAAATGTCTGGACAATCTTGGGCAATTGTCATTCGAGCAACAATTTCTCCTTTAAATCCACTTTTTCGAATCAACTCAATATTTTTCAAAACTAATTCATAAGTTCCTTTTCCTCTGTTGAAATCAGTTCTTTTTTTATCTCCATCAATTGAAACTAAAATCCTTTTGAATTTATTCATATATTCTTTTGGAACTTTATTCAATAATTTTCCATTTGTTTGCATATAATATTCAACAGAATCTTCTAAAAAATCCATAATTTCTAAAAGTTTTTTTAGATTAACTAATGGCTCTCCGCCGTAGAAAATTAATTTTGGTGAAGGGTCTTTGCTCAAAAAATCTTTTAATTTTTCCAGCTCAATCTCTAAATTTGCAGGAGCAGAAAGTTCAAATTTAAATTTTTTATCTAAGCCATTATCAAATTCTTTCAAGGATTTTTCATAGCAATATCTGCATTTTGAGTTGCATAATTCTGTCAAAATTATATGATAATACATAGAAAAATATTTTTTTGGAGGTTTATAAATTCAACCCTGTGGATTTGTTAAAATCTTTTTAGGATTAATATGAAAAATATTTAGAATTATGTTCAACAAGTCCAGGTTTTGCTCTGTATCAAATATACAAAAATATTCAAAACTTTAAGGAATTCTATTTAACTCTTCTAATAATCCATACTCTTTTAATAGCCCTGATTCATATATTTTTTCAAGGACATATCCCATTTGATACGCTTTTCTTTGATTAATCTCTCCCTTTTTTATTGCTTCATAAATTTTTCTTCTTTCTTTTTCATCTCTTATCCATTCCACTCCTGTAGCTTTTAAAATTCTTTCAAGTTTTCCTTCTTGAGCAAGTGTTTCTAAAATTTTTTGTAGATAAGAAATATGCTCTCCAGAAACTTTTCGGTGATATGAGCCAGAAATAGCTTTTTTGAATTCATCAAATTCGCTATTTTTAATTTCTTCAATTTTGGTTTTTATCCTCACATAAAAATAAAGAGCAAATATTATAAAAAGATTATTAATCTTGAGTATATTTTTGTTTGAGGTCTATTTTTCTAAATAAAATTTCACCTTTTTTAATGTTGCTATTTTCTAAAGGCTTATTTATTTGCTCTAAATCCCTGATTTCAAATCCAAAACCTTTAGCAATTTTTTCAGAAGTTTCAGGAATAAAAGGCCATAGCAAAATAGCAATTGCTTTAATTGAATCAGCCAACTCATAAAGAACTTTTTTGTCTTTTGTTTCCCATGGCTTTTTCTCTTGAATATACTCATTGCATTCGTCAATAAATGCGAAAATATCATTCAAAGCTTTGTCTAATTCATAATTTTTCATTTTTTCTTTTATTTCATTAATAGCTAATTTTTCAAGTAATTTATTTTCAGTTTTCTCAACTCCATTTTTTTCAATTAAGCCAGCTACTCTTGACACTAAGTTTCCAAGTTTGTTTGCAAGTTCATTATTATGTTTTTCAATTAGAGACTTTTCTGAAAAATCTCCATCATCTCCAAAGGGTGTAGCTCTCATTAAAAAATATCTTGCTGAATCAACTCCTGCAATTGAAACTAATTCATCAACATTAATTACTCTTCCTCTTGATTTAGAGATTTTTTCGCTGTCAAAAGTCCACCAACCATGAGCAAAAACTGTTTTTGGAAGCTCAATTCCAGCAGATATTAGAAAAGCAGGCCAATAAACTGTATGAAACCAGATTATATCTTTTCCAATTAAATGAACATCTGCTGGCCAAAATTTTTCTTTTGAGGGGTCTCTTGTTGCACTATAATAATTAAAAAGAGCGTCAAACCAAACATAGCAAATATGGGTTTCATCAAAAGGAAGCTTTATTCCCCAATCAAAACTTGTTCTTGAGATACTTAGGTCTTTTAATCCTTCTTTAACTCTATTAATAATTTCTGCTCTCCTTTTTTTTGGAAGAATAAAATCTGGATTTTTTTCATAAAGTTCTAATAATTGTTTCTGATACTTTGAAAGCTTAAAAAAGTAACTCTTTTCTTTCAGTAGTTCAACTTCTTTTTTGTGTATTGGACAGAGAAGTTTTCCATTTTCTTCAATCAAATCTTTTTCAGTAAAATATGCTTCGCACGCAGTGCAATAATATCCCTCATAATTACCCAAATAAATGTCTCCTTTATCATATACTTTCTGAAGCATCTCTTTTACAACTTTTTCATGGTCTTTATCTGTTGTTCTAATAAATCTATCATATTTTATGTTGAGTTTTTTCCATGCTTCTTTGAATCTTGGGATTAGTTCGTCAACAAATTCTTTTGGAGTTTTTCCTTTTTCAAGAGCAGTTTGCTCAATTTTTTTTCCGTGCTCATCTGTTCCAGTTAAAAAGAAAACATCTTTTCCTAAAAGCCTGTTCCACCTAGCAACAACATCAGCTGCTAAAGTTGTATAAGCATGACCAATGTGAGGGATGTCGTTCGGATAGTATATTGGTGTTGTAACATAAAATTTTTCTACCATGAATAAAGCAAAAAATAGAAGTATAAAAAATTAACTATCTTTTCTAAGTAATTTATTGAAAACCTTTTTGTGTTAATTGGATGTATTCTAAAATCGTGTTCAGCAATTTCTTGGTTATTAACATTATTTAAAATAATTCAGTAGAAAGTGTTATCCTGATAATTTTTATGACTACAGTGTTCAGTTAGGCAGAGTTTGGGCAACAATTTTAAGAGAATTTTTTATAATGTTTCTCATTCTGTTCAACCTAACAAACTAAAACA
>JAFCDZ010000009.1 GCA_017609405.1 Candidatus Pacearchaeota archaeon
AAACGAGGACAAGCAATAAGTCTTGCAGATGCTCCAACAGTTGTATTAATTGTTGGTTTAGTGTTCTTAATGATGGCTACTATTGCTTATATTGGAGCAAAGTATGGGGATGCAACTCCAAGAAGTTCATCAACAGTCGTTAATGAAACACTGTCAGCTGTTACAGAAACAGGAAAGCAAGTTGATTTATCAGGTGCTTGTGGTTTTGAAAGTTTTACAGTTGTAGCAGTAACAAACGCAACTGCTGGTGGTGAAGAAGACGCAGTTTTAAGCACTGGTAATTACACAACAGATATATATGGATGGGTTTACACAACTACTACAAGCGAATATAACAATAGTGACCTGAATGTAACATATACATTTGATGCTGCATCAGGTGCTGCCTGTAATATAACAGAAGATTTGCAAACAGAGATAGGAGATAACACTTCAATTGCTGGTATTGTATTAACAATAGCTCTTGTAGGTATTGTTCTTTCAGTATTGATTGGTATCTTTGTAATTACAAGAAGAATCTAAACAATCTAAATTTTATTTTTTTCTTCTTTCTTCATTTTTTATTTATTTTAACATGGATATCCATGGATATCCTGATTTTAACTATTTATTTTTCCTACTTAATGTATTTAAAGAAATAATTTTATTTATTATTGGGGGTGATAATAAACATCCCCACCTTTAGCCTCTTTTGATGGTTCTGGGATGAGCCTTAACATCCCATCTCTTTCTAATTTTATAATGGAACTTCAATAATATATCTATAAGGTTCTGTCATTATTAATTCAAATGGTTTCATTACTTTATCTTCTATTCTTTTCAAATCCTCACTAATTAAAATTATTCTAAATTTAAAAAAAACAAAAAAAGAATGTAAACATACTTCTTCATCCTTACCAAAGTCAAAGAAAAGAGGTTCTGTCTTTCTTGTCCTAAACATCAAGCCAGTAAATTTTCTTAATCCTCTAACTCTCTTTGCTTTTATTTTCATTTTTTTGATATTTTAACATAATATAATCTCATCCTCCTTTTTATGTCTAAATTAGGAAATAATTTCGCTGCTTGTTCTTGAGTAATTTCATTAAATTCAATTTCTTTGTTATCTATTAATTTCTTTAATATTTTACAAATCTTATCATTTCTTTCTCCCAAAATACTTGATATTTGATTCATGCTTAATGGACTTGCTTTTTCAAGAATATTAAGAACCTCTATTTGACCCATTTGATTTATTTAATGATTGATTCAAATTCATAGTAAACTCATCTATCATTTCTCTATCATAAGTAAAAAGTCCTGAAGAAGCACGAGTATGAATAAACACTTCACCTTTTTGATCCCATACTTTTCCTTGTGTATCAAAACACTGGCAATTTGTAAAATTATGAGCTTTTAACCCATAAATTAAAGGGTCTGTTCTAATCAAATCAGCTTCTTTATAAAACTGCCATAATAACTGACCAGTCATTATAAAAAGACAAATAAAAACAAAATATACTGTTATTGTTACAAATATCATTAATTTATTTGAAAATTCTAAATAAACTTTCTTGTTTTTCTTATCTTCTATTATCCTCATTTTTTTATTTTGTTAATAAATTCCAGATGATTTTCACACCTATAAAAATTCCAAGCAAAACTACTCCATTCCAGATATTGCTTGTGGCTTGCCAAAATAAAATTGATAAAATAAAAAAAATAACAAATAATTTACTCAGGCCGAATCCCATTCTAAACTTTTCTCACTTCTTCAAGTAATTGTTTTAATAATATATTGTTTTCACAAATTACTCTGTCAACATCTACTTTTAATGGAAAAATCATTCGTTCTTCTGCTTCTTCCTCTGGTTCTTCTTCCTGCTCTGCCTCTTTAATTCCTTCATCTACTGCTTTTTCTGCTCTGATTTTAGGTTTCAATACCATCTTTCTTACCTCCTTTCAACTTTTTCTTCTGCTTCTTTCCTAGCTTTAAAAATAAGCCAGACAACAAAAGCAAATCCCAAAGGGAATATTATCCATTCTATCATTTGAAAGGATCTCCAAATTTCCTCATTTGTGATTTTCTTATTTCTGCACTTTTAATTCTTCCTCTTTCAAGTTCTCTTTCATGATGTAATCTATCATTTTCTCTCATAAATTTCAATTCTTCCATCTTAAATTTATGTTTTAATTCTACTAACTCTTTCTCTAAATCAAACTCTTTTTTATTCATTATGATATTTTATGATATTTTCCTAATTTCTTTGCATATCCACAATTTCCACAAACAAATACTTTTTCATCAAAATATGCTTGAACAAACCAAGTCATTTTTCCACACATTTTGCAATAGCTTTTTACTTTTTTCATTTCTTTTTGCTCACCTGCTTCTTGTTCCATTATTTATTTTTTTCTTTATTAGAAAAGATATTAGTAATACAAACAATGCAAACGAAATAGCAAATCCCAACTTCCACCAAAACTCTCTTTTTAATGATTCATTTGCTTTATCTATAACTTCTTTAAATTCTTCGTCAGTATTTTCTTTTACAACTGTTTCATTATTAATAAAAACAGGAATTTCTTTTTCTTTTGTAATTATTTTTGTTTTCCTACTTCCACCTCCTCCCCCAACATGAATTTCTTTTGTTATCTCATCTCCCCTAAAAAATATTATTGAAAATGTTTCATTTCTTAAATATTTATTTGGAATTATTGTTATGTTGTTTCCTTCCTGATTTACTTCTAATTCTATTGTTGTTGAGTTTCCAGCAATAGTATAATAATCATATTGTTCTTGAACTTCAAAAGAGTATGACTCACCTGCTGTTATTTCAATAGCATTAATAAAGTTCAAACTAATAAAAAATAAAAATAAAAAAATAAAAAATTTAGGTTTCATTTTAAGCAATAGTTGTTTCTATTGTGTAATCTCCTGACGCATATTCATTTGGTGTGTATTCTGGTGTTATTGCTAAACTATCCTGTCCAAATAAAACAATGTGTCCATCTGAATTATATTGAATAAGTTTTGTTTCATAATAAAACTCATTTGCTCTGCTCCAATCTAATATATCATCTTCATTTATAGCATCACTTGGAACATACCAAATTTTTGAACCATAACAAGTTACATATTCTCCAGTTTCACAATAGTTGTATTCATCAACATTTTTGTCGTCTGCATAAGGCAAATTTCCTTCAATATCCTCAACTAAAATTGCTTTTGCTGGACTATTGAATCTGTCTGAATTATCTTTGTAATAAATCAAAACATACCCATCTTTTGCATTGTTTGTAACTTCTGCTTCAAAAGAATCTCCAACTAAAACATATTCAATCTCCACCTCTTCTGCATCATTTGGAATTTCCCAAACATCTGAGTTAAAATCAACTGTTTTTTCTGTAAGAGTCAAATCTGATTTATATGTTACTTCAACATCTTCTCCAGAATCGTCAGTAATTGAAAGTTCTCTTAATGTTTCTGCATCATTTGAAACTGTTATTTCTTCTCCTATAATTGTATCTCCAGCATAAACATCTTCTAACTCTTGTGATAATTCACCACCAATAGTTATTGGATTATTAACTGTAAATGTTACTGAAAACATTGTGTAATATCCTATCGCTAAAATTGTTGGTATTGCTAGAACTAACAATATTGTCAAAAGTTTTCTATTCATTTATATACCTCCTATAATTTAATTTGAATTTTATCTTTTCTTCTACCCATCTTCTTTTGTAAACTAAGGGGACAGAAAGTTCACATATTTTCACAGTCCATTTATTTATCATTTTATAGGGGACTTTTTCGACTTTTTGGCATAGTCGATTAGTTTAGCTGGATTAAGTGTAAAAGTGCGGATTTTTCCATCTTCTTCCCACTCTAACAAATATACTGAATTACCTTTCTTGTCTTTACCTTTTTTTCTTATTCTTGGTTTCACTTTAAATTCTCCTTACATAAGAGCAATTTTTACATATTGCACTTTTATCTGAATACTCTTTTGTATTAAAACACATTGGAGCTTCTTCTGGTTTAAACTTTTCTATTAGTGCTCTTGTTCTTGGGAATTTCATTTTAAAATATCCATTTGATTAAATCTATTATTAAACTGACTAATCCATACAAAGCTAAGATAAGAAGCAGTCTCATTATCCAAAACTCGCTGTGATGATCATTTATTATTCCACTCATTTTTCTTTTTCTCTCATTTTAATAACATCCTTAACTTTTAGTTTCATTCTTCCATTTTTTTAAAGGGGGGAAAGATGCTTGACAAAAATTTAGGTGTATTTCAATAGAGTTGTATTGGTATTTTTTCTTTCCCCCGATCCTGTCTATTTAAGTTAAACAAGTATTAAGTATTAGTAAGCTTTAAAACAAAGATAACCAGTATCTTCTGCAACTGTTTCAACTTCTTTGCTTTCAAGTTGTTTCATATTCATTGCTTCACTCCAAACAACAAAACTTGCCAAAGCTGTTCCTTTTTGTAAGTTTCCTTCTTTATCTTCTTTATACCAAAGTCCTACTGTTGCAAGCTTGTCATCCTTTACAATATATCTGACTCTTGAAATTTCTATGGTTTCTTCTTTATCTGGATGTTTACAAGTGCATACAAGTTTCTTAATTTTCTTTGGTCCTATTTCCTTCAATTCAACTTTCACAATTTTCACTTTTGTGGGTTTTAAAGTTTCAGGCTCTAATGTCCCAATACTTTTTTCAAGTTCTTCTTGTGCTTCCATTTTTATTTACCTCCATTATCATGAATTTTCAACTCATCGGCCAAATCAAAATGATTAATAATAGCAAGTATCCTTACAATAACTTCATCAATACTTTTCGCATCAAAAGTATATTTCATTCTGGTTAATCTTCTCCAAGTTTCCTCCTTGATTTTTATTGGTTTTTCCATTTTATTTAAAGACTCCATATTCTTTTAATAATTGAGCAATAAGAATTCCTATGAATAATATAATAACTTGATAAACAACAAACATTTTTGAAGATAAAGTATGAGCAAAAAAATATTTCCAAAGATTCCATCCTGTTAAAATACCTAAGCCCCCAAAGAATAAATAGTATTGATATTTTGGCGTTGGCTTGAAAAACTTTCTTAAACTTTCTTGTGGTATTTCATCATTTTGTTCTGTTTTATTTTCCATTTTGATTATGATTTAATCTTCAAGCACCCATTTCCATAATCTTTCCTCTATTTTTTCTGTTTTTGTTAATGCTTTCTTTGTCCTTTCCCAAGTTTTCATTGTTAGTAACCATCTAATATCCTTTTTTAATTGTTTTTCTTCTTCTGATTTCATTTTTGATTATGATTGCGATTTCCTCAACCACTCTAATGTTTTTAATGCTTTAATTATCCAAAAATCTTCTTTATTAAAATCTTCTATTGAAAATTTATTAAACTTTTTCTCATTCCAAATATCATGCTGTAATCTTAAATTTATATGTTTTTTAGTAGCATCAAAACTTTCTATATCAGTTGCTATTGCTTTTCTGATATATTCTTCAACTTCTTTTGGTATTTTAATTTTCTTTTCCATGATTATGATTGTGATTTAATCACGGGCTACTCGGTCTCGTCGTAGACGATTTCTTTTTAGAAATCTCCCTTTCACCCGTGAATATAATTTTTTCATTTTAATTACCTCTCTTGATAAACAGATTTTCCTCCCTGCTTAAATTTTGCTAATTTCTTTTGTTTTACAAGAGTTCTCAATTTATCTCTCACTCTTAATTTTACTCTTTTGCTTAAAACTATCCCTCTTCTTGTTGTTCTTTCTACAACCTGTAATGCTGTTACCGGCCCTCTAAAAAATCCTTCTTCATATAAATTTTCAACAATATCATAAACATCTAATCCTGTTGTAGTTGATTTAGAAAAACCTTTTTTCTTACTTTTTACAATTTCTGGCTTTTTAATTTGAAAACTTCCTGAAACCATTGGTCTTAAATTTATTTTAAATCCTTTTTCTACTAAACTATGTAATCTTTTTCCATAATTTTCAAATTCTTCTTTAGTCATTAGAATATCGTGTCTTTTGGCTTCTTTGCTGTGAAATAATCTTCCAGTTCTTTGTATCTGTTCTCTTTTGCTTCCAAAAAGAAAATCAACTTCAATTATATGTTCTAATTCTTTTAGAGAAACCCCCAATTCCATAACTCTTGAAGCAATAAATACCTTGCTTTCTTTTGCTATTTCTATTCTATTTTTTGTTGCCCCACTAATAAATGGAACCCCCAATAAGTTTGCTAATCTATTTCCTATATCTATTTTATCGACAAACAAAAGGGTTTTTGTATCTGGAGTTATTAAATTTGTTGAGAACTTTATCTTTTGTTCAATACTTTCAAAAATATAAACATTAATGTCATGATATTTCTTTCCTAAAATCCTCATTAAATTTTGCCAATTTAATCCAATAGGAAAACCTGTAAGAGCAAAAATATAAGAATGTCTGCCATCTTCTCTATAAGGACTTGCACTTTGCCCTATTCTATATTTTGTTTTAATTGTTGCTAATCTACTAAAAGTATCTGCTGGAAGAACATGGCATTCTCCATAAATAGTTAATCCAAACTCTTTATCTTTAATTTTTTCATAACCCTGATAAGTTACTAATAATAAATTGCCTTCTTCAATTTCTTTTAAAAGTTCTGGAGCAAATTTTGGGAAATATTCTTTTTTTAGTTGTTCCAAAATTGTCAGATTTGGGGATACAAAAAGATTAGGGAGTATTTTATCTTTCTTAACTTTTATTCTGCTCAAAGCATAACAAGAAAAAACATCTTTTCCTGCACCAGTCATCCAGTAAATTCCAACTGCTCCAGATTTAAGAAAAGTATCCCAAGCTTCTTTTTGAAATTGATATTTTCCTTCAAAACTTATATTAGTTGTGTTAGGAATGATATCTTGTTTATCTACAGGTCTTGGAACAAAAGGCAAACTTCCATTTTCAATAATTTTAGCAATAACATCAAACTCTTTTCCTAATTTTATTCTCGCTGTTCCTTTGCTTATTGAAGATAACAAATCCCCATATTTATCCTTAACTTCTTCTTCGTTTCCTTCATCAAAAATAACATTCCCTTCTGAAACAAAAATCTTTTCTGGTTCTTTTATATTTAATTCTTTTCTTAAAAAATCTGGCAAATCTCCTAACCATTGAGTATATTGATTTATTTTAAAAACATTATATCCTTTTGTCGTGTGGTCTAACCATCCCAAAGAAAAAGGGATAAATTTAGGCACAGCAACAAACCACTCATTATCAGAAGAAGGATAAGTATGCCAATATTCCTCATACCACTCTTTAAGCAAATCCTCATCCCATTTGGTTTTCTTTTTTATTTCATCCAATAAAGAAAGATTTTGCTTTGATAATTTATTAATCTCTGATTCTAATTCTTTGTTCTTCTTTTGAATTTCTTGGACTAATCTTGTTACTTTTTCTGATTTCATCTTAATTTTTCTCCTGCGAGTTTCTCTCGCTTTTGTTCAAACTCTTCAAAAAACTTATTAAGTAATACTATATCTTCTTTTGATAAATGTAAACTAAAACATCTGTCTCTAAATTTATCTTTTGCTTCTGTTTCCTTCTTGATAAATTCTTTGACATCTTTTTCTAAGTATTTTGGTTTTGATATATCTTTTCCAAATATTCTTTTTTTGCTTAAATTAAATTCTTCTTTCATTTTAATTTTTCCTCTTTGAAGATTTTGTCTATAATCTCTTGAATTTGAGTAATACCCCAAACTTGTTTATAACTAACATTAAACTCTTCTTTCAATTCATCAACTTTTTTATTAAATTCTTGTTTTGCTTTTTCTTTTGCTAAACTCATTAGATTTGAAACTTGGGGATTACTAAAATATAGTTCAATCTGTTCTTTTGAAAACTTCTTAATATCTATTCCTTCTATGGTTAAAATTTCTTTTTCTGTTTTTGTTTTCATTTTTGATTATGATTTAATTTTCAAGTTTAAGTTTATCTGTTAATAAATCTAATGTGTGTATTCCTGCCCAACAAATCATAGCTTTGTTATTGACATGAACAATCCAATTGTCTTTCCTCATCTTCTTTAAAAGAGGATTTCTAATTATATAAAAACTTGCTAATTCTTTCTTTAGTTCCTTAATCTTTTCCTTGATTTCTTTTTCTTTTTCTGTTTTTGTTTTAGTTTTCATTTTGATTTTCCCTCTTTTTGGGTTTTATAATTTTTAATTTCAAAGCACACTTATTACAAATATCTTTATTTTCAAGCCATTTTTCATCTTCCATTCTTCCATCAGGATAATCTGATGTTCCTGTAATACAACTATGAATTTCTATATAATACTGCCTTTTAGTTTTTATCAGTTCTCCACAAAAATCACATATCGCACTTTTCATTTTCTTAATTTCCCCTACTCTTTTTCAGAGTTGAAGATTTTGTTAATATTTGTTATAATGTATTCTCTTGAGTGCATTCTACCCTTTGGAAATTTTGTTTTCAACTCCTCAACTTTTTTATTAAATTCTTGTTTTAACTCTTTAATATATTTTTTGAGATGAACTTTTAAAAAATCACTAAATGTTTCAGCATCACCTTCATCAGAAAAAGGTAACCCAACTAAACAATCTCCTTTCTTTTCTTCTGATTTTAATATTGGAACTTTCACTATCCAAAATGTAGGGAAATGTGAGGGAAAAAACCCTGATCCAGAATGATAAGACCATCCTCCTTTATGAAATTCTATTTCTCCAATTTTGTGTTTAAATATCATTTCAAATCCTCCACTAAACAACTCCTTGAAATTTTATTATGTAAACTTTTATGTTCTGAATCTTTCATAAAAAAGAAAGGAACGATTCCTCGCTCCCTCAAAAGATTTAGTTGCTTGAGGTCAACATATTTTGGTGTAATCAACCTCTTTATTTTTTGATATATGTTTTTTATTTCCATAGTATATAGTAGTAAACACTACTTATAAATGTTTGTGTTTATTACCTTATATTATAGTTATCCTCCTCACCGAATAACTATTTAATCCAATTTCCAAAGTTATATATTATATGTAGGCAAACGGGTTATAAAGCCATATAACCCAATTCCCTAAGAGAAAATTAATTATTATTTTTTAACCATGCCATATCTGCGTGAATTGTCTTCTTACTCACACCAAATAAATTTGCTAATTGAATTGTCTTTATTTTTTCTTCACTTTCTAAATTTCTTTTCACAAGTTCTCTTCTCCAACTTACCTTAATCTTCTGTGAGATAGGTCTCTCTGGTTCTCTTAAGGCCTCCATAAGAGATTTCTTCTTTAATTCAAGATATTCATCACCTAAAGGATTAAAATCTCTAAATACTCCAATAAAATCTGATTGTGGCTTCCTATACGAATTAAAATTCTTTTTTCCTATTTCATATAATGCTCTCTTCTTGTTTGTTGAAAAATATGCAAATCTTCCTCTATTAAGTTCTTTATCAGCATAACAATGCAATAAGAACCGACTTCTCTCAACAGAAATATATTTTGACAAATTAAAAAAAGAAGGAGAAATAATTATCAGAATCATATTCTTTTGTCCTATAACATTTAAAACTTTGTTCAATTGTTTATTTTCTTTTTTCATTACATCTGTGCTTGAGAAAACCAAACTACCTTCGTCAATTAGTAACAAGGATTTGTCGGGCAGTTTCTCTAATTTGTCAATAGCATCAGTAGCACCAATACAAACATTATTAATAGTAAGTTTAGCGTCGGTTAAATAATATGCACAAGTCAAACCCAAAGTAGATTTACCAATTCTCTCAACACCATCAACCATAAATACAGCATCCCAATTTTTCTCAATAATCATTCTTATATTATCAAGCTTCTCTTTTAGTTTGCCATCCAAATAAATTCCTCTATTTCTTGTCCCTTTTGGCAGGATCTCCCATTCATCCTTCTCCTTATTAAATTCCAATTTTACCATTTTAGAATAATGCTGATTCACTCTTTGGCAATCTGAAATATTTACCTGATTTTTGTAATGCTATTTGTATATCAATTTCTATATTATTCAATTCTTTTTCTACATTAACATCATAAAGATCTTCATATCTTAATACTTCTCCTCCTCTTTTTGACCTTATTTCTTTTCTCTTAATAACAATTTTGTCTAATCTTGCTTTAATATCTTCAATCTTTTCATTTTCTTCTAATTTAGTATCATCCATTAAAGGAATTGATTGAATAAAAAGCTGCCACATAACTGTTAATTTTAATCTTTGAACCTGGCCCATGGTAATCCCAGGGATACCAATTGCCATTGAACTCACTCGTTTAATCTCTTCAAATATCTTATCCACTCGTTGAAGGGTGGCAATAGCCATATTAAATTTAGCTTCTGAATCTGTATCTATATTAACTGGTGGGCGATATGGGTATGGCATTTTATTACTCCTTTCTTACTAATAAGAACTTATTTTAAATACAATTTTGTTAGATTTTTTGTATTTCTATATCTAATTCCTCTTGTTTATTTTCTGGTTTTTCTTTTTCAACATCCTTAAATATCTTTATTTTCTCTTGTGCTTTCTCTATATCAAGAACCACCATCATCCCACTACTCTTTTTCTTCTCTTTAATCAGTTTCAATCTTTTCAATGCTAATCCCATCCACCAAGTATTAGGCCATTTATCTTTTTCTTCAGAACCTAAAAATTCTTTAAATTTACTTGTTAATTGACTAACTTTAATGTAATTTGTATCTTCAAATTGAGAAATAAAATCATATAATTGTATATCTTTACTTTCATAAACATCCTTTTCTTTTCTCACCCTTGTTATTTTTACTGCAATTTTTAAGAAATTATCTAAAACTCCACAAACATCAGCAATTAAAAAAAGAGGTAAGAATAATTCCAAATCTCTACCACTTAAGTCTGTTTTGTTTATCTTATTGTTAATATTATTATTATTAATAGATATGGGAGTGTTGGGAGTCTTGGGAGCTTTAGGAGTGTTGGGAGTTTTGGGAATGTTGTGTTTATTGTAATTATCTAAGTATTTATTCCAGTTATTTTGCACCTTTTCAAATAATGACTTAAAACTCCCAACACTCCCATTTACACGGGAAAATGACTCCAACACTCCCATAATTTGGGAGTTTTGTTCAAAATTTTCAACTTTTTTTACTATATTTGGCTTATTACTTCTTTCTAAAATAATGTTAATACAACGGTCAGAAAGCACTTCTTCCATCCCCCAAATGTTAGCAATTACGATTGGCCTATAAACTTCAAACTCTTCTTCAACTTGTTCATCTCTCTCACCTTTCTTATATCTTATAACATTTGTCCCTTTTTTGTAAGCAGAATTTAATAATTCCCTTAAATTTTCGTTTCCTTTTCTTCCAATTGCTTCAAATTCATCAATACATAAAGTTCCTTTTGTTCTAAATAAAACTGCTTCTGTTATTGAGTTTAACATTCTTCCATCTTTACTTAAAATTTTTATTAATCTTAAGATTCTACTTTTTCCAGAACCTTTCATAGCATTAAAAAATAAATAAGGGTATGTTGAAAAATCCTTATGGAAGTATGTTCCTATAATCCATAAAGCAATTAAGGAATAATCATCTTCTTCAACATCCATCCAATATTTTAAAATATCTATTATTTTTTTGTAGTTTGATTTTAATAATTCCTTTATTTCTTTTTCTGATAATTTTGTTGTGCTATCTTTTTCTTCTTCATAACTTTCATTTACTAATGTTATACTTTCTTTTATTTTATCAATCCAAAGATGGAGTTCTCTTTTTTGGAAAGGATGTTTTCTAAAATATTTTACTTTATCTTTAATAATCTTATCTATATTAACAGCAGGGTATTTTTTCTTTAATTCTTTTAGTTTTATTGCAGAAATGTTCACAAATATTTTATTTTTTGATTTATCATCATTAAGCATTTTTTTTAACCTCTGCCATAATTTCTTGGCAAACAGGACAAATGATTATTGTATTATCTTCAACCTCTTTTTCATAATGACAGTTTAGACATCTAACTATCTTCATCCTTTTTAACCTCGTTTTTTAATTCGTTCTCTTCCTTATATTCTTCAATATCTGAAATGTCCAACCATAATAATCTATCTTTCTCTCCTTTTCTTTTCCCAGCAAAATTATAAAAAGTTATATGGTTTTCACCAACTAATAAAATATCACAGAAATAATAATTATTATTAATATCAACTATAAAAGCACGAATATCATTGTTGAGAAATAGCTCTGCTTTTGCCCTCATCCTTTCAATTTTATCCTTTAATCCTTGTTCCATAACATCTAAAACAAATCACCCTTTATAAATTTATTTGTATCTCGTTTTAGCAACATAAAGTTGTCCTAAATTATCATAATCATAACATTCACAAACTCCATTTTCATAATATTCAGCATCTGGATATTCTGCACAGAAGTTATACAAACAATCATTATAACTTTTATTATATCTGTAGTAATCAATAGTTGAATAAGTAATAAGACCAATTAAAACACAAGACAAAATAATAAAGATTATAGCAATAGTTTTCCATTCCATTTTATTTTATCCTCGCCCAGAGTATAGCAAACCCTGCGAATTGCATAAACATTATAATCCCCCAACCAATATATTGAGCATACTCATGGAGCAAAGAAGTAATGCTATAAGTTGCTTTTGCCTGTCTTTCAAAACTATCTCTCCATGCTTTATCTTCTGATGTATCTATTTTAATATTCATAATTGTTGCTTCTTGATATATTGGTTTTCCATCTTTGTCTAATTTAATCTCTCCTGTTTTCTCATCTCTCATTGGTTCATCTTCTTTTAATTCAATAAAACTATCTGGCAGAACTGGTTTATAATCTCCAGACCCTACTTGAATAACTGTTAAAATCTTTTGCCCTTGAATATATTTCTTAATATCAAATGGCTTCATCTTATTTTTTGGTGTCATAAAGCCCGGTCTTTTTAAATAGACAACACCTTTCTTGGCATTGTAACCTCCCTTTCCCCATTCTGCATTAATTAATTTACCGTCGCTTCTTGGAATTTTAAATTCCACATCTAAATTCCATAACCTCTTTCTTGAATAAAGCCAATAGAAGAGTCCTATTATTATTATTAAAACAAAAAATGCTATAATAATCCACACAATTGTAACCCAATATGATGTAATACTACCAAATTTATCCATTAAACCACCAACAAAATTTTCAGCCATTCATAACCTCCATAATTTCCACAGGTTTTTTTCTTATTGATATATGAATATTATCTGCTTCTAATAATATATGAATATCATTCTCTCTTAATATAGTTTCAATTATTTTTTCTTCTTCCATTTTGATTTTGTTATTAGTATTGTTGAATAAAAAACACAAAATAATATGGTAACAACACTTGTCATAATATTTGCTACAATCATACTTAAGTAAAAATTTTCGTTATATATTGTTTTATAAAACCAAAACACCCCAAATCCAGAAGAACAACTTATTATAATTGTCATTATGGAAAACATTAAATTGAAATATTTTTCTGTGATATTTTTTGTTAAAATCATTTTACTTCCAAAATTTCAGAAAATCCAAAGCACCTGAACTTGCTGTTGGTGATTTAGTTAAAGTTTCGCTGACTCTTAATGAGCCAAATATTCTTCTGCTTTCTGTTCCATTCAAACTTCTTTTGAGAACAGTAAAAATTACATTTAACATGATCATTCCAATTCTTGTTCGTTCAATATAGTCAGATTTTAAACCATATTCTTCTGAATGAGTTGAGAGATCATCACTAACATATTCTATCACCATTTTCATCAACCTGTTTATTTCTGTTTCAGAAAAATTGCTTAAGGTTGTGTTTTGATTTAATAATGAAGAGATAAAAGACATAAATCTTTCAACTAAAATAGGAGGAATTTCTACTCCTTTTTGGTTTATTTTAATCCATTCCTTTGTTTTTCTGTCTTTCTTATATCCTTTAATTCTATATTCAATTTCCTCTAAAAAGTTTTCTGGGTTAATCTGCTCAATAATATTTGCTATTCTTTCTTCTTGAATTAAATCTGCCTGTAATTCTTGTCCTTGTTGCATTCCTGGTTGTTGTGGTATTCCTTGTCCAGCAGGAACTTCAACATATTCATATTCTTCTGGCATAAAGAAATTAAAGATAATCTATTTAAATACAATTTTGTAAAAAATAAAATGTATTTAAAGAATAATTGTTTTGTTCTTGTTAATGGGAATATGGTCAAGAATAAAAAAAGCTGCTAAAACAGTTGTTAGTAAAGTTACAAAACCTAAACCCAAACCCTCTTATACATTTACTGTTCCTTCTGGTGCTATGACACCAACAAAAACAAAAACTTATACTGAATATGCTGCTGCAACAGGACAAACAATAGCAGCACCGACAAGAAGAGGTAGAGGACGCGCGCCCACCCCTCCTTCTCCAGCAGTTCAAGGGGCTTTGGGAATTACACCAGCACCAACTCCAAGAACAGCAGTTAGAGAAGTTTTAGCACCGAGAAGAGCTGTAGCACCAACTCCAACTCCTTCGGCTGTTTATGCTTATGAACCAAGAAAACCCACAGATATTTTAGAGGCAGGGTATCGTGGAGCGACTGAACTTGGAGCAAGAATTGAAACAAAAAAGGCAAGAAGAAAATTTACTTGGAGAGATTATCCTTATGCTGTTGTTGCTGGACTTGGAACATCTGTTTTTGGAGGAGGATTAGCTGTAAAAGAAACAGTAAAAAAAGTTCCATCAGCAGTAAGACACCCGATTGTAACAACAAAAAAAGTTCCATCTTTACTTGGTAGAACAATAGTGTCTGCTCCGAGAGTTGCAAAAAAAGCTGCTATAACTGTAAAAAAGAGACCACTTTTTGCAGCAGGTTATGCAGTAGGAGAAGTAGCTCAAATGAAAGCAATAGGGGTTGTAACAAAAGGAGTTAGTAAAGTTGGAGTGAGAGCTATAACAAGAGCATCCCCAAAATATAAACCAGTTGTGAAAGTTGGAGCGAAGAAAGTTATTAAAGGAACTGGAATTGAAATCGCTCCACCTGTTTCAAAATTAAAAATTCCATTAAGAAAACAAGTTGGATTGGCAGGGAAGGAAGTTGATATTGTTTCTGGCGCAAGAGATTTATTTGGAGTTGTGAGAAAAAGAAAAGTTAAAATAGCAAAGCCAAAAGCTCCTGGATTAGAAAGGGCTTTTTTTGGTGATCCATATAAAAGATTAAGAGTTTCAAGAGTTGGATTGGGACAAAAAGAAGCAGGAATATCTGATATTTTAAGAGGAAAGATAACATTCAAAAAAGCAAAACCTCAAGCAATATTATTTGAGAAAGAAAGAATAGCAAAATTCCCTCGTGGATTAAAAGGTGTTGAAAAGAAATTAAGGTTAGGAAAAAGATTAACAGCAGCAGAAGAAAGAAGATTAACACAATGGCAGTTAAAACCCACAAAAGAATTTAAAGCTCCTGGATTTATTTCTAAAGAACCAGAAGTTACTCTTGCTCCTGGAGAGATAATCAAAAGAAAAAGGGTAAAGGCCGTAACTTTAATTGAAGGTGAGAGAGTTCCAATCATAGAAGCAAAGATTGCAAAGCCAACAGTAAAGACAAAGAAATTATTATTAAAACCAAAATTAACATTAAAAGAAACTAAATTATTAAGAAAGAGATTAGTTAGAGAAACAGGTTTTAGACCATCAAGAATTGTGAAACCATCTAAACCTTATGTTTCTCCTTATAGATTAGGAGTTTCTGGGATTGCTGGAGTTTCAAGAGTTTACAGAAAGAAACCAGTTTATAAACCATATAAATTTTACAAAGCACCAATTATTGAACCATATAGACCACTTGCTTACAAACCTTATAAATATAAACCATCTCCATACAAACCATACAAACCTTCCCCAATCATAGCTCCTTCTCCTTTTGCAAAAGTTTCTTTGTTAGGTCTTGCTCCACCAGTTCCAAAAAAGAAAAAGAAACTTCAGATATGGGAAAAAAGAAAACCAATTAAAAAAAAGAAAAGAAAAATCCCAAAACAACCTCTTATGTATCAGCCATCTTTAACTGCAAAAGTATTAAGGATTCAAGCAAGAAAGAAACCAAAGAAATATAAGATAGGATATTTGCCAGGTATTCGTCCAATTATTCCAATAACTAAAAAGAGAAGGAAGAAACCTTTAGTGTTTTAAAATGACAAAAGGAAGACCTAAACGAGATGGAAGTGGAAGGGGAGTAAGAGCTAATCGTGGGAGAGGTGGATGTAAGAAAACAAGAACTAAAGGTAGAGGAAGAAATAGGAGATAGGATGCCATACACAAAAAAAAGATACAGAAGCAGAGCAAAGTGGAAGAAATATAAAAGATTAGTTAGGAAACTAAAGAAAAAAAGAACTGTCAAAAATCCTTATGCTGTTGCCAGAGTGGCAGTTTATGGAAAGAAAAAATTGAAAAAACTGAAAGGAGGTAAAAGATAATGGCAAAAAGAAAGATAAGATTGACAACCTTACATTTTGTGAATGTTAAGGTAGGAAGAAGGACAATAACAGTATCACAACATAAGAAGAAATCAATAGCTTTGAAGAGATTAAAAACATTAAGAAAGAAAGGATTTAAAGGAAGAGTTATTTCACAAAAAGCTCGTTGGACATATTAAATACTCAAGGAGGTAAAAATGCCAAAAGTAAGAGTAAAAGGACACTTACGAAAAGTAAAGAAAAGAAAACTGAAAGGAGGTGGAAAATAAATGGGAATATCTAAAAAATATAAATGGAAAGCAAAATTGCCAAACACAAGTTTTTGGCATTATTTTACATCAAAAAAAAGAGCTAAGAAATTTATTGGAAAAAAAGGAATTGTAAGAAAAAGATAAAATAATTTTCAAAGAGGAGAATTTAAAATGACATACTCCCAACACCCTAAAGGGAGGAAAAAAGAAATGGAAAGAAAAGAAAACTGAAAGGAGGTGGAAAATAATGAGAAAAAGAAAAAAAGGAAAAATGCGATATGTTGTGATGAAAGTAGGAACATTAAAAAGGAATTATAAAAAACCAAAAATTATAAGAGTAGTTAGAAGTAGATCTGCTGCACAAAAATTAAGAACAGCCTATTATAAAAAATATAAGAATTCCAGAGTTTGGATAGTTTCTAAAAGAGGAACTATAAGTCCTACAAGTTATTAATTTTCAAACTCGCCGAATAATTTTCAAGGAGGTAAAAATGCCAAAAGTAAGAGTAAAAGGACACTTGATGAAAGTCAAAGGTCGTAAAGCAAAAGTAAGAGTAAAAGGACACTTACGAAAAGTAAAGAAGAGAAAGTAAGGCATCTTTTAAAAAGATGAAAAGAAAAATCTTTCTTTTAATTCCTTTACTAATTTTATTAGTGGCTACTGTGTCTGCTGTTGCTCCATGGATAGATGGAGATTCAATAACAGCAGGATTTATTTTAGATCCTATAAGAATTCATTATCATGAACTGAATGAAGATTTACAGTTTGAAACTCATGTCTTAAACTCTACTTCTGGTTTTGCTTTAGATGGAACTAATGTAGATTGTAATTTTCATTTATATTCTAATAATGGAACTGTTCTTGTTGATCGTTTAATGGCTACTGAAGTAGGTCGTCATTTTGATTTTGATATAGATGGAGCTAATTTTTCTGAGTTAGGGACTTATTGTGTGAGTTTTTATTGTAATGATTCTTCATTAGGGGGGTTTACTCTTGGCTGTTTTGAAGTAACTCCAAATGGTGAGAAAATGGATAATTCTCAGAGTGCATTAACAATTGTTACAATTGTAACAATCTTAATCTTTGCAGGATTTTTGTTTTTAATATCTTATCTTTTTAAAAAGAATATAGGAATGAAGATATTTTTTATATGTTTATCAGTGTTATTTTTAATAATTACTTTCTTATATACAATGGTTGTGGTAGATAATCATCTTGCATTATTCCCAAATATTGTTCAGGGTTATACAACATTCTGGTTTATTATAAAAATCTTCGTTTATGTATCTATAATTGCTTTAGGAATTTTTGCTTTACTTTTAGTATTAAAGTTTTGGGATTATAGGAGAGGTTATAACAGATGAGAAAAATAAGAATAAAACCCATTCACATTTCTGTTGATAAATCTTTTTATGAGATTATTGAAAGAGAGAGAAGGAAACAAGTAAAAAAGTTAGGGAGAAATATAACTCAACCACAAATAACAAAAATGCTCGCAAAAAGAAAAATTAAATTTGTGCCTTTGAGAAAGGTGATAGGATGGAAAGATGTTAAAATCAAAAAAAGGTGATGTATCAGATATGATTATCATTCCAATACTTTTGCTTTTCTTAGCTGTTGCTCTTGTTGTTGTCGCCTTTACAAATACAAAGCTGGTTCATGGTATTCAAGGAACAGAACTAAATAGCACTGATGCTGGTTCAACTGCCCTTACAAAAATGGAGGATATGAATTTTGATATTGGATGGATTTATTTATTTATCTTTGGCTTTTTAGTAATTGGAATAATGACAAGTTCATTTATGATTAAAATACACCCTGTTTTTGTAATTTTGTATATTTTCTTCTTTTTTGCATCAATATTCTTATCTATAATATTATCAAATTCCTATGAGAAAATTGCAGCATCAGCAACATTAGCAGCAACTTTTGCAAGACAATCTTTTGTAACTCCAATTATGAGTAACATTGTAAAGATAATGGTTGGTGTTAATGCTTTAAGCATGGTTATAATATTTTCAAAGATTGTAAGAGGAGGAGAAGGTTCAGACCTTTAAATAACAAAATGATAGAAATGGAAGAAATTAATGAAATTCAACAGAGAAATAGCCGTTTTAAAGCTCATAGAACGATTTTTTTAGTGGGAGCTATACTTTGCATCACCTTATTTTTGACAGGAATTGTGTCTGCTTTTAATTTTGATAATTGGGTTTCTTATAAAGACAAAGATGGGGTTAAAGATAAAGTTGTTATTGTAGAAAATCTTTTTGGATTTGGAAAGACAATAGCAAAAGCAGAGTTAATTACACCAAAAGTGAATAATGTTATTAGAGGGGAAAACAGAAGGGTTATGATTTGGGAAATAGAAAACTATGGAAATTTTTATCCTAATGGATTAAAAGATATGGAAATCTTTAATTTGAATAATAAAGGAAAAAAAGAAGACAAAGAATATCATTATGAATATGCAATTTTTGATGATGTTGAAGTTGTAGATAAAGAAAATATATGTGAAAAAGTGTATGATGAAATTAATGATACTTATAGAAAAGTTTGCAGGAGTGAAGTTATTGGTTCTCATTTAGAAAATAGAATTGTTGGATGGGAAATATTAGATAATCATCACATTCCAAAAGGAAATCTAACAGTTGCTTTGGTTACAGATGTAGAGGCTGGTGATTGGTATGATGGAGTTCCGATTTTGTTTGGCAAAAGAGTTTCTTCTTGGTCAGAATGGAATGAAACTTTAGAAGTTGATTTAGCTGCTTATTGGAAATTTGATGATGATGCTCTTGATTGGACAGGGACTTACAATTTAACAAATTCAGGAGTGACTTTTGGTGAAGGATTAATTAATGATGGTTCTGTGTTTGAGGATGATGATTATTTTAGTCACACCACTTCTGACTTTGATTTTGGCTCTGGAGAGTTTACAGTTAATGTCTGGCTTAATTCATCAAAAGGTCCTACTGATTCTCAAGATATCATCGGGACTTTTTCAGCTGATAAGGGGTGGATGCTTTATTTTACTACTGGGGGAGATTATAGTTTCTATTTTCATACTGATAATTTAGAAGCAAATGATATTAAAGCAACTACAGGCGTGTGGGAAATGTATACTGCAAGGATGAACAGCACTGATTTATCTTTATGGAAAAATGGAACACATGTAGCAGCAAAAGCAAGAGCAGATATAGGAGCAGGTGGAAATTTTTTAATTAGTGGAATCCGTGAAACAGCTCGTGATATTAATGGAAGAATAGATGAAACTTCAATTTGGAACAGGGCTTTAACTGATTCAGAGATTGTTCAGCTTTATAATGATGGTGCTGGAATTACTCCTTTAGTAGAAGATACAACATCTCCAGCAGTTTCAATAATAACACCGACAAATAATACAAATACAGGAAATATTAATCTAAATGTTAATTATACTGTATCAGATGAAACTGCTCTTGATTCTTGCTGGTGGTCTAATGATTCTGGTGGATATAATCATTCTATAACTTGTGGAGTGAACTTAACAACGATGATATGGGATGAAGGATTAAACACTATTTTCATTTATGCTAATGACAGTTCAAATAATATAAATGATTCTGAAAGTGTTTCATTTACACTCACAACAACTCCAAAAATTTCAATAGTTTCTCCAACAAATTCAACAAATACTTCAAATGTTAACCTAAATATAAATTACACAGTTTCAGATGATGGAAGTGATTTACAAGCATGCTGGTGGTCTAAAGATTTTGGAGCAACAAATACCACTCTAACTTGTGGAGTGAACTTAACAACGATGATATGGGATGAAGGATTAAACACTGTTTTCATTTATGCTAATGACAGTTCAAATAATATAAATGATTCTGAAAGTGTTTCATTCACATTGGATACAACTCCACCAACATTAAATATTACATATCCAATAGAAGGAGCAACATATACAACAAATTATATAACAGAGGATGAGGTTGATATAGCTTTCAATTGGACTGCTGTTGATCCTTTACTTCAAACTTGTATTTTTTGGAATGGAACAGGAAATAATACTGTCTCTTGTGGAACAAATACAACATCATTAAGTATACCTTATGGCTCTTATAGTTTTGTTTTATGGGCTAATGATAGTGTAGGAAATGAAGATTCATCTTCTGTAAGTGCAACTTGGGCATATAATTTCTATGAGAAATTACATATATGGGAAAATTCAACTTATGAAACAAAAAATGAAACCTTCCAATTAAACATATCAACTTTAGTAACTATTTTATCAATAGATAGTAAATTTGTTTATAATGCAACAAATTATGCTGCTTCTGCAAGTTGTATTGGTAATGACTGCACAATGGAAACAAAATTAGATATTCCCTTAATTCAAGGAGAAGTAAATCAAAAGAGACCTTTTTATTGGGATATTACTCTTTTTGATGGAACAACATCCTATCAATTTAATAGTTCAACAAAAAATCAAACTGTCGCAAGAATTTATTTGGAAGAATGCAATGCAACATATACTAATACAACATTAAACTTTACTGCTTATGATGAAGTTAATCTTACAAGAGTTTCACCATTTGATTTTGATGGAACTTTTGATTTTTGGCTTGGAGGAGGAACAGTAAAGCGTAATAATTCCTTTAGTTCAAATCAAACAGAATTAACACTTTGTATAGCACCACAAAATAAAACATTTTATACAGATGCTATAATCTCTTATGGAGATAAAGCAGGAGTTTATAAAGATAGAAACTACTATTTTGATGATAAAGTTATAACTAATTCAACACAAAATATTTCATTATATCTTCTTTCAACTTCTGTAGATACAACATTTATTCTTGAAGTTGAAGATGAAAGTTTAGTAGCTGTTGCAGATGCTCTAATATTTATTCAAAGATATTATCCAGGAGAAGATATATATCGGACAGTTCAAATAGCAAGAACAGATGAAAACGGGGAAAGTGTTGGATTCTTTGAAACTGAAACAGTTGATTATAAATTTATAATTAAAAAAGCAGGAGTTACTTTATTAGAAACAGGAAAACAAAAAGTCGTTCCAAAAACAACTCCTTATACATTAACTTTCAAGATAGGAGAGGGATTAGTAAAACCATGGAAAGAATTTGAGGATAAGGAAGAATTAGAAGTTGATCTCTTTTTTAACAAATCAACAAATATTACAACCTTTACTTATACAGATACTTCAGGAACTTTTAGCCAAGCAAGATTACTAGTATTGTTAGAAAATGCAAGTTCAGACAATACCATAATTTGTAATAAAACTTTTGCTCTTACTTCTGGAACATTAACTTGTAATATTACAGGATATGCAGGTTCATTTGTTGCACAAGTTTTCATTACAAGAACTGCTGGGGAATATTTAGTTAAAGCAATTAGATTTGAAGTATCAAAACTTGGAGTAAGTTTTGGAAAATTAGGAATATTTTTAGGATTTCTTGTAATATTAATTGCAGGAATGGCATTTTTATGGAATACTACTGCTGGAATTGTGGCAATTAATGCTGCCATAATCCTCACGAACTTAATAGGATTAGTTTCGTTTGGTTTGACATTTATATTTTCTGTAATAGCAATTTCAATAGTATTAATTTGGCTTATGAAAACTTAAAATGAGAAAACTAATACCACAAAATAAAAAAGGAATGTTAGCAAGAGATTGGATAATTGCTATTTTAATTATGACCTCTCTTTGTGGATTATATTTTGTAGCAATCTCTGGAATTGCTGATGAATATGATAATACTGCTATTGTTGATGAAACTTTTGATACTAAATATAATAAATTAACAAATGCTACAACAGATGTTTCAGATATATTTGAGGCTGCAAGTAAAAAAGAAGGGTTGGCAGTAGCAACAACATTTGAAGTTATATTCTCCTCAACATTCTCAATCATTCAGATAGTTTTTGGCAGCTTTGCTGTTGTATCTTCTATAACTGCAAGTTTTGCTGAAGATTTTGGAATTCCTGATGTTGTAGCTAATCTTATATTCCCTATGGCACTTGCAATAATAACAACAATAATTGTGTTTGTTGTTATAAGTTCTGTATCAAGGGGGAAATTATAAAATGACATACTACCCACTACCAAACGCAACAGATTATCATCTGCCAGAATTTGTCCAGTATTTAAATAAGGCAGCAGATGGAATAATGATGCCAGTTCTGATTTTAGTATTATGGCTTGTTATGTTTATTGGAACAAAAAAATTCAGGTCAAGTGTGGCATTTACTTTCTCAAGTCTTTTTTGTGGAATCTTATCAATTATGTTGGCCTTATTAGATATGATGGCAAAAAGATATATGTATTTATTAGGAATAATGGTTGCTTTTGGAGCAGTATGGATGGTAATTGAAAATGCCAGAGAATGAAAAAAGAGAAGAATTTGTAGTTAAGATTGGGAAGAAATTAATGAAAGCTCTTGAAGAACAGAAAAAGAAAATAAAGGAAGTTGCTTATAATTGTATAAATCCGAGTAATTTTGAAGCAGGGGAAATATTAGCTACAAAAATATTTACATTGGATTTAATTAATAAAGGTGTTGATGTGAAAGATATGAAGTAACTTTCAGTAACTTTTAATAACTTTATTCTCATAATTGTATATAATAGTATTTCTTTTTGAAAAATTACAAAGGAGGTAAGAAATAATGGAATTAAAGAAATTGAATAAGAAAGGACAAGCAATAAGTCTTGCAGATGCTCCAACAGTTGTATTAATTGTTGGTTTAGTGTTCTTAATGATGGCTACTATTGCTTATGTTGCTGACCAATATGGTGGTGCTTTAGATGATGGATCAATTGGATTCAACGTAACAGAAGATTTGCAAACTGAATTAGGTGACAACACAGATATTGCTGGTATTGTATTAACAATAGCTCTTGTAGGTATTGTTCTTTCAGTATTGATTGGTATCTTTGTAACTACAAGAAGAGGAAGAGTAGGTATATAATTCCATTTTTTGTAAAAAACAAAAATGGATTTAACACCAATAAACAAACGAGGACAAGCAATAAGTCTTGCAGATGCTCCAACAGTTGTATTAATTGTTGGTTTAGTGTTCTTAATGATGGCTACTATTGCTTATATTGGAGCA
>JAFCDZ010000010.1 GCA_017609405.1 Candidatus Pacearchaeota archaeon
AGGAACATGAAAGTGTTCAGTTACTATTTTTCTATGGTCTCTTAATTGATTCATCCCACATTGAATAAAAGGAACCCCTAAATAAAAAGCCAATGCAGCACTTCCCACTCCTTTAACAACATTCTTCCAACTTAAACTCCTGCTAAAAAATCCTGCTTTTTCTTTTGCTTTTGTTTCTTGAGATATTTCAGCCGAACTTTCTTCTCCTATAGCATCACCCACCACTTTTCCTTCTAATCCTTTTTTTCTTCCACCTAAGAAACCTGGTATATGAAGATGAGGAACTCTATCTAAAAACCCTCTAATTCTATCAGGGCTTTCACAAACTTCATTATCATACTCCAGACTCTTGGATGCACCCATTAATATAACTACTAATATTAATTCAGCCATTCATTTAAACTTCTCTCAGACTTAATTTGATTTATTAATTTACTTCTCTGAATTATCTGCTCTGGATTAAAGTTATATTTTAGATTGCTAATTTTCTTAGCACTTTCAATTAATTCATCTCTTGAATCAAACTTCATGCTACCTTTATTTAGGGCTTTTCTAACAGACTCTCTTACAACCCAAACACCCAACCCCGCCCAATAAGAAGGAGT
Organism: Candidatus Pacearchaeota archaeon; assembly: GCA_017609405.1. GTDB lineage: Archaea > Nanobdellota > Nanobdellia > Pacearchaeales > GW2011-AR1 > JAFCDZ01. The sequence goes on from JAFCDZ010000010.1 coordinate 606, forward strand.
TTCCAATCTTATAACAAAAACAGATGCCTGCCTTTTGATTGATTTAAGGTATTCTAAAATAGGAAGCCTTGTTGCATAATATCCTCCAGCAGTTGCTTCTGCATAAGTTTTTCGTCCATAATAATTTTCATAATCAGTAGAAGCTTTTATTACATCAGAAGGATTCCAGGAACTTTTTGGAAGATATATCTCAAATAATTCAAAAGACCAAATTCTTGGAAAAAGCAAAATCAAATACTGGTTTCCTAAAAATTCTCCAAAAAATAACTCATAATCACTAATAATCTTAAAATCTTTAATTTCTTTAATTAATTGCTTTCCAAGAGTATCATCTGTTGCAGTAATTGACCACCTTGTTGGAACAATTTTCCTATTTTTCTTCAAACCCAAAACACCAACACTTAGAATTTTGCTTAAAGAATATCCATCAAACCTATTTTTATACAATTCAACAAGACCCTCATTAGCTTTGACATCATCATTAATCAATCTATCCAACTTTTTTTCAACACTAACATTTCCTGTTATTCTTGCTTTTTTTAATGGAGCCCTAACACCAAAACCAGTCAAGATTTTATCTTTTTTTAAACCAAGAGAAAGACCTCTTTTTAACTCAATCTCAACATCAACAGGTTTGCTCGAAATAGCAATCTCCTTTGCTAACCCAAGGAATTTCTTATCCTTTAAATTCCCCTTAACTCTTGTCAAAAATCTTGAATTAACAAGATTATTTCTCAGACCAAGAACATTAGAAATACTAAAATTATTATTTGCCCATGTTTTAGGAGCATCATAAATCCACGCATCCTTATCTCCCTCAATAGGGCTGACAATACCTACATTAACAAAAGGGTATCTCAATCTTGACCCAATAAAAACACTTGGCGGTGAAACACTTTCCAAATTAGATAAATTTTTGATTGAATGATATCTAAAGCTTGCTTCACTTATCTTTTTTATAACTTCAAATTTAATATCCATAAAAAAACTAAAACTTTATACTTTAAAATAATTAATATTCTTAATGCCTTATTTTCTTTCCAAGAATTATTAAATCTGATTAATTCCAAGAGAATTCTTAAGTTCATTTAGAGAAAAATAAATTATATGTAGGTGGGATTAATAATCTTTGCATCAGATACTACATTAAACCTATCATCCCAAGTAAGAATAGGAACATTTCGTAAAAGAGACGCTATTGAAATAATTAAACAATCAACTATAGATAACCATTTATCTCTTTTTTTACCTTTATTATATTTACTCCAAATCCTACCAGCCTTTAAAGACTCTTCTCTTCCAACAGGAACAATCTCTAAGTTATTCATAGATAAGATATTCTTTATAATTTGTTTGGCTATAAGATCATCTCGTTTATCTGCAATTTTATAATATACCTCAGTCAAACATGGTGCAATTACAATGCCTTTGTAAATCCCATCCTCTACTTTTTTTAATACCTCCTTAGATTTTAAAGAATCGTTATTATCAAAACCACCTATCACATCCAAAAAGATATTTGAATCTATAATAATTTTATTATTCAATAAACTCATCTTCAAAAATTTCCTCCCTGCTTTTGAAGATTTCTTTACCTAAACCCCATAATTTATCAACGATTCCTTTACTCTTCTTAATTGGTATAATATCTTTTAAAAATTCATCTTCCATAGCCTTAGATTTTATTCTTAATGTTGTATTCAATTCTTTGATAGGAGTAATTGTTTCTTTAATTACAATCACCCTCATCTTTTTTTGAAGATCTCCCCACAGCTGTAAAAATTCCAATTGATCCTCAAATCTTCTTTGAATTCTATCTTTTTCAATGATTATACCTTGCATTTTAAATGAGACTTAATAATTTCTTTACATCTTGGATTATTTTTATTATTGATAAATCCTCTAAATTCAAACCTCTGCTAACATTATCTTTTCCTTCTTCACAACTAAAACTTAACATTAAATTTAACTCGTCCTTGCTTATTAAAGCTTTCCATTTATGTTTATCTTTTTCTATACTTACACCTATAACATCAAGATTAGACTTAATTTCGTTTAAATTTATTTTTTTATTTTTAATAAATTTATTAATAAATTCTACAAAATTCCCGCTAAATTTTAATTTAATCCTAATAGCACAATGTTTACTTGTAAGTTCTTGCATAACCTTCTCTATTATTAGTTTAAACTCTTTTTCAAACGCTTTTATTAATCTTATTTCATCTTCTATCTTTTCATATTTTTGACGCCCCATTATACCTAACGGAGTAACTAAATAACTAAAATATTTACTTTCTATCTCAAAAGAAATGTTAACTTTCTCTGGTGAAGTTACTTTCATACCTCTCTTTGATAAACTTTTTTTAAGATTATTAATAAATTCCTTAAATTTATTTTTTAATTCATTTTCTTCTTTTCTTTCTAATTCTTTTTCAAATTCTACAAGAGCTATATTAAAAGATATATCCTTTAGTTTCATTTTAATAATATATAATTTACAAAGTATTTAAATCTTGTTAACAAGTTTTGCTCCTGATCTGTAGGTTATATTCAAAATTTTGCTTTTCTTATTTTCATAAAAAAATAAATGATTTAGAGTTTATAAAATTAACAAAACTCTTAAATCCACCCTTTCTTAAAGATTCCTTTATCTCTAATTACAAAGGAAAATTCTCTTTGAGGAAGAGACCGATGCTTAAGTAAAATAGCCCTCCTTTTTCCACCCTCTCTTTTTAATTCAATTATACATTTACTCCAATATTTAAATAAGTCACCTCCAACAAGATTTGTTTCTGGCTCAGAAGAAAGTTCAGAAAAAGGAACAAACTTTCTATAAACCTGATTAGTTATAATAACAGGGATGTTTTGTTTTCGTGATATCTCAGCAAGAATCCTCATTTGCTTAGCAACTTCTTTATTAACTTTTCCTATTTTTCCCTCCTCTTTTGAACGAGCATCTCCAAGTTCAATTCTATAAAGCATAGCCATACTATCAACAACAATAAGGCTAACATGTTCTTTTCTAAGGGTCTTTAATAAATTAGAAAAAACCTTCTTTTGTTCATCAAAATTTGTAGGTTTTAAAAGCAATATATTTTCAAGCACTCTTTCAAAATTCTCTCCAACAATTTGCCTAACTCTCTCAACAGAAAACCCTCCTTCTGTGTCAATATAAATTACTTTTTTCCCCTCAAAAGCCTGCTTGCATGAAGCAAGAATACAAAAATTTGTTTTTCCAGAACCAGGAGGCCCAGCAATCATTGTAACTATATCTGTTTCATAACCTAAAAACCATGAATCAAGATCTTTACTGCCGCTAGATATTCTATTAATCATAACTAAATAAAGAATAAGCACTTAAAAAGTATTTTTATTTTAATTTCTTGAAATTTGCTTCAATATTATCAAGCTCTTTAACGATCTTGGATATAGTGTCATTTATTGCCTTTTTTGGAGTTTTTCCTTTTGTTTTAAGCAAAAATTGAGGGTTTTTTGTTGGATGCTCTCTTCTCCAGACAGCAAGCTCAACACTAGAATCTTGATTTAAATATTGTCGTAAAAGTTCTGCAATAGTAACACTATCTACCTCAAATTCCATTTCATTTTTTTCTTCTCTTATGATTTGAACATCCATATAAAATTATCAAAATAATGATTTATAAATGTTTTTATGTTAAGAAAACAAAGGGCCCCTTTAAAGGGGGCCATTTAAGAACTAAATTTTAATTTTCTGAGACCTTCCAAGATTTTTTTGGCTTCTTCAACCAATTCTTCTGTAGTAGCACCATAAGAATAAGCCCATGTTTTATGTAGGAATCCAACTGCATTCGCTATTTCTTTTGGAATTGGTTGAGAAGCAATATAGTCATTTGCAGCAGCTAATGAAGCATATTCTCCATCTAATATCTTAATTTTTTCTATATTTTCAGGATCTGAGGGGTCTTTGATGAACCTTTCATACACCTCTATAAGTTTTTTCTTCAGCACAGGTCCATTATATTCTACTACCATCTTATTTTCTTCCCTTTCTCTTACATTTATCTGTGGTAAGAATCTTCTTAAGACCAGCATCATCCATTAGTAAATCTAACATAGCTGCTTCGTAACTGCTAAGACTTTGGTACTCATTTTTAAACGTCTTTAACTGAGCTGTTCCTCCTGCGCCTTCATGTATGTGTAATGATACATTTGGACTTATTGGCCTTATAGTTAATCCTCCTCCAATCTCTCCACAAGGTTCACCAGTATACAATACAATAGCACTTAATTGTTCCAAACCCCTAACAACAAAGTAATCTTGTTGTGTTTGCTGGGTAGCTCTTGGAAGATAACCCCAAGACAGTTGTTCTAATCTCATCTTCTTATTTTATACCTCCTTTTACCTCTATAAATCTTTCGCTATAAGAAATTAAAAACAAAGGCCCCCAAAAGAGGGAGCCGAAAAATCAATTAGGCTTCTTCCTTCAATCTACGAAGCATTTCTTTTGGGTCAATTGCATGATTTTCTTGTCCCGGAATTTCTCTCTGCCACAAAAAACTCCAGTTATTCAAGGCCAGCTTTATAGTCTCTGAACAAATTAAATCATAAGCTGCTGAATATTTCATATCTAGCTCACTAAATCTCTCACGATTTTTTTTATCTTTCGGATTTTTTATAAATTCCTCATACACCTTAATCAGTTCCCTTCGGAGTTTATCCTCATCAAGTTTTGTGGCAACCATTTTTTAACTTCTGGAACCTGGATCAATTCTGATTACTGCTGTTTGATTTCTTGGTGAATAAATTCCAGATGAATTTGGATTTAATCCTCTTTGTGTTGCAAATTCAGTCCATTGATTGCCTGGAATAATTCGTAAAGAAGTCTGTTCTGGTTTATATCCCAACAAATCCAAATAAAACTCATTAGATTGTTCTAAAAGAAATCTTATTTTATTATCAGTTTTTTCAGCTCTGACAAGCATTTATAATAAGTTAAGAATCTAGAATTTATAAGTTTTATTATTATAAACCCTAAAAAACAAAACTATCCAAGATATCTTAATTTTCCTGGTCTGGGCTCAAAGATAGTTCCTTCTTCAAGAAGTTTTTGTATTTCTTGTTTAATAGAATCTGGAGGAAACTGGTTTAATTCCATGAAAAGCTTATCAGATTCAATTCCTCCCTCAGATTCAGCATTTTTAATAATTTCAAGAACCCTATCTTTTATTGGAACTTGCTGACCACTAAACTCTTGAGTGGTTTCTGATTTTTCTTTGTCAATCTCAAGTTTTCTTGCAAGGAGATAATCAATTGGAACCTCTCTTACAATTTCTGGAGAAATATAAATTTCATTGTTGAAGTATCTTAAAACACCAATAACCAAGATTGTCTGTCCTTGTGAAAAATCTTTTACCTTTTCTGAATCATCTGAAAAAGCCTTAATTCTTATTTGTCCTGACCCGTCATCAAGCCTCAAAAAAATATATTTCCTATCCCCCTCTGAATCATATCTTTCAACAACATTTCCAATAACATTAACTCTAACAATCTTTTTTCCACCTAATTCCAAAAATCTAAAATTTTCTCCATCTAAAATAGGCTTTCCCATTAAAATGTCCCCTATCCGGAGTTTGTATGCTATATGCCTTTTAAACTGTTCTTCTGCCATTTTACTCAAAACCTTAGTTCATTTATAAATTTATGTTCTCTGAATAAATCCTCTACGAGGAGCAAAAAGCTCTCCAGAGATTCTTAATTTCTCAATAATATCCTTTAGTTCTTCTTTATTTATTTTACCTTCAAGCTCTTTCTCAAGCTCTTCAATAGGAATCAACTTTCCAATCCTGTCTTCTAATTCTATAATTTTATCTCTAACTTGCATAATTTTGCTTCTTTGCGAAAAACTAATTCCAGTTGAAATTCTATCAATGTCATAAGTTTTTGTTTCAGGGTCAAACCCAACTTGCCTTAATGAATAAGTCATTAAATCAATTGCAATTTCAGCATCTTTTTCATCAACAACCTCTTTTAATCTCAAACGAGCAGATGCTTCAGCCATTCTTATTAATGCAGCCAACTGACGAGCAGAAATTGGAATAGGCCTCATTTTGTTTTCATCATAAGCAACAGGAGCATTTCTTAGTTCAACATAAAAATCTTTTATTTTTTTCATTGCCTCTTGAGATAACTTTGGATTAACTTTTTGTTTTGCATATGCAATATACTTTCTAATTAAATTCATATCTGCATATTCTGATTCTTCAGGATTTTGCGAGAACTCAAGAATGTGTTTCGCAATCCTTTCATCCCTCTCTTTATCAGGAATATCTCTCAAAGTAAAAATCAAGTCAAAACGATTAATTAATGTTGGAGGAATATTAATTTGTTTTGCTATATTCTGATTAGGGTCAAACCTTCCAAATTTGGGATTTGCAGCTGCTAAAACAGATGTTTGGGCTCTCAAAGTTGCTTGAACATTTGCTTTTGAAATTGTCACAGTTTGTTGTTCCATCGCCTCGTGCATTGCACTTCTATCTTGCTCATCCATCTTTTCTAATTCATCAATACAAACCAAACCTTTATGAGATAGAACCATAGCACCTGCCTCTAAACTCCACCCTTTTAGATATTCATCTCTAACAACTGTAGCAGTTAAACCAGCCCCTGAAGCAGATTTACCAACAACATATCTTCCTTTTGGAGATATTCTTGCCATAAAACCAAGCATAACTGATTTAGCAACACCTGGGTCACCAACTAATAGAATATGTATATCACCCCTTGACCTTGAGCCATCTGGAAAAACCTTTGGAACACCTCCGAATAATTGTAAAATAAGTGATTTTTTTATCTTATCATATCCCCAAACACTTGGAATTAAGCTTTTGGACAGGTTTTCAAATAAATTAGGGTCTTGCGACAACTCAAGAATCTGTTGTTCATCTTCATCAGTTATCTTTAAGCTATCAAAAGTCTCTTCAAGAGGAATAATATTATTTGCCTCAATAGCAATTTCAAACCTTGTAGATAAACCCCCACTACTTAAAGGAACAGGAACCTCTCTTAATATTCCAATAATCCTAACCCTACTACCAGGTGTTGTTTTTTCTTCCATATGGGGTTCAACCAAATCTTCCTTCAAAAAAACATTTAATCTTTTTGGTTGCTCACCTCCAACTAATGAATCAGGAGCTTCTTCAATAACTAATCTTTGAGTATCAACCATTTCCTTAGAGATAACCTTAAAACCACCCTTTCTACCACAAGAACATCTCGAGGGCTCTCTAAATTTTTTATCCATTTGTAGAAGAGATTGAACTGTTCCACAAGCAGGACACTCAAATTTTGCATTAACAACTTGCGGACGAACATCAGAAGCTTGCCTAACAATACCCTCTATCATAATAAGCTCATTAAGATGTCTTGAACGAATATTTCTTATTTTAATTAAATGGACCTCTGGAAGATTGTATAAACGAACTCTTGATGGCTTATTAATTAAACCTAATTCATCAAAAGCAGCCTCGAGGATATCAAGGGTTTCTTGTGGATTAATCAAAAGTTCGTCAGAGAGCTTGTTGGAGAATTCTGTAAGTTTAACAAAATCAACATAAATAACATTCTTACCTTGCCTAAGTGATTCCCCAATTTCTTTTTTATGAAAATCAAAAAATCCTTTTGCTTCAATTAAAAGAGCATCTTTTTTTGCCTTTTCCATAAAAATATTAGAAACTTTTGTTTTTTATAAATTTGGGTAAAAAAATATAAGAATTATCTTTTATTGTTTTTTAACACAATCTTAAGGTCATTCATCAATTGATTCATACTAAATTCCAGTTGACTCTTGTTTTTTGTTCCTGTGCAAACGAACTTACCATTACTAAATAATAAAAAGGTAGCATTTGGCTCAATTAATTTATAAACTAAACCAGGGAACTGCTCGGGCTCATATTCAATATTTTCCATTTCAAGAGCAAGGTAGTTCAAATTCAAAGTCATATCTATTGAACCAGAAGCAACAATATTTTGAACAGTTATCTTTGGTTTTATCTCAACTTTAACATTTATTTTTTTTAATTGTTTAATAACCTCATCAATTACTTTTTTAACTTGCGCAACTGATTTTGTACCTGTACAAACAAGATTTCCAGAAGAGAAAACAAGAACAGCAGATTTTGGCTCTTTTATCCTTAAGACCAGTCCAGGGAATGTTTCAGGATTATATTCTGTATTCGGTTGTGTTCTTGCTAATTTTGTTAGAGGGACTGGCTTCTCAAGAGAAGTTGTAGCAACAATATTTTGAACCCGATAATTGATTTTTTTCTTAGCCATCTTCATTTAAAATAGTTAAAAATGATTTATAAAGTTTACTCCTTAGATTTTCCCCAAAATTCTTCAAACTTTTTTGTATATTTAATCATTGCAGGTGTTAGAGTGTTATTAAAAAAATCAACAGCGTCGTCGATAAATTTACCTATCTCTTTCTTGTCAGGGTCATAAACAACCCTTCTAGCCCTTCTTATAAAATAATATATTTTTGATAAAAGAGCGGAAATTTCTTTTTTCTCTTCTTCAGACAATTGCTTACTCTCAGTCATATATCCTAAATCCTGTGGTGATGGCATAATCCAGGAGTGAAAATTTCCTGCCCAGGAATTAAAAGGTTCTAAAATTCTATATATCAAATATTCAATAAAGTGATTCTCACTAACATAACCATCTGAAAGAACCCCATCACCCAGATAACAGAATTTTTCAATATCTTCGAGAGAGGAAACAAAGCCATATTCTTTTTTAACTTCCTCAAATTTATCCTTAAGTTCACCTAAAAGCTTAAGTTTATCTTTCATAATAGAAAATAACTGAATGCTTTTAAAAATCTTTGTATATTCTAAGACTTTTTACTTCTTTCATATTCTTGTTTAATTTCTTTAAGAGTTGTTATATCTTTTGGAGACCTTTCAGGACGCAAAGCAGTAAATCGAGGAAATCTCAAGGCAAATCCAGACTCATAATTAGGTGATTTCTGAATCTCTTGATAAGCTACTGAAACAACAACTTTTGGAGCAATTTTAACCTTCCTACCTTCTATTGAGATAACATGGGGTTTAAGAAGTCTTGTAAGTTCATCAAAAGAAATACCTTCACTTTCTTTTTCTTTTAATCCTGTAGAGACCTTTCCTACTTCCATAAAAGAGCCACTCCTCTCATCAAGGCAAGAAAGAACAAAACTTGAAAACCAACCAGAACGTTTTCCAGTTCCATACTCTGCACCAGTTATTACCAAATCAAAATCGTTTCCAGAAGGTTTGATTTTGAGCATATATCCAACCCTGCTTCCAGGTTTATAAACTGCATTTAAGTTTTTCATCATTACCCCTTCTTGATTATCTTTTAATGCTTTGTTAAAAAAAGTTTTAGCTTCTTTCAATGAAGAAGTTATTATCTGTTTAGCCTTTACTAATTTATATTTTTCATTTTTTATTATATTATCAAGAAGTCTTGTTCTTTCAATAAAGGGTTTATCTATCAAAGACTTACCATTATAATAAAGAATATCAAATACATTAACTTCAACTGGAAGCTCTTCCATCAATTTCTCAATATGATATTTTCTTTTGATTCTTTGACTTATTTCCTGAAAGGGTTTATATCTCTTTGTTCTCTTATCATATCCAATTGCTTCGGAATCAAGGATGAAAGAATTACCCCTAACATATTTCTTAACATAATCAACAACTTCTGGAAATTGCTTTGTAACATTTTCCAACCTTCGAGTGAATATCCAAACATTGTCTCCTTTTTTATGGATAAGCATTCTAAAACCATCATATTTATACTCAATTGCGCAAGGTTTTCCAACCTTCTCAAAACCTTCTTCAAAAGAATCAGCTTTTTGAGCAAGCATTACTTTTAAAGGCTTCCCAACTTCTATCTTAATGTTTTCTAATAAAGAAATTTTTTTATTCTTCGCTAAAATAAAAATTTCTGCTATATCATTCCTTTTGTCTAACGCATTCTGAATGACTTCAGACATTTTCTTATCACCATTAAAAAAAGCCTCGCAAATTGCATCTCTTATTGTACTCTCTAAAACACCTATTCGCAAATCTCCTAATAGAGTTCTAATGAGATATTTTGACTCAATAGGTTCAGAGTCAGTTAACAATCCAGATATAATTGATAATTTTTTATTTATTGTCCCACTCCCTTCTAATTCAGGAAGTTTTCTAAGCTCACTCAAAACCTTTTTAGTTGTTAAAGAAGATTTTGAAAAAGTTGTCTGTTTTCTTGAATTGGAAAAAAATTCAGCAACTTCCCCTAAATCTCCAACCTGTTTCCACTTCTTAACAACCTCTCTATCTGGGATACCAAAAGTTTTTGCAATAGCTTTTATAACTAATTTATCACTTATTCCTATTTTTCGGTCATCATAACCAGCATAAATATCTCCTAATAAGAGATATAAAACCTCAAAATCATCATCAGGAATTGTTTGCAAGAAATTTGATAGAATTTTGATTTTTTCAAGCCTTTTTGTTGTGCCAGATAATTTTTCATACACCTCTACTAATTTTGAATACCTCATAAAATCTTAAAGAAAATAAAGTTTTTAAGAGTGTTGCTTATATGCTCACCAACTTCAAGTCATTATCGCTAGAAGCAAAATTCTTTGCAGCAATTAACTTACAACCTTCTTCTTTCGCACTTTTTAAGACAGCTCTTGTAGCAGTTCCACCAATAACTACTGCATAAGGTTTTATCTTCCTTATAGCTGCGCTTAATCCTTTTATAGGATGTTCTTCAAGAATATTAAATGAACTATCTAAAAGAAATGCCTTATTACCTATTTTTGTTTTTGATGTAAATTCCTTTATTTTTTCTACATCTTTAGAAGAAGGGGTTTTACCCCCTTCTTCCTGAGCAGGTTCTTTCTTAAGATATTCTTCAACAGGCATTTTCTTTCTGAGACTCATAAGAATCTCTTTTTTTGTTAATTCCTCAACTTCTTTTCCATCAGGAGCCATAGCAATGTAGTCAACATTTGCATTTTCAACTACATTTTGAATAATTAATTTTCCACCACGGTCTCCATCAACAAAAAGAGTTGTCTCTTTTCCTTTTGTCAATTCAGCAACACTTTTTGGAAGTTTTGTTCCATTCATTGCTATAACATTTTCAACACCTGCTCTTAAAAGATTTAAAACATCTGCTCTTCCTTCCACAACAATAAGCTCTTTTCCAGATATATCTCCACAAGGAACTTTTTCTTCCCCATACTCATTAATCTTTGATGCTTTAACAGACTCAACAACAGCTCTTGAAATTTCTCTGGAATCTGCAGCACCTGTCAATTCTTCCATTAACTTTTTAGCCCTTTCTAAGATATATTCTCTTTTATTTCCTCTCACATCCTCAATTTTCTCAACTTCAATATGTGCATCACAAGGACCTATTCTATCAATAGTCTCTATTGCTGCACCAACTAAAGCTGTCTCTGACTGGTCCAAAGCAGTTGGAACAAGTATTTTTCCTTTTGTTTTTGAACCTTCCTTTTCTAAATGAACTTCAATTCTCCCAATTTTACCTTCTTTCTGAAGCTCTCTCATCTCTAAATCAGCACCAAGTAAACCTTCTGTCTGACCAAAGATTGCACCAATAACATCTGGCTTTTCCAAAGCCCCTTCAGCAAGGAAATTGAGATGAATCATATATTTAATTGATACAGGACTTATTTTTGCCATTTTAATTTATTTGAATTTAATTCTTTGGAATCAAAGATTCCATATTTGCCAATATAGAACTGCTTCTTACCCTACTAACTAAAAATGAAAACAGGGTGATAAGATAAGCATGATCTATATTGCATAATTAAAAATAAAAGTAGGTTTTTAAATGTTTCTCTGCTCAATTAAAAAATGTGGAATAATACCAAAATTTTCTCTTTTTCGAAAAATATATAAATTTCAAGAACTTAGAAAAAACATGCGAAATGCAATATCCAAGAAAATAGTGAAGGATATTGTAGTCGCAGCTTTAGTTCTAGTGGCTTAAACTTCAAAGGGTTTTGCTCTTTGAATGTTTTTTGTGTTGTCTTTATTTTATTTATTTTTTGACAATGTGCCGCTAGAATAATTAAAATGGAGGTAAATAAAATGGAAAATGAAGAATACCTAACCCAACAAAATAATGGAGGGTATTGCCCTTCAATAGAACAAGAAAACAACAACCCTCATACAACAACCTACATGTATGAAGGTGGAGCAACAACTAACATGGACACTCAAGAGGGTTTTTTAGAACACGTCGTCTTGGAGGAGAATGATTAAAAATTAGAATTTCTTTTTTATTTATTTTTTATTTTTAGAATTAATAAACAGATTATTTAATTAACAAGGTTCAACAATAAAACTAAAAACAAATAGTTTATTAAACCCAATTAAGATTCTCAAATTTTAAACATATATTAGAATATTGCCTATTAACTCTATTCAATCAAGATTAAACAAATCCTCAATAGAAAAACTTATTAGAACTTAGTTCTTTTTCTTTGTTATTTCAGTACACATTCCTGCTGCAACTGTTTGACCAGCATCCCTAACAGCAAATCTACTCATAAAAGGATTTTCACTTTGTGTTTCAAGAGCTAAATTACCTTGTGGTTGAATTCTAACCTTTGCAACATCTCCGTTTTTAAGGAATTCTGGATTTTCTTCAATAACTTGTCCTGTTTTTGGATCAATTTTTGCAATTAATTCTACAAATCTACAAGGAACTTGAGCAGTATGAACATGGAATACAGGAGTATATCCTTTTGCTAATACTGTTGGATGATTAATTACAGTTATTGTAGCTACGAATTCTTCAACAATAGGTATTGGCTTAGCTGCATCACAGATAACATCTCCTCTTGCAATATCTTTTTTACCAACACCACGAATATTGATTCCAACATTATCACCAGCAACAGCTTCTTGTAACTGTTCATGGTGCATTTCAATTGTCTTAACCTCCCCCTCAATTCCTTTTCCAGTTCTACCTGGAAGAACTATCACTTTCATTCCAGCCTTCATTACACCAGTTTCAATTTTTCCAACTGGAACAGTTCCAATACCTGTGATTTCATAAACATCTTGAACAGGCATTCTTAATGGTAAATCTTTTGGTAATTCAGGAGCAGGGAATAAATCAAATTGCTCTAATACTGTTGGTCCTTTATACCATGGCATATTTTCTGATTTTTTAGCAATATTATCGCCTTTTAATCCTGAAGCTGCAATAAAGTTTGTCTCATCAGGATTAATACCTACTTGCTTTAATAAGTTTCCAACCTCTTCTTTAACTTTATTATAAGTTTCTTCTTTGTATTCAACATCATCCATTTTGTTAATAATAACTGCAAGATTCTTAACACCCATAGTTCTTAATAACCATAAATGCTCTGTTGTTTGTGGTTGAACACCAGCAGGAGCAGAAATAACCAAGAAAGCAGCATCAGCTTGAGATGCACCAGTAATCATATTTTTAACAAAATCTCTGTGTCCAGGAGCATCAATAATTGTTACTTCCCATTTTTGAGTTACTAATTTCTTATAAGCAAGATTAATTGTAACACCTCTTTCTCTTTCCTCTCTGATATTATCCATAACATAAGCAAACTCAAAACCAACTTTACCGTGTTTTTGAGCTTCTTCTTTTAATTTAGTAAGAATCTGATCGCTAATATTTCCAGTATCATACATTAACCTACCAACACAGGTAGATTTTCCTGCATCAACATGCCCTACAAACACCACATTTAAGTTTGGTTTTTCGTGTGCCATTTTACAACAACATAACAAAAAAACCCTTTATAAATTTTTCTATTCTAAAAAATAATATTCATTTTATCGACGAAAAAATTACAGGGGTAGTTTCAAAATATATCAAAAAGTTTCTAAAAACTTAAAAGATGTAGTGCCTAATTAATAAAATGTTTAAGAATTACTTAATTGTAGCGAGTAAAAAAGATTTGGCAGGAATTAATATAACAACACAATTATCTCAATTCGGAAAATTCAATTTCTACCTTACAGAAGGAGACATAACAAAAACAGAGTTTCTTAATCTTGAAAAAATAAATCAATATGACTTGATTATATTTGCATCAAAACATAGTTCAAAAAGCAAAGAGAAAGTTATAACAATCCATCCAAATGGTTACATTGATAAAGGAGAATTTTCAATGTCTTCTGCACTATTTAATAAAGAATTATTCATAAGGCTTCACGAAACTGCAGAAAAATTTGGCTTTAAAGATTTTAAAATAACTCTCGAAGCAACACACCATGGACCAATTATAAATAAACCAGCAGTATTTGTTGAAATTGGTTCAGGGGAGCAGGAATGGAAAAATAAAAGAGCATCATTTATTGTAGCAAAATCAATTCTTACAGCAATAAAAAACTTTAATCCTGACGAATACACCGAAGTTGCAATTGGAATTGGAGGTGACCATTATTGTAAAAATTTTAATGAAATGCAATTAAAATCAAATGTAGCAATATCTCATATTATCCCCTATTACCAATTTCCAGTTGAAAAAGATAAAATAGAAGAAGCAATAAAAAAGACTTATGAAGAAGTAGATTATATTTTAATTGATAAGAAAAACCTCGGAAAAAAAGAACAAAAAGAAATAATATTTGAAGAACTTAAGAAAATATATCTCCCGCAGTGGTCCATTGGAGAATTAAAAAAAAGAACTGATATGAATCTCCCATTTGAAACAGAGAATTAAGAGTATATTCCAAAATTATTCAAGAAATTATAATATCCTTTTAACAATAAAATCTCTCTTGGTGAAAGAAGCTTCAAGGTAATTTTTTTATTTCTCCTTAATTTAAGAATTTCTTGTTGTAAGTTTTCAGAAGCTAAAAGAGAATTCAAAATAGAATCACTAATATAAACTTCAACATCAGGATTTGCCTCGCTTATTCTCTTGATAGTATTATTTTCTGTAACAAATAAAAAAGAATTATCTCCAACAATCACCAAAATAGAAGGCTTGTCGTCCATAAATTCGATCTCATTAAGTTTATCAAACCCTATTTTTTTTAACAATAATATAATCTTCTCTTCTAAGGAAAGTTGGGAAAATTTTTCTGAAACACCCTTAGTCTCTGGTGAAAAGCTAATTGAACTAAAGTTATCTTCTCCATTATCCGAGGAATAAACAAGAATATATATTATTGCACCGAGAACAACATTGCTCATCAGCAAAAGAACAACTGCAGTTACCTTAAATAACTGATTATTATCCATTTAGAAATAAAGAGTTATAAATTTATAAATATCACTATTTACAGAAACTTTTTTTAATTTATCAAATGAATAATTTTTATGCCTGCGTGGCACAAGGGTACTGCACTGCCCTGGAGCGGCAGGTCCTTTTTGGACATCCAGGTTCGAGTCCTGGCGCAGGCGTTCTCGAACCCTTGGGTTTAATTTGGCTACGACTGAAAGGAGTAGACGAATTAGGTCGAATGCCTTTCAGGAATGAGGCCCGAGTCCTGGCGCAGGCGTTCTTATCTAAATAGTAAGTTTTAAAAGATATGCTTATTCTTTAATATTAGCGGGGTGGAGCAGCCTGGAGTGCTCGTCGGGCCCATAAGCGAGATTCGTGGAATCTTGCATTCCAACGCTATCGCATTGGAAACCCGGAGGTCGCGTGGTTCAAATCCCGCCCCCGCTATGCATTTGAACCCTTGGGTTTAATTTGGCTACGACTGAAAGGAGTAGACGAATTAGGTCGAACTCTGTGAGGCCCAAATCCCGCCCCCGCTATAAATTGACAAAAAGAAAAATGAGAGAGAGGGAGAAATTAATAAACATACCAAACACCCTAACTTTGATAAGGATAGTTCTAAGTTTTGTTTTTATTTACTTTCTTTTTAATAACTACTCCAAATTATGGTTAGTAACTGTTTTCTCAATAGCTGCAATAACTGACTGGTTTGATGGTTTTACAGCAAGAAAATTTAATCAAACAAGTAAATTTGGAGCAAGGTTTGATCAAATTGCAGATAGAATATTCACATTATTAATCGTTGGTTCATTATTTCTATATTTCATAAAAAACCATGAAATAAATATTAATTTAGCATTAATTCTTCTTCTACCATTATCAAGAGAAATTTTAGGCTCTATTGGATTGATCTTTATCCTAATAAAAAGAAAGCCTGCTTATAATGTTAGATTTATAGGAAAATTAACAACTTTTGTGCAATCAATAACTATTGGAGCAATAATTCTTGGAGTATCCTGGGCAAAATACCTTGTCTTCCTTACTTTTATTATAGGAATCCTCGCTGGATTAGATTACATCAGATACTCTCTTAGTTAGATTTCGAAACCTTTAAAATTGAACAATTCATATTTATTTCAATAAGATTTCAATGCCGCCGTCGCATAGTGGTTATTGCACCGGATTGCTAATCCGGGCCCTTCGGGGCTCCCCGGTTCGAATCCGGGCGGCGGCGTTAATTGTGGGGATAGATTTGAACCCTTGGGTTTAATTTGGCTACGACTGAAAGGAGTAGACGAATTAGGTCGAGCTTCAGTGCTTTGGTGAGGCCCGAATCCGGGCGGCGGCGTTACTCTTGTTTTTGAGATTACAAAATAAACTTAGAAAACTTTTTTCTTAATCCAGGTGAAGACTCTTTTGAATATGCTTCCTGAAGCTCTTTTGCAACTTGCTCTTTATCTTTACAATGATAATACACTGCTGGCTTTCCTTTGTCTGAAATAATCACATTTTCATGCTTTTCAATAATTTTACACTCATTCTCATTTCTTGCAACAACAAACCAACACTCATCAATAAAAAAATGCCTTCCAATTTTAGTCAATTCCAAGGCTTCTTCATTAATTAAATCATATTTTAAAAGAACCAAGAACCTTTTTTTCAGAGCTTTTTCACACAACAAACACCCTCCTGCTGGATTAGGATAAGAAATATTAAATTTCTCAGCTAATTCAATTTGTTTTGTCCTTCTTCTACCTCTAATATCATAAAGCTTATCTCGAGCAACAAATCCCTTTTTTTCAGCATTTGTTTCAGGAAGAAGTTTTGCTGATAAAGGACGCAAAAGCCTTCCCTTTAATCCAGATTCTTCTTCAACAATGCTCATTGCTTTTTTATGCTGAGACATTGGCCTCTCACCTAAAACTTCTCCACTAACTATTAACTCAACCCCCTGCTCATCTGCAAATTCTTTTGCTTTTCTAAACATGAAAATTCTGCAGTCAATACAAGGATTAATTCCTGCTCCTCTTCCAAATTTAGGGTGTTTCAAAACTTCTAAATATTCTTTTAATAACTCTCCTTTTGTGCAATCAATAATCTTCAACTTCACCCCTTCTAATTGTGAAAAATTAAAAGAGCAATTCTCATTGCAACACCCTTCTCCAAAAGGAAGTCTAAAAAATAAAGAAATAATTTCAAATCCTTGCTCTTGCATAATTTTAAGAGCTAAACGACTATCTAAACCTCCTGAAAACATTAGTATGCATTTTTTTTCCATATCAAAAACAAAAAAATACTCTTTATATTTTTTTATTATTTTCCGCAGAATCCTCTTCAGAATCTTTTTCTTTATTAGATTTTCTTTTATCAAAAAATTTCTCAATTAAGCTATTAATCTTAAATCCTATTGAAAAAAGTTTCATAATTGCTCCAACTCCCAAAAATAAGAGACCAATAATAAGATATTTAAGATAAACACCTGTTGAATTGGATAATAAAACGGCAAATAATTTTGAAAAAGGCCCTGAATTAATAATTCTTAAAAAAAAGAGAATTATCTTATAAAAAGGTAAAGAAACAAGCAATAATAAAGAACCAAGAATAATAAAGGAATTTGATTTATTTGAAACAAACAAAAAAAGCAAAATAAAGAGTAACCCTACAATAATTAAAGTATAAACATACAAATGCCTAAAATAATCAAGAGAGTGTTTAGAGACCAAAAAAAGAGGAATATCTTCTTTTTTAAAACAATCAAAAAACTTGCATTCATAATTTTTATAATAAATCTCATCGATTTTCTTAGAAACAATATCCTCAAAAATAGCATCACTACCCTCTGCAACAACATCACAGCTTAAATTAAAAATCCCCTGAGGAGTTTCAAAATAAAAAGATGTTTTGTTCTCGCAGCTTTTGTTTATCATCGGATAAACAGCAGATATCTTTCCTGAAACATTCGTTGTTGTATCTAGCAAATTTTTTACAAAAGGAACAACTTCTTTATGAACATTATCATACTCTAAAGATGTTAAAATAATAAGTAAAAAACTGGATAACAAAAGAAAAATGAAGAGTGTTACACTAATAATAACAACAATACTTTTTCTTATAAAGCCCATATAAAATTAAAAATAAAAGAGTTTATAAAATTATAGTTAAAATTATTAAAGAATCTAACTTAAAAAGAATTAACGGGTTTACTTTAAGTTATATTAGTATTTTTAAAGAGTTTATGAAATTGTTGGTTCGAGCAGGATAATAAATCTCATTGAGCAATGCTTAAAATATTTATTCTAATTAATCTTTAAGTTATTCTCAACAAACCCAAATTATTGAAAACTATTTTAAATCAAAAAAATATAATAAAAACATGAGGAAAGCCATATTAGATTCAAGTTTTATAATAAGTTGCACAAGAGCAAAAATTGATTTTATTAATGAACTACTTCAAGAAGGAATAAAACCCCTCATCCCACAACAAGTTATAGAAGAAATAACAAAAGTGTCTGAAAACCACAAAAAACAAAAAACAAGAAAAGAAGCTCTCTTAAGTTTAAGATTAATTGAAAAATACAAGGAAAAGGTAGAGATAATTTCACTAAAGGATAAAAAAGGGGATGTTGATAAAAAAATAATAAAATTTGCAGAAGAAAACCCAAGAATCTTTGTCGCAGCTATTGATAGAGAAATAAAAGAAAAAACAAAAAATAGGAAGATTGTAATTAGAGACAAGAAAAAATTAGAGATTTTAGAATAACTATTCAGTTGAGTTTTGTTTTGGTTTCGAAGCAATCACATCATCAATTCTTAATATCATTATTGCGACTTCTGAAGCAGAATTAATTGCCTGGCTTTTTACACTATAAGGTTCAATTATTCTTGATTGTAAAACATCTTCAATATTATCTGTTAATAAATTCAATCCAATATTCCTTTCCCCAGAATTATGCCTTGTTTTCAATTCAGTTAAAATATCAATAGGATCTAATCCAGCATTTTCAGCAAGGGCTTCTGGAATGGATTCAAGAGCAGAAGCAAATTCAAGAACAGCCAATTGAATTCTTCCATTCAAAGAATTAGCAAAATCCCTTAATCTTTTTGCAAGCTCAATTTCAACAGCCCCACCACCAGCAACAACCAATCCTGATTTTAAAACAGCGGAAACATCTCCTAAAGCATCAATAACTGCTCTTTCTGTTTCATCAAGTACATGTTCTGCCCCACCATAAAGAAGAATAGTAACTGACTTTGGATCTCGACAACCATCAACAAAAGTAATTTTTTCATCCTCTTGAACAACCTCAAGAACTCTATGAGCAGTACCAAGCTCTTCCATCCCTAATTCATCAAGATTACTTACAATTTTTGCTCCTGTTGCTTTTGCTAATCTTTCCATATCACTTCTTGAAACCCTTCTACAAGCATAAATTCCTGCCTTAGACAACAAATATTGAGCATATTCATCTATTCCTTTTTGACAAAATACTGCTTTTGCTCCAGTATGAATAATTTTTTCAACCATCTGTTTGATTATTTTTTGTTCTTGCGACAAGTAATCCTGCAACTGCTCAGGAGATGTTATAGAGATTCTTGTATCAATCTCAGGATTTTGAATTTCTAAAGCACAGTCTAATAAAACTATTTTAGGATCAAAAACAGAAGCAGGCATGTCATCAGAAACCTTTTCTTTATCAAGAACAACCCCATAAATAATTTTACTGTTCTCAACGCTCCCACCTCTAAATTTCATAATCTTAATATCATCAAGGTTAATTTTTTTTGTGTGTTTTGAAATTTGTCTTAATGCTTTAACAACTAAAGAAGATAATTTCTCTTTAGAACCCTCTGCACCTTTTCCAGTCATAGCAGTTATTGCTATTTGTTTGAGAACTTCTTCGTCTTCAAAACTAATTCTTAATGATATCTCTTTCAGAATTTCTTGGACTTTTTCATTTGCAATTTTATATCCTTTAGTAATTATTGTTGGATGTATTTTTGAATCAAGAAGCTTTTCAGCATTTTCAAGTAATTTTCCTGCAAGCATTACTGCAGTCGTTGTTCCATCACCAACTTCTAATTCCTGAGTTTTTGCTATCTCAACCATCATTTTAGCAGCAGGGTGCTCAATATCCATCTCATCAAGAATTGTAGCCCCATCATTTGTAACAATAACCTCGCCATTTGAAGAAACAAGCATTTTATCCATACCTTTTGGACCAAGAGTTGTTCTAACAATATCGGCTATCATTTTTGCTGCAAGAATATTGCTTCTTTGAGCATCTTTCCCAAGCAGCCTATCAACATCTTCTGGCATGAGAACAACGGGTTTATCATTCATGCAATTAGTTAAATCAAGAAATATTTAAAGATTATTGTATTCATCAACAATTAATTAAATTAAGAAATCTCTTTTATAACCAAGAAAACTTTAAAAACCAATATCTCAATAGATTATTATGCCAGTAAAAATAAACATCGGAACAAAAGAAGGATTAACATATAGATTAGAATTAGAAGAAAACCCTTTGAATAACTTCAAAATTGGAGATGAAGTAGAAGGAAAAATAATTGATGAAAAACTTGAAGGATACAAATTTATAATAAAAGGGGGCTCAGACAAAAGCGGATTCCCACATTATTCAGAAGTAGAAGGGCCAGGATTAAAAAGAGTTCTTTTAAGCTATGGTTTTGGAATGCATAAAAGACCAAAAGGGGATAAAAAAATAAATAAAAAACCAAAAGGAATGAGATTAAGAAAAACAGTAAGAGGAAACACTCTTTCAGAAGCAACAGCCCAAATAAATCTTAT
>JAFCDZ010000011.1 GCA_017609405.1 Candidatus Pacearchaeota archaeon
TGTTTTAGTTTGTTAGGTTGAACAGAATGAGAAACATTATAAAAAATTCTCTTAAAATTGTTGCCCAAACTCTGCCTAACTGAACACTGTAGTCATAAAAATTATCAGGATAACCCTTTCTACTGAATTATTCTAAATAATGTTAATAACCAAGAAATTGCTGAACACGATTTTAGAATACATCCAATTAACCAAAAAAGATTTTCAACAAAACTATTCTATCAATAATTATTTAAATAACTCTTTATTTTATCAAATATGACTAAAAAAAGAGGGCAGGTCTGGATTGAAACAGTCATATATACTCTAATAGCAATTTCTCTAATTGGGCTTACACTCTATTTTGTCAAGCCGAAATTGGAAGAATTAAAAGACAAATCTGCGATAAACGGTGCAGAAGAAATTCTTAGGGCTTTGGACTCTAAAATTGTAGATGTTGGCGAGGGAGTCGTTGGTGAGAGGCGAATTTTTGAATTTAAATTTTCCAAGGGTCTGCTTAAGATTAATTCTTCTGAAGATTCAATATATTTCTTAATTAAAAGCCATTATGTCCCAAGCGAACCTGGAATTATTATTCATGATGGTGGTCTTGATATCCTCACTACTAAAAAATCAGGAGTTTATTATGTTACAATAAAAAAACAATATGTAAATTATAATATAACTTACCAAGAAAAGGAAAAATCTAAAACTATTAATCCCTCTCCAAACATCATAAAATTATCAATAGAAAATATTGGAGGTGAAAATACTACAATAAGTATCTCAGAGATTTAAAATGTGTCCAAAAGTAAATATTGATAATTATGAAAGACCTCTCTTAGATTTTTCCCCTCCAAAACCAAGATTGGTAAATATAAAAGATAAATCAAAAATAAACATAAGATATCCTTTAATTGCACCTTTTTCTTTTGCGCATATTTTTTGGGATTCTTCAAAAAAGGAACTCTTTTATGAATTAGAAGAACCTTCCTTAACTCCTGCTGAGAGTGATTATCTTGGGCAGATAATTATTGCTATGAGGCAGATTATCAATTTTGATGAAATAATTGAGAAAAACCTTGAATCTGTTTTGGCCTATATTGATAATATGCTTAAACTCCTTGTGGCAGAGATGGGAAAAGAGATATCAAAAGAAACATATGAAAAATTTTATTATTATCTTTATAGGGAATTTATTGGGTTCAATGAAATAGATTCTTTCTTAAAAGATTATTTTATAGAAGATATTGAATGCAATGGTGTAGGAATACCTCTTTATATTGTTCACAGAGTTTATCGTAATCTTGAAACAAATATTGTTTTTAAGAATATCCAAACACTCTCAAATTTTGTTGAAAAATTAGCTCAAAGGTGCGGAAAATATGTTTCTTATGCCTCACCAATTCTCGATGGAACCCTTCCTGATGGAAGTAGGGTGAACGCAACTTATACTTCAGATATAACCAGCAGAGGCCCAACATTTACAATAAGAAAATTTACAAAAAAACCTTGGACACCCCCTCAATTAATTGCTTTTAGAACTCTTAGCCCAGAGATGTTAGCTTATTTATGGCTACTTGTTGAATATAAATCAAATATCTTAATTGCTGGAGGAACTTCTGCAGGTAAAACAACCCTTCTAAATGCAATTGCTTTTTTTATCCCTCCTGAGGATAGGGTTGTTAGTATAGAAGATACAAGAGAATTAAATCTTCCAAGGGAAAATTGGATACCTGCAGTATCAAGGGGTTCTACAACAGTTGAGGGGACTGGGGAAGTTACACTATTTGACTTGTTGAAAAGTTCTTTTAGACAAAATCCAAATTATGTTATTGTTGGAGAGGTAAGGGGGAAGGAAGCGTATGTTCTATTTCAGGGGATGGCGTCAGGACACTCTTCTTTAAGTACAATTCATGGAGACTCTGTTGAAACAGTTATTAAGAGATTGGAAACCCCTCCAATTAATCTTTCCCCAACCCTATTGAATATACTTGATTCTGTATGTGTTATGACTCATGCAATTGTTAATAATGAGGAAACAAGGAAATTACGAGAAATTGTTGAAATTGTTGATGTAAAACAAGATGGGACTGCTCTGACAAATACCCCTTTTGTTTGGAATTCTTATAATAACAAATTTTATTTTAAACACCAGAGTAAAGTTTTTGAAAAAATATCTCATAGATTTGGTATTCCGATGGATAAATTAATTCAAGAATTTAATATAAGAACAAAGCTTCTATATAAATGGTATGTTAAAGGAATCTTTGATTTTAAGAAAGTTCAAGAATTGATAAACCAGTACTACCAAGAGCCAAGAAAAGTTCTAACTCAGTTTGGGTTGTTATAAATCTTCATATTAGAATCAATAAAAATTAAAAATAAGAATAAATTCCCTATCTTATGAAAAAAATAATCCTCTATTTAATGTCTTTACTTTTGTTATTAAACGTTCTATTAGCAGGGCAACCACAAAATGAATTAATTATCAAATATAAGGATAACTCAGAAGAACTTCCAATAGTCCTTCCTCCTGGTTCTGATATAGAATCTATAAAACCTCTTATTTCTGAAAAGAACCTCTATAAAATAGAGATGGATTCAAAGACAAATATTTCTGAATTAATTGAAGAATACTCTAAACTTGATGAAGTTGATTTTGTAGAAACAAATAAACTCTATCGCGCTTTTTCTGTGACACCTAATGACACTTATTTTTCTTATCAATGGGCAATTAATCATACTCATATAAATTCTTCATGGTCTCTTTCAACAGGAAATAGTTCAATTGTAATTGCAATTATTGATACAGGTGTTGATTGGCATCATCCTGATTTAGCTGGAAATATTTGGAATAATTCTGATGAAATACCTGCTAATAATGAAGATGATGATGGAAATGGATATACTGATGATATAAGGGGGTGGGATTTTGTGAATTTGTCAAGTAGCTCTTTTTGTTTTTCTGGAGAGGACTGTGTTGGTGAGGATAATGACCCTATGGATTTTCATGGGCATGGAACTCATTGTTCAGGTATTGCTGCTGCTGTTACAAATAATTCTGAAGGAATTTCTGGAGCATGTTGGAATTGTAAGATTATGCCCTTAAAAGCAGGTTATGTGGATGATACTGGTTCTGCTGTTCTTAGTGTAGATGATATTGTAGAAGCTATTTATTATGCAGCAAATAACAATGCAACAATTATCTCTATGAGTTTTGGAGGGGAGAGCTCTTCTTCACTAGAAACTGCTCTTGATTATGCTCGCTCAAAAGGAGTTATCCTTGTTGCAGCTGCAGGGAATAATAATTCTGATACAATTAATTATCCCGCAGGATACTCAACAGTAATCTCTGTAGCTGCAACAAACATCAATGACGAAAAAGCATCTTATTCTTCTTATGGTAATTGGATAGATATATCTGCTCCTGGAGGAGATTCCCCTCTTAATCCTAATGGAATATTAAGCACATATTATAATTATTCTACATCGTCTTCTACTTATGCATGGTCAAGTGGAACCTCTATGGCAACACCTCTTGTTGCAGGAGCAATTGGATTAATTATCTCTTCGACCGGAAATACAAATCAGACAGATATTCTGAATGCTTTAAAATCTACTGGAAAAGATGTAAATTTTTCTGGATACAATATCCCTTTAATTAATGTTTATGATGCAATAATCTATCTTGACGATTCTTCACCTATTGTAAATTTAATATCTCCTTCAAATAATACATCTACATCTAATAGAAATCAAATATTTTATTGTAATGCTTCTGATTTATCTCTTAAAAATATAACTTTAAAAATTTGGTATGAGAATGCTTCTCTTTATTATAATGAATCAAAGAATATCTTTGGAAAAGAGCAGGAAGTGAATTTTTCTCTTAATAATATACCCCTTGGAGATTACTATTGGAATTGTTATTCTTATGATGAATCTGGAAATCTTGGGTTTGCTCAAAATTATTCCCTTAAAATCTATGGTGTAGATTCTATACTTATATCACCTTCTAATCTTCATTATACAAATAGCGATCTAACAAATTTTACTTGTAATTCTACTACTGATGGAATAACATCTCTTGTTAATGTGACTTTTTTCTTATGGAACTCCTCAGGGAACCTCATTTATAATGAAACAAAAAATATCTCTGGAATAATAAATCAATCTCTGTTTACTCTTAATTTTACAAACCTCTCTCTTTCAGAAGGAAATTACTCTTGGAATTGCTTATCCTATGATAATGAAAGTGATAACTCTTTTTCAGAAGAAAATTATTCAATAACCTATGATTTAACAAAACCCTTAATTAATATTATCTCTCCAAGAAATCTCTCATGGAGCAATGCTCTTAAATTTAATGTTTCTATTACTGATTTAACTCCAGCAGATTCTTGTTTTGCGTATTTTAATAATTCAAATCTATCTATGACAAAGATTAATTCTACTTTTTTTTACTATCTTAATCAGACTATTAATGAATCAAGTAGTACTAATTTCTATAATGTTTCTTTTTATTGCAATGACTCAGCAGGAAATATGAACATCTCAGAAGTTGTTTTATTTGGTGTTGATAAAACACCTCCAAACTTAATGATAATATCTCCACAAGATTCCTATTCAACAACAACTTCTGGAACAGCAGATATACAATTTAAATTTAATACTTCTGATGAGCGCAATATCTCTTATTGTAAATTAATAATAACTGGTTCTCAAAATAAAAATTCAACAATCTATAATCCTAATTTAACAAATACTATAGTAGAATCATTATCTCCTGGAAATTATAACTGGAAGATAATGTGTTTTGATGGGGCAGAGAATTTAAACGAATCTTCTATAAGAACCCTTACTATAAATCAATACACACCCGTGTTAGGGCATGGAAGCTCTTCTAGTTCCTCATCTTCTGGAATAGTTTCTTCTAGTGGAGGTGCTGCAAGTTTTAAGAAAATCTATCTTGTGAATCAAGTTACTCTTGAAAAAGGTTTTTCAAAAAAACTTAAAAAATCAGATGAAGTAAGGTTTTTTGTTGGAGGAATATCTCATAAATTCTTGCTTAGCGAGATTTATAAGACAAAGGTAAATATAAAAATTTTTAGTAATGTTTATGATTTTAATTTGAGCATTGGTGACTTTATTAAGTTAAATTTATCTTCTCCTTGTTTTTATGATTTATACATTAAACTAAATAATATTTCTAACTCTGAGGCAGATATAACAATCAAAAAAATAAATGAAACAATAATACAATTAGTAAAAGAGGGTCAAACAAATGAATCAAGAAATAACACCTTTAATACTTTAAATTCCCAAAAATTCCCAAATTATCTTAGCACCCATTATCTTATTATCTTATTTTTATTTGTTTTATTAATTATCTTTTTTATAACTCTCTTAAAACCAAAAAAGAAAAGTAAGAAAAAAAAGAAACCAAAAAAGAGAAAATCTAAAGATAAAAAAACAAAGAGAACTAATTAGTCTTTTGGATATCCGAATCTATCGAGCATCTCTTTTAATTCTTTGTGTGTTTTTGAATAATCCTTTAATGAGATATTTTGCATTGTAGCATTGACTGCCTGTCTCATTGCAATTGCTCCTGAAAGAGTCCCTTTTGGATGCCCATGAATTCCACCACCTGCCTGTATTACTATATCGTTTCCAAGATGTTTTATCAAAAAAGGAACATGTCCAGGATATAAACCCCCTGATGAAACCCCTAAAACACTCTTTAATCCAAACCAGTTTTGTTTTAATCTTCTATGAGTTTCTTCTACATTATTTTCTTCAATTTCATCTTTTATTTCCTTTATAGTGCTTATATCTCCTTCTAATTTTCCTATTCCTGTTCCAATATGTAACTGGTCAACTCCTGCTAATCTCGCAAAATCTGCTAAAACCATCATACTTACTCCATGATTTTTTACTCTATCAAAAGCAGCATGCATTGCACGATGAGCATGGATAGCCATCTTAAAATTCGCTTCTCTTAATGTTTGTAGAGCAGACCATCCTGAAGTTATAATGTCTATCATAATATATTTTCCTCCCATTTTTTCAACAAGCTCTGCTCTTTTTAGCATTTCTTTTGTTTCTGCAGTAACGTTTACAAGATATGCTTTTTTCTCACCAGTTTCCTCCTCTGCTCTATCTTGCATTTCTAATGTTTTTGATAATCTTTTTTCAAAAGGGTTAAACTTTTGGCTTGAGAGATTTTCATCATCTTTAACAAAATCACACCCTCCTCTCCAAGCTTCATAAGCACATTGAGCATGATGTTTGGTGTTTAATCCAAGTTTTGGTTTAATAATTGTTCCAACAAAAGGTCTTTTTTTTACTTTCATCATTTTTCTTATTTTCTCTATGCCATATTTTGGTCCTCTAAAGCTTTTTATCAATTTCTCTGGAAAAGAAACATCAATTAGTTTCAATCCTTTTACAGCTTTCATTCCAAAAATATTTCCAGCAATGCTTGATAAAATATTTGGAATGTTCCCCTCTTCGAATAATTCAATTGGGTATGCTATTTTAACAATATCTTTTTTTATTGAAAAAACTCTTGCTCTTATGTTCTTTACATAGCTTAATCCTGGAACATCAGTCCAGGTTCCAACACTGCTTTCTAATGCAACAGTATTTGCAGCTTCTTTCACACTCATTTTATTTGGAGTAATTTTTAATAAAGAAATCAAATCACTTTTCTTTGGTTTATATTTTAAGTCAACAAATTCTAATTTTTTCACCATCTTTTTTCTTTCAAGTTTTTCCAAATTTATAAACTTTTGCGTTATTTCTTCCAACAAGCTATTTTCAATTGTTTTGGGTCATAAATTGTCTTTTCAGCACTTATTAATCTTCTCCTTGCATAAATTTCTTTTCCCTGAGTTTCTTTTGGATAATCTATTCCACAAACATCATTTACTATACATATTTTTACTTTACAGATTAATTTTGTTCCAATTGAATTATTAATATAATCTATAACCTCTTTTGGAAAATCATTATCATCACTTCCAATTGATGGTTTTGTTTTTTCAGATAGCTCTACTTTTAAAATCTTCATTCTCAAGGAATTGTTCAATTCAATACTCTCTAAAATAGAGTCTTCTAAGGAATAGATTTTATCATCTGTTTTTGAAGAAGATACAAAATCTTGTTTAAATACAATTAAAAAAGCTATTGTGAGAATTAATAGAACTGCAAATGCTTCAACAATTCTTATCCAACCTCTTTTTACCATATAATTACACCTATTTTTCCTGTTTTAAAATTTGCTGTTTCATCAAAATAAACTATATTGTTGATTTTGCCATAAACATTTTCTCCTCTTTTTGTTCTTGAAGCATTTATTAATGTTCCATTTTCATATTTAAATAAAATTTCAAAATCAATATTTTCTGGAATTAATAGTTTCCCTTTTAATTTAGAATAATTGTTCTCATATTCTTGGAACAATTCCAAAATTCTTTTAATTGAGGGAAGTTTATCTTCTTTTATTGTTCGATTTTCATAACTTAAATCTTCACACCCTCTAAAGTTCTTATTTATCTCTTCAAATGAATCAGAATAAAATATCCAAAGAAGTTCTGAATCATCAATATCTTTAAAATATATTTTATTTTCCTGTACTGAAGAATTGATTATTTTTTCTTTTGTTTGGTTCTTTATGACAACTCCTCCTTCAAAAGATTTTTCTATAAAAAAACATCTTGTATTGTCTACTTGATTTATTTTTATTGTTTGTGTTGTTAAATTAGAATATATTTTTTCTGGGAGACGCTTAAATATATTATTAAGAATATTTTCTTTTGTTTTTTTCTCATTGAATTTTGGAAATAATGCAGAATATAGGAAAATTAGGAATGTTACAAATATTACAAATGATAGGACAAACCCAATATGAGAACCTCTTTTTTTCATTTTATGATGCTAAGACATTCGCTCCTTCTGCTATTAAAAATGAGAGTATTACTAATACAAATGAATGCTTAATTCCGTCACGAATTTTTCCTGTAGCTAATTTACCAATAGCGAGGCCACTGAAGAATCCCTGAGTTATTAAAAGATATAAAAAAGACCTTGAAACATTAGTTATATCAAATTCTTGTTGGGTTGAGTTTACATTAATTAGTTCTTCTCCTTCAATATTTTCCCCACTACTGCTAGCAATTCCAGCAACAATTGGAATTATTTTAAATTGCATTACTAATATAATTATTATAAAAACAAGAAATATGATATATCCTTGAACAACAATTGTTTGAATTGCTGCTTTTCTCTCTTTTTTTAATTTATCTGACATACTAACAGCTGTTGCAACAGATTCAAGAATTCCTCCAATATCCCCCCCAGATTCTTCTGCAGAGCCGATTAGTGTAATTGCTTGAGATATTTTTTTGTCTCTGACATCTCTTGAAAAATTTTTTAATGCCTCCCTTAGAGGTATCCCAATAGATATCTGATTTGCTAATTTTCTTATGTTTTCACTTAAAGCTCCATAATTTTTGTCTCTAACATTTAAAATTGCCTTGCTTATTGGTGTTCCTGTTTTAACTTCTTCAACAAGATTTCTTGTAAACTCTAAGAACATTTCTTCTTTTTCTGCATAGATTTTCCCTTCTCTCATTATTGAGAAAATAAAAGGAAATAGTGCGATTAATATTCCTAGCCCTCCTAAAAAGAAAGAAACTTCTTGAGACCTTAGGATAATCGAGACTAATAAAAGGCTTGCTCCAATTATTAATCCAAGCACATGCATTATTTTTATCTTCATTTATCCTCCTTCAGGTTGTTTTAGATGTAGGAACGCTAAAAAGAGTATATTAACCACTGAAACACCAAGGACCATAAGTAATGATAGTGCAAGAGGGGTTATATTTAATCCAAGATTACTTATCTGGATTGTTATAAGCAAGAGCATTAACATCATTGGAGCTGCAATAACAACACTGATGTAGATATCCATAAATGTTTCAGCAGCTTTTGTATGCTTTTCCCTTTCAATTCTATAGTCAAATAATAAAGTGTCTGCTCTCCTTGAGAAGAATTCTCTTAAATTCCCTCCAGAGCTTATTGTTGTAGCAAGTCCATTAAAAAGTTCGCTTAATTTTTGGCTTGCAGTATTTGAGGCAGTTATTTTCAATGCAGTTACTAAATCATAACCATATACATTAATTAGATTAAGTAATTTTTTGAATTCTTTTTCAATATATTCATATTCTCCTGTATTAACTATTATCTGAAATATCTTTGTTGGTTCAAGCATCGAACCTGCAATAGCAGACATATTAATTGCAGCAAATGGGAGCTCATTATTTATTCTTGCTTCTAAAGCTTTTTTTTCAGCAGAAGGATAAAAGTAAAGGGAGATAAAAGTTATGACTGGAACAAGAAATAGAATCCACAGCAAGCCAACAGCTCTTTTTGCATAACCTTCTTTTAAAATGACAATATATTCTGGTGCTTGTCCAATCCCAAAAAATAGGAAGAATAAAAAAATACCCAAAGCAATAAAGAAGGATATTAATGTTGTAAATAATATAACAGAGATATAGCTTGTTGGCATAATATTTATATTTGCTTTTAATAAATCTTTTTCAAGAGATTCGAACAATTTCTTATTGTGGAGTTCTCTTGATATATTTAGAAATAACTTATTAGCAATTTTAACATAACTTGAAGGTTTTTTTGTTTTTCTCTCTTTTTTTATTCTATCTTGTTTGTAAATCTCTTTTAATACAGAAAGATTGATTCCAAGTTCTTTTTTGAATTTTCTCAAATCTTCCCCATCTTTAATCTCTTTTTTTATCTCTTTCTTTTGATTTTGACGCCCTTTACCAAGACTCATGCCTTCAACGACTTTTCGGATATTTGTGTTTATATCTTTGAAATTTCTTTTTATCTCATTTATCTCTAAATCAATTAATCTTAAAATTGATGTTCTCTTTTCATTCTCTTTTTTTTCAAGAAGATTTTTTGCTTCTAGTAAAAGTTTATCTTGTTTATCAATAAGTCTTTTTAATTCATCAAATTCTTTTTTCATTTTAATAGTTCATCTGATTTATTTAGTGCACTGAAGATAAATTCCTTTGCTTCATTGAATTTTTTTATATCTTCTTTTTCATATGCTTTCTCAAGAATATACTCTCCTTCTTTGATTGCATTAACTATTTGAATTAAAAACTCTAGCTCCCTCTTTTTCATAATTTTATAAGTAAAATATCCTTATTAAATATTATCCTTTTTAATATTCTATTAAAAACCATTCTTTAATTCTTTTAATCATAGATAATTAGTTTTTTTATTTTTACTTGAGAGATGGGTTAATGATAAAATATCTTCGGTGTGTTAATGGAAAAAGTTCTTCTCCACATAACTAAAAGATGAATAATTATTGGACATTATTGAATATTTCATGTTAACCCTTCTTTAATTTTAAAACAATTTTTCAATAAATTTTTATTTAACAAAACATTTATAAAAGAAGAATGCTAATTTATTTTATAAAATGAGGTAAGATGGGAGAAAAAGAAATTATACAATCAACATCGTATATTTTTGGTTTATTAAGTATTATCTTTGCATTTTTTTCTCCATTTGTTGGATTAGTTATTGGAATTATTGGAGCAATCTTTTCTAAGAAAGATTCTTCAAAAATATCAAAGAAATCTTTTAGATTAAATATTACTGGAATAATCTTGAGCATAATCTTCTTATTGATAACCTTCATTTTATTTTATTTCTTTGGAAATTCTTTAGCACAAATACAGACTGCAAATTTAAAATGAGAAACAGAAAAGCAGCAATGGAGATGTCTGTCGGAACAATTGTTACAATTGTATTACTTATGACTGTTCTTATTCTTGGTCTTGCTTTAGTTAAGAATATCTTCAAAGGTGGAACAGAAATAGTAAGCTTAACTAATGAGCAATTAAGAAATGAGGTTGGAAAATTATTTTCCGAAGACGCGAAAATCGTTATTTATCCAACAAGTAGACATGTTCATATTAAGCAAGGAACTCAGGACGGTGTTGGTATTGGAATAAAAAATCTTATTAAAGGAGCTGCAGCATCGCAACCAGTTTCTTTTTCTTATGAGGTAATTAATTCTGATCCAGATATTCAGAGAAAATGTGGTATAAGTGGAAGAGATGTTGAATCTTATATTGCAGGAGGAAGAGCTGAAGATAATATCTTAATATCTTCTGGAGATTTTTTTTCAGGAAGAGTATTGTTTTCAATACCTGAGACAGCACCGCTTTGTACAACAAGATTTAGAGTTAATGTAAAGGCAAATGGAAAACCTTATGCTTCTGATTTTTTTGACTTAACAATTGAACCAAAGTCTTAATTTGTTTATCTTTTTAACTGAAATAGCAGTTTTATCAAAAAGTTTGGTTTGTATAATAAATTAGTGTTAATATATAATGTCTTAGGAATGGTTCAACAGTGCTTTAGTTTTTAATTATGTTGAGCAAGGAGTTTTATTGTTGAACTTACAACTTAAAGAATTATCCTTTAACTCATATATTTTCAAGATAATAAAATAGCAGTTTTTTTAAATATCAATTAATTAGATATTAAATGGTATTAAAATTTTATAACACTCTAACAAAAAAGAAAGAGATTTTCAAACCATTAAATCCTCCAAAAGTTGGGGTTTATGGATGTGGTCCAACTGTTTATTGGTATCAACATATAGGAAATTTATATAGATATGTTTTTGAAGATTATCTTATAAGGGTTTTGAAATATAATGGATACAAAGTCACTCATGTTATTAATGTAACAGATGTTGGGCATCTTACATCCGACGCTGATGAAGGTGAAGACAAAATAGAAAAATCAGCCAAAAAAGAACACAAGACTGCAAAAGAAATCGCAGATT
The DNA here is from genome assembly GCA_017609405.1 of Candidatus Pacearchaeota archaeon. Taxonomy (GTDB): domain Archaea; phylum Nanobdellota; class Nanobdellia; order Pacearchaeales; family GW2011-AR1; genus JAFCDZ01. Next base: position 11,879 of record JAFCDZ010000011.1, read on the forward strand.
ATTATTTTAAAGTCTTTAGAGATGACCTGAAAAAACTTAACTTTACTGAACCAGATTATTGGCCAAGAGCAACAGAGCATATAAAAGAGCAAATAGAATTAATAAAAATACTTGAGAAAAAAGGTTATACTTATAGAACTTCTGATGGAATTTATTTTGATACTTCTAAAGTAGATGATTATGGAAAGCTTGCTAATCTCAAGAAGGACAAAATTATTGCTGGAAAAAGAGTTAGTTTAAAAGAAAAAAAGAATCCAACTGATTTTGCATTATGGAAATTTTCTGAAAAACCAGGAGTAAGGCAACAAGAATGGGACCCAAGAGAATTTGGAGCAGATTGGCCAATAGGTTTTCCTGGTTGGCATATTGAGTGTTCAGCTATGTCATCAAAATATCTTGGAAAGCAGTTTGATATTCATACTGGAGGAGAGGAACATATCCCTGTTCACCATACAAACGAAATAGCGCAATCAGAATGTGCTTTTGGAAAAAAACCTTGGGTAAGGTATTGGCTTCATGTAAGATGGCTTTTATATAAAGGGGAAAAGATGTCAAAATCAAAAGGAGGTCTATTGTTGCTTTCTGATTTAGAAAAAAAAGGATTCAAACCACTTGAATTTAGATATTTTTGCTTAACAGGACATTATAGGAAACAAGTTAATTTTTCACTTGAAATTTTAGAATCTGCAAAAAGAGCCTATAATAGATTAAAAAATCTTATTTCAGATATAAAAGACGACAAAAAAATAAATAAAAAATATCTTGATGAATTTAAAAATGCAATAAATGACGATTTAAATATGCCAAAAGCAATACAGGTATTGTGGAATTTTGTAAGGGATAAAAATGCTTCAGGAAAATATCAAACAATTAAAGAAATGGACAAAGTTCTTGGATTAGATTTGTTAAAAAAAGAAAAAATAGAAATTCCAAAAGAAGTCTTAGAATTGGTTAAAAAGAGAGAAAAATTAAGAAAAGAGAAAAAATGGGAAGAGGCTGATAAAATAAGGGATGCTCTTAATAAAAGGGGATGGATTTTAAATGATATTGAAGATAAAACAGAAATAACTAAAAAATAATATGAAAAACAAAATTTTCGTTATTCACGAGCATCATGCTACACACTTGCACTGGGATTTGAGGCTGGAATTTAATAATGTTTTAAAGTCCTGGGCGTTACCAAAAAAGCCCCCTCTTCGACAGGGTATCAAGAGGCTTGCAATTGAGGTTGAAGACCACCCTCTTTCTTATGCTGATTTTGAAGGAGAGATAAAAGAGGGGTATGGAAAAGGAAAGGTCCTTATTTGGGATAAGGGGTTTTATGAATTAGAAAGTAAAAAGAAAGATAAAATAGTGTTTGTGTTAAACGGAAGGAAACTGAATGGAAGATATGTCTTATTGAAAATGAAAGATAAAAATTGGTTATTTTTTAAAACTAAACACTAGCAATTTCTTCCATCCACCAATCTAAATCTGGAATTTTTGCATCAATTTTTCTCGCTTTACAATATTCTTTTGCTAATAAATAGAATATTAGACCTAAACTTTTTGAACTTTTATTATTGCCTATGATAACTCTTTCTGCACCATGTGTGAAATTATTTGTATCACATATCATTATAAACGGTTTGTTAATTTTTTTCATATCATGAATAGCATTTTTGTCAACCCAAGAATCGCAGATGATTGCTAATTCAACCTCTCTAAAATTATCTAACTGTATGTTTGTTAACATTCCTGCAGGATATTCCTTTGTGAATGCCTCTATTCCAGTTATTTTTGAGAACATCTTAACAGCCTTCCATCCAGCAGGCCTTTTACAGACCACAATTATGTCTTCTGGATTGAATTGAACAAGATACTCAATCGCTTCTTTTATTTTTTCATTTATTAAATCAGTATTAAAGATAGCTAATCCATCTGCTCTTCTTCTGTACACAAAAGGTTTCATATCAGGAGTTACTGCTCTTGTTCCAATATAAATTCCTGAACGAACATAATCTTCAAGCGGGAGCAAAAACTCTGCTTTTTTCTTCTTTATTTTTTCCTTTAACTCATCAGTGGTTGTAGATTCTATTTTTTCAGAAACCTTTTTTGCTCTTTCTAATAATTCTTTTTTCTTCTCTTCAATTGTTTTCTTTACAGTTTCTGTTATTTTTTCCTCTTTTTTTTCTTCAGTTTCTTTTTCTAAAGAAACTCCTTTTTTTGTTTTTTCTTCAGTTTCCTCCTTTGGAGAAACTTTTTCTTCAGTTTCTTCTTTTGAAGGAACTCTTTTAGTTTCTTCCTTACTTTCTTCTTTTTTTCTTGGCATGAGAATTTAGAGAAAAATAGATTTAAAAGAGTTTCTATTCTGTTAAATTCTTGTTTTATAGATGTTTTAACTTATCGAAGATTTTATAAACATATGAATTTTGTTACCTATATGAAAAATTATGTTAAGGGAGGAATTATAGGAATTGTAACTTGGATATTGTTGGTTTTAATTTTTAAAATAAGTGGATTATTAATAAGCTGTGAGATTCCCACTGATGCGTTTGGAAATATGATGATCGGAATTACTTGTTGGAATTTTGTTCAAGAAATTATCCTGGATTTTTTATCAATTTTAAGTTTCCCTTTTTTATTCTTAGGAGCAAACCCTAATTTAAGCACTGGAGGTCCTGGGATGGTTCGATTATTTTGGGCAGGTAGCCTAATATCATTAATCTTTTGGGGTATGTTAATTGGGTGGGTATTTGGAAAAATAAAATCTAAGAAAGAATAATCTTATCCCCTAATTTCTTTTGAAATCTCTATTAATCTTTTTATTTTTGATTCTCTACCCTTTCCGTATATTCCACATTTGAGATAATCTGCTTGGAAACCAAAAGCAAGGTCTGCGAGAATATTTTCTTCAGTTTCTCCGCTTCTGTGGGAAAATATAATCTTTATCTTATGGTCCCTCGCTAATTTACATACCTCTTCTACCTCAATTAAGGAGCCATTTTGATTTGGCTTAACTATAATAGCATTTATACTCTTTTTTTCTATAGCCATCTTTAATCTTTTTAATGAAGTGACTGTTAAATCATCCCCGACAATTAATCTATCTGGAAATTTTTTTAATAAATTACTAAAGCTTTCAAAACTCTCTTCTTCAAAAGGGTCTTCAATATAAAATAAATTTTCATTTTTAATTATGTTAGATATATAATTCATATGTTCTTCAGGTGTTCTTGCTAATTTTGGATTATTATAATGATATTTTTTTCTTTTATAATAAGTAGAAGCTGCTACATCAACACCTAATCTAACCTTTTTTTCATCTTTTAAAATTTCAAGAACCTCTCTATCATTTAAGGAGGTTACCCATCCATTCTCATCCCCTATTTTCTCTTTAAAAGAGGGGTCATTCTTACTTAGGATGAACTTTAATCTTTTAAATATCTCTTTATTAATTTCTGAATTTTCTTTAGGATTATTTCCCTTTGGTATGAGCAAAAATTCTTGAAAATCTGGCTTTTTTTCTTTATTTACATGAACACCACCTTCAATACAATTTCCTATAAATATTGGGAATTTTTTTGCTCTGGGGTTTATTATCTTCCATACAGGGATTTTTTTCTCTTTTGATATTGCCTTAAGAGTTGCTGACTCTAATGCAAAGAGGGTATTTGCACCTACACTATCTTTTATAATATCCTCAATTCGATGTAAATCTCTAAATTTTTCTAATATCTCTTTTGAAAAATAACCTGAGAACGCATCCAGAGTTTTTATATCATCATCAATTGTTTTCTTATAGGGTTTTGCTTCTTTTTTCCCTTTTGATTTTCCGTTCGGTGAGCTTGCTGAAAACTTCCCAATATCTGTTTTTATTGTAACTTCGATGGTATCTTCTCCTCGAGTATCCTTTATTTTCTTAGCACTAACTCCAAGGATAATAACCATGAAATAAATAGAAAAACTACATTTATATATCTTATCTTATTCAAATCCTTCTTCTTCAGTTTCTTCTTCTGTTTCCTCTTCTTCAGAATTAACTATCTTCATAATTTCTCCTTCTTTAGAAATCTCTTTCTCTTCTTCTTCAATTTCTTTTTCTATTTCTTCATCACTTACCTCTTTTTCTTTTATTTTTTTCAAAGCAGATTCTTTTTTCTTTGGAGTCGGCCTTTTTACAGTGATTGGAAGAACCCCTTTTTCTAATTCAATTTCTGCTATTTTTAAAGGGTCATAATTTATCTCTTCTAATTCCTCCTCTTTGATTTCAACTAAAAGAGGAGCGTTCATAGCAATCTGTAATCCTCTTGCGCCAACAATTCTCGCAAGCTCGTATTTTGAAAGATTCTCTTTTTTTTCATACATTTTAGATATATTTTTCAATTTCTTTTCTTAATTTTTGATTTACTTTTTTTGATATCTCTAATACTTTTAACATTTCTTCAATATTTAAACTTTTTTCCATTCCTTTCTGCATTGAGGATACGATTTCTTCATAACCTCCAATAGTTACTCTTGTTTCACTGATATCCTCTTCTTCTTTTGTTGGGTCAACTATAAAATAATCTCCTATTTTGTGTATTGTTATTGATAATGGAAACTCCTTTGATAAAGGTAATTTTTCATCTGTTGGTTCTTCGTAGAGTATTTTATCACTTTCTTCATCGTATTTTGGTATCTTTGTATCGAATAATGCAATGATTGCTCCAATTGCTGCAGCATCCAATAAATTTCCATCATCGTTTATTGAATATATATCAACGAACAAAGTCCATACTTTTTCTCCTTCTTTTATACATAATCCTTTAAAATCAATAAAACCGCTTTCTCTTAACATTCTATCAACAAGTCTTCCAATTTCTATTGAATTAAACTTTGGAGGACCTAATTCAATTCTTGGAGAGCTTAAAGGGATTAACTCTGCTGTTGTAATCAAATTTCCTTTATCTGGAGAATCTGGATAAGGTTCTCCGACACTCATCTTTATGCCAACAATCACTTCTGTTTTTCCGATTTTAACTCTTGCAGAACCTTCAGCATGAGCTGAAATTCCCTTCTCAATTTCAATTTTTCTATAATTCTCTGGTTTCCTTCCATCAAATCTTTTTCCTTCTTTAAGATATTGTTTTATTCTTTCAGCAGTTACCCTTGTTGTGTGTATCATTCTTCTTCCTCCTCAATTTTAACAGCTTCTTTGAGAGCCTTTTTTTGAATCTCATAAATTTTTTTACATGTAGCTCTTCCTAACTCAATTGCTGTTTTTAATTCCTCATTTGAAATATGTCCATCTAATTGAATATGTGTTAATTCTCCGCTTCCAGTGAAACTCATTGCAATATCTGTTGCCCCTTCTCCCTCCTCCCAATCTTCTTCTTTTTTATTGACATCAACAACTAATTGTTTGTCAAGTTTTCCTATTGAAATACTTGTAACAAGGTCTTTCATTGGTATTCCTGCATGAGCAAGAGCCATTGATGCTGCATTTATTCCAGCACATCTTGTAGAAGCATCTGCTTGAAGAATATTTATATGAACATCAACAACAGTATTTGGAAAATTCTTCAGCATTACAACAGGTGATAATGCCCAAGTGGTTATTTCACTTATTTCCATACTTCTTCTGCTTGGTCCTGGTCTTATTCTATCTTGAACAGAAAAACTATTCATACTATATGTGCATCTTAGGGTTCCTTGTTTTGGGTTTTGTTCATGTTGTGGATGCATGTTTTTTGGACCATAAACTGCAGCAATAGCAACAGTTTTACCAAAAGCAAACATTGCACTACCATCTGCATTAGGAACTACTCCTACTTTTGCTATAATCTTTCTTGTTTCATCAACCTTCCTTCCATCAGGTCTTTTAAATTCACTCATTTTTCTCTCCAAATAATTCATTTACTTTATCTGTTAATCCAGATATAAAAGAATTTTCTGCAATATACTCAATCATTTTTCTTGCTTTTAATTCTTTTTCAATATCTTCTCCACTTACCCAAACAAGCCCGTTTTGTCCTACTGTAATATTACACCCTGTTTTTTGTTTTATTAATGAAACCATGCTTCCCTCTCTTCCAATTACTCGAGGAACTCTCGTGTAATTTATCTCAAAAACCATGCCTTTTTCAATTTTCATAAGGCCTCTTCCTTTCATTGTTAATTCTATTCCTTTGCTGTTCACTCCAATTACTTTGAATATTGCAATATCATCAATATCTAAAAAAGATTCTAATGAACCTTTGTTAACAAATCTTGGGAATTCAGATACATTTAGAAACGCAATTGTTGGGGTATTTATATCAACGAGCCATCCTTTTAATGTAATATCTTTTATTGTTCCAATAACAATATTTCCAACTCTTGGAGAATAAACTCCTGATAATGGAATAACTCTTACTAATCCTTGAATAATCTCAGCTAAGCCATATCTTGTAGAAATAATTGCATTATCTTTTTTTTCAGTATTTTCTCCAGGAAGATATTCTCCTTCGACAATAATCTCGCCGGGAATTACTACTTTTCTTTCTTGTTCACTCATCTTATATTATTTGTCTCCTTTTCTTTTCCTTTTTCCTCACACAAAAAATTTGATTTCTTGCTTTTTAAATGTTTCTATGTTTTGTTGGTTTGATGGGGTATCTTTTTTGAGATTTATGTTTTCTATTGGTTTTTGTATTAATTTTTATCCTTCTTGAGGTGAGAGTTTTCTAATCTCAAGCCCTCTAAAGAGCAGATGATTACAAACATTATAAAATCTTGCTTTACCTCAAATTTGCTTTTTTAAAATGTGTTTAGGTACTATAACACAAGTTCAGATGTTTCAATAAATTCAAACGGAAACCCTTTTCATTTAAATCTATATAAGCTTTATGAGGTTCCTAAACTAATTTTCCCCTTCTTCCTCACACAAAAAATTTGATTTCTTGCTTTTATTCTTACGAATCTCTTATACAAAAAAGAACAGTATTCTTCAACTTAAAAGAGTAATATTTATCTTTCTCAAAAATAAGATTTTTATCCCATTTTCCATTAGAATATGTAACATTTATATCTGGTCCTATAATAAGGTCTCCTTCTGATAGTTTGCCATATAAAACTTTAAATTGGTCAAGACTATAACCATCTCTTTTAACTTTCTGAACAAAGATTGTTTCCTCACCACCTAAAACTATTAAACTCGATTTAGAAGGACATAATTCACGTCTTATTTCTTCTAAATGTCTTATTTGTCTCTCTTTTGTTCCTTGAGTATAAAAATATATGCCAACACCGATTAAAATTAAAATAATGATCGCTCCCAATATAATTAACTCTTTTCTCATAGACTTATTATGCCTTTTTTATTTAAAATACTTTTGATTCCTGCGATCCTCCTTCCCCCTGTTTTTTCTCTTAGTGAAAATATTTATTATAATTTAAAGGGTTCGAGTTTGTATTGCTATCTCTTCTCGTTTTCATATGGATTAATCTCTATGTTTAAGATTGAAAAATTTTCTGGGATTTTCGCTTCAATTAATTATTATGCGGGTTTTATTTAATTTTAACATTTATAAAGCCTACTATGTTTTTGATAAATCACTAAAAGTATTTTTAATTTCTTAAATTTTAATAAAATAAATATCAGCGTTAAATTTATAAATAGACTTTTTTATGTTATTTTAGTATTTTTTATGATTACCTTAATAATACTCACATTAAGGTAGGATGCAGGTGTTTGTGGTGTCCTAAACCAATAGCTAGGAGAGTGTAAAGTGTCTTTGTAATCGACAAAGATGCGCAGTACTATTGTACTGTTTTAAATCCAGTTGATCCTGCTGGAGGTTGCAGCTATCTGGTTCGTACTTAGGCATGCAAGTCATTTCACTTCTTGTTATCAGGGGGTGGAAGGCGGAAGGTTCAGTAACGCGTAGCTAACCTACCCTAAGGCCAGGGATAATCTCGGGAAACTGAGTGTAACCCCTGATAGGAGATTTGTTCTGGAAGGACTAATCTCTGAAAATTGCCTTAGGATGGGGCTGCGTCGGATTAGGTTGTTGGCGGGGTAATAGCCCACCAAGCCGAAGATCCGTAAGGGCTCTTAGCGGAGAGGCCCTGAGAGGGAATCTGAGACACTATTCCCACTCCTACGGGAGGCAGCAGCCAAGAATCTTCTGCAATGCACGGAAGTGTGACAGAGCGAGCCAGAGTGCTTCTCTCTTTGAGAAGCTTTTGTGAGATGTAAAAAGTCTCACGAATAAGGACTGGGCAAGACTGGTGCCAGCCGCCGCGGTAATACCAGCGGTCCAAGTTGCAACCACTATTATTGGGTCTAAAACATCCGTAGCTGTTCTAGGAAGTCTCTTGTGAAATTCTGCATCTTAAGTGTGGAAATTGCAAGAGATACTCCTAGAATTGAGACCGGGAGACGTAGGAAGTACGTCCGAAGTAGCGGTAAAATGTGTTAATCTCGGGCGGACTAACGATAGCGAAGGCATCCTACGAGAACGGTTCTGACAGTGAGGGATGAAGGCTAGGGGCGCAAAACGGATTAGATACCCGTGTAGTCCTAGCAGTAAACACTGCACACTAAACATTGGGACCTCCTCGAGAGGTTTCAGTGCTGTAGGGAAGCCGGAGAGTGTGCTACCTGGGAAGTATAGTCGCAAGGCCGAAACTTAAAGGAATTGGCGGGGAGACACTACAACAGGTGACGCGTGCGGTTCAATTAGATTCTACACCGTGAACCTCACCAGGAGCGACAGCAGAATGAAGGTCAGTCTGAAGGGCTTACCTGACACGCTGAGAGGAGCTGCATGGCCG
>JAFCDZ010000019.1 GCA_017609405.1 Candidatus Pacearchaeota archaeon
GTTTTTTTAAATAGGACATTTTATTTTTGTTTGAATGTATAAACTAATTAAATGAGCAATAACCATTATTAAAAACATACCCAACCCAATAGCAAAAGCAGTAACTTTATTTTTAGCAACAACATCTCTCCAATTTTTAATATCTTTAATCATAATACTTTTTTCGTCTGATCCTATTACTGGTTTACTTAATAAAATAATATTATTTTCTTTAATTATAATTTCATTTTTAAGTTGTTGCCAATAAGTTCCATCTCCACAAGTAACAAAATGTATTGTTCCGTCTTTATCTGCTTTAGAAAAGTCAGGAAGATAACCAACTTCTTTTGGTTTTCTTTGTTTTGGAATTTTAACTTTAAATTGCCATTCACCAGTTTTACCTATAAACTTTGCACCTTTTAATCCATATTTAGTTTCTTGTGTTCCATTATCATATTTTAATGTTAATGTTACAGGTGTTTTATAAAAAACTTTATTTTTATACCATCTCCAAATAAGAAATGCAACTAAACCAACAATTAATAAAACAATCATCCCCCAAAACATTTTTACTAATATTGAACCAATACTTCCAAAAGGCATATTAAATTCCATTCCACCGATTTGCATAATTAAACCATTTTCTTCAAAGGATTAATCCTTTCAAGAAATCCCTCCCTTTTATTTTGTTTAGAAGAATCACCACCTAACATTTTTGAACCCCATTCTTCAGAGAATGTTCTACCAACAACATTAAGAAGTTTTGCACTTTTACCTTTATTAAAACAAGAAAGAATAAATGATTGTAATTTTACTTTTATATGCCCCATGTCCATTTGATGTATATTATATCTTATTCTATTCGCTGTATAATAAGGCCAGATTTCTTCAAAGAAATGTGCCATAAGTTCTCCAACATCATCTTCCTTTAAATATGAAAAATCAACTTCAGAGATGCTTTTTAAATCTAATAAAAATCTTTTCCCACCTAATAAATTCATTATTGGGTTTGGGTCTATAACAACTAATTTATTTTTTATTACTTCTGTTCCTGTTAATTCATAAAAAATATCCCTTGCTTTATCAGGAGAAAATGCTAAAGAACGAATAATTGCAATTTGTAATCCTTCATCTTCTGGTTTTTGTGGTGGAGGTGTTAAGGATTGTTTTCCAAGTGCATAAGTTTTTGCCCTATCTACTATATTTTGTAACTTTTGTGTTTCATCAATTGGTTCTGTCATTAAATTCACCAGTTTTTATTTCTTCATTAATTAAAAAATAATACCTTTTATAAATGTATCATTTAATCAAAAATCACTTTTTTTAATTTTATTCTGTTTAAATCTTCAGTATCTTTTTCTCGTCTAAAAGCAAAATCTTCATCTTTTATTGCAGACCTTTTTGCTTTTCCCTCTTGGGTTAATGTTCTATATCTAATTCCATTAATTAATTTTGTTGGTGGAACTTTTGATTTAAGTTTAGTATAATCAGCAACACCAATATCATCTTTAGTATTTTTCTTTTTATCTTTTCCAAGATATTGAACTTTATATGTTCCTTTATGTAATGCTTCTTTAACAAAAAATTGTTCCCCTTTATGTAATGTTTCTAATTCTTTTTCTGTTTGTTTTGCAGATTGTTCTGGAGTTTTAGATAAAATATCCCAATCAATAGTTGGTCTTCCTAAAAATCCAATTTGTTTTTTTATTGATTGCGCTCCATAAACAATTTCTTTCTTTTTCTTAACTTCTTTTAAAATTGTTTTATCAATCTTCGCTTTGTTAAGTAATAAATATTTATCTACCATTTTAAAATTGAACCTTCTTTAATTTTTTATTGAAATTAACTACATCTTCTTCTTCGTTAATATCATAAAACTTTTTCTTCTCTTTCTTAATTGCAATAACAGGTCTTACTTCCATTCCTGTCCAAGTTCTTTTATGTAACTTTTTATATTGTTCTGGAGTTACAGAAACAGGTTTAAACTGAAATGCTGCGGCAGCAAGAGATGCAGTATATTTTGGTATTCGTTTAACTCTTTTCTTTAACATTGCTTTTTGTTGTTTTGCTCCTCGTGGAGAACCTCTTGGGAGAAATGGTGGAGGTATTATTGGAGTTCTTATTTTTGGAATAATCGGAGTTGGTATTACAGGAACTTGAATTGCTGGAAGTGGAAGTGGTTTTAATTTAGCAACAGGTGGTTTCATCTTTATAGGAATCTTAATTTTCTCTTTTATTGGAATTTTAATTTGTGATTGAACACTTGTTTGAATATCAGTTATGGTTGGGAAAGGTGCATAAATTTCTTTTTTTAGTTTTTCTTTAATCTTTACTTTTGGTTTTATTAATTGTTGAACTTGTTGGGTATCAATTGATATATCTTGTTTTGTATCAAGAACACTAACCTTTGCAGGAAGAACTACCTTTTTACTAACAGGTTTAAGAGTAGTTGGTTTAAATTGTCTTATATCAAATCCTAATTCTTGTGGTGAATAAACAGAACTTAAATCTTGAACTTGTTTTTGAACTTGTTGGGGAACTTGTTGAAATTGTTTTACTTTTTCCTGTGATTGTTTAATAATTTTATTTATATCTGCTTTTGTCCCTTTTGTTTCAAAAGGTTTAGATGGTTTTGGAACTTTTTGTATATCTAATTTAATTGGTTCAATAGGTTTTATTGTTCCTTTCTCATATATCATTCCTTTTTGTCTTTCACCTAATTTTTTTAAAACTTTTATAATGTCAGTTTCTGCAGATGCAATAATATCTTTTGGTTGTTCTAATAATTCTAATGTTTTAAATTGTGCTTCTGCAATTGGTTTAGGTTCCTTAACTAATTTAGTTACCTTCGGTGTTTTTCTTTTTCCAAGAATATCTGCTATTGTTTTTACTTCACCAGAACCATAACCAACTTTAAAAATAGTTGCTTGTTTTTTAGTTAATCTCAAAGTTTTTTCACCTAATGGTTTTTCTAATTGTGAAACTATTCTTCCTGTTTTAGCATAAGTTCCTGTTTGTCTTAATTGTTCAACTGAAAGAGTTGGAGTTTTAACTTCAGAAGGTTTTGCAGGACGATAAACTTCTGTTATTCCTTTAACCTTATCTGTTACTGAAACTCTTGGAGAACTTACTTTTCCACTTGGAGATTCTTTAAATGTTAAAATTACCTCTTTATTCCTAGAAGTTTGTTTTATAATATATCTTGTTGAAGTTTTTCCACTTGGTGTTTTTCTTGTAATCTTTCCAACTTGTGAAGTTTTAATTAAACCTTGAATATTAATATCTTCTGAAAATGCACCTGTCTTAATTAATTTATTTCTAATTAAAGTTTGTTCTGTAAATCCAATTGTTTCTACTTTATATTTATCAGACAAACCCAATGCTTTATTTTTCGCTTGTAATAATGCTTGTTCAGTAGTTAATTTTGGAGTTTTTTTTAATGCACTACCAACAATTCTTCCAGTAATTACAGCACCTGCAATATTTCCAATTAATTCTCCTGCAGTTGTTAAAGGTCTTTGTGCAAAACTTTTAGGTAATTGTTTTATTGCTGTAACTTCTCCTTTAATAGTTTTAACAGGAGCAGTAACCAAACCAACTCCTAATTTTGCAGTTGTTATTGGAAATAAAACTAAACCAGTTAATGCAGCAGCAACTAATGTTGTTGGCGCTCTTTCTTTTTCAATATTAAGTTGTTCTTCCCTTCTTTCAATAAATGAACCTCTTGAACTAACAGCACTTTCTTGTCTTTTTAATATTGATTGTTTTTTTTCTAATTCTAATCTTTCTTTTTCATATTTTACTAATTCTTTTTGTGTTGTTACATCTTTAAATTCCTTGTTAAATTCTAAAACTTCTTTATTATATTTTTCAACATTTTTAGAATATATATCTGCTTCCTTAACATAAATTGCAGATTCTCTTACTAATCTTTCTTCTTGTTGAGTTTTAGGTTGAATAAATTCCCTAACTTTTTCTTCAGCAACATCAAGTTTAGGTTCTTGTCTTTTTAACCATTTAGCAGTTTTTCTATACGCTGGTTTAAATGGTTCTGCAATTCTTGAACCAATTGCTAACATATCTTGTCTAAAAGTTTTACCTCCTCCAACTTCCATAGATTCTTGTCTAATTCTTTCTTGCTGTCTTAAAAGTGCTTGTTGTTCAAATTGTTCTTTAAGTTTATCAGCAGATGTTGTTGGAACTTCTTGCTTTGGTGGTTCTGGGGTTGGTGGGGTTGGAGTTGTTGGTGGTTGTGTTGGTGTTCCTTTTGGAACATATTCAGCAGCCATACTCATTTTCTGTCCAGAAGAACTTGTATAAGTCCCTGTTGAAGGTTCATAAGAACCACCACCTCCAGAAGTAAAAATAGTAGTTGTTC
>JAFCDZ010000012.1 GCA_017609405.1 Candidatus Pacearchaeota archaeon
GGGGGTGGCTGGCTTGGTTGTAGTGCCTAAATGTAGTGCCTAAATATGCTCTTTGTAGTGCCTAATAGACATATATACTAAAGTATATAAATCTTTATAAATATGCTACTACTCTATTTATAATAGTGTAAATAAAACAGATGGGAGGTGAGGTTTAAAAATGAGCTTCATAAACTTCATAAAAAGATTGTTTGGAAGCAGGTATATAGATCTGTCTATATACAATAGAATGAGAAGTAGGGGTGTAGTTCCTTACTTCTCTGATACTCAAAACCGACATAGCAGGTTAATAAATTAAACTGGAAAAGGAGACTAGTAAAATGAAAATATATGTAATAACATTAAACAAAAGAGATTTTGAGAATTTGACAAAAGATAAAGAAACTAAAGGTTATAGTTATTTTGAAATTTCTCCAAAAAAACATTTAATTTTTTTAAAATATTCAAAGAGCAGAACAATTCTAAAAGGAACATTAGAACACGAATTAAGTCATATTTTTATAAGAGAATTTAGAATTAAAAGAATAATAGACCGGTCTGAATTTAAAAGGGTTTTAAAAGATAAGAAATTTAGAAATTATGATAAAAAAATATATAATACTTCTTTTAAATTAAGAGAGGAATTTTTAGCGGATTTTGTAGGTTGTGCTTTTTTCGGCGATAAATATGAGAGAAACTACATTAAGAAAAATTATCCTAAAAATTATAAAATTATCCAGAAGAAGTTTAAGAAATTTAAACCAAAATTAATTTATATCTAAAATGAATACAATAGAAGAAACTTATTTTGTCATAAAGCAATTTGCAAAAATAGTTGCAAACAGGAATGCAAAAGGATTAATAGTTTATGGAGAATGTGGAACAGGCAAGTCCCATTCTGTTATTAGAGCATTTAGAGAAGCAGGAAAAGAATTTGTTTATTTATCAGGACATATAACGCCTTTAAAATTATATGAATTTTTATTTTATAACCAAAACAAAAATATCATTTTAGATGATATTAATATCTTGGATAATGAAATAAATTTGAATATGCTTAAATCCTGTTTAAATGATAATTCAAGAGTAGTTCATTATTACACTTCCTCAACAAAATTAAAAGTGCCGAGTAAATTTATTTTTAATGGGACAATAACTTTATTACTAAATAAAAAACCTTCTGATAATGAAAATTTAAGAGCAGTAGAAAGCAGGGTTTTAGTTTATGAATTGAAATTAAGTTACAAGGATAAAATAAAAATTATGTTTGAATTGGCAAAGCAGGACTATAAAGATCTAACAAAAGAAGAAAGATTAAAAATTGTAGAGTGGATTAAAGACAATACAAGCAGAGCAACAAAAAACCTTAATTTAAGGGTTTTATTTCAGATTTTTGAGATTTACAGATTTGATAAAAAAAACTGGGAAAAATTAGCAAAGAAGATAATTGTTAAAGATGAAGAATTAGAGTTAATCATTCAGGGTTTAAACTGGAAAGAATGGTGTGAAATAACAGGAAAATCAAGAAGGACTTATTTTCGGTATAAGGAAAATATAAAAGGAGTGCCATAGTGCCATAAAAACAACATATAAGCTCTATTTTTGCATAGACAAAACATTTTTTATTTGAAGGAAAAAACATAGAAAGATTTATAAGTATGTAACGACATAATGTATAAATTGTCGTTATGTTGAAAAATGAAAGATGAATTTAAAGAATTAGCAGAAGAAAGATTAAGAAAATTAAAAGAGTTACTTCAATTTTATGATGAGGGAATTTGTAATTTAACAAGTGCTCAAAAGAAAAGAGTAGTTTATGAAATAGATATAATAAGCAATTTATTAGAATTAAACAAAAAATAAAAGAGAAAAAATGCCACAAGAAATAAAACAATTTTTAGAGAGGATTGAGAAATTGGTTAATTTAAAGAAGTGTGAAGATCCTAATTATATAAGGGTTCAGATTAATGAAAATTTAAGAAAAGAAATTTATAAAGAACAGAAAGGAAAATGTTGGTTGTGTAATTGCAAGACAAAAGTTCCAACAACTCACCATATCCAGCCAGAAGGAGAAAGCAAAAAAGAAAATTTAGTTATGCTTTGTCCTTTATGCCATCAGTTTGTTCATTGGATATTAAAAAAATATTTAAACTATCGGGGAACTGCTGGGCGTCTTCCCTTTTCTAAATAATGGTAAAGATTCCCTATGTTATAAATGATACACAATTTGAAAGTTTATTGAAGCATTTAAAAGGAAAAAATCAATTAGCAGCCAAATTAATGTATTATTGTGGATTAAGAGTGAGTGAAGTCTGTAAATTAAAACCAGAGCATATTGACCTGAAAACCAGAAGGATTTTTATAGAAGAAAGCAAAAATTTAAAGAATAGATATGTTCCAATACCTTCTAAAATGTTAGTAGATTTAAGGGATTTCAAACCACTAAAGACTAATAGAAAAAATATATATGGTGCAATAAAAAGGATAGCGAGAAAAATGAAATGGAATATTTCACCTCATTCTCTTCGCCATTCTTATGCTACCCATTTGTTAGAAAAAGGATTAACTATATCAGAAGTTCAGTATTTATTAGGGCATTCTTCAATTCAAACAACACAAGTTTATCTTCATACCAGTCTTGACAAAATCCAGGAACATTTTGAAAATCTTTAATTTGTTATAATTTTAGTAACTAAAAAAACAAAAACAATTCCTGCTAAAGCTCCACAAACTGCTGGAGCAATCGGAGCGAAGATAAAAATAAGTGCAAGAACAATTCCAACCAAAAAGCCGAGAATGTAGGGGTTCATTTTTCCCAAATCTCCAATAATTTATCATACTCCATAAAGTTTATAAACTTTATTTAATTTTATTTTAAATGGTGATGATAATATTAAGAAAAATCTTGAAGAAATGGGGGAAAAGCTATATAATTCTTCTTAATAAAGAGGATGTAAAAACTCTTAATCTAAAGGAAGGAGATATTATAGACTTTGAAATAAAGAGATTAGGAAAATTCAATAAAGAGAAAGAGAGTGGAGATAATAAAGAAAATAAAGAAGACAATATTAAAGAAAAAAAAGAAGAAAAAAAAGGAGAAGAAGAAAAGACAAAAGAAAAAACAGAATAT
This sequence comes from Candidatus Pacearchaeota archaeon, assembly GCA_017609405.1. GTDB lineage: Archaea > Nanobdellota > Nanobdellia > Pacearchaeales > GW2011-AR1 > JAFCDZ01. Next base: position 3,110 of record JAFCDZ010000012.1, read on the forward strand.
TGGAGAAAATTTACTCCAGTTCCTGTTTTTAGAGGTTAAAAATGCCTATACATAATATTGTAAACTGTAAGGGCTTTGCAGAAGCAACAACTGGATGGGTTGCTTCTGCAGAATGTATGAAAGCAAGATTAGGTTTTGTTATTTTATTCTTTCTTTTAGCAATTATAAGAAAATGGGGTGGAGAAGAGATAGGAATTGAATTTAATTCTATTTTTGCTTATCTTTTTGGATTAATAGCATATTTTTTAATAATTACATTTACTGGGAATTTTCTATTATCTTTCGTAATTGGTCTTGGAGCTGGTCTTATTGGAGGTTATTGTAGTAGGTTTTTAGGTTTAGGTATAGGAGGCGAAGAATGGTAAGAAGAAAAGACAAAACAAATTATATCTTTCCAGATTTTTTAGGAAGAATTATGTCAAAAGTAGATTTAAGAACTCAATATGAGGCTTCAATGTTAAGCATGACCTTTATTTTGATAGGTTTAATTACCACTGGAATTTATATGCTGATTTATGCTGATTTTAGGTTATGGTATAAAATCTTTTTGATTGTTAATATCATAGCAGGAATAATTTTTATTTCTTCTTATATTACAACCACTTTCCAACAATATAAAACTTATATGGAAGTTAGGAATTTTCAAGAGAAACAAAATAAAAGTGATGAAAATGAAAACGAGATGAAAGGAGGATAAAAAAGATGGCTGAAGTAGAAAGTGAAAAGTATCTAGGAATGGATGAAGATGAACTTGAAGATGAAGAACTTGAAAAACTTGAAGAAGAAAGAAGAGTAAAGGAAGAAAGCCAGCCACAACCTAGAAAAAAAGGAAGACCACCAAAACAGAAAGTAGCACAGCAATTACCTAAAAGAAGATATGGTATTTTCTCTTATCCAAAAAGAGAAGGAGTAGTGGATCTAGAAACAGGAGAAGTTATAGGAGAGAGCATTGATGATAAATCATCAATAGCAATTTTAGCAATTCTGGCAGATATTCTTGAAAGACTTGAGAGAATAGAATCAAGCATAGGAGTGGTATTGGGAGAATAAAAATGAAAAAAAAACAAGAGAAAAACAAGGTAGTTGAAACTCAACCTAGCAAAAAGGTATTGGCATTTTTTGTCATTATGTTTCCTTCACTGCTAATAGTGTCAATGGGGATGCTGTCAATAGCCTCAAAAGTGTGGTGGGTTTTACTTGGACTATTTGTTTATCAGTCAATTGTTTTGAAACAATTTTTGGACAGTTATTACGAAGAAGAATAAGAGATGATAGTATTAGCATTTTTAACTTCTAGCAGAAAGATAATAAGGTTTCAAATTAGGGGTAAGGTTGTAAAATACTTTGATGAACTTTGGAAAGATGGAATACAAATCTATCCATTGCATAAACCAACAATTGATAAACTAAAAAAATCACAGAATTTAAATATAAGAATGATGGCAGCCTTAATCCTTGATGCAAATAAAGGAAAGGATTTAAAGGAATATGAGTCATGCAAAAATGAAAGAGAAATTGCTGAATACATAAGAAAAGATTGTAAGTCAAGAGGTTTATTAGAGATAAAATAAAAGAAAAATAAAAAAATGAAGCTTTTAGATACTCTAATTGTAATTGGGATTTTTGTAGTATTTGGTTTTTTATTTTATAGAAAATTGAAAGAGCCACTTAATGGTCTTTTTAAATTAATAAAGAAATTATTTTCCTTCATTAAAGGGAAGACTACTGGAGAAGAGTATTATAATGAAGTTATAGAGTATGGTTAAAAGAAAAAATGAATGAAAAAGAAAGATTATTGTCTGAAATAGAGAGAAAAGACAAAATTATTAAGTGGTATGAAAAAAGGTATGGCCCATACATAGAGAAAAGAGGAATTCATAATTGGAAAAACCTGTTTAGAAAGCCCAATATTTATGAGATTGTTATTCTTTTTATGCTTGTTATGTTTTTTGTTTTAATTTTTGCTTATGTTCATGATATAAAAGCTGCATTTAATAATGGTTGTCTCACTTGTTTAATTAATCCACCTGCAGAAGCTTTCACAGGATTAATTAACACTAATTTTTCCACTGAATATTCAAGGAGCTATTTAAGTTAGTGATGATAACAATAAGTAAGAAAAAAAAAGTTCCTATTATTTACATTTTCATTTATAATTTGATGAAGGAAGAAGCAGGAAATCATTTATTTATTAGTTACTCTAAAATAAGAGAGATTCTAAAGAGGCGATTTAATAGAATTCCTACTATATATTTTAAATTAATTCTAAAAGAAATGGTTGAATTAGGCTTAATAGAAAGTGCTTATAATGATAAATATAAAACTAATTTATTATATAAATTCAAATATCCAAAAATAAATGTGAATAACTTTCTATTTTAACATACTAACAACTATAAAAAAGAAAAAAGGCTGGAACTATTCTGAAGATTATTTTAATCTTCTTCTTAAAACTTCTATGTCTTTTTTAGCCTTCATTCTTGTTTCTCTATCTTTTGTAACATTCGCTAGAGCTTGTAAAGCCCTCATAGCAGATAAGATCCTCCTATGCCTAGACCAATTTTTAGGTCTTGAAGCTATTGCTGCTCTTATTCTTTTTTCTTGTGCTACATCCTTTTTCCAGCCTAAATGATATGGTGGTTTTTCACGCACTGCTTCTTGAAACCATTTCTTTTTCCTTTTAACCATTTTTTTACCTTATTAGATTATTTTCTTTTGCAACACTATAGAACAATGCAACACTTACTAATAGAAGGGCAATAGCGAAAAATCCTGCTACTAAGTTAACGAGAGTTCTACCCCAACCTAAGTTAAGGTAATCCTCTGGGTAATATTTGTAGTCTATGTATGTTAAATTGCTTGTAAAATCATCTGTATCACTTGTATTCAAAAATTGAACTAGACCCTGTGTTTCAAAAAGGACATAATCAGTGTCTTCAGTTAAGGCTGTTCCAGTTCCATTTTTGACTGTAACACTTGAAATTCCAAGACCTTCAGAAGACACCCAACCAGACGGTGCATGAGTTACAGTTATGTTACAGTCAGAGTCCGACTCATTCACTTCATTATCCCCAGTGTAACAATCTGTTAAGCTGTGAGATTCATCAGATACTGAACTCAATGTTGTTACATTTAAGGAATTGGAAGCTATAGTTCCAATTAACACAACTCCGACTATTAAAGTTAGGAAGGCTAATAGTAATTTTTGTGCTGAACCTAACATCTTGTAAGTTAAACCTCCTTGAATATAAAACATAATAATAACTAATCCAAATAACTTTCAATATATTTAGCTTTACCTTTATCTTCTTCTCTTTCCTTTACTTTTTCTCCTTTTTTTTCTTGCCATTTTTTTATCCTCCCTTGAATATTATTTTTTTCTATAAGTTTTGCGAGCTTTTTTCATAGCCTCGCTTAAATTCATTTTTGGATGTTTCTTTCTAAATTCATTCAAATGTTTTATCCAGGGATTTATTTTTTTCTTTGCCATCATAAATCTAAAAGCTTAAATTATTTCCAGTTTCTTTAGTTTGAAGGATATTTAATCTTCTAGGCCTTAAAATATGATTTTCTGGAATTTCTCGGAAAATATTTGGAGCTAACAGAATATTATCTTCCTTGACTCCAGTAAAATCTAATTTATGTTTATTTAAAATGTAAGGAGTGGAAAGAATATTACCTGCTTTTGAAATCATCCTTCTTTCTTTTAATTTTCTTTGCATTTCTATATTATCTGCATCTGCTTTTAGTTGAACTCTTCTTAAATTTCTAAGAAGTTTTTGAGTATTGTAAGAAATAGTTTTGTCAGCTTTCCATTTTCTGAATTGTAATTCATCATCAGCAGTTCTCATAACAGTTTCGGGAGTTTCTAAAACTCCGATGGGAACTCCTTTCTTTTCCTCAACAGCTTTTAGTAATTGTAATTGTTCTGCTCTTCCTGGTGGAATTCCTTTTCTTATTAATTCTAATTTTTGTTGTTCTCTAAATTGTTCTGCTAATGCCCTCTCTCTGGCAAGGAGTTTTTTATATTCATGAATAGGCATTCCATATTTATAAGTCCCTTTTGGTCTTCCTCTTTCTTCTGTAACTGGTATTCCAAAGAGCCTTGAAATTGCCCTTGCTCTTACTTGAGTTCTTTTTTTAGCTTTTCTTTTTTTAGTTTTTGTTCTTGTTTTAACTTTGAACTCCTTCCCAAGTGTTTCAAATGCCCTCTTTAATTTTCTCTTTTTCTTTTTTGCCATTTTTATTCAACTTTATAATTTTTATTATTATTTAAATATACTATATTATTGCAACTTTTGTGAGATTAAATTTAAAATGTTTATTATAAGGAATCCGAATGCGAAGAAATACAAAATTATTAATCCGATACCTCCAAGATAAAATGAAATGGAAACACTTGCATAAAATAAAAGCCAATAAATTATAAAGATTTTTGAAGTTCTTGTAAATGCTAAAATTAAAAATATAACAAATGCTATGCCTACGAGTGCAAGCCCTACGCTACCAAAAATGCTTTCTACAAGCAATTCATATATTGGAAATTCATCTACTGCCATCTTAATTTTGTCTTATCCATTCTAATACGCTTGTGAAATAAAATATGAATAATGGAGCAATTAAGCAAATCATAATTATTTTTGATAATGTTGGGCTAAAGGGGCTAAGGACGTTGTTTATATATAAAGCAAAATTAACCAATGTGAATACAAATGTTAAAGCAACTGCTGATACTCCTGCATATAATGAATAAATGTTAATTTGAATGAATGTTCCAGGAATAATAAATCCTATACTTATCGCCCAAATTGCTGCCCTCACTAAAAGATACCAGTCATTACTTAGAGTTAGCGAGTAGGGATTTAATATTATTGAAAATAAACTAGTATGGGAATACCCACCTCCGAAAAAGTAGAGAAGCGCTTCTATCAAAATTATACTTGCCAAAGCATAAACCATCTTTCCCATTTTAATTAGCCTGTTTCACTCCCCAATTTAGATATGAAATATGCAACAGTCATCAAACCCCATGCAACAGCAAATGCATATTGCTCTAAAAATATATCATTACTTCCTAGTTCAATATGAAAAAAATCGCCAAATGAAGCTATTAAAGTTATAAAAAATATTAAAATTATTGTAATTCCTCTATTTAATACTTCTATATTTGTAATGTAGAAAAATACTCCAAGAAAAATAGTTGTTATTAGGAAGAATAATATGATTCTATTAAACTCTCCTTTTAATCCTTCTCCAAATTCTCCTATTGACCTTAAATCTGAAAAGAAAGATGTTATAGTTCTCCAAGGTTTTAATTCTTTATCAAGGACACTCCATTTGCTGTCCAAATCAACAATTACATACCCATCAGAATAATCTGTGTGTATTTTTAATCTTCCAAATAAAACATCATCAGATGAAGGAGTATATTCTATATTAATAAAACAATATGAAGAGTTTGTTATGTCTTCTCCAGAAGCAACAACAGAATTACTTGAATTTAAAATCTCAAATCTACAATTAATTAAACTTTCATTTAAGGATGTTACTGTTGCATTAAAATTCCTTATTGAAGAATTTATTATTCCTGAAGGTGGTCTTATTATCCATTCCACTCCAGGAATTTCATGAGCATACTCTGCCTCTTCTCCACCTAAAGAATTCATAGTGACTGTGTAAATATTCTGTGTTGGAGTTAAAGTATATGTGACTGTTTCATAACCAGTTTTACTTCCAGTTAAAACATGAGGGTAATCAGGATTAAGCCAGAATGTTACAACGCCATCTGAACCAGTTGTATCTTCACCGACTTTAATAGTCTCTCCGCTAATTTCTCTTGATATTGTTGCTGAAACTCCTTCAATTGGGCTTCCTCCTTGGTCTACAAAGAAAAAACTTACATAAAGTCCATCATTTATTGAAAGTAAATAAAGAGTTAAATTTGTTGTTGAATTTGTTAAGGTTAATTCATTTATAGAGTAAGTTCTTAGTGGATAATTATTAGCTTCATATTTGAATATGAAATCTTCAACATGTAATGTTCTTGTCTGTGGACTGAAACAAAGTAAATAATTAGGATTTTCAGTTGAGTTTGAGCTTGTTAATGTTTTATTCACACTTCCAGAGCCAAGATAATAAGTTAAACTTGTCAATCCATTTGAAGCAGATATTGCTGAAAGGTTATTTTCATTTTTAAAAGTTATATTGTAATAAGGATAGCCAGCAGGACAACTTGAACTATTTGCTTTTACTGTCAAGGATATTGATGATACTGTTTGAGTATAGTTATGAGGATGTTCAATTAACTCTTCACTGTAAGTGTAATAAAAGGTGATATTATTGTCTCCAATCCACTCGCTTGGTATTGTTTTTGAATAAACATACAATCCACTACTTGGAGTCATAGTATAATTTGTTCCATTGTAATTCATCTTAACAGAACTTAACAGTCCCCCTTCTGTAATATTTAACAGATAACTTTCATCTGCAGTTTCATAAGCTGTTGAATTATAAGTGAATTCATTAAAAAATATCTTATAATCCCAAGTAACTGTGTCGCTGTTAATATTTCCAAAAGTATCATTAGCATAAAATGTTAAACTTTTCACTTCTCCTGTTGTAATGTTAAATGTTGTATGATTATCATTACAATTAACGCTTGTATTTATTCCATTCCATTCAAACCAGCAAGAATCTAAATGGTCGTCACTCACAGTCCAGTTAAGGCTTAAATTAGTATTTAATCCGTGAAAATCAATAGTTTCATTTGGATATGTTACACTGACAGATGGAGGAGTTACATCAACCATAAAATTTTTTACTGAATCATTAACACCCCAAACTCCAGTTTCTGAATTATTTGCATAAATTGTTAAATTATATGTTCCATCCTCTACACTCAATAATTCATTTAAAGTTGTTCCAGATTGGTCATCTATTGTGATATTTGTTCCGTTGTAGTTTATTATCCAATAATCAACACTCAAAGAGCTTGTAGCATTAAACCAAATGTTTGAAGTTGAGTAGTTTGTATTGCTTGTCGGTGAAGTAACTGAAATTACTGGAGCAGTGTCTATTTTGAAAACTCTTGTATCACTTTCCCAAGTGTCAAAATTAGTTCCATCAACAGCATAAACTGTCCAGTTATAGTTTCCATCATCTAAATTTGCAGTCCAATTATAAACTCCCTCAGTTCCAGAGGAGTTTGTCTCACTGAATGCTAAAGTGTCTGTGTCTGTATTCCACACTTCTATTGTTACATTCTCTATTCCTAAACTGGTTGGGTCTGAAACATTTGCAGAGAAATTAATTGTGCTTGTTGTAAAGTTTGTGTTGTTTCCTGGTGAGAAGAGAATTATTTTCATTGGAATAGGACCTCTTGCAGTTGTTATACTTACAATATTATAAACAGCGGCAGTGTCATTATTAACTCCATCTCTGCTTCCTGAAATATAATCAATATTTGTTCCTACAATAGGATAACTCGCGACTGCTCTATCCTCAAAATAACTTGCACCATTATTATGACATTCTAATCTATAATAAGTTGCATTAGATAATTCATAAGAAAAACTTGCTACAAAACCCGAAACACTTGCAGATGTAAGATGTGTATTTCCAAGTGTATATAAAGAACAATTTGTTGCTTCACTATCTCCACCTAAATTTACATCGGTTAATAATAGTTTCTCATACTCTCCTGTCTTAGTATAAATTAGCACTCCAGTTCTTCTTGTTTGAGAATCTCCTAAATCAAGGTCTATTCCATGTGCATCAACTACTGCTTCTTCCCATGATGCATGCCTATCAATTTTCTTTCCACCAACAATCCATTTTCCATCAATATAATCATTTACTTTAACTTCAACCTCAATTCCAATTCTTATTTTTCCTTTTGGAATATCTCTTGAATTGTAAGGAAGCCATGCTTCTCTTGTTTTAGTTTCTGTTCCTGTTTGAACACAATCTTCATATTCAGTTCCATTCACAGATGTTTTTATCTGACAAGAATAAACTGGAACTTCATAAGTTTCATTACCCCAATAAACATATCTCCAGTCTCTTTCAACTTTCTTTCCTGTTCTTACATCAACAAACTCTGGCTCTCCTAAACCATTTTTATACAATTCAACAAAGTTAAAGTCATACCACATAACAACTTGTTTTCCTGCTCCAACTTTTTTAACATAATTTACTGAAGGATGGCTTTTCAGTTCTGCTGTTCCCCAGTTTTTAGTTTTCCATAAAAAATCAATACCTAAAAAAGTATCAAAAAATTCAACTCTTAAATCTGGGTTTCCGTTCTTTCCTTTTAAATATGAAATTTTATCTAAATTTGCACTAACTAACGGCAAAAATGAGATGAGTAAGAACATTACTCCGACTAAAAAAATCGCTCTACGGGCTTTAAAACGCGTGTTTTTTTGTTCCATTTTTTAAAATTTTTCATTCTATTCAAATCCAGTTTCTTCTCCGCCAACTGTGACTTTCTCATACAAAACTTTTCCTATCCCCGCCACTAAAAACACTAAAAAGATATAAGGTAGATACAGCTTTATTGCCAAGCAAGCTAAAGGTGAACCACTTTGTCCTCCATCTAAAGTTTCATTAAAACTTAATTGATGGTTTGGGTCTCCTTCATAAATGTAACCCTTGCAGTTTAAGTTATCTGATTGCTGTGCTATATCAAGCAACTCATTAATTGGGCTAATGAAAACTACTAGAACTCCAAGCGCCATTAGAAAAAACAATAGATTCAAAATAATTCCAGGTCTAATTTGCCCTTTCTTGTTCATTCTTCTTCCTTTCCTCCATTTAATATTACTCCCTGCATAATGCAGGGAGGTCAAAGGAGATTTGACTATTACCATCTTATCCTCCCTCTCCTTGCGGAGACTATTTCTCTTCTTTCAGGAATTGCCATAAGTCTAGCTTCTCTCTTCTGGACTATAACAAAAGGTTCAACTTTTGAAGGTCTAAATATTCTAGATGAAGGTTTTAGTTTAACAAATTCCTCTTTTCTGCCCACCTTTCTTCTAATTCTAAGTGAAGCTCCAAGAGTTGTTAAAACTACACCCTTAGCTTTTTCTTTTGCTTTTTCAAGTTCTGGATATTTGCCTAAAGGATACCATTTCTTATACCTTCTAATTTCTGGGATAAAAATTTCTTTTCTCCTTCTCTTTTTTCCTTTAATTTTTTTCTCTTTCTCTTTTTTCAATAATATTGGTATTGGTATTATTAACCTTGATCTTTGTTTCTTTCTTTTCTTTTTCTTTTGTTTTTCTGGTTCTGGCCTAAAATATGGTTTTGGAACTCCAAAAGCAATTCTCTGTCGCTCTTTTGGAACAACTCTAGAGGAAATTTTTAGTTTAGGAATAATTCTTGGAATCTCTCTTGGAGTAACTCTCGGTTTCTCTTTCGGAGCAATTTTAGGAATTTGTTTTTCAAGAGTTTTAACTCTTGGAGCAATTTTGGGAACACCTTTAGGGGCAACTCTTTCACGTCCTTTTTCTTCCTTAAAAAAAGGTGAAGCACTAACTACCCCAATTCCAACTTTCTCTCTCTCTTTTACTTTCTCTTTTTTCTCTTTTATTAATTTTCCAAGAGCTGAAGTAATCCCACTAATCACTCCAGTAAATTTCATTTCTGGAACTTTCTCAATGACATATATAATTTCCTCTGTAGTTTTTTCTGGAACTTTTCTTGATAAACTTTTCACTGCATTTTGATATGCAAAATAATCTATTTTACCAGATTCAGTAATAATGGGTCTTCCGGTTTTCGCTTCAATAATTAAAGCTCTTAACCACTCTGCTTTCATCATCTTTTCTTGTTGGGATAATGAAGGATCATCCTTAATTTTTTTAAGGGCATTTTTAACCCATTTTGCTAAGTCCTCTTTTTTAGCACTCTTAATTGTTCTTTTTATCTTCTCTTTTAACATCATCTTCTCCTCATAACTTAATTTTTTTCCTAATCCTTCAAACTTCGTTTTTGTAATAGCTTTTTGAATTGATTCTGTTCCTGTTTTAAAGGCTGGAGTGAAAAAAGCCCATAATGCCAACTGTCCAGGAATATCATATATTTCTGGAGTTAAAGGAAATTTTAATCTTAAAAAAGGAGGCTCTCCTAATTTCTCTTCTACTTTTCTTTCTACTTCCCAGAAGGCCTTGCTCACCATACCAACAACTGTTGGTGGTGGTTCTGTTGGGACATAGCGACCAGTTCTTTCATCATATCTAACCCAAGCAACACCCTTACCAAATGGTGTCATTCCAAATGGGAGAGGTTCACGTAATTCATAACCACCCCTCGGAGTTCGTTTGATATAATACACACCTTCTGGCGGAGATATAAATTGGGTCATCTCTCTAATAGGAATTTTTTCAATTGCTTTTCTTATTTTTCCTTTAATTGTTTTCCTTGCAGGATAATACTCTTTCAATTCAGGAATAGAAACAGGAACTCCTCTTTCAGTAATTTTACTTACATATCCCATTTCAGATGGCTTAAGAATAACGCCTTCAGGTGGAGGTTGAGAAAGTGTTGGAATTTGTAATAGTTCAGGTTGGAATTTAGGTTGCTGAATAACCTTTCTTACATCCCCTACTGGAACTTGTGATAATATATCTACCATTTTACCCAAATTTTTTTAGGAATTTTCTTTAGTTTCCTTTTAGGAAGAATTACTAAACTTTGACCATTCCGGCTATTTTTATAAACTTTCAGCTTGATAAATCCTTCAAATTTTTCCCTTTTTTTACTTTTTACCATTCTATTTTTCAATATGAAAATCTTTCTTTTATTTCATTCTCTGAAGCTCAAAAAAAAGAAATATCACTTTTTCCAAGGAAAGAAACTTCTCCTTTTTTCTTCTTGACTTTTTTACCTTTAACTGGCTTTCCCTTTTTCAGTTTATAGAAAGTTGGAGTTGTTTTTGGAATTGACACTGGCTTAGGAACAGGCGGTCTCGCTGATTTAGCACTTACTAAAGGTGTTATTCTAATAGGGCTTCCAGTTGTTCTAAATGGTTCAGTAATTTTTCTAGTTGTCTCAAAAATCTTTGAGAAATCTACCGAAGCCATTGGAGCAAAAGTTTTCTTCATCTCTGTTCTTGACACAAATCTAGGAGGAGTAAATTTAGGTATGCCCCCATATCTCTCAGTATATGCCTTTGATAAAGCTTTTAATTGCTCACTACTTAACGGCTGCCCTATTCCAACAGTTACTGGTCCTCCAGTTATTTCTCCCAATTCTGCACGCACTTCTTCAAAAGTTTTTCCTCCAATAGTTGCTCCTACCTCAGATGGCTTAAGAATAACGCCTTCAGGTGGAGGTTGAAAAAGCACTGGAACTTCCAACAGTGGTCCTCCTCCTATAGCAGGAGCTTCACCAACCACTTCTCTCATTCCTTTAAGATATTCAAGCCTCTCCTGTTCATCTAAATATCCCTGTCTCGCAATCTTACTCATATAAGGATCAAGCTTTCCTTCTCTAGCTAACTTTCTCCCATATTCATATTCCCGAACTTTTCTCTCATATTCTGCCAATGCCCTTTCTTTTTGTGCTATCTGTTGTTCATAAGGGGTCAATTGTTCTTTTTCAAATAAACTTAACCTTTTCCTTCCCTTTTCAAGTCCTGCTTTTTCTTCTGCAATTCTTCTTCTAACAACAGAAACCTGTCTTCTCCTTTTCCTGCCCCCTAAACCTCTATACATTCCTCGCCTTAGAAGTTTTTGAGTGGCAACTGGTAATTTTCTCTCTGCACTTATCAATTGTTTCTCAGCTTCTCTAATCTTTTTCCTTTCTTGTTCTATTAAAGCTCTTTGTTCTTGAGCTGTTCTTCTAGCTTCAGCCAATTGAGTTCTTGCAGTTGCTAAATAATCTACCATCTTTTTACTAGTAATTTTCAATATATAAATATACTACTTAATCACTTAAATTCCCATCCAGTCTCTTTTCCTTATTTTCTCTCTAAATTTGCGAATTGCTTTTTCTATTGGAAAACCTAAAATCATCAAATCAACCAAAATCTGTGCAATTACATTAGGATCTCTTGTTATAATATTATTGTAGATAAACTTGTCTCTACTTCTAGAATGTTCATTAAATACATTTACCTCTATGTTTTCTCTGTATTTCTTTATCCTCGCCATCATTCTACCCTAACTATGCTCCTCCTTTTGATAAGAACCAAATAATCCCAAACACAACAGCACCGACAATTAGCAACACTGCCCAAGGAATTGGTTTAGCTTTCTGTTGTGATTTAAACGCTCTTATTGCTGCTTTAATCAAAAATTCATCGCTTTCTGTTGAATCTCCTCTATTCCTTATTTCATCTATGTCTAAATTTGAAACTGATGCATTTCCATAAACATATTTTCCGAATTTGTTTTTAACTGGTCTCCTGTCTATCTCTTTAATTAAATAACATCTTGGATTTCCTTTAATCCCTTTTATAGTCCAAATAGCTCTAGGGTCAAATTCATAAGGTTTATTGTTCCACACAATCATGTTCCCGTCAAATATTGGCATCAATTTTGGTATCTCAATTTCATTTTTCTTGTTAAGGAAAATCACTAGTATCTTATTAGGTGGCAAACGCTTTGCTTTCATGAATGTTTTTCTCCATTTGAAAGGCCAAGTGAATGCCTTCGTCTTTCTCTTTGTTTCTTCTGCCCTTTCTTTAACTCTAACTTTTTCTTCTAATTCTCTAAGCCTATCTGCCAAAGTTATTCCACGGGCTGTTGGTTGCTCTGAAGTTTTTTTCTGAATACCCTCCATCCTTTACTAATTCCAGGACGGCCGACACGGGCAATATTTCTTGCTCTCTCTCTAATCCTTCTCTGACTTATTGATAAGTTCATAAACCAACCATCTCTTGCCATTGATGTTGCTGATGTAATCTTTGCTAACTGGGCAAAATAATTTCCAAATGTTTTATGGTGAAAAAAGTGTCCCAAAACCCACAAATTCATTGCTTCTCTTATCGGCATAGTGCTTTCGCCAATTTCTATATCTCCTACTCTACCTACTTTAACTAATTGGAATGGCTGTTTAAGTCTGACAACTTTCCAGAACCAAGTGTAAATGCTTTGCTGTTCAGGGCTTCTTGGATAAGACGATGCATAAGCATCTAACTGCGCCTCTCTTGCCTCTGCACTTTCATCTATTTCATCTTCAACTTCATCTACATATTCTCCTAAATCTTCTCCTATTTCGCCTTCGGCCATCTCCTTTGACCTCCTTTCAACTCTATTAAATATCAATCAAATGTAAACCATTCGTATGCCGAAATAAACATAATAATAAATCCAACACCCAACATTACAACTGCTATAGCTCTTGTATATAAGTCAGTTACAACATTTAATCCATAAATCATCGTGTATATGCCTGCAATCATCAAGCAAATTGAAGCAATAAATCCTAATGAAGGAATTTTTGCATATAGTCCAAAAGCTAAAAAGATACAAAATAAAGAAAGAAGTGTTAACATTATAGGGCTTAAAAAAATAGATTCATATTGAATTCCAATAGCAGTTGTTTCAAAATATTTTACAAATGCTCCCCCCTGATTTCCATTAACACAAGATATTCCAAGATTGTAAGAGCCAATCCTTGAGAAATTTCCACTCAAGATTAAAAAATTCCAATACTCTTCTCCAGTATAACTCGCATCCCCATTGACTAAAAGTTCTCCTTTATCATCTGCTAAATAAACTGAACAATTTGTTGATGAATTATCAATCAAGCCCCCATTTGTTTCATTATATACAAAAAAATTAATTGTTAAATTAGTATTAATTTTAAAAGTATCCTGGACTTGGGCGACAATATAAAATCCAGAGTCAGGAACTATAAAAAAAGTATCGCCTGCTGACACAACATTAAACAAAGTAATAACTATAAAAAAAGAAAAAAGGGAAATTAAAGTTGCTTTTTTTAAAGTTACCACTGAAAAAATCCTCCAAAATTTATTTGATTAGATTTCTTCATTTATACTACTCCTGCTTGTCTTAGGCTAGAATATGTAACTGCAATTCCTATTCCTAAGATACCTAATGCAAAGAATCCTGGAACTAACTTTAATACTGTAGCACCCCAAGAAGATGCGTTATACAATGCACCATTAGTCTGAGCTGCTGTGTTTACTTCTGTTGATACCGGACCAACAAGAGATGTTCCTATAAGAATTGCAACAAATCCACCTATAAGGTTTGCAATCATCTTTTAAACATTCCTCCTTATATAGAAAAAATATCTATTTTTCAATATATAAATATACTACATAGATATATGACTATGTGGGGAAAGTTAATGTAGAACTCAATTATAGAAAAAAAATCGCTCTATGAGCCTTAAAACGCGAAATTCGGCTATTTCTGTAAAGACATCCACCCCCAAATTTAATGCAGAGCACCAGAAGCAACAAGAAGCAGTTTCTGGTTGGTTTCTCTCCGTAAAAAGAGGTGAGGAAAACGGTGGAGAAACCTGCTCTGCATTTTCCCCTTTTAGAGGAATATGAATTTTAGTTTTCATCCTATCAACCGATAATTCTCCTTTAATTGCTCATCCATTTTTTTATTCACTACAATCCTATATTTTTCTATGTATAGCTCTGCTGAATCTCTGTCAGTATCGTAAAGTTTTGCTATCTTTTGAATAAAATCTTTTTCGCAATCTGGGAAAGCTTCTGGAGACTGGCTTATTTCTAAAAGCAATTTTTCAAGTTCTGGATATTTTTGGTTCATTTTGATTTCTCCTCCTGATTTTGAGTGTCCGCAGAGCCAGTTCCCCCTGTTTTGTTCAAAAACACTCACTCGGCAAAGAATGATGTTGGGTGTTTTTATTCTGCGGACTATGATTTTTTGAAACAAGAGTTAATTGTGGCTCTTTGAGAGCCATTTTTAATATGTGAAGTCCGAGTTCTGGATTGACACAATTCCTCAATATTTGCCTTTTATTTGATATTTCATATTTAGATAAATCAAACCCAAACTTTTCCTGCAAGTCGGGGATTTGAGATTTCCTTATTATCTCCCTCTTAATAAAAATATTTTGACTTAATGGGAAATTGCTCCAAAATAAATGTCTTTGTATCTCTATTGCAGGAATAAGCGACTTATAAAATGGCTTGACATTTTCTACTACCCATTTCCCCCCAAAAAAATTATCTAAAAAAATTATCTCCTCATATAGTTTTAAATCGGGATATTGTGGCTTCGTTCCTCTGAATCTTACCCCTATATTAAATCTAAAACTTGAATGAGTAATACATGGCGGGCTACTCCAAATAAAATCAAATTCTTTAAAATGTTCTAATAAATATTGGTGTGCATCTGCAACAATTACTTTGTCATTTGGAAAAAAGTCTTGATATATCTTCGCTATCTTTTCATTGTTTTCTATTGCAGTAACTTCTATTGGAATCTCTAAAGTATCCCAAAGTTTTCTATTTCCTCCAATTCCTGCATATAAATTAAGTATTTTTAATTTTGTCATTTTGATTTTTCTCCTGTTAGGATTTTCTTTCTTCACTCTTCTTCACTCTGAACACTTTCCTTTATTGCACCTGCTGTGTTATAGAACCTAAGAAACCCTAACACTGCATCTATGTCTGCTGGTGTAAGTCTATACTTCTTAAAAACTTCCAATACATCCAAAGCCACTTGCTCTAAAAGTTTGCTTCTTTTCTGTTTTCATTTTGTTTTTTCTTCTTTGCTCATTAAATTCTCTTCTTCAAACTCAAGCATTTTCTTAACTCTTCTAATAGACTCCAGATTACTTGGAATTTTTATAACAGCATCTTTGGTTCTTATCTCTATAAAATCTTGTTCTTCATTCATTTTAATTTTTCCTCCATTTTATTTATTTAAATATTTCATCTTTCTTTTCCCCCCTCTTTGAAGATTTTGTCTATTTCTTCTAACTCAATTATAATAGCATTATTCTCTTTTGCTTTTGGATTATAACATTTGCATTTTTTAGTCTCACAAAAATGTACAGGATAACTTTTCTCTTTCAACTCCTCAAGTTTTTTCATAAATTCTTCTTTTGCTTTTTTTCTTTCAGACTTAACAACTCCCTTTATAATTCTCATAACTTCTTCTGGGAAATACATAAATTCTGTTGAATAGTCCAAATCTCTCCAAGTATCAAAAGATTTATCTTCAAGTTCTTCTTCTGTTTTTGTTTTCATTTATTGAAAGAAGGTAATTTCTTTAGATTTAATTTTTTAATATATTTGATTTGAGTAAGATATTTTTCAACTATAAATTTACTCAAAATATCATTATTTTGAAGGGCAATAATAATTTAATATTAACAAACAATTAGTATAATAATTTTTTAGATTAATGTAATGAGGATTAAAAAATAATTGATACTTAATTCCAAAATTATTTTTATTAAATTGACTACTTTCTGCCAATAATCTAATTCTTAATCCATATCCCCTCCAAAGTTTCCAATCTAAATCTCTCAATTGTCTTATTATTTCTTTAAATTCAATTTTGTGTTTTGTCATTTTGGTTTTTCCTCTCCGAAGATTTTGTCTTTTAATTTATTCCAATCTTCTAATGAACTTTCAATCAAAATTCTTGGTTTTCCATCTAATTCATCTTCAATCCAATGATATGCTTCAAAATCTTCCAAAATTCCCTTAACTTTTTTATTGAATTCTTCTTTTGCTTTTCTCTTTCCAACTTTAACTCCCATTTTAAATCTAATATTGGGAGTAAGAGAATCTGGATTAAATTGTCTTTTTCTTCCTGCGTCATAACCCCTCATATATGCTTTTTGAATTTCTCTTTCAAGTTCTTTTTTCATTTTGTTTTTTCTCCTGTTTTTATTTTGTTAAATTGGTTTAATAAAATATAAGTAATAATAACAGACATAAACAAAATTGGCGTGTGAAAAAGACTATTCCAATCTAAAACCCCATACAAAAATGCTCCACTAAAAAAAGGAATAGAAAATATACATACTCTTAATATAAATTCTAATCTTTTATTCTTCTTATTTTTCATCTTCATTTCAACTCCTCCACAAGCTCTTCAGCTGTCGGTTTTTTTTCTGGCTTGTAGGTAAATTTAAAACCGTAAGAATGAGAAGGCTGATGGCAGTCAGCCTTCTTGTAAAAAAAGCTTCTAAGTGTTTCTTTATCCCAAACCTCTTTTTCTAAATCTATACTATCTAACAACTCTTGTGCGTCCATTTTTTAAGCCTCCTTCCTGACATAATTCATTATCTACTAACCCTGCTATTTTCATCATAGAATATATAACTACAATTCCTATTCCCGCACCTAAGATGCCTAATATAATTACAACATACTTCAAAAAATTAGTATAATCAACAGGAACTAAAAAAGTGATTAGAATAGAAAATATAAAAGCAATCATTATTCCAATAAGACTTAATTTAAATCCTTCCATTTTTCCTTATTCCCAAAAATTTTATTTGAGACCATTATTTATATTACCCCCATTTGTCTTAGGCTAGAATATGTAACTGCAATTCCAGCCCCTACCACAAAAATCCCAAAAATACTTAATTTAACCATAACATAATCTAAATCAGTAAAATTAGTATAGCCCCCATCAGGAACTAAAAAAGTGATTAAAAGAGAAAGAAAACCTACTACAATAGCTCCAGTAATACTTAATAATCCAAATAACTGTTTTCTTTTAACTTCCATTTTTCCTCATCCTTTTATGAGTTTTATTATGAACTTTAATATTAAACTCTACTGACTTTGGATGGCTGTGTTTAATTTCTTTGGAGCAAATTGGACAAATCCAATAGTATTCCTCTTTCACTACTTTTCTCTTTTTAATTTCGTTTTTCATTTTTTTCATAAAAAACACAAGACACCCCTGTTTAAATACTTTTCGGTAGGGGTGTCTAACTTTTAAATTATGACATTTTTTTCTTATACTCTTCAACAGCTTCCTCTTCAATCATTTTTCCTGTTTTAAAAGAAAAATAAAAACCAGCTAATAAACAAATAATTGACAATAGAAAAGAAAATTTCATTTCTCTTTTTGCTATAAAGACACCTGTAAGTATGAAAAATAAAACTTCCAAAAGAAATCCTGTTGCTTCATTTATCACCCCCATTCTTATAATAATAGGTGGGTAGAAACCCACCTCTTCTTAACTATTCAATATCATAATATCTTCTCTTTGATTTTTCTGATCTTTTCTCTACAATCTTTGCAAGTAATGGCAAGTTCCCTTCTGACTTTGCTTTTTTGAGTTTTGGCATAATAACACCTGAACCTGTTGGGAATTGTATGTCCTTTCCTCCAAGTTCAGCTAAAACAACTAAAAAGTTTCCAAAGTCGCCTGAAAGCTCTGCAACATCTTTTATGATAATTTCCTTGTCTACAACTTCTGGAAAGTCTATTCTTTCTGCTTCAAATTGTGTTCCACTTGGATAAACTTCGCTGAATTTTTTAAGTTCTGTTTGCTTCTCTTTTTGTTCTCCAACTTTTTCTATTTCAACTCCTTCTTCATATACCATTTCAATTTACCTCCTTTCATTTATAATTGCATTTATATTTCCCTCTGGAATTTCAGTATAAAGATATTCTTTATAATCAAAATAATCTCCACATTTTTTTATGAACTTTGTTTCCATTATAAGCCTATTACTCACTCCTGGCTCATTAAAAACAATAACAGCTATTCTATTCCCTTTAGCAATATCAGACGCAAGATACATCTCTGATGGCTTCAAATAAACAACATCAACATTAGAACAATATTTTTGTGTGTTTAAAGGGGATACAATAAATCCAAAAATTAATCCTCCGACAAGGAAAATTAAAACTATTAAAACTCCCCCAATTATTCTTTTTCTCTCTTTTCTCTTGTTCTTATAAGGATATTTTTTATTTTCTTTCTTTTTATACTTTTTATTTGTTCTTCTTTCAGTTCTTTCAACCATTTTAAAGTTTGATTGGAGACAATAATCCAGCGATTAATCCAACAAGGAAAATCACCAAAATTCCAATTGCCTTTTTATATTCGTCTTTCATAAAAAACACAAGACACCCCTGTTTAAATACTTTTCGGTAGGGGTGTCTATATTACTTAATTGTAGTAATAAAATTATTTAAAAAGGAGAAGGCATAATAATTTATGGAAAATGAAAATGAAGAGGAAAGGAAAAGAGCATTAATTTTTCTTGGACGCAAAACAACAATTCATGTATCAAAAAAAAATGGTTTTTTTTGTAATGGTATAATTCTTGAAGTAGGTGATGATTTTTTTGTTATTAAAGATAGAATAGGCGGGCATGAACACTTTATCTTATTTTCAGAATTAAAAAAACCTTTAGAGCCTTATAAAGAAAAAGATGATTCCTGAACATGAAGAAAAAATTTTTGTTGATAAAATAGAATTTGAAAATTTGCAAAAAGAATATCCTGCAGCAAAAGAGGATATAAAAAAAGAAGTTGAGAAAGCATGTGAATATTGGAATAAAAATTTAGATAAATGGGGCGAAGAGCCGATAAAAAATCACTGGATTAATAAAATAAAAAGAAGCATAACCTTGATCAACATGGATGCTCCAGAAGAAAAAGATGAAATTCCTCAATTATTAAAAAAACCAGATTTACTTGAAATAATAAATAAAGAGTTTAATAAAAGAATTATTGGAGAAGAAGAAACAAGAAAAGCAATTTTTATTTGTGCCTGTGGGGTATTTGTTAAAAATTTGAATGCTGTTTTTAATATTCTTGTTAATGGAGAGAGTTCTGTTGGGAAATCTTGGGTTACAAGAAATGTTTTGAGCATTCTTCCAGAAAATATATTTGGAAAAGATACATACAGAACAAGAATATCAAGTAAAGCATTAACTTACTGGCACAATTCAAAAGTTGAACCTGACTGGACTTGGGATGGAAAAGTTCTTTATCTTGAAGATGTTGGAAATGATATTCTTAATTCTGATGTCTTTAAAGTTATGACAAGTGAAGGAAGCACTGCGACAATTGTCGGGAGGTATAAGGGAAAAAATATAGAGCTTCCATCAACATTTGATATTGAAATTGAAGGAAAACCGATAATGTTTATTACTACAGCAACAGGAACTCCTTTTGAAGAAATAAAAAACAGATTTTTTTTAATTGATTTAGATGAAAGTGAAAACCAAACTGATAAAATTATGGAAATGCAGACAAAATGGGCAATTAAAGGAGAAATTGATAAATATGACGAAGGAATAAAACAAGCTTTATCTTATCTCAAAAGAGTTGAGGTTATTTTGCCTTTGTGGGCTGAACAAATAAGAAAATTTATTCCAAGAAAAGATGTATTAAGATGGAGGAGAGAATTTCCAAGATTGCTTGAAATAATTAAGTGTTCTGCAGCATTGCACCAATACCAAAGAGAAAAAGTTGGAGATATGGTAATAGCAAATGAACAAGACTATGAGATTGCAAAACAGGTTATGGGAAAAATAAGTGCAAGTTCTGGAGTTGAAGGTCTCACTCACAGAGAAAAGATCGCTTTTGAAATAATAAAGCAATTTTACAAAGAGAATGAGAAAGGATGCACCAAAGCAGAGATATATGCCTACAAGCCACTCTACTCAGATAGAGGTTGGGAAAAGATTTTGGATAGGCTTGCAAATAAAGGTCTTCTTAGTGTGAAATTGGAAATAAATCCTGATACAAATAGAAAAGCATCTAACTTTTATCCTATTGATTTGGAGAATTTAGAGCTTCCGAGCTTTAAAATTCTAACCGAACAAAAAGAACAAAAAGAAAGCGAAATTGTATATAAACGTATAACGTCTAGACGTTATACGTTATACGATAGTATAAGCAGTAGCTGTTCGGTTAGTTCGGTTAGTTCGGTTTCAGTAATGATTTTGAAGGGTGGTAAGCTGGTTAAGCTTGATTTGGAGGAAGGCAAAGAGTATTCAAAAGAAGATTTTGGAGATAATGCTGAACAAGTTATTAAAATTTTGTTAGATGAAGGCAAGGTGAAGATACATGAGAGATATAAATAAAATAGGAAGTTTTATAAATACCAAATTCCATAAAAATCTTATAAGAAAATGAGAAGAAGAATAAAAAAATTTGGGAGTTCATTGATAATAAGAATTGATTGGAGAGATAGAGATGTTTATGGAATTGATAAAGGAGATGTTATTGAAATGAAAATAAATAAAGTGATAAAAAATGATGATAAAAGGTGAAAGGGCAGGTAAGCCATGTAAAAGAGTTTATGTATTAGAAAGAAGAATTGGAAGGTTGGAATCAAGTTTTTTAGGTATCTGTTCCTTATGTTTAATGTTGGTTGGAGGATTGTTGAATGTTTTAGCTGTTTCAGTTAATGATGGCAGGATGCCTGTATTTACTTCATTAAATATTTCAACTGATTCACATTTTTCTTTTACAAATTTTTCTCAAATCAGAGAACCGATGTTAGTTGATAGAATAAAAATTTTAGGAGGGTATTGGTCTGTAGGTGATATGTTTCTAGCAATAGGCTATTTTGGACTTGTAGTAACATTAATCTCTTTAGTTTTATCATCGTTTTATGATCTTTCAGATTATTTTAAAAGGAGAAA
>JAFCDZ010000020.1 GCA_017609405.1 Candidatus Pacearchaeota archaeon
TAAAGAAGTAGAAATCAAATGGCTAAAAGAAAAATCAAATTATAAATCTGGAGATATTATAAAAATATCTAAAGAAATGGCTGAACATTTAATTAAGAAAGGAGATGTTGAATATGTTAAAAAACCAGAGAAAACTAAAAAAGTAGTTAAGAAAAAAACAACTAAAAAAGAAAAAGAAATTAAAATTAAAGGTTTTGTTGTTATAGAACAAAAGAGTTTTCAAGCATTATTGAAAAAATATCCTGCAGTTAGTGAAAAAGCACTTGAAAAAGAGATTATAAAAAAGTGTGAATATTATTCTACAATTGAAACAGATATTTTAGAAGAAAATTTTGGATTTGAGAATGGAAGAAAGTTTGAATATATTAATAAAGTTGCTGATAGTGTTTTGTTAATTAATAAAAATTATAAAGGTGTTAACACAGATTTTGAATCTTTTGATTTTAAAGGAATTTATAAAGAGATAGTTGATATTTTAAAATATTATTTAGACCTTAAAGAAGAATACTATTCTTTAATTGCTGTTTGGATTATGGGAACTTACTTTCACGATTGTTTTTCTTCATATCCTTACCTTTATTTTAATGCTATGAAAGGAAGTGGAAAAAGCAGATTACTTAATTTAATTAAAATATTATCAAAAAATGGGGAAAAATTAACTTCAGTTACAGAAGCAGTTTTATTTAGAGAAAGAGGAACATTGTGTATTGATGAATTTGAAGGTATAGGAAAAAAAGGTAGTGAAAATTTAAGAGAGTTACTTAACACCGCATACAAAAAAGGTGGAAAAGTAAAAAGAATGAGAAAAGTTAAGTCAAAAGATGGGGAAAGCCAAGAAGTTGAGGAGTTTGAAGTATTCAGACCAATAGCTATTGCAAACATTTATGGGTTAGAAGAAGTGCTATCTGATAGGTGTATTGAAATGATTTTAGAAAAGAGTAATAATCCAATAATCACTAAATTAGTGGAAAATTTTGACAGAAACTTCCAAATTATGGAAGTTTTGGAAGCCATTTCAAAGGGAAATGGAAGTTTCGGAAGTTTTGGAGTAGTTTTTGAAAAAGCCCAAGATGGGTGGAATGAATACATTAATCCAGTTAAAAAAATTAAAAAGAACAACACTTCCATAATCTCCAATACTCCAATAACTTCCATAACTTCCATAACTTCCATACATACATTATATAATAAAATAAATAAAATGAATTTAGATGGTAGAGATTTAGAATTATTTCTTCCCTTATATTTATTAGCTGAAAAATGTGGTGTTTTGGATAAAATGTTAAAAATTTCAAAAGAAATAACAAAAGTAAAAAAAGAAGGTGATGTTTATGTAAGTAAAGATGTTGAATTATATGATTTTATTTCACAATTTCCTGATACAAAAGATTTTATAAAAGTTGCAGAGTTAAATAGTCAATTTAGAACCTTTATTGGAAGTGAAGAAAAAGATAAATTGCCAAATACTTGGTGGTTAGGTAGAGCATTAAAGAGATTAAAGCTAATCAAGGAGAAAAAAAGAAGTAATGGAGTATTAGTAATTCTTGATATTGAAAAAGCAAAAGAGAAAATAAAAATGTTTAAAGATGTTGAGCCAGAAGAAAAACAAGAAAATGTTGAAGTAGTTAAGATAGGAACTTCCACTGGAAATCAAGGTGTAAAATGAACCAAAATAACAAGAGAAACACAGCAAAAGAGAAAAAGAAGGATAATAAGGGCTACCCATACAAAAAAACCCGCCAGAATCCTTTAAATCGTCAAAAAAAGGTATTTAAGAAAGAATATGAGAATAATAAGAAAGAACATAAAAATAAGATTTAGAACATGGCAATAAGATTTAATGAAACATATAATATTAGGGAAAGGTATGCAATAGTTGATTCTCAGGGAAAAATAATAGAAAAATTCAGGTTAAAGAACACAGCTCTTGCTTGGATGGCTGAACTTCATAGAAGATTTAGAGAGAAATTAAAGATCATAGAGTTGAAAGGAGGTAATGAAAAAAATGGTTGAAGAGCAAGAAAAACTGAAAACAGGCATAGGAACTAAAGAGCCAGAAAAGTTGGGAATTGCGAGAGTAAGGATATTAGGCATAAAGTTTGAACCTGTGAAGTTTGGAACAAAAGAACAAGAAAAAGTTAATTTTGTTTGTAAGCATCCAGATAAAGATGACCCAATTAATTTGTCAAAAGCAAAGATAGAAAGAAAAGACAAGTTGAAATTTATAGGACTTTGGTATCTTTTGGATGAAGATGGAAATATCTTAAAAAATTCTGCTGTTGGTGATGTTATGAGGTTCTTAGGAATTGCAAGTTTAGAAGAAGCAACTGGAAAAGAAATAGATACTGCACAGGACGAAGACGGATATTTATGTCTTAAAGCATATAATTAAGAATGTCGCAATCTGTAACCACTCAAACAAAATATAAAGGTTTATAAAGGGGTAGTTCTTACTACCTTTATGAAACTAAAATATTGGTTACGAAGATTGTTCAAACCAAGATATTTAGATCTTGGAAAATTTAATTTATTAAAAAAGAGGGGAATAACACCCCTCATTTATTTTTAGAATGAAAGACAAAAAGAAAATAATATTAAAATTCCTGAAAAAGAATGGCAGGAGTTCTACCTCAAGAATTGCAGCAGTAATTAAATCTAATCATTGGATGGCTAATGAATATCTTGAACAGCTTGAAGCTGAAGAAAAAATAAACAGAGAAGTTGAAACCAATGGAATTTACTGGGAGTTGAAATGAAAGAAACAAAAATAGCGAAAGAAGTAAGCACAATGGAACTTTTACATGCAGGGTTACCTATCTTTGTTATAGCTTTAATAGGGGTTTTTATAATCAAAGTTTTTTTTCAGGAAACTTTGTCAAAAGGACTTACTATTTTACTTGCTTGGATAATTAGTTTTATGTTAATAAACATTGGAGGATTTGGTATTTATAGGTTTTGGAGACAATTAAAATGAAAGAAACAAAAATAAAGAAAAAATGAAGTTTAGAAAAGGTGGATTTTTAATGTCTATTTTGTGGATATTTATAGCAATTCTTCACACTATAAATTATGGTATATGGGCAGGAGTTGTTATGTTTTCAGCAGCAGGTGTAATTATAATTTATCAAATAGAGATGGGAAAAGAAAAATGAAAAACATAAACCAACTAAAAAAAGAAATTGAAAAATCTGGAAATAAAGTTTGGAATAAAAGAGTAGATATACGAAAAATATGTGAAAAGAATAATATACATTTTGAAGATTGGCTTGAATATTATAATAAAGAGTTACAACTCCAAACCCTCCAAAAAGTCTGCGAGGAGATAAAGAAGATAGAACAACCTGAATTTGAAGCTACTACTCATTTACAATGTTGGAATGATGGATTTAATTGTTGTATTGAAGAACTCCTAAAAAAGTTTCAAGGAGAAGAAAAATGAATAAAAAAGAAATAGAAATGTTGAAAAGGATTTTATTAAATCAGAGAACAATTTTAAAAAATCTCGCCTTTGGTTTTCCAACATTAAGAAAAGATGAAATCCTAAATCAAAGTTTATTGGTTGCAATAGAAGAAACTGAAAAAGTGGTTAATGGAGAAGAAAAATGAAAAATCATATGTCAGCGAAAAAAGGAAAACACCGCACTCTCAGAGGGTTTTCTGGAGCCACGAAGCTCTTTGGATAATGCTACAAAGATTAGAGAGAAGGGCACCAAAGATGTGGAAATCACGCTGACATAAAATAAAATGGAGACGAAGAAGTAGAGGAACACTACGACTGAAAAGGAGAGAGCATGAACTGATTAAAGCTGGGATGCTTAGCAGGTTCGAATCCTGCCGTCTCCAAAAAAATAAAATAAAATGGAAACAAACAAATACAACCCAGACGAAAAACACGAATGTCCTCTTTGTGGAGAATATTTAGTTTTACATAAGGGAGGAA
>JAFCDZ010000021.1 GCA_017609405.1 Candidatus Pacearchaeota archaeon
TTCTTCCCATTCCTACTCTTGCATCAAATCCTGCTTCATTAAGAGCAGTGCAATAATTTATAGCATTTCTCATACAATTTCCATTTCCTCTAAAACTATAATTTGCTATTGAATTAAATAAATTAGATAATGGAACTTCATCATCTATATTTGCTGTCTGACATCCTGCAAATAATAATATTCCTGCTAATATGTTTGTTAGTTTATTTTTCATCTTCAGATTTAATTAATTTTGAAAACTCTTTATTAAATGATTCAAAAGAATAAATATCTGTTAATACCTCATAATCTTCAACAAAATCGTGAGATAAAATTACATCTATGAATGTTAAAAATTGTTCTTTTGATTCTATTTCTTTTGGATTTAAGTTTAAAATTAACTTCATCTTAGTTGCTCCTTAATTTCAATTCTAAATCTTTTTTTACTATCCTTGCATATTCAATATCTGTATGTCTGCTTATGTAAGTTAAGGATTGATAATCTTTTATGGTTTTCTGTTTTAACATACTCCAATCCTCCTCTTATACTCTTGACAGGCATTCCAGAACCTTAAAAAATCTTGACAAGCTGAATTATTTGAATCAAAACAAAGAGAGCCAGAATAATTCCATTTATAAGATTCTTGCGAACAAGAATCATAATCACAAAATAGTTCTGGAGAAAGATGTTTTAGAGTATGAGAGGTAACAAATATTGAAACTCCAACTAAAACCAAAAAATTAAATAAAACAATTATTAAGTATAAAATTTCTTTTTTGTCTTTCTTCTCTATAAATGATTTTAATGATTGGTTCTTTTTCATTTTCACTTGTTCCAATTCTGGAAGTGATGTTCTACAAACATTACAAGTTCTTCTCAATTCTTTTCATTATTCTTTTTAGTTTTGAGTATAAATCTTTTGGTGGTGTTGTTGGAAAATGCTTTAAGAAAATTCCAATTGCAGATATTAAATATTCTGCTTCTTTTTGTGTTAAGTTTAATTTCATTTTAGTTTTTCTTCTTATTCTGTTTCATTTTAATTATAATCTTTATATTCACACTCCTTACAAACTAAAACAATATTAGCCCATTCTTCTCTCCTAATTTCCATCTCACCACCACATTCTTTACATTTCATCCTTCAATCATCTCCTTGTTTTGTTTCATAGTTAATTTGTCTCCTACGAATTTCTTCTACATAAATATCTTTTATTTTTTATATCTGCATTCATTCTACTTCCACATTTATAACATTTCATTTTCCAACTTTTCCTAAAATTTCATTTGCTTTTGCCTGATCTTCTGCTTGCCTTAATAATTTAAAGAAATCCTGTTCTGAAATTCTATAATGTTTATTGAATTTATTTTTATATAAATTTATCCTACCAATACAATATAAGGGATTATCTTCAATAATTTTTTTAGTTTTAAGTAAAAATTGAATCTCTGACTTTGGAATTTTTAATAAAGTTTTTTCTTTTTCCTCACTTTCTTCTTTTTTTCTTTCTAAATTTTGAATAATCTGTTTATGATAAGCTATTTCACTATCTAATAATTCTTGATTACAATAATTAAATAATCTATCTTTAATAGCTTTTTCTATAAAATCACTCATATTTTGATTAGTTTCTTCAAGTTCTTTATGAATCTCTGCTAAGAGTGATAATGGGATTCTTGCACTAATTGGTGTTGTTTGTTCTTTTTCCATTTTTTTAAAAGTGTATACATTTGTATACATCCACTTACTTACTTACTTACTTACTTACTTATTTTTGTATACAATACAATACAATACAAAAAAAAATGCCAACCATAGATTTTCTCAATCGAATGTATACATTTGTATACATTTTTATCGTCGGTGAACCTACGTTTCCTGTGGAAGTGTTTACAGGTGTAAACAGTTTACATTTGTATACAAAATTACGAATCATCATTTTTCACCTCATTTCGATTCATAAAAATAATCAAACTAAACACAAAAACTCCTAAAATTAGACAATTAAGAGCCAGAGCTTTATATTCTGTGTATTGTTGAATTTGAGCTATTTTCTCTAAATTTTCCTCACTTTTATTATAATTAAACTCATAATAAGATATAGGTCCTGCAAAATCACTTAATTTAGTGGGAGCAACTAAAAGACATATTTCTTCATCCCATTTATCAATTTCTGAAAAATCTTCTTTATGTGAAAATTCATGAGCAATATTACCTAAAATAACAAATCCAAATATTGCAAATCCAATAAAAATTATTTCTCCCAGAGTTTTAAGTTTCATTTTCATTTGTTAATTATTTTTTTATTTCTCTTGATTTTGAAGGTATAAAAGATAAGATGATTAATAATATTCCTGAAACTATCATAACAGAACACCATATATCCCAACCAAATAAAAAAAAGATAGATGAACCAATTATTGTAAGAATTACACCTGTAATAAAATCCATTTTAATTTTCATTTGTTAATTATTAAGAGGAGCTGTAATCTGCTCCTCTCTTAATTTATTTGCATTAGCAGCTATCATGATTCTTTAGATAAAGATGATTTTGTTATTTTTTGCTTCTCTATATTAACAGTGCTTCTACATCTCGGACAAGTTGCATAAAATTTGCTCTTGCCTTTATAATTCCATTCATATTTACAACTAGATCTCTGGCACGTTAATCTAATCATCTTTTTTTTATCCTCCTTTTTAATCTTATTTGATTCCATTTTTAAACAATTAAAAGAAGGGAGTAACTCCCCTCTCATAAAGAAAATTTATTTTATCCATCTCAATCCATCTTCCGAAGAAGATTTGTTTTAACCACTTTTTTATATTCATTTTTTACCTCTGATATAAATATTAAGTAGTAAGTAGTGTTTATAAACCTTTCGCTTTTTGTTTTTTAATTTTTAAAGAAATAAAAAACCCTCCCCCCTCCACACCACCCCCTACCCAGAACATCAACTCTTTACTTTTATACTCTTAAAATGGCTTACAATAAGAATTATGATAATAAAATATGAGACTATGAGAAGGTATCAGTGCCTGACTTTAGACAGGATAAATACCCTCAAATATAAATAATTTATCTCACTTTTCAACCCTGGGAAGTTTAATTTTTGAGATAATTTTAAATTGCCTTCTCTCTTTTAAACTTAATTGTTTTCTTTTTAATTGAGCAGTAGCTCTTCCCTTAGCTAGGGATAAAGCTCTTAATTCTTGTAAAGTTAATCCTCCTTTTTTCAATACCTGAATACTTTTCCTAAATGCAGTTGGAGATTTAATACTTATAGCTCTTGCTAATCTTTTACTTTTAGGTTTAAAAAATATTGTTTTTCTTCTCATCTACTAAATCCTAAAACATCAAATCTTTGTGGTGCAGCAACTCTTCTCTTTTTTCTTCTTTGTTTAGGTTTTCTAGGAGCAGATCTAACCTTCTTTCTTTTAATAATTCTTGGAGCTTGTGGAGGACCTCTAATTCCAAAAGGATCAGGACCTAGATTCTGTCCAGCAATAGCTATTCTCTCCCCAACAAAACTACCTGTTTTTTTTAACATTCCACCAACAGCTTTTCCAACTTTTCCTAATTTTGATGCACCTCTTATAGAAATATTAATATCTCTTCTTCTTTTTTCAACAGCAGCTTTCTTCACTAAAGATCTTTGTAATTTTTCACCTTCCCTAATTCTTGCAGTCTTTAAAGCTATTTCTCTCCCAATTTTCTTTCTAGTTTGTATGACTTTTTCAAATCTTTTCTGTTCTCTTTTCTGCTTAAACTGTTTTATGCTTTCTCTTATTCCCATCCTGTTTCTAAATATTTATTATTTAAATATATTTTATTTTAAAACACAGTCCGAATAGTCTTAAACTAACCGAATAGTCTATTTTTTTGTCCGAAAACTATTTTGTTTTATGGCCCATATGTTATCTTCTTTCGTGGGTAACCTATTGGTA
>JAFCDZ010000022.1 GCA_017609405.1 Candidatus Pacearchaeota archaeon
TTTTAAAAGGTGTGTTAAAAGGGGAATAAAGGGAAAATATATAAATTAAAAAAAGATGAAAATAAGAATGGACCATATTTTAGAAAAAGAATTGAAAGAAGAGATATTCACAGACAAATATGAGTATTTTTTTACTTTTTTAAATGATAGATTTGAATATGTTGTTGAGTTATGGATAAAAGAACTTGAAAAGAAATTTAATAAAAAGTTTAAGCCAATATGGATATTATCATCAAAACAAAATGATTTATTCAAAAAAGAAAATTTTATTGTTATTAATAAATCACTGGCTAAAATTAAAGAAAAATTAAAGAAAAATGATGTTATCTATATTGAAGATTATGAAGATACAAACAAAGAGTTTTCTGAATCAGAATTTATCCAAAAACTAATGGATAAACTTATTGAAAAACAAGGCAGAGTTTTTATTTTAGGGTTTACAAGCTCTCATTTAAAGATAAACAATCCAAAAGTTAAAATTTTAGGCCCTCCTCCAAAAATTGCAACCCAATTTGATAATAAAATAAAACAAGCAAGATTGTTTCATTATTTAAATTTACCAAGAAATAAAACAAGAATTTATGATAATATCAAAGATGTAAAATCAAATGAAAAATACCCTTTTTA
The DNA here is from genome assembly GCA_017609405.1 of Candidatus Pacearchaeota archaeon. GTDB lineage: Archaea > Nanobdellota > Nanobdellia > Pacearchaeales > GW2011-AR1 > JAFCDZ01. The sequence goes on from JAFCDZ010000022.1 coordinate 628, forward strand.
CATTTCTGCTTCTTATACTTCTGGAGGGCACGAAAGTGGAATAATTTATTCAGAAGAGGATCTAGATAATTTTTATTCAAAATTAAGGGGAATAAACAAAAAACTTCCTTTTTTAGTTTCTGATTTAATTAGAGACATTAAAATCTCTCCAAATATTAATGCCATTATTTGTGATAAAAATGATACAAGAATAATTTGTATTACAGATCAGATTTTAAGGGGGAATGAATACCTAGGAAATATTTATCCTTCAATAGCAAATAAAAGAGAAAAGAAAATAATGATTAAAGCAGTAAAAAAAGTTGGACACTATCTTGCAAGATTAGGATTTAGAGGTTTATTTGGATTAGATTTTATTATTGACTCAAAAGGAAATGTTTTTACTGTTGATTTAAACCCTAGAAGACAAGGAGGATATTTAACTAATGTTTTAATGGCTCTACCAAAAATAAACATTCCTGAAATAGAATTAAAACTTGCTTTAGGAGAAAGAGTTAATAATTTTTCCTATGAAGATTTTCAGGTTGATTATTTTTGGGCCCATTCAAAGATTAAGCCATACTTTAAAAATGTAAGAATATTAAATCATTTTCAAAGAGGAGAACCATCAGACCCGTTTAAGAATATTGGATCAAAATATAAAACAATCTTTTATCCAAGAAGATATTTATTTGTTGAAGGGAATGTAGGGTATATCATTATCAGCGGAGATGATTATAAGAAAATTAGAAAAAAAATAATTAAAGAAACCGAAATTTTAATCTCTAAGAATCTTGAAATATATATATGATTCTAATTTTCTAACATCTTCATAAATATAGCCATCCTAACAAAAAGTCCATTTTTGCTTTGTTGAAAATATTTTGCATTGGGAATTTTATCGATTTCTTTTTCTATCTCATCTATTCTTGGAAGGGGATTTAATATTATTGTTGATTCCTTTAATTTTCTTGCTCTTTCTTTATTTAATTGATACCCTACTCTTACTTCTTTTTCGGCGTCAAAAGAAGTTAATCCACACATATAAACAACATCTTCTTCGTCAATTTCAAGATCTTCAGATTCCATAATGTTAAGAGTCTTTTTTAAAGATTTAAGATATTTTTTGGGCATTTTAAGTTCTTTTGGGGATATTAATTTTATTTTATTATTATCAAAGAAAGATAAAGCAATTAAGAATGAATGAGCAGAACGAGAATTTTTTAATCCTCCAACTATTGATACATTCAAATTTTCCAATCTTCTTAATTCTTCCCAAATTGTGAACAAATCTAAAAGTGCTTGTGTTGGATGCTGATCCTTTCCGTTTCCACAATTAATAATTTTTGCATTTGTGTTTTTTTCTGCAACAAACGGAGCTTCTTCGAAATTATGTCTTAAACATATTAAATCGACATAATCCCCAATAACTCTGATAGTATCTTCAAAACTTTCTTCCTTTGACATTCCAATCTCTTTTTTTGATTCATACAAATCAACAACATCCCCCCCCAATTTTTGCATAGCTAAAGATGAACTTATCCTTGTTCTTGTAGAAGGTTGAAAAAACAATGTTGCTAAACTTTTCCCTTTAAGCTGATCTAAAAAATTGTTGGGATTATTTTTTATTTTTTTGGCTAAATTTAAAATTTCTAAAATTTCTTCCTTATTTAAATCTTCTATTTTAATAAGATTTTTCATTTTATTAGGAATATTTATAAAAACTAGAGCCGTCTGGAAAAGTAAGAGTATTATGATGACAGGGGATACATCTTGGCCCAAATTTAATCCCATATTTATCCACTATTTCTGCACCTCTTTCATAGACTTCAATCATCTGCTCTTTAGTTGGGGGAAGCAAGTGTGCTAAGGGTGTTTTTGGTGAAGGTCTAAATGGGCTTAAAACAGGAGAGACCCCTCTTTCTGCTAACGCCTCAATACCCTTTAATGTATCCTCAATAGGTTCTAAACCAACAATCAAAATGGAGCGAACATTATTCTTTCCATAAATTTTTACAGCCCTTTCTAAAAATTGAAGATATTTTGCAATTCCTATTTGGCTTTTTTCTCTCATTATCCTATTAGCAAAGTCTTGATTAAACAATTCTAAATTTATTGATAATTCATTAACCCCTATAGAATATAACCAATCTATATAAGAAGGATCTCTTCTTGGAATCATCATCACATCGACAGGAACATTAAATTCTTGAGTTACTCTTTCATAAACAGAATCCATATAATTTTCATCAGAAGGTTTTGGAGTCCCTCCACTTATTAGTATATGTTTTGCGGGAAGAATCGGATCAGATAAAGCAACCCTTATAGAATCTATTAAATCATCAATGCTTTTCTTTTGATATCGATAAGTCCTTGATAGATCACAAAATTGACAAGAAAAAAAGCATCCCGCAATAGGGGAAATTCTAACTCTATCTGTATGAGTCATTGCAAACCAACTCCATTTTTCACCCTTTGGATTTCTCTTATTAAAATAACTTGGCAAAGGAATTGGCTCAACCTCTTGCTGCTCACCTTTTTCTGAAAGAAGAAAGAAAGTTCCATCATTTGAATGTAATTTCCAATTCGCATTTCTGCAAAAATCTTCTCCAAAGGGTGAATTTACATAAATATCTGAACCCTTAAATTTCAAAGGAATACCTGTAGTCGTGGCATACTCAAATAATGATAAAGGAACTTTTCCCCCCTGTGTTAAAGCTTGTCTAGCTCTCTTCGTAACTCTCATACCATTAGCCATTAAATCGATTTTTAATAATTCTAATCTGCTTAGCATAATTTTAATATTCATTTAGAGTTTATTAATTTTTATATAATGGACTAAATAAACCAACAATATCTAATAAAGGTTATTCACAAACTATCAATAGGACTCTTGATTCCTTTTAATTTTTCCCTTGAGATATGGGTGTAAATTTGGGTTGTGCTTAAATCTGCGTGTCCAAGAAGAGCTTGAATATATCTTATGTCTGTTCCATCTTCTAATAAATGAGTTGCAAAACTATGCCTTAAAGTATGGCAATGAACTTCTTTTTTTATTCCAGCTTTTTT
>JAFCDZ010000013.1 GCA_017609405.1 Candidatus Pacearchaeota archaeon
AACAGTAAGAGGAAACACTCTTTCAGAAGCAACAGCCCAAATAAATCTTATTATTGTAGAAGAGGGAAAAGAAAAATTAGAAAAGATATTCCCTGACCAAAATAAAAAAGAAAGTCCTGCTGAAGCTGAGCAACAAGGAGCTCAGGAAGGAGCAGAAGCACAAAGCGAGCAAGGTGAAGCAAAAGAAAATTCAGATGCTCAAGAAAAATCTGGAGAAAATTAAAGCTCTAAAATTTTCTCTTTTCTTGAAACATGAAAAACATAAGTATTTCCTATTTTTTCTTCAATCCCTCCTGCTTCATGAATATGCGCTGAAATAAGAATATTTGGTTTAAGAAGTTTAAGTGCTTCTAAAACAGCATCTGAACCCTTAAATCCAGTGAATTCTGCCTTGCTTTCAGAAGGGGGCATATGTGTAACCATAACTTTCTTTTTCAAATCTTTTATTTTTTCATGACCTTCTTTGAGTTGTTTTAAAAGTTCTTTTGAAGCAGTTAAATCAACACCCCAATCAACAATTCCAGAGCCAAAAAAACCAACATCACCTATTTTAAAGGAATATCCATGAATTGAATATGTCTTTGAATATTTTTCTGTTAGAAATTTTATAACTGCAGGAGATTCATGATTTCCCGGAATCAATAAAACCTTTTTACCTTTTTCAACAAAAGGTCCGATAATACCATCTACTGAAGCTTCCATAAAAGTTAGGTCTCCAGCAAGTATAATTAAATCAACATTCTCTTTATCTGCTTTTTCAGCAAGTTTTCTAACTAAACCCTTATCTCCATGAATATCCCCAATTGCAAGAATTTTAAGCTTATCTTTCTTCGCCATGTTGATAGGAATTAAGATTAAATTTATAAACCTACTCAAAAAGTGTTACTTTTTTAAAATTACTACACCATCCCAAAGATTTAAAAAGAAACAATTCTCTTAAAATATATATTAAAATATACATATTAAAATGGAAAACAAAACAGAAATCTTTTTGAGAAAGAAACCAGCGATGATGTTAGTTTCTCTTAGAAGAGGAATAAGGAAAAGATATGGAAGCGTTCTTGCAAAAGAGGTTGATTGCACATATAGCCACGCAGTGAAAATACTGCAAAACTTAGAAAAACTTGGATTAGTAGAATTTCAAAAAAGTGGGAGAATAAAATTAATAAAACTTACAAAAAAAGGTGAAGAAGTTGCAGAAGCAATTGAAAAAATACAAAGACTCCTCCAAGAGAAATAAAGGATATTATAATAAAGAATAATAATCCTTTTATATCCTTCTAAATTTTAGAATTCATGAAAAGAAAATACGTGGTGATAACAGGAGGTGTTCTTTCTGGTCTTGGAAAAGGAATTGCAATTGCGAGTGTGGGTTATTTATTATCTTCATTATATAAAGTTATACCAATAAAATGTGATGGCTATCTTAATGTAGACCCTGGAACAATGAATCCTATTGAACATGGTGAAGTTTTTGTTCTCGATGATGGTGGGGAAGTTGATATGGACTTTGGGCATTATGAAAGATTTCTCGGAATAACCGCAACTTCTGAGATGAATTTAACAATGGGTAAGGTTTTCTCAAAAATAAGAGAAAAGGAAAGAAGGGGAGATTATTTAGGAAAAACAGTTCAAATGATTCCTCATGTTTCAGATTTTATAAAAAATTATTTTAAAGATATGGGAAAAAAATATGACGCAGATATTGTATTAATTGAAATAGGTGGAACCATCGGAGATATGGAAAATGAACTTTATATAAGCGCAGTTAAATCACTTGCTCGAGAAGTTGGAAAAGAAAATATAGTATTCCTACATTTAGCATATATCCCAATATTAAAAAGTGTGGGAGAGCAAAAAACAAAACCTACTCAACAAAGTATCTCTCTATTAATGCAAAGAGGAATACAACCAGACATCATTATAGGAAGATGCAGCCAAAAACTAACTCAGAGAACAAAAGAAAAAATAGCAATACATGCAGGAATAGACCCTGATTCTATTATAACTGGATTAGATGTTGATGATATATATAAAATCCCTCTTGTTTTTGAAAGTCAAGGGATGTCTCAATTATTGGCAAGAAAATTAAATATTAAGATAAAACCAAAGATATCAAAATGGAAAGAAAAAATAATAAATAGAGAGAAAGCAGAAAAAGAAATAATAATAGCAATTGCAGGAAAATACACAAACCTCGAAGACTCCTATGCTAGCATAAAAGAGGCTCTGAATCATTGCTCTTCTGAATTAGGTGTAAGAATAAATTTAAAATTTATTGATACTTCTGAAAATGATTTTGATTTAAGGGATGTTGATGGAGTTATTGTTCCAGGGGGGTTTGGAACAAGAGGAACAGAAGGAAAAATAAAAGCAGTGCAATATTGCAGAGAAAATAAAATCCCTTTCTTAGGAATCTGCTATGGATTACAAATGGCTGTTATAGAATTTGCAAGAAATGTTTGTAAAATAGAAGACGCAAATACAACAGAAGTTGACCCGCAATGCAAAAATCCAGTAGTAGACCTAATGGAAGAGCAAAAAATGATAAAGGAAAAAGGTGGAACAATGAGACTTGGTTCTTATCCTGCAATATTAAAAAAGGATTCAATAGTTTATCAATTATATAAAAAAGAAAAGATACATGAGAGGCATAGGCATAGATACGAGGTAAATCCAAGATATCACAAAATATTTGAAGAAAAAGGTTTAGTTTTATCAGGGATGTCCCCAAATAGATTACTTGTTGAATTCATTGAATTAAAAGATCACCCATATTTTGTAGCAACACAAGCACACCCAGAATTAAAAAGTTCCTTAATGAAACCTGCACCTCTTTTTTTAGGCCTTGTTAAAGCAGCTATAAAAAAGAAGTACCAGAACAAATAAATGGCCTCGACGGGATTTGGGCCTCACAGAGTTCGACCTAATTCGTCTACTCCTTTCAGTCGTAGCCAAATTAAACCCAAGGGTTCAAATCTGATAACATGGCCTCGACGGGATTTGAACCCGCGACACCCAGATTAAGAGTCTGGTGCTCTAACCAAGCTGAGCTACGAGGCCAGTTACTTAAATAGAGAAAACCTAATTTAAAAAAGTGTTGATTCTAAGAAAAAATTAATTATAATCTCTCCAGGTATGCCCACACTTAGTACATTTAAAGAATTTTGTTTCTGCTTCATCTGAGGCTCTTGTTTGAACAGTCCAAAAATATGCCTCCTCATTACCACATTTTTTACATATCTCATTAACAACAGGGAGAACATTATCCTCCCCTTCTTTCACAACAGCAACACCCTTATTAACTTCTTTTTTCTCACTAACAGCAATTTTTGCTTTTCCTTTTGCAGAATATTTACATCTTGGGCAAACTAATTTACCTTCTTTTTCTACGAGAATAGCACCGCATTTTGGACAAAATTCCATCTATTTTTTTATAACTTCTTATTTTTAAAGATTTCGATAATAAAGAATTAAAAATAACCACTCAATAGTTCCATCAATTAGGAGAACAAAACCCTCTATGAGAAGATAATCCAAAGAGGTCTGTAAAAAAAAGTTTAACCCAACCAAGATAAGGAATAAGCCTTAGTTTAGCTACACCAATTATAGATTCTTCTGGAATTTCTTTCTCAAAAAATAACTGCCCCCTATTATTATCACCTATTGTAGAAAAGAACAAATTCCCGCTCCTATTTTCTATTTTAATAACTCTATGAATAACAGGATTTTTAGTGTATTTATTTGAAAAAATTATCACATCACCAACATGAATATTCTCTGGTTTTTTTCCAATTATAAAAAGTATATCCCCTTTATTAAACCCTTTTTTAAAAGGGAATTTAATAAATTCATTCTTCGAGATACCAAAATTTTCATATTTTTGATGATGGCCTTCCCACCAATTATCAAAATTTGAAAAAAGGTTTCCTTCATGATACATACTACAGGACTCAACAATTGCAAGAGGAAGAGAGGTTCCTGTTAATAGGCTTAATGAAGGGAAAAAAAGAAATTTTATAAAAACATATATAAAAACTATTGAAAAAACCCATCCAAACAAACTTTCATCCTTAAATAAAAGATACCAAAATTTTGACCATGTTTTTTTCACAAAACTAAAAACCTCTTTTTTATTCATAAAAAAGTATTGTTTTTTTAGCTTTAAAACCTTTGTCTTTGATGAAAATTATTTAATATATTTAAAGTTAATAAAACATCTCCAAGAAATGTTTAGAAAATCAGGCTGCTCAACCTAACTAAAAACTAAAAGCCCTTGTTGAACCTTGCTTAAGATATTTACCCATTAACCTCTTTTAAGTTAGATTTTTCAACAAAACACTTTATCTATTAAATTTTTAAAACAAAGTTTAATAAAGCATCCTAATACAATTACTTAATATTTTTTAATTTTTTTGCTAATTCATTAATCCTTTTTCTTATTCCAGGAAGTTTTTTTCCTTGGACTTTATACAAATAAGAATCTTTTAGTTCTTCTGCTGCTTGTCTATAATCTCCATTTCTTAATGCCCTCCAAAAGTTTTTAAATGACCTTGAACGAGAATTCCCAAGCCAGTAATTAAATTCAACAGCAACTTCAAGAGCACGACCATCTATCCCATTCCATTTACCTTCTAAAAGAGTCTTGGTTTCTTCTTCGGAATTTTTAACATAAATTTCAAGAACTTTATTAATTTCTGAATCAGTCATATCTGCTCTTCCATAATACAAATCCTCGAATCTTCTTTCATCTATTCCTGCTTCACAAAAAACATAATTTGAAATAGAATCTTCTAAATTAAATCCAACACCAATTGTTCTATTTCCTCTTGCACTCTCTCCAGGATAAAGAGATTTTTTAGTTGCATCATCATAAACATGAGTTCTATACCCCTCATGACAGGGGCTTTTCAAACTCTCAAAAACAGCATTTCTATCATAAGGCATTATTTCTACATCTGAAGAACCTGTATCCAAGCTACCTCCCATTACTAAAACTCCTAATCCTCCTCCAAAAGTTTTTAAAAAATCTCTTCTATTTTGTTTCATTTAAAACCTCCTGAAGATTCTTCAATATATCTCATAAATTTGCTAAAACAATCTGGACACATTCCTGTTGAATGTTGTGAAAAGCGTTTAGCTTCAGAATGAAAATTAGCATATGCAGGATGATTCTTTCTAAGCCATCCATCTTCTCCCTGAGAAGTTACTACTCTAACTGCCCCATAAGGACATTCCACTCTTTTACCATTATTATATCCTCCACAAAAGATTGGAAAATCTCCATCTCCATTTGTTCTAACAACTAATCCTTTAACACCTTCATCTAAACCAACAAATCTTTCTTTTCTATTTCCTAATTCTCCTACCATAGTTTTACTACTAATAAGTAACTATTTATAAATGTTTTGGTTTATTGATTTTATGAGCTTTTTATTTGCTCAATTGTTTCAGAATGTCGCTTTTTAAAAACCTCTCTTGTTATAATGATTTATAATGATAATTTTTTCATGTTTCTCTGAAGATTTTTGCAAAATTCGTTGTCCATATCTTGTTTTAGAAAGAGCTTCTCTATCACATCCATATAAAATACCTAAGGCAAAATAGCTGTTGCGTTTACTAAATATACAACTGGTCTGAACAATCTTTTTATTTCTTGTAGTGGGCTTAGAATTTCTTCGATTTCACTTAATTTTCTTCTTTGCTCTCTTTGATTCATTTTCTATTTACTCTTCCTTTGTTTTTAAGGTTTTATATCTAAATTAATTATATCTCTTTTCTTAATTAAACTTATAAGTTTTCTAACTTATCTTTTATTATGCAAGAAAGAGCTCAAGATAAAAAAGAAGAATCAGGTTTAATAGATAAACTAAGAAGTGTTGAGCTTAAAGACATTTCAAAAGATGTTTTGCTTATTTTTTCTGGAACAACTCTTTTAGCTTTTTTAACTGGTGTTAGGTCTTATTTTTCTTCACATGATAAGTTGGTTTCTCTTATAGAGAGTGGAAATTTATATCAAACTTTTTTGTCTTTTCTTGATGGTGGAGCTGGAATTTTTGCAGGAATCAATGATAGATATAGTGCTAGTTTAATTGTTTATGGAGCAACACTCATTCCAGAATTTTTGGAGCTTTATAATGGAGATGCTTCAGATGTAGCTAGAAGAGTTTTAATTAAAACATTTCTTTATGGAGCTTCTTATGGTTTAGGTCGCCTTTTTAGATCTGAATAATCTAAATTTTTATAAACTCTTTTTTTCTTATTTTTTTATGAAAATCCTATTGCTTCATGTAGATTATATAAGGTTCAAGCCATTAAAAAAAGCACTTAAGAACATAAAAGAACTGAAAGAGTCTGAGAAACAAGAAAAAGAAGTTAAAGAAGCTCTTGCTGTTATGACTGCAGTTGAAAAATTTGATTCTAATGTTGAAGAAGTTGTTAAAAAGCTTGTTTCAGAAATTAAAGATGTTGCTGAAAAAATAAATGTTAAGAATATTGTTCTTTATCCTTATGCCCATTTATCTAAAGAGCTCTCTTCTCCTGAGCAAGCAATTAAAGTTTTAGAAGCAGCTGAAAAAGAACTCAAAAAAGATTTTGAAGTTGTTAAAGCTCCTTTTGGATATTATAAGGAATTTGAATTAAAAGTAAAAGGTCATCCTTTGAGTGAATTAAGTCGTGAAATTATCATTAAAGGAGATGAAGAGGAATATGATCCAAAACAACTTTTAAAAGAAATCTCTAAATCTAAATTAGATACTTCTAAATTAAAGGAAAATGACCATAGAATTATCGGACAGCAGATGGATTTATTTAGCTTTAATGAGACTGCACCAGGTATGGTGTTTTGGCATAATAATGGTTTGATAATTTATAATGAATTAATTAAATTTTGGAGAGAAATTCATAAAAAAGAAGGTTATCAAGAAATTAAGACTCCTCAAATTTTGGATAGTAAACTTTGGAAGATTTCAGGACACTGGAGATTATATAAAGAAAATATGTTCTTAACTCATTATGAAAATAGGGAGTTTGCAATAAAACCAATGAACTGCCCTGGAGGTATGCTTGTTTACAAATCTTCTCCTAAAAGCTATAAAGACTTGCCTTTAAGAGTTGGAGAAATTGGTGTTGTTCACAGACAAGAATTATCAGGTGTTCTAGGGGGATTATTTAGAGTTATTCAATTTACTCAAGATGATGCTCATATATTCTGCACCGAAGAGCAGTTAGAAGATGAAATTATTGGTGTAATAAAATTAATTAAGAAGATTTTAGATAAATTTGATTTCAAAAATTATAGATTTACTTTAAGTGTTAGAAGTGAAGATAAAAAAGAGAAATATTTGGGGGATGATAGAATATGGAATTTAACAGAAGGGGCAATTAAAAACGCCGCTAAAAAAATAGGTATTAAATTTGATATTTCTCCAGGTGAGGCAAAATTTTATGGACCAAGTTTTGATGTTCAAATAACAGACTCTCTTGGTAGGGAATGGCAGTGCTCAACAATTCAATTAGACATGCAATTACCAGAAAGATTTGAATTAGAATATACTGATAAAGACAATAAAAAGAAAACACCAATTATGCTTCATAGAGTTGTTTATGGTTCATTAGAGAGGTTTATTGGAGTTCTTCTTGAGCATACAAATGGATGGCTTCCGACATGGCTTGCTCCAATTCAGGTAAGAGTAATTAATTTTACTGATAGGAATCTTGAAAAAGCAAAAGAAGTTTTAGAGGCAATTAGAGAAAAAATTCCAGAAATTAGAATTGATTCTGATTTTGAGCAAAAGACAGTTCAATCAAAAGTAAAAGACGCTTCTCTTAAAAGAATCCCTTATGTGATTGTTATTGGAGATAATGAAGAAAAACAAGGAACCCTTGCAGTCAGGATAAGAGGTAAAAAAGATATTCAAAGTTTTAAGTTGGAAGAGTTTATTGAGAAACTGAAAAGCGAAATTGAGGAGAGGGCTTAAGTATTGTTCTTTCTAAGTTTTCTTAACAATAACGCCATTTATCTTTGCAAAGAAAATTTGTATCATGTTTAAATACTCTTTTTTCATATAATTATTATGAAAAAGACATACTTTTCGTTTCAGGGGGTGAAAGGAAGATGTTAGGAATAATATTATTTAGAATAATTAAAATAAAAATAGTAATAGGAATTAGATTTAATTAAAAAATTAATTATATGTTTATTTTTAGAGATATCTAAATAACTCAAGTGAATAAAAATATAGCTATAAGCATCTAAAACAATCAAAAAATCCCAAATATTTATAAATCAAAAAGAATTAATTCTTCTATGAAAAAAGAGATTACAGCGTTATTATTAATACTCTTTTCAGTGCAAATTTTAAGTGCAACAATTACCATTGAAAAACAGCCAGAAGGAGTTTATAATTTAGGAAACATAATTGACATACCCTTAAGTTTTAATTATTCCAAAGACATCTCAGGAATACTTACTGTTAAATTAATTTGCAGTGGAAGTGAGAGCGAATTTTATAAAAACGGGTTGGCGGTCTATAATGGAAAAGAAAGAAAAATAACTGCATCACTAATCTTAGATAAAGATATCATCGGAAATTCAATTGGAAACTGCTATATTCAAGCTCAATTTGGAGAAGAGAAAATAAATAGTAAAACATTTATTATATCAAATAAAATAATTATTCTCCCAAAAATAAATGTCAATTCTACAGACCCTGGTGAAACAATCCTTATAACAGGAGAAGCATCAAGAGAAGACGGAGAAAAAGTAAGTGGAACTTTTGAAGTTCTATTAAAACAAAAAACAAACAAGGATACAATTCTATCAAAAAAAGGAGAAGTAATTGATGGTAAATTCTCTACAGAAATCTCTCTTCCATCTGAACTACCTTCAGGAATGTACAAAACAGAGGTAACAGCAACTGAAAAAGATTCAAAAGGAAGAATAACAAACCAAGGACTAGGAGAGGCAGAATTTTTTGTAAACCAGGTACCTCGAAATATTGAGCTCTTACTTGACAAAACAGATTTCTTACCTTCTGAAGAAGTAAAAATAAAACCCATAATTCACGACCAGAGCGGAGAGCCAATAATCTCAAATATAACAATAACAGTAAAAAACAGCGAAGGAAAGGAAGTTGAAAAAGATTATATAGAAACTGATAAAGAATATTCATTTGAGATACCTGAAAAAGAGAAACCATCTGAATGGAAAATTGAAGCAAAGGGTATGGGCCTTGAGCAGAAAATAAAAATAAATATTTTGCCAAAAAAAGATTTCAATATAGAAATAATAAATGATACTTTAATTGTAACAAATACTGGAAATATTCCTTTTAACGAAACAATCCCAATAAAAATAGGAAATGAAACAATCAACCTAAATGTATCCTTAGAATTTGGAGAAGCAAAACAATTTCAATTAACTGCTCCTGACGGAAATTATACTATAGAGATACAAAAAGGCAATGAAACTATAAAACAAAATGTAGTCTTAACTGGTAGGGCAATATCAATAAAAGAACTTGGAAAAATAAAACTCCTAACACACCCTATTGTATGGATATTTCTAATTGTATTGTTAGCAGTTATTTCATATATAATTTACAAAAAAGGATATAAGAGAGTGTTTATTGGAAGATTCAAAGAACCAAAAATAATACATGAAAGAAAAAAAGAGATAAAAAAAGAAGCTGAAGAGCCAAACCAATTTTCTATAACTGAAACTGCAGAGATGGAACTTTCTCTCAAAGGAACAAAATCAAAAACAGAATTAATCTGTATAAAAATAAAGAATTTTGATAGTATAATATCAAATCTTTCAAAGGTAAAAGGAACATTATTGAGAATAACAAAAATTGCGAGAGAGAATAAATTAAAAATATATGTAAATAATGATTATATCTTTCTAATTGCAAGCCCCGTTATAACAAAGACATTCAAAAATGAAAGAACTGTAATTGAAATTGCAGAAAAAATAAAAGAAATTCTAGATGAACATAATTCAAAATATGAATATATAATAAATTATGGAATTTCTTTACACACTGGAGAAATGATTGCAAGAAAAGAAGGAGACATACTAAAATTCATGGCTTTAGGAACTTTCATGATAAAAGCTAAAAAAACAGCAACATTAGCAGATAAAACAATATTATTGACTTCAGAATTCAATGAAAAAGCAATGCATGAAGTAAGAACAACAAAGAAAGTAATTGAAAACACAAATGTTTATGAAATTAAAAAGATAAGAGAGAAACCAAATTCAAGGTTTATAAGTGAATTCTTAAGTAGATTGGAAAAGAAAGATTAAATTTTTGAAATTGTTCTTACAATAGACTGCTTTATCTCTGGATGTTCGCCCTCAAGAGTGTCAATGAATTCTTTTTCCCTAAAAGAGTTTTCCCTTAAAGTAAATTTTAATCCCTTTAATTTAGCATAAAGGAGTATCTCCTTGTCCAAAAATAGAAACAAAGGCCTTATTTTATCTTTATAAACGGGTTTAAAAGAATCTATTTTACTCAAGAAATTTTTTTTAGTTAATGCTTTTAGAAAAGAATAAGATACAATATCAGCACTATCTTTCAGAGCAGTTTTCTTTTTTGTTCTATCCCTAACAGGAATCTTCGTCTCATACATAGAAAATAAATCTCTTAAAACCACAACCCTAAAGTCATTCCCTCTTGGAAGAATAACCCATTCATCATTACTAAGCATATTAAAAATCCTAAGGGTATAGAGAAATTTTTTCTGAAACCATTTAATAAAACAATTTTTACATAATTTTCTCTTATTTGTAAATTCATACACGGGCCTAATTTCGCATAGTCTACACATATTACAATGGTAATAAGAGAATTTATATATTTTAAGGTATTACCCTATAAAACATTTCTTCAAAAAGCCAATCAAGTAAGACAAAAATTAAAGTTAAAAATAGGAATATTGGAGTTAAATCAAAGACCTTTTTATCATAATTTTTTGAAAGAGCGATTTCAGAGTATGCTTTTTTAAGCTCTTCTACTGTTGAAACATGATAATATTTACCAGAAGTTTTATTAGCTATTTTAATTAACTCAGAAGCATCTAAGCCTAACTCAAGATTATCATTAACCTTTGTTTGAATTCCGACACCGATTGTATCAACAATAACATGATTTTTATTTGCATAATGAATTCCCAAATCAACAGGAACACCAACATTAGACCTTCCATCAGTTATTAAGATTACTCTTCGAGGTTTTTTAGAATCTATTAGAATATTTGTTGAAGTTATTAAAACACTCCCAAGATCAGTACCCCCAATTGTAAGAGGAGTAATACTATTTATTCCCTCTTTCACTTTATTCAAATCATCTGTAAGATATTGTTTTATAAAACTAACACCTGAAAAAGAAACCACACCAACTTTTGCTCCTTGGGGTATATTATCTAAAAAAGAAATTGCTTCTTTCTTAGCCAATTCCAATCTACTTAATCCAACATCTGAAATAGTCATGCTCGAAGAAGCATCAATAGCAATCACATAACTCCTATCATTTGTCTGTCCAAAATACCATATATTAACCCCTGCAATTGAAAGAACAAGAAAAACAATAGCAAAAATTCTAAGGAAAAGAACCCTTAAATTTCTTACTTCACCCAATCCCCCAGATAATTTAGCCAATGCAACAAAATTTGAAAATTTTAAAGCGAGTTTTTTAGAAGAGCGCAAAGAAGCAAAATACGATATAATCAAAATAGGAATTATCAACAATGCCCAAAGATAATTAGGATTATTAATAACTACTTCCATCGTAATTTCCTCCTATTAAAAAATTCAACAAGATTTTTTATAAAAGAGTCATTAGTATAAAGTTCAAGAAAATCAGCTCCTGAATCTTTGAACATCCTTCTCAAAGAACGAATTTCTTTTGAAACTTCTTCCTCGTAAAGTTTTTTGAATTTTTTTGGGGTTACCAAAATCCTTTCTCCAGTAAGAGGGTCTTCAAGTAAAACCTGATTCTTAATATCCGGAAGCTTAACATCAATAGGGTCTCTTATCATAAAGCCAATAAAATCAAATTTTTTAGAAACTAATTTTAACTCTTTGCTAAAATCATCGTGATTAATAAAATCTGAAATAAGTATAACTAAAGAGCGCTCTTCAAAAGTGTCAAAGGCATATCTAAGAACATTGCCTATATTTGAGCCCCCATAATAGTAAGAAAGATTACTCAAAGCATCCAACACAAGATGGAATTGTTTTAAACCTGTTTGAGGAAGAACCTGCTTAGTAATTTTATCTGAAAACATTGTGAGACCCACAAAATCTCCTGTTTTTAAAACAGTATAAGCTAAAGAAGATATTAACTCTGCAGCATACTCGCACTTCAGTTTTTTAGAAGAGCCCATGACCATTTTTGAAGAAACATCCAACAAAAAATGAACATTTAGGTTTCTCTCCTCAACAAATTCTTTTACAAGAAGTTGTTTTGCTCGACTACTCGCCTTCCAATCAATTCTGGATGCATCATCATTCTGAGTGTATTCCCTATAATTAGCAAATTCAAGTCCATTTCCTTTAAACGCACTTGCATAATTTCCCATAAACCGAGTATTAACTAATCCTTTTACAGATAAATCTATTCTTTTTAAATTAGGTATAAAATCAATCTTTAATCTTGCCATTTCTAAGGTAAAGGTGTTTTTTTAAGAATTTCGTCAATAATATCCTCAACATTAATATCTTCTGCCTGACCCTGATAATTAAGCAGAATCCTATGCCTTAAAACATCCTTTGCCACATTCTTAACATTTTGAGGGGTAACAAAATCATTACCATTAAGCAAAGCATCTGCTTTTGATGCTATTGAAAGATTAATTGATGCTCTTGGAGAACATCCCCATTGAATATACCTTCCAAGAGAGATACCAAATTCCTTTGGCCTTCTTGTAGCATTAACAAGTTTAACAATGTATTTTTTTATTTTATCTGATAAGTATATCTTTTTTGTCAGTTCCTGCAGGCGAATAATTTTAGATGGGGAAAGAACAGGTTTTATTTTATAAGAATCAAAACTATTTATTGTAATATTATTGTCAATAACCTTTTCCTCATCTTCTGGAGAAGGATACCCCATATTCAATTTAAAGATAAACCTATCAATCTGTGCTTCAGGAAGAGGGTATGTTCCAGAATTCTCAATAGGATTATTATTTGCCATAACAAAAAAAGGTTGGGGGAGTTTATGTGTTGTTTTCCCAATTGTTACTTGCTTCTCCTGCATAGCTTCTAATAAAGCTGACTGGGTTTTAGGAGGTGCTCTATTTACTTCATCAGCAATAACAAAATTAGAGAAAATAGGTCCTTTAATAACAAAGAATTTTTTTGTTCTCTCGTCATAAGTAGTCATACCAGTTATGTCTGTTGGAAGCAAATCAACAGTGAATTGGATTCTTGAAAAATTACAGCCACTTGCTGCGGCAAGGGTTCTTATTAAAAGAGTTTTAGCAACACCAGGAACACCCTCAATTAAAACATGTCCATTAGATAAAAGAGACCTAATCAAACTATTAATGACTTCTTCCTGTCCAAGAACAAGATTAGAAACTTCTTTTTTTAAATTTTCCAAATCCCTTGAAGCAGATAGAACTTGTTTTTTAATTTTTTCCATTTTAACCTCTTTTTAAAGATAAAGTTATGTTGCTTTTTAAATCTTACGAGAGAACAAAAAATTCAAAAAATTTAAAAGGAAAATATTATAATTATTAATATGAATTTATTAAAATTCTTTTTTAAAAAAAAGAGGGTAGAAAGCGAAAAAGAAAAAATAAAAAGTAGATTACTATCAAAAATATCTCGGATTAATAAAGATTATAGAAAAAAAGATAGTTATGAAAAATTCATCAAGGTTGTTAAAGAATTCTTAAGAAATATCTTAAAGATAAAAGAAAATGTAACTTATGAAGAAGCTTTGAGATTAATTGAAAAAAAGAGAATAAAAAAACAAGAAAAAGAAGAAATAAAAAAGATATTAAATTGGGTAATTGAGATAGAATATAGCAACGAAAAAATAAATCCTAAAAAATTAAAAGTTTTGATTAACAATCTTAAAACAATAATAAAAAATTTAGGTTCTTAATTTTCTTCTTCCATGCATAATTCTTAAAACAATTAGCATAGAGATACCAAAGAGTATTGAAACTATCATAACAGGGTCTTTCCACCTTACATCATCGCCCTGAATTGCAAAACCAGTCATACCATACTTAGAAGTGATTGCATCATGACATTTATCCATTGCTTTCTGAAGAAGCTCTCTTGCTCTTTCAGGGTCTGTAGACAATAAACCTCTAGCCTCTTCAACATAATCATTAAATTCCAAACACTCTGGATTCTCCTTGAATAAATCTGCAACAAGTTTAATTCTTTCTTTTATCATTTCGCTTCCAACGACCTCAACAAGATTTACCATTATCTTTGTTGTATCTGTTACTTGAGGACTGGATGAATTAGCTGAAACAACCACCTCATAAACTCCAGGAGTTGAATGACTCTCAAGTATAAGATTGGTCTTTGCTGATTCCTTTGGCTTTAATAAAGCAATTTTATCAATATCAAGAGAGGGAGATATATCTGAAGTATTAGAACTTGCAGAAAGTTTTATATCTCTTATAAGAGTGGAAGAAGGATTTTCAACAGTAATTGGAATAATAATTTTATCTTTTAATTTCATACTTGCTTCAACAGGAGAAATAAGATTCAAATCAACATAAACATTTCTTGTGCTTGATGAAGAAACTGTTTCAGTTCTTGTAATGGTTTGTGTAATTGTCCGAGTTTCAAGAGCATTTTCAGTAAGCATAAAAACAGAGAAATTATTCAGAGTAGAACTAATAGTATTAGAAGATTCATTTAAATCAAAATCAACTAATTCCAAATCACAATTAGAAATATTTTCGCATTTATACAATCTCAAAGAAGATTCATTATTCAATGTATATTCTAATGGAGAATAATTTAATGTTAGAGTATAATTGCTAAAATTAAGACTTGAGTTCATCATGAATAAAAAAACCCTTCTTTGTCCAGAAGGAGGAGAGACTTCATCAGTTAATTTTGAATAATTTATTGCCTCAGTAATATTTGAAGAGACATTAACATCTCTAAATACCACACTTATATCAAGAACAGGATCATGAACTTCAGATAAAATTCTCAAAAGCTCACCATCAAACACTCTTAGGTTGATTTCGTCACCAGAAAAGACCCTCTTTCCAGAACAAGTATTAATTATTGAAATATTTGAAACAGAAGATGAATTTATCTTTAGATAAGAATAGCCAGAAACAGAGTAAAAGGTATAATTCTTTGTCACACTCTGGTTTTCATAATCTGTAACATTCGCAAAAATAAAATATTCTCCTGTTTGATTAACTAAGAAGGTATAATTCAAGGAATCAATAAATCCTGTTCCATCTACACTTCTCTGAGAAGGGCTGAGATAATAAACAGAACCGTTAGGAGAAGTAACTGAGACATTTGCTCTCAAAAGAAGAGTGTCTAAATCAGCAAGTAATTCAAGTTTCACATAACTTCCATTTAGAACATAAGTTCTATTTGGACAAAAATAAGATATTGTTGGAGAATCTGTCTCACCAACTGGCTTTAATAAAACAATTTGAACATCATCAGTAGTGTTATGTTCAATTCCTCTTGAAGTATTAAATGAAACTGCAAAGAGATTTAAATACTCTGGCCTTGACAAGTTCCATCTAAAAGAATAATTATAAAAGTTATTATTATCCACAAGATTTCTAAAAGTATAAATGTCTGAGTTGTTTGAATATCTAAGATAAATAGTTGCATTATTTAAAAATTCTTTTCCTTCTATTTCTTCAATTGTAAGGTTTGTTGTTGAGTTTATCCTAACAATAGAACCATTTAAAGGGTTTGTTATATTTATTACAGCAACAAGATAATTTATTCCTTCAGAATAAAAGACATTTCCTCCATCATCATAACATTTTACTCTCATAAGATTTTCTCCTCCAGGAAGATATCTTGTCACACTTGTTTGTGTCCCGTTTTCAACATAAACTACATTTGAAGAATTTTCCTGACTTCCAGTATAAACAGGATAGCAAGTTAGGTTTGTATCAAAATTATCTGTTGCGCTCCAATTAAAAGTAACTCTTGAACCACCAACACTATTGTTCTCAGGCATTCCAGATAAAAGTGTTACATTCGGGGAAATTAGGTCATTTAAGAAAACTCTTGTTTCAGTTCTTGAATTTCCAACACTATCATTAACAGTAACATTAAAATAATAATAACCATTATCTAAACCATCAAAAACAAATGCAATATCAGAAGAATTTGAAACATTCTCTCCAATAGTTCCAGAAGAATTATACACAACAACGCTCCACCAATCAAAATCAAAATCACTTGTTGTTAGATTAATTATTACATATGTTTTATTTTCAACAGAATTATTTTCAGGAGTATTTGAAGAGTAATTAATAAAAGGAGCAGTTAAATCAATAGTGAAATTAATTGTTGTAGAATTAACATTACCAGCACTATCATTTGCCCAAATTGTAACATTATGCTCTCCCTCACCCCAAGTAATAGAAGTTATATTTCCCTTGTATTTCTTGTCCTATAATTTTGAGAGGGTGATAAAATAGAAATTATTGGGCTAGTTAAATCAATAGTGAAATTAATTGTTGTAGAATTAACATTACCAGCACTATCATTTGCCCAAATTGTAACATTATGCTCTCCCTCACCCCAAGTAATAGAAGTTATATTTCCGTATAAGCCATTATTCTCTGGAATAGACATAGATAATAAAGGAGCGGTTAGATCAAAAATTACTGTCCTGTTTTCAGTGCTTGTTGAATGATTAACAAAATCTACTGCTGAAATATTATAAGAATAACTACCTTCTGTAGAAAAATTAATAGTAGCATAGAAGTCCAATTCATCACTTCCATTTGAAACAATCTGTGCATCAAAATCATAACCATTAGAAGAACTAGAACATAGGATATAAGTTAAATCTGAGGAAACAATTAAAGGATATCTGTATAACTGATATATTTCATCTGAAGAAAGAGTTCTATTCCAGATAATCAAACTATCTGCACTTCCATTAAAATAAGTTTCTTTATCAATCAAACCAACTTTTAAAGAATTTCCAATCCAATAAACAGGGAAATCATCTAAATCTTGTTGAGTTCCATTTAAGTAAGTAGTATTTCTAGCAGTACATCCAAATTTCCAACTTGATTCTGTTGAATTTTTATACCACAAACAAACAGTATCTTCAGAAATTGGTCTACCGAATTTGAAAAGTTTTTGATTATTTGAAAGAAGATAAAAAAATCCATTTGCAATTACTCCAGGAACAGTACCATCTATTGGAGAGTAATCTATAAGTTGAGAAACATTTGAAGCATTTAAAATATATGTATCATAATCACTACTTAAATAAAGATAATCTCCCGAAATAACACTTCCTCTTGTGGTACTGCTAGCAGTATATTGTGAAACCATTTGACTGAAATTAGTAGCATTAAGTTGATATAACTTACTTCCTGCAGAAATATAAAGATAATCTTCATTTATTGAAGGATGCCCTCCAACCCTATCAGGCCCTATATTAAAGCTATCAAGTATGCTTAAATCAGAAGGGTCAATTCTATATCCATAATAACTATTATCTGAAATAAGATAAATATAATTATTATAATAAAGCAGATACTTTAAAGGATATCCAATATATTTTGTACTGATTATTTGACTAATATTTGAAGCATTTAATTTATAAAGGGTTTTATTTTGATTGCTAGCTGCATAAAGAAAATTACCAATTAAAAGAGTGTTATAAACAGTTCCAGAAAGATCAACTGATGCAATTAACTGGCTTACATCAGAAGCATTAACTTGATAAAGAAATTGGTCTGCTGAACCAAAATATATGTATTGGCCTGAAGATGTTGGGGCAGATAAAATATCTCCTCCCGTAGTATAAAAAGAGATAACTTGGCTTACATCAGAAGCATTTAATTGATAAAATTTATCATCTTTATTTCCAATATAAACATATCCATCTTTAATTAAAATTGGAGAAGAAAAATCACCCCCTCCGGTATAGGAAGCTATAACTTGGCTTAAATTTGAATCATTTAATTGATAAAGTTTATTTGATAACAAAGGAACATAAACACATCCATTAGAAACAGCAACAGGTGCTCCTGTCCAAGAATTTGTTGTAAATGTATCATATAATAAAAATTTTGATGGACCAAGATTAGTAGAGTATCCGGTGTGATTTCCATTTGCCTGATATCCTAACCATCCTTCAGAATTATATTCTCTTGTTTTACTTGCATTTATTTCAATAAAATCGTCAATACCATCAAAGTGATAATAACCATCTGAAACAGAGCCTGTAGAATTAGAAACAGAATCATTCCCGACACTTAAATTTTCATCAAAATAAAAAGAAACTAATAAACTATTAAGATAATCATCTGGAGAGAAAAATGTAGAACCTTCTCCACAAGTAAATGTTTCTTGACCAAAATTAAATAAAACAGCAGCAAGATTTGATTCAGTAATGTGAGCTTTTACATTTAATATCCCTCTTTTTATTATATTGTCTGCATCAGAAGAACTTAAAAAAGATATAATTGGATAAGTTGTATCAATTATAAAAGATGTAAAAGCAGAAACTAAGTGACTAAAACTATCATTTGCCCAAATTGTAACATTATGCTCTCCCTCACCCCAAGTAATAGAAGTTATATTTCCACAATTTGATAAACTAAAATTAGATGTCTGATTATCATATGTATACCAAAAAAAGAATATCTAAAGAAGAATCTTCAAAAAAACTTCCAGATTCTGGAGAAATTATTGAAAGTGAAGGGGAATTGAAATCAACAAGAAGAGTATAATTTGAAGAAGTGTTTTCATTTCCTGCTGCATCTTTTCCTGAACAATACCATACAAAATTATCATCATAACTAAATGTATAGCTCCAAGAACTTGAATTTAAAACTCCAGAAAGATTTGTTGTGTTTTGATAAATTTCATCTCCAGAAGAATTAAAGATATGCAAAGCCAAACTTCCTATTGCTTTATCATCAGAAATATTACAAGAAAAAGTTATTATTGGATTATTTGTCCTTGTATTATTTGATGGTGATATTGTTATTGTATTTGGAGGAACATAATCTGGAAGAGATAAGGGCAAATAATCAATATTTGTTGAGGTTATTGTGTAGTTTGTATCGCAGATACCATTGTTATCTTCATCATCACAGGTATCAGAAAAACCCGTTCCATCTGGCATACCCCAGTAATTTCCTCCTATGTAAGGACCGCCAACAATATTCGTTCCTGTATGAAGAGTTGTATTAAGAGTGTTTGCATCCCCAAAATAAACACTTCCATTGAAAAGATTATTATATATCATATTTGAACCAGATGTAGAATCAAGATAAACTGCTTCATCCTCATAATAAATATTATTTCCAGTTATGTTATTATTCGTTGATGAAGTACTTAAATATAATCCGTAATAGTCGGACCAACCCAAATTAGACCAAATAGTATTATTAGCAATAAGAGAATTAGTAGTACTCCTTACATAAATTGCATAATCTGAACGGGATTTATATATAAAAACAGAATTATTTACAATCTTAATGTTATCCATATACTCCCCTAATAAAATAACACCATCTTCTGAAAGATTTAAAAAATTATTAATAATAGAATTATTGTTACCTTCTTGCCAAATTTTAATCCCTCCATCAATATTATCACCAGTTAGTTCAAAAGTATTTCCCTGAACAAGATTATTGTATGGATATTTGAATATATAAATACCCCAAACACTATTTCCTGAAAGAAAAAAATTATTATTTTGAATATTATTATTGTAAATTCCGGGTGATGCTAACCCCCCATCATTATCCCAATAAATACCTGAAGAGTATGAACCAGAAGTATTAAAGGTATTATTTATTATGTTAGTATAATTTAATGTTGATGTTTTATAACATTGTATTCCACGACCATAATAACCCTTAGTAATTATAGTATTATTTATTACAGAAACATTAATAACCCCATAGAAATAAATACCATAATCATTAGAATAAGCAGTAGAACCAAGATCTTCTTTAGATGTATAAATTGTGTTATTACGAATCGTACTATTTTGAATATTTTTAAGATAAATTCCATGAGAATAGTTAAAGTTTCCGCTCAAATTAATATAACAATTTTTAATTGTTACATTATTAGCATTTTCTATATAAATACCATATCCTTCTTCAGAAGAAGAATAATTTATTATATTTCCATTACAATCCAAAATAACATCGCTTGAATTTATAAAAAAACAAGTACTCTGTGAAGAAACATCATTAATCAATGTGTAAACTCCTGAAGAAGTTATATTCATACATCCAGTAACATCTTCTGCACTTGCAAACCCAATTGAGATAAAACTCAAAAAAACCACGAGAATTACTAAGGACAGATATTTTTTATTTTGTCTCATTTTCCCCTCTTTTATATTCTATATTATTCTTAAAGGTTTTTAAATTTATTCTTAGAATAGGCTCTATTGAAAAAATTTGACTTAAAAAAGGTTAATAGAAAATTTTTATAATCAGGGTTCAACATTTCTGGTTTGGTTTATAAATGTTTTAGTTTGTTAGGTTGAACAGAATGAGAAACATTATAAAAAATTCTCTTAAAATTGTTGCCCAAACTCTGCCTAACTGAACA